>NZ_ABEA03000095.1 GCF_000171235.2 Geminisphaera colitermitum TAV2 | reverse complement strand
CGCACACACGCTTCTTTGCATTTGCGCGAACGCCACAATCCGCTACCTTTTACCCTCCACGCAGACCGCCCAAATGTCAGACGCCACCATCAAGACTTTCGACAAGCCACTCGTGGCCTCGAACGATCGCCAGCAAGAGGCGAACGCCGACTGGATCGTGGTGCAGGCCGTGCAAGCCGGTAATGTCCAGGCCTTTGACACCCTCGTCCGCCGCTACCGCGAACGCGTGCTCGGAGTCATTTACAACCTTACCTCCAACCGCGAAGACGCCGCCGACCTCACTCAGGACGCCTTCCTCAAAGCCTTCCAATCCATCAACCGCTTCCAAGGCCAGTCCTCCTTCTTCACCTGGCTCTACCGCATCGCCGTCAACTCCACCCTCACCCACCTGCGCAAAAACAAACTCCGCTCCTTTTTCAGCTTCGAAAAACTCCAGGAAGACCCGCCCGTCGCCGAACTCGTCAACCAACTCACCGACAAAAAAGGCGCCGACCGGAACCTCTATCTTGCCGAACTTCAGGAAAAATTGAACGAGGCGCTGCAAAAACTGTCTATCAATCATCGCACTGTGATTACACTTTTTGAGATTGATGGCCTCAGCCACGAGGAAATAGCCGAAATCACCGGGTGCTCCGTGGGCACCGTCCGCTCCCGCCTCCACTACGCCAAGCAACAACTGCAAGCCGAGCTCCAGCCCTATCTTAGCGCATGAAACCCGACCAACCGAAACCCACCGTGTCTGTTGAGGATCTATTGCGACTCAAACGTGCCGAACGCCCGTCCGAAGAATTTTGGACGCGCTTTGAAAAGGAACTGCATACCAAACAACTCGCCGCCTGCATCGAACCCCGCCCTTGGTGGCTGGGGATTTCCCTCGTCTGGCGCAAAGCCTCGCCCGCCGCGCTGCCCATCGGAGCCTTGGCTGCGCTCGCCCTCTCTGTTGTTGGCGTCGTCAACGTCCAGCGCATGGCGTTTAACACCTCGCCCTCCTCTGACCCCGCAGCCACCACGAGCACCATCGCGGCACAATCCACCCCGATAACTGCGCCCGATGGCGTCGCCCCCGCCACCACCCTCTCGTCCACCGCAACCGTTGCCACCCTTGCCAACCCGACGGCGACCATGCCCACCGGTAACGGCGGCGCATCGTCCGAAGACGGCAATCAACAAAACCTGCTTGCCGTTGTCACCACCGCCACCCTCGCGGCGCAAACCCCGGCAGTCAGTGAGGACGCCAACCCCGCTCACTCATCCACCGCGGCCGTATCCACGCCTTCCACACATGCTCCGGCAGTCACTGCGGCCGTGGCCTCGCTGACTGGCACGAGCACGATCGTATCATTGCCCCCCCTCGCCGCCTCTGGCGTTGCCGGTCTGGTCATCTCGTCTGGCGGCCACTCCTCCGCATCCGACTCCGACTGGCTGGGCGTTCACATGCAGCACGAATCAGATCTGCCCGTCGCCCTGCTCCCCCTCGCCGGCCACCACGCGCAACAACCACCCCTCACCCTCTTGACGTCGCTGCTCGACGAAGACACCACCCCCGCAACGGCATCCGCCCCCGACAACGCCCTTTCCGCCATACGCAGCAACCCCCGGCTCGCCCGGCTGATCTCCTTCTTACAGGAAGCCGAATCGTATGCCATGACAGACGAATCCGGTTCCACGGAAAACCAGCAGCGCAACTCTTTCCGTCGCGTGGATTCCGACGACGTACTGCCCTCCGCCGTGCGCCGCCTAGTCGGTGGCGGCGACCGCGTCTCCTTCCGGTTCTGAGCAAGGAGCGACGGCTTCCAACCGTTGCCAACGAGGTGCCTCGCACCTCACCCTTCACTCGGCACTCAGGGGTAATCGCGTCCCCCCCCCCCTCCCCCAACAAAGCACAATGCGCCGAGAAACATGCTTGCACTGAAACTTCTTTGAAATTGTTTCAGAAACATCATGGCCACGATCTACGACATCGCCCGCACCGCCAAAGTCTCCCCTGCCACCGTCTCCCGCGTCATCAACGGACGCGCTGGTGTGAAGGATGAAACCGTGGCCCTCATACGAAAGACCATGGAAACCAATAGATTCCAACCCCGCTGGAAAGCCATCGACCGCAACCGTCTCCTCGTCCTAGTCCCCGAACACCGCGGCGCCCTCGACAGCGGCTACACCTCACGTATCCTCAGCGGCATTACCGACACCGCCTTCGCCTCCGGCTTCGGCCTGCAACTCCGCCCCTTCGTCCCGCAAATCCGCAACAACCGCGAACTGAAACAAATGGTCATGAACGAAAGCGTTGCCGGCATCATCATCGTCACCATGTTTCAAGGCTACTCGCTCGCCGAAAAGCTCAGCCTGTCGCAAATTCCCCATGCCATCGTCGGCAACAAAACGCAGGATGACGGCGTCTCGCAAATCCTCCTTGATGACCGTAACGCCGGCCTCAACGCCACCCGCTATCTTCTTTCACTCCGCCACCGCCACATCGCGATGGTATCCTTTAAGCATGCCGATCACGGCCACCAGCAACGCTACGCCGGCTACCTCGAAGCCCTTAACGAAAAAGGTCCGCACACCGGTGCCACAACCCCCGGCCAATGTATCGAGACAGACATTACAACCATCGAGGAAGGCCGTGCCGCCGCCCGCCGCCTGCTCTCGCTCCCCGAACGCCCCACCGCCGTGATTGTAACCAATGAGGACCTGGCGATCGGCTTCCAACTCGAAGCTCGCGAAATGGGTCTGCGCATCCCCGAAGACATCTCGATCATCGCCTTCGAGGACACAGAAAAGACCGCCTTCCTCGACATCCCCATGACAACGATGCGCATCCCCGCACACACGATGGGGATTGAGGCGGTAAAAATGCTATTCTCCATGCTCAACAGCGAAGACTCCACTCCGCGTCGCCCCCACGCCACCGCCACCCCCGCCGCCGCCTGCCAGACCGTTACCCTCCCCCTGTCCCTCATCGTCCGCCGCTCCACTGCCACGGCCCCGTAACGCCAGACGGCGCGGCACCTTCACTCGCCAACTCACCAGCACTCCTCCCCGATTACATTCACACCTTGCGATCCGAATACCCGCACAATGTATTGACGTAATGAAACAGTTTCTCGTTGTTTAATCCCTACTCATGCACCACCTCCTGACAAAACCATGAACATCGGCGTCCAGTATTATCGCCCCCCCTTCCCTGTTCAGAAACACTGGGCCGACGACCTGAAACGCATCCGCGACACGGGATTCGACACACTCCAGCTTTGGGTCACATGGGCATGGACGGAAAGCACGCCGGGGATTTTCGAATTTCGCGACTACGACCAACTCGTCGAAATGGCGGACCACAACGGCCTCAAGCTAATCCTCAGCACCATCGCCGAACTCCAGCCCCACTGGATTCACGAGATCGTGCCCGGCAGCGAGATGATCGACGACCGCGGCCAACGCGTTGTGTCATCCCTGCGCGCCGAATCCAACTTCGGACTAACACCCGGCGGCTGCACGGAAAACCCCGCCGTGTGGGATCGCATGGCCGGATTCCTGAGCCAAGTTGTGACACGCTACCGTGGAGCCTCCAATCTTGCAGGCTGGGACGCATGGAACGAACTGCGCTGGCATGAACAGTCCAATGCCTTTGTTTGCTTTTGTCCGCACTGCCTGCACGAATTTCGCGCGTGGTTGGATTCCCGATACAACGGGCTCGCGGGACTCAACCACGCCTGGCAGCGCCGATACAGTTCATGGCGCGAGGTCATGCCGCCGAAAAACCACTGGCACCCCTACACCGAAAGCCCGTTTACCGAGGCAATCGCATGGCAGCGCTTCGTAACTTGGAAGGCCAACCGTCACGGACGCCGCCGTTTCGAGCTCATCAAGGCCCTCGATCCACAGCACCTCGTGACCGTGCATGCAGGCGACCCCACGCCCCTCTCATCCGGCGGGCCCGAAACCTTCGCACTAGATCGCGGCAACGACTGGATTTTCGCCGACGACCTCGATGGCATTGGCTGCTCCAGTTTCCCGCGGCTCGCCGTCATGGACGACACCACCTTCACCGCACGAGTGGAATTTGCCCGCTCGGCTGCCTCCGCCGCATCTTCCGTGATCGCCCCCGACCCCACAAAAACGGATGCCCAATCAAACAGGAAAAAACAATTCTGGCTCAGCGAAGTCCAAGGCGGGCGCGGCTCGCTTGACTTCAACCTTAGCGTCGCCGTGGACGCCAGCGCCCAACAACGCTGGCTCTGGCGCGGTTTCGCGAGCGGAGCCGACAAAATCCTTTTCTGGTGCTGGCGTGACGAAGTGTTCGGACGCGAATCCGCCGGCTTCGGGATCAACGGTCGCGACGGCCACGCCAGCGCCCGCATAACCGCGATGCAACACACAGGTGCCATCATCGCCCGCCACCACAAACTTCTCTCCTCCTACATCTGCGACACCCCGGAGGTGGGCGTTCTGTTCAGCCCATCCAGCTACTACCTGCACTGGACGCTGGAATCCAATGCCAGAAAACCGCGCAATGCACTCGAAGGCTACTGCCAGGCACTCGTTAATCTTTCGATCCCCTACGCCGTCATTGAAGAAGATCACCTCGACGCTCTCACCGCGCCGCAATCCACCCTGCGAGTGCTCTTCCTGCCACGCCTACTCGTCACCGGGGAAAAACTCGAAAACGCCCTCGCCACCTTCGTGCGCCGCGGCGGCACACTCGTATGCGAATCAGAATGCGGAGCGTTTACGCCGGAAGGAATTTATCGCGCTCCCGAAGAACGCTTTTTTGCACGCCTCGGATTACTCCCGGGCGGCGAGATCGGACGCCGCGAACTGCCGCCGCATGGCATGATCGAACTCGCTCTGCATTCCCCCCTTCGCCTCTATGCCTGCCAATGGCTCACACCCTGGGCCGGATTCCCGGCTACAGGTCGAGTCTGGGCGACACACCCGGACGGTGTCCTCGTTGGTGAAGCATCCATCGGCAACAACAACACTACGCCGGGGCGCATCATCCATGTCGGAACATTCCTTGGGGACACTTATCCCGTGGAACGGACCTCCAGACTTGAGCAATTCATCACGCACTGCGTCGGCGCCTCCACACCACCTCTCTGGCCGCTCGATCCCTCCTCCGCATCCCTGCCCGACCAGACTGCGCGGGAACGCTGGTTGATCAAGACAGGCACTTCCGGGACACGCAGAATCGTGTGTGTGTTTGCACCTCCTGACGTGACATCCGCCCGCCTCGCGGTCAGCGACGGGGTCTTCAAAGGCGAACGTATTCAAGAACTGATATCGGGTCGCACCCTAACGCTCAACGTCGGAAGCAAAACCAGCCCCACAACAATCGATATTCCGTTCACCGAATGGGGCATCGGCATTCTCTGCGATACTTCGATGTAATTTTCTCATCCAGCCGCCAAAGATTTTGTTGACAGAATGAAACTGTTTCTATCAAGTTCCACACAGCCTCTCGTTTTTCGCCATCCCCACCCCCTATCGCCGCCACCTTTTCCCCGATTTTCCGATGATCGCCACCGCACCACTTCCCGCACCCGCTTCCGCCAATGTCTCCCACAACGGCCACGCTTCACCCGCCCCCCCCCCATCCCGTCGCATCTTCCGTAAATACCCCCTCAACCCCCTCCTTACCCCCGCGGACTTCCCTGGCGGACGCGTCATGTATGCCTTCAACCCCGGCGCGATCAAGGTTGGTGACGAGTATCTCATGATCGTTGACGCCGCCACGCTCGCCCAACCGGTGGTTTTCTGGCTCGCGCGCAGCCGCGACGGCATCAAGTGGACCGTCGATCCCCAACCCCTCGACTGGCCCGCCCCCGACTCCACTCATGCCGAAGACTGCGTTTACGATCCGCGCATCACGCCCGAGCCCGGCAACCCCGGCAGTTACATTTTGATGTATGCGAGCAGCAGCGAAACCAGCGGCTGCCGTCTTGGTATTGTTCGTACCCGGGATTTCAAGACATTCGAGCGCGTTGGTATCGTCAGCGAACAAGGCAATCGCAACGGCGCGCTCTTCCCCGAAAAAATCAACGGCCTCTACGCCCGCCTCGATCGTCCCTTCGGCGACCCCAACGACACCTGCGGCATCTGGATCAGTTACTCGCCTGACCTCATTTACTGGGGCCGCGCCGAACCTGTCATGAGCGCCCGTCCCGGCCTCTGGGACAACCTCAAGGTCGGAGCCGGCTGCGTCCCCATTCGCACCGACAAAGGCTGGCTCGAAATCTACCACGGCGTCACCAACACCGGAGCCGGCCTCATCTATCGCCTCGGCGTCTGCCTCCTCGACCTGCAAAATCCCGCCCGCGTGATTGCCCGCGGCGAAGACGCCATCCTCTGGCCCGAGCACGACTACGAATTAACCGGACGCGTCGGCAACGTAACCTTCACCTGCAACGCCATCGTTGAACCCGACGACACCGTAAAAATCTACTACGGAGCCGCCGACACCTGCATCGGCCTCGCCGAAGCAAAACTCACAGACCTCATTGAGGCCTGTTTCACCAAAAATCCGATCCGGCTTCGCGCCTGATTTTTTCCTCTGACTCTCCATCACATCCCGTCATCCAAACCACCAAAATCGTCACCATGAAATCGCACCATAATCTCCACTCCATCGCGTCGGTCGCTTGCGACTCCGTCTCCGCTCCAAATCACATCATCCCCCCTCACGTTGCCTCCCGTCGTGCCGCCTGTTCGAACGCAATGCTGGGAAGCGCCATGCTGGTATTCGGACTGCTGACCGGCACCGCCAGGGCTGAACTGCTCATTTATGAAGGATTTAACGGCTATGTTGACGGCACCTTGCGCGGCCAGACCGTCAGCACCCATTCCATCGGTCTACGCGCCGAATCGGCATGGGGATCCAGTAACTCAAACGCCACAACCGGCATCAACATACAGTCCACCGGACTCACCTTCAGCAACCTCGCCGTCAGCGGCGGGAGCGCATTTCAAAAGTCCTCTTCCGGGACTCATTCGGGGGCCTACCTCTCCGACTCACTCGCAACCTATTCCGGCACTCTTTACGGCAGCTATTTGATACAGTTCAGCACTTCGCCTAGCACCGACAAGACCCCCTACGCCATCGTGGACATCGCCGCTTCCCCGACAGATGTGACGACGAGACGTTTTGCCTCGGCTGCTGACAATAGCGGCTCCTCCAACAACACGCTCGCAGTTGGCTACGACGGCCCCGCCGCCAATGCCACCAATTCCTCCATATCACTGCCCGCTGGCGCCACCTATATCGTCCTTGCCCGTTTCACCAACGTTGGCGTGCAACTCGATGCCGACACGACAGGCATGGCCACCCAGTGGGTGCTTTCCGAAACTCAATTCGATTATTTCAAAGCAACCAGTTTTGCCGGGCTGGAAACCGCGACTATCGGCTCCGGCACTACAAACGTCATCTGCACGGTGTCGGATGATGCGGTCACCAGCGGGACTTACAGCCTGACCGGTGCCTTGCAACTAAGTATGAACGCAAACTCTTCAAGCCGCACCTTTACCATAGATGAAATTCGGTTCGGCACCTCATTGAATGACGTCACACCGCTGGTTCCTGAACCACGGACAATGGCGCTCCTCATTGGTTGCGCCGCCACAGCCTTTGTTTGCCTCCGGCGCTTCGGATTCCGTTAAGCCATCACAACACATCCGCCCCCGTTTCCGTCCTAGTCATTAAGGCGGGAGCGTGGTCGCGCCCCCCCGCCCCCCCTCCATAACTTCATGTCACAAAAAAACATCCATTTAAAAACGCTCACGAAGCCACTGCGCATCACGAAAGGCATTGGCCTTCTATCTCTGCTGCTGGCGCATTTCATCCCCACGATGGCGATGGCTGCGCCGCTTGCCTCGGCACGGGACATTTATCTGAAACCACTTCCGGCCTCCGCCATTTCTTTTCAATCAACATCCCCTGAAAAACCCGGTTTCTCTGCCGAAGCCGCCAACAATGCCCGGCTGGATCAGACGCCAATGTTCTCACAACTTGCTGGCACCAGTCTCGTCCTTGATTTCCCAGCCAACACCACCCTGCGCGGCGTGGCGATTCCACGCGTAGGCTGGACGAACTGGGCGGTGCCTGCCAAAATCAGCCTCACCGCCGACGGCGTTTCGCTCGGTGAATTCTCGCTCAACGCCCCCCGCCACAAACCCGACAACCGCAAACCAAGTAAAAGACGCCCCGCCCCCATCGTAACCAGCGACGTCATTGACTTCGGCGAAGCCCGCCCGATCCGCCAGTTGCGAGTAACCGTTAAAAGCGTTGAAAGCACGGGCAACACCCACGGCACCCTGAAACTCTGCGCCTACCAACTCGCCCCCATCCACATCGACCTCAAATCCGTCGGCGGCGTCCCCACTGACAGCACCGGCGTTGAACTCGTCATCCAACAAAACTCCCCTGCGCCACGTTCCGGCACTGCCCTGACTGCATCCATTTATCAATTCCGCCGCATAACCTCCATGCGCGCACCACTACCCGCGCTCGCCCCTGGCGAAAACCGCATCCGTGTGCGCTGGAACGAATTTTCACCGGACGAATTACCCGTCATCGCCCCCATCTCCCCGCAACACTTCCACGCGCTCCTGATCGGCAACGCCGACCCTGAAAAAAACGATGCCAGCACCGCCCTCCTCTCATGGTCATTTCTCAAAAACACGCCGAACGACACCACCCGCGCAGCGTTGACGCCTCCCTCCCCCCCCCCCTCGTGGGAACAAATCGCCAAACGCGACTTCTCGGCTGACGCTGAAGGCTGGAGACCCGGCATCCCCTCCGATGGATTTGGCCGCTTCGGCTGGTTGCAAAACAACGGCCTCCTTGTCGGCAGCCTCGCGCCTGATCGTTTCGCCGCCACTGCGATTGACGGCCAAGGCAACAAACAGACCGGCGACTGGCGTTTCCATTTCGGCGACGCCAAAGTCCAAAGCTGGACCCGCACCTCTGCCGACTGGGTCTCCGTCCGGCACGAAGCCCGCTACGATTTTTCCGCGGAAATGCGCAACGAACTCGCGGCCAAGGCTCCCGAACTTCTCAAAGAAACACGTTTCCCGCAGGCCGTCACCGCCAGCATTCTGGCCCCCGGTTTCCTGCTCGATTCGCAAGATCGCAGCCTCGTCATCGAATCCACCGCCATCGGCAAAACCAGACAAAAAAACGTCTCCACCTCATCCCCTTCATCCCCCCCTCGCATTCTGGCCCCCACCCGGACAGGTATCAGATGGTTGGATACTGGATCCCCCCTGAACGGCGACGACCTTTCCGAAGGCTGGATTATCGTCGTGTGGCCCGATCTTGACGGCATACCCCTGATGCTCGCCTTGCAGAAAAAAACGGCCTTGATCCGCATTCAGAACACCACCATCGAACTGCGCACGGAAAACGGCCCGCTCGGACGAATCGGCGTCGCCTTCCCCTCAGGCTACTACCTGCGTGGAACCGAAAAACTCGATCACACCGGAACCGACGTGACGCTTGCACAGCGCGCCCGCCAGATCGCCGCCATCCTCCGCGCCTATCCGCTTTCCGCCACGCAAGAATTTCGCACGCCATCCGACGCGCCCGGAACCATCGAAATCCGGGAAACCATCCAGCACCTCGAATGGCGCAACGATTGGGACGAACCCGCCCGGCGCGTCGCCCCCATTCCCCCGCTTGTTCGCTTTGCCGCCGACAACGGTTATCCCGTGACACTCCCCCAAAAACTTCTGCCCTCCTTTGACTGGCCAACCAAGACCGGCCCCTACACCGCGGTTGACGGCAACATCATCACATGGCGGCTGCCCGTCCCGGAAAAAGGCACCCGGTTTTATTTGCGTCCCGCAGGTCCCGACAAACTTGCCGACCATGTCGCGGCGGAAATCCCGGCCAGTTCCAGACCGCGAACTTCCGTACGCATCGACGCGCTTGCCGGTTGGTGGATGCAAGCACCCGGCAGCCTCGCATTTCCCCTCCTTGATGCTACGCAGCAAAAAACCTTTCTCGAAGGCTACCGCGAACGGCTGGAGCAAAGCCTCCAACCCACAGCGTGGTTCCTTCGCAAAGAGCCATTCAGCCAGGCCGCCTACCCTGTCTCCTTTGCCTGGATCGAATCCCACACAAACACCCTCGGCGACCTCAACTCAGGTCTCGGCGCCGTCCTCTACGGCATGTGGGCCTACGCCCGATGCAGCGGAGATTGGGATTTTGTCGCTCAAAAATGGCCCGCCCTTCGCGGAGCATTTGAATATTACCTCGTCCAGCACGACTGGAACAACATGCAGACCGGAGCGCGCGAGCACAGCGGCTCCTCCGCCATCGACATGGACGGCATTGGCTACGAAGGCGCGGTGGCCTTCGCTGCCATGTCACAGGAACTCGGATACACCGACGAAGCCGCGCTCGGACGCCTCTTGACGGCCCGCCTTGGCCTCTCCACCACCATGCGCTGGATCGGCCCTGCATGGACGCAACCGCTGCGCCCTCGCGACCAATGGGACACCGTTGGCGTGGGCTTCAGCGAATTCTCCGGCTTCGACACCTTCCATGCCCGCCATGGTGGTCCCGATCACGCCGCCAGCGAAATCGCGCTGACCCTCTCCTGGGTCGGTCAGTATCCGGAACTCTATGACCTGCACCTTCGCGGACTCGGCCGCGATTTCTGGCAATGGTTTGAACAGGATTTTGTTGGGAAAAAAATGGTGGACTGGCGCAAAAACCATCCCGGAAACCGCAATAATCACCCCGCCAACATCACCGCCCACCTCTACATGCGCGGACTGCTCGGCGCTCCCATCTCCGAACTGACAGACGAACTCGCCAAACAGTCCGAATGGGGACTCGAACCGCGTGCTGCTGTCGCTCAGGAAAACGCCGCCCTTTATGCCCTGATCGCCGGACGCGACTTCCCCGTCTCGCTCATTTCCTGGGGACGAGCCGCGGTGAAAAAGGCCGAGTTCGACAAGGTCGCCAAACAGGCCGACTTGGAGTTTTCCAGTTCTGTCCCCGCGCTCCTAACGTTCGCCGTTACCACTCTGCCAGAAATCATCCGGCTCAACGCCAAACCCGTAACGGCCACGACAATCACCACCGCTTCATCCGGAGAAGAAATCCGCCTGCAATTATCGCTGCCGCCAGGCGAGAGCCGCATCGAAATCATCTTCCCGTAGCCATATCCCCGTCCGCATCGCCTCCCCCCCACGAACATACACCATGAATGCCAATATACACAGATACATGCCTCGACGCATCGCCGGATTCACGCTAATCGAATTGCTCACGGTCATTGTTATTATTGGAATCCTCGCCGCCATTATCATACCGGTGACGATCAAGGTGAGAGAGAGCGCAAAAACCGCCCGGTGTCGGAGCAATATCCGCCAAATAGCTCTTTATATGTTGATGTATCGAGATGAAAATCGCAACAAATTCCCCAAACCCAACGCAAGCAATTATGATGGTTGGATCGAAACCTTGAAGTCATCCTATGGAACCGCCCTGCCTGATGCTGTTTTCTGGAGCCCCAATGATGATATAGTGCGATTGTATGAGGGCTCAAAACGCAGTTACGCCATTAATGCCCGCGCAGCGACCCCTTATCCGGCAACCAACAATAATAAAGTGCAATTTTTCAATCCACCCAATCCGACCAGAATGATTTTGCTCGTGAATCGTGCCTTTGATGGAGGCGTAATCGGGAAAACCGGTTGCGCTGAAGCCTATTACGCCAGCAACGTCACCCGGCTGCATAAAGGAAAGACAGCTGGTAATTATGCATTCTTCGACGCTCATGTGGAAACCATTGTTTATAACGCTGCGAAACAAAACTCCGGCGGAGCATGGGACCTCATACACTTTCGGGGGCAATAGCGCTAAATGATCCATTCGCACGACGGCTCAATCAACTCGTGATATGGAAATATATTATGAATTCAAAATTCACAACTTCCTATTCTGCAGTAAGTTTTATATTAATTTACCTATTTCCATACACAAGCCTGGCTGAACAACTCGCTCCTCCCAAATTCAAAATGGCCAAATCACATTTTCCCGAATCCGTCACGCTTCATAAAGGGGTGGAGTGCTCTCGTTCGGAAGACTTCTCCGTGCTTCTGGACATTTATGTCCCCAAAGCGGAGGGCATTTACCCTGCGGTTCTTTTAATCCACGGCGGCGATTGGAGGAAAAGGCAGGTTCAATATGACAAACCATTGGCCGAGCGTCTGGCTCAACGAGGATATGTTGTCGCGCAGGTTGCATATCGCCTTTCGACCGATGCCAAATATCCGGCCGCATTCGACGATTGCAAAACGGCGCTTCGATTTATGAAAGCCCGCGCGGCAGACTACAAAATCGATTCGCTCCGTTTTGGATGCGCTGGCGGTTCCGCTGGCGGACACCTCAGCGCCCTCCTCGGCATGACATCCTCACAAGTGGAAACACTCCCGACTATCAAAGCCTGCGTTGTGATGGCGACACACATGGATTTGGTAGCCCTGAACAGGGAAAAAAACAGCCTAGGCCATGTGCTTTTTTTAGGATCTTTTAGGGAGAATCAGAAACTGTATTCTGAGGCATCGCCGATTAGGTATGTCTCCAAAATGAGTCCACCCACGCTGTTCATTGAAGGAGAGAAAGACAGCTACAAAGTTGGGCGTCCCGAAATGCAGCAAAAGCTGCGCGACGCAGGAGTCCCAACCGAGTTGGTTACATTGAAGGATGCTCCACATCCATTCTGGATGAGCCAGCCTTGGCTGGATCAAACCGCAAAAGCCATCGGGGACTGGTTTGATCGATATCTCAAACAACATGAGTAGTCCCATCATCGATACATCGTCTGATTTTATCGACATTTGTCATAATTAATTCATCCCGATGACCATACTAAACTCACATGCTTGGGAAAAACTTGGCCCCATTGTTTCCCCAAAAACCATGCCGGGGAGGATTATCAATTTCAGCGCCGACGCCGAACCACTAACTGATGCTGCCTGCGGCCGGAATACTGCACATTGGCGCATCTGGTTCGATACATCGGAAAATGGATCACGAAGTGTCCATTTTTTAGATACCTGCATTCCTTCCCAATTGCCAATCACTGCTCCACCGCCTCCTCTTTTCATCAAAAATCTCCCCGATGGCTGGAATCCCCGTCATCCTTGCCATCTAAAACTCAAGGATGGCACACACCGCATCTATTTCTGGACGACATCCCCTGGCGTCATTCGCTACCTTGTTGCCGACAGTATGGACGGTTGTAGCTACACGGTGGTCAATCCGCACCGCGCCTGCTTCTACCATCCGCACGATCGCGCTGTTGCCCCCAACGATGTGCCTCACGGCCTCACCGTTGTCGGCAATCTCCATGCCACTCGACCCGTCGGCGAACCCACCGCGCTTCCTCACGAAATCACCAACGACGCCACCACGATTTACCAACTCCCTGACGGCACCTTTGAGGCCTATTCCGCTGTCGTCGAACCCATGCCCGGCGGCAAAAACAACCCCGGCTATGTCGCCTATGACAACGCTGTCGGCTACCGACGCTTCATCCGGCGTTTTGTCAGCGCCGACGGCCTGACATGGAACGGCCCGGTCGGCGAGGTCCGGCCAGACGCCTCCGACCCGGCTGATCTCCAGTTCTATTATCTCACGGTCACGCACACGGACCGCGGCAGGGTGGGCTTGCTCGGCCACTACCGCTGCGCCGCGCAGACCATCGACGTGGAGCTCTGTTTTTCCGATGATGGCATCCACTGGCGTCGTCCTTTCCGCACTACCCCCATGGTTGCCGCGCGGAAAAGAAGGCGAGCCCGACTGCTGCATCATCATGCCGGGCCGGAGCCTCGTGCGTCACGACGGAGCCTGGTGGCTGTTCTATAGCGGATACAATTTTCTCCACAATCATACACGCAGCTTTGGTGGCCCCGAAGCCTCGCACCTCATGTGCGCCCGCATCGCCGAAATTCCCTCCGACTCAACCATCAGCACATGCCTTTTCCAATGAACTCACTCGACATCCGAATGGTCGCTCCGCTCACGCCGCTGCATGCTGATGGCACGCTCAACACTGCGCTCATCAGCCGCCAGGCTGACATTCTTCGCCGCCGCGGCGCCCAAGGATTTTATCTCTGCGGCGGCACGGGGGAAGGCCAGCTCCTCACCGTCGCCGAACGCAAACAAATCGCCGAGGCTTGGCGCGACATCCTCCCGGCTGACGTTCCCATGATCGTCCATGTCGGTTCCGGCAGTCCGATGGACGCCATCGACCTCGCACGCCATGCGCAATCAATCGGCGCAAGTGGCGTGTCGTCCGTCACACCCTCACCCTACGCCGCGCGCGACATGAACGCGCTCGTCGCTCACTTCGCCGCCATCGCCGCCGCCGCCCCCTCGCTGCCATTTTATTATTATCACAACTCCGCCTCGCCCGGCTTGAAAATCAAGGCCGTCGATTTTCTCGCCGCCGCGCAGAAACAAATCCCGACGCTCGGTGGCATCAAATACACCGATGCCGATCTTATGGATTACAGCCGCGCCCTCCGCTTCGACGGAGGCCGTTACGCCGTCCTCTACGGCAAGGATGAAATGTCACTCGGTGCGCTTGCCATGGGTGCGCGTGGCTTCATTGGCGGCTCCTACAACATCCTCTGCCCGCTTCTCCACCGCATTCTCGAAAGCTGGGACGACGGCCAACTCGACCGCGCCCGCGGCGCACAAGACACGCTTATCGACGCCATCGTAATTTTCGGGCGCTATGGTGGTCTCTCCGCGCTCAAGGCGGCCACGCTCGCCCTTGGCCTTGATCTCGGCCCCATGCGCCTGCCCCTTCCCACTGTTTCCGTATCCGATATTCCACGACTGCATGCCGAGCTCGACGCCGTCTGGCCCGAATGGCGCGAAATCCCCGCCACGCCGGAGCAACCATGACCACCGGACTCTAAAGCCGCGACCACTACGCGAACCCCATGCCGGACGTATCTAGAGCAGTTTCATTTAAACTGTAGCCATTTGATACCTGGTAGGGAGGCATCTCCGAGGCCTCCGAAATCACGCTCCATCCACCTATGAGTTTCGCATCCTCTCACCACGCACAACGGAGGCCTCGGAGAGGCCTCCCTACCGCAAGACAACGGACACAATTCAACTGAAAACGCTCTACACACGCACTACCCGGCAGCTCCCCCCCCCCCCCCCCCCACACACACATCCATACCCTCTGCGCCATTTCCCGCTGACGAGCGGCCCACTGCTTCCCGGCAGCACGGGCGAAGGCGACCGCGCCATTCAAGTCGACAACTGCCGCGTCTGCCTCACCTGCGATCAATCCAACCGCCTCCCCGTCGAAAAACCCGCACGCTACGATCAAGCGTTCGTTCAACGCATCGCCGGCGCGGTGTTACGTTTTTGAAACCAATGTATCAACAGTCTGATTTTCCGGTGGCGGGCGGACTCGACAGACTAGTGGGTGATTTTCTTCGCCATGATATTCGACACCCTTGCCAACGCCCGGCGCTATGCCGGTCTCCATCCTGGATTTGACGCGTCCTTCGACTACCTGCGTCGTTTTGATCACGCCACGCCCGACGGACGCCACGACATCGACGGCGACCGCATTTACGCACTCGTGCAGAGCTACGAAACCCGCCCCGCCGAAGCCCCCGATAAATTTTTTGAAACGCACCGCCGTTACATCGACATCCAGTATCTCGTCGCCGGCGAGGAAGCCATCCCCTGCGTGCCCGCCGCCCGCCTGACAACACAACAGACTTACGACGCGCAACGCGACCTCCTCCTCTACACTGACTGCATGCACGAAACACCCGCCCTCAGCGAATTTTGCCCCGGCGACTTCGCCATCTATTTCCCCGAAGACGCGCACAAACCCGGCTGCACCCTCCGCCCCGGCCACTCCGCCAACGTTCGCAAAATCGTTATCAAAATCGTCGTATGAGCTCCGCCACTACAACAGTCACCACAATCAACACACAAGTTGTCGTCATTGGTTCCGGCGCGGCTGGCATCTGCGCCGCGCTCTCCGCCGCGCGCAACGGTGCCAAAACCCTGCTCGTCGAATACAACGGATTCCTCGGCGGACTCTCGGCGGTATTGTCCTGGCTCGGCTTTCATGACCGCGATTACCGTTTGGTCGTCAAAGGACTGCCCCTCGAAATCGTGCGACGTCTCCAAGCGATGGGAGGCGCCTCAGAATTTGCCCTCGACCCGAAATGTGCCTCCGCCGTTTCGATCCAGTCCCACCTCTGGAAAATCCTCGCCATGCAACTCTGTCAGGAGGCGGGCGTTGACCTCCTCCTGCACACGCAAGTCGTGGACACCCTGCGAAACGGCGACCGCATTACCGGCGTGGTTGTGGAAAACAAATCCGGACGCCAGCACATCCGCGCCGATGTCACCATTGATTGCAGCGGCGACGGCGACGTGGCCGCGCGCGGCGGCGTGGCTTGGGAAAAAGGCCGCACCGGCGACGGACTCGTCCAGGCCCCCACCCTCGTCTTCAAACTCGGCGGAGTAAACCGCGCCGGATTCATCGCCGGTTGCAAGCGACCCGAACTCAATTACCGCGAATGGCTGGCCCCCTTTCCAGATATCCGTGAGAAAATGATGCGCCGTATCGATAAAATGAGTACAATCATTTGCGGTGGCTACGCTCCACTGATGGAAAAAGCCCGCGCCGCCGGCGACATCGATCTGCCGCAAACCCGCGTCGTTGGCATGAAAGTTCACCAACCCGACCAGTTTGTCGTCATCATGACGCGCGTGCTCGGCCTCGATCCGACTGACGCGCATAACGTCACCCAAGCTTACACACGCATCTATCAACAAATCCCCCAGCTCGCCGGGTTTTTCAAAAAATACGTCCCCGGCTTCGAACATTCCTACCTGTTGGAAATCGCCCCCATGCTTGGCATCCGCGAAAGCCGCCGCATTGTTGGCGACTATATGCTGACTGGCGACGACCTCGTTGCAGGCCGCGTGTTTGACGACGCCGTGGCGATGGGCGCGTATCACATCGACATCCACCGCCCTTCTGGAACCTGGGTTGATTCACGCAACGTACGCGCCTACACGATCCCGCTGCGCAGCTTGATCGCGCGTGACGTGACCGGTCTTCTCATGGCTGGCAAATGCCTCTCCGCCACGCACGAAGCCGTGGCCTCCACTCGCGTCATCCCCATCTGCATGGCGCAAGGCCAGGCCGTCGGCACAGCCGCCGCGCTGGCTGTGACTCAAACAAAATCCGACGTGCGCGAGCTCAACATCGCCGCGCTCCAGACTCGCCTCATGGAGCAGGGAGCCGAGATTGGCCGCACCCTCGGCGAACCTGACTTCGCTGCGATCGAGGAGGTGGGACAACTGCCCTTTGAGGAACCGCCCTCCACAGGAGATCGGGACGAAGCCTCAAGCGCGGCGCATGCGTGGATCAGTTGAGCGTATCCAAAAAACAATTTCGAAACATGAACCGCTCTCAAATCAACCGCGCATGGCGCGACGCCACGACTTGTTTTGCGCGACACCACTGGGCACTTCCGCCCTGCCCATGCTGGGACATCACCGACTTCGGGCTGGGCAATTTTGACCGTTACGGCCTCACGCTCATCAACCTCGCGAACGAACCTGAGTATTGCGAAAAACTGATGTACGCCCGTCGCGACCAGACGACGCCGTGGCATACACACGCGAAGAAAAAAGAGGACATCATCTGTCGTGCTGGCGAACTCACTCTGGCGCTCTCCGCGCGGCGTCCTCCCGCGAATCACTCAGATCATGCCACGCCCGGTGATGGCGGCGCTCCACTCGTCGTTTCCGTCAACGGCTCGCCGTTCACACTGCCGCCGGGCCGGCTTCTTGTTCTCCCGGCAGGTCACCGCGTGACGCTCATGCCCGGCATCTGGCACGCCTTCTGGCCGACCAGCGACGAGTGCATCATTGGCGAAGTCAGCACCGCCAACGATGACCTCCACGATAATTTTTTCCTCAACCCTGCGGTCGGTCGTCACCCGCAACTGCTCGAAGACGAACCCGCGCAAGTCCGGCTGTTTTTTGAGCGTTGATTGGAACGGCGGAAGGGCGGGGGGGGGGGGGGGGGGGGAGGGGGCAACTCACGCCAGACTATCCGCAGCCATTGCAGTCAGCGCGGTGGAGGCGTTTTCAGCTGCGAGCGGCTCCATGACCCAAGCCATGGGGATGCGCATGAGGAGCGTGGAAGCGGGTTTTTCGAGATAACGCGCGCCAGCCGTGTAACGAATACTCATCCACAGTTCGTCGTTGTGAAAGAGGACCGACGGGTAATCCCAAGAACTCACTGTATCCTGAATTACATGACGCCGCAGGTGATGCGGCCATGTCCTGCCATCATCCATGCTCAGCCCGCACGAAATGCAACGGCGGTTGCCCCCTGTGCCGATGGTCGCTCCGTAGTCGGAGCTCCACAACAGGAGCAGCACGGGCGTGCCCGGAATGCGCACCAGATTGGCCGGTGCCTGCGGGCTGACGACTTCGAGACTGCGCAACGGGCTCCATGTGAGTCCTTCGTCGAAAGATTCAGAACAAAACTGCGTGCCCATGGCCGTGCGCATGGTCATGAGCAGGCTGCCGTCCACCCGCTGCACCACGCCTGGCTCATAGCAACCGGATTCGTAAAATGCGCCCTTCCAGTGATCGCCCAGACCGCCCAGACCGCCGACGTAAGGCAGTTCCAATGGTTCGGAAACCCGCCAAGAGCGACCGTTGTCGTCGGAGGTCGCAACGCGTGTGTAGAGGTAATGATCTTCCCAATTTTCGGAGCAGTGAAGCGGAGCAACGAAGCGGCCGGATTGCAGGATGGTGAAGCGGTCATGGCAACCAGTCACATACTTGCCGCTGGCAACGACCACGGGAGGTGTCCACGTTTTGCCTTCGTCTTTGGAGGTCACGAAGTGTCGCATGGCTTTGGTCGTGCCGAGGCGGAAACTGTAAAGCATTCCGAGGCGTCCATCGGGCAAACGTCGCAACGCGGGAGACATGGCGTTGAGCCCATCGCCGGGCGGAGTAATGCCGATCCACTCGTTGCCGATCAAGTGGCCTGCGGTGTCGATCTGGCGCAGCGCAATGTGTGAGCGGGCATTATCGCTGCGTCCAACATGGTTGGCATAGGCGGCCAGAACACGTCCGTTTTTCAGGGCAACAAGCGTCGCCTCCGTGCGGCGCGGCATGGCCTCACTGGCTTGGGCGATGACGTGAACGGGGAAGGCAAGTTGCGCGGTGGCAGGTTGTGTCTGCATGAGAGGATGTGCGAAGGATGCAAGGCGGGGGGGGGGAGAGGGGGGGGATTCAGCGGTAATACAGGTGGTAGTTGTCCCAGTCATTTTCCAGCGTCGCGTTTGTGAGCGATTCGACGTGACCGTCCACAAAGAGGCAGTTGGCCTTCTCGTTGTGAGGATAGGCGATGGTCAACCCGCCCACGAAGCTGCTGCCGGTTTCTTTTGACGTGCTGGCGAAGTCAAAGCGGGTGTTACCCGATTGACCGGGCGCGCGCCCATCGGCGATCAATAAGGTGCGGGTGGGACGATTGACTTTGCTGAAAGGCAGGGACGCTTCGTTGGGATCGGTCGAAAGCTTGGTCCGCAGGTTGTCGTTCATCTTGTAACTCCACTCGGGCAAGTTCACTCCCGTTTCCTCGATGTTGTTGGCCGGACACCGCATCACGCCGGTGATGACAAAGGGCTTCCAACTTGTGATTTTGGGCGTGCCTGATCCGACCATGTAGGGCTGGATGTAATATGGCCAGCCAGTCATCACACCGGTCCCCGTCACACGGACGGGAGGGAGCAACCCGCGCGTGTCGTCAGAGTACATGCGCACGGCCATGCCAATCTGGCGCAGATTGCTGACGCAAACGGCCCGGCGTCCATGGGCGCGCACAGAAGAAACGGTCGGGATGATGATCGCGGCAAGGATGCCGATGATCGCAATCACCGTGAGCAGTTCGATGAGCGTGAAACCACAACGATCATCGCAACCACGATGCCTGTCCGCCGTGGCAAAGAACGGGGGAGTGGGGAGTGTTCTCATTTTGGGTGTCCGGCGATTCGTCCATTACTGTTCCATGTGTTAAAATTGGCGGCGCCCGTGAATCCGTTTTCCGAATACAGCGACGATGGCAAGAATGCCGGCGATGATTGCGATCGTCCCGGGTTCGGGAACCTGGGTGGCGTGCAACGCGGCAACGGAAAAATTATCCAAGGTGATATTGATGGCGTCGGTGCCAGTTGCTCCCAAACGTAATTTGAAACCAGTGGGGTCAATGGAGGCTCCCATCGAGGTGCCACTTAACGCGAGGTCCGTTCCGACCCAGACATTCCATGTGTTGGCCGATAATGTAACGGAAGTCCCGCTTGGAGCTGAGTAGGAAAATGCCGCGTCACTGGTGTTAGTTACGAATGTGATCTTCTCTTTACCTGTATACGTGGCAGAAGTTCCGGTTGCTCCACTGAGACCGCCAATTGCCCAGCCACCGCTTGTGCGCGTGATCGAAAAGCGGCTGTGCGAGTTACTGTCAGTAGGTGCATTCCCATCGACGACATAGTCGCTGCCTGCTCCAAATGTAACGAAAGAGCCGCTGGCGAGCGCGGTGCTTATCAATTCAAAATCAAACGAATAAACGGCACCGAGAGCCTGATTGCCTGAGTCGGTTTTGAGTCCACTTTTTGCGAAAGACCCATTTCCCCCAGCCGTGCGTTGACCAGTCAGGATGCCATTGCTTACCGACCAGCCAAGTGTGACCGATCCGGTAAAACCATCGAGCTGATTCGCGCCGGTTCCCACATAATCTGCGAGTGTATTGCTCTCGGAAAAATCTTGAGAGAACAATGGTACTGCCGTTACGGATACAATGTCGGCTCCGGAGACGGAGGCGGACAAGGCAAGGCTGGCAACCAAGACGATGGCGGACAACTTGCGGGACAACCTTTCTTGTAGTGGAGTAAACGATACGGTTTTGTTCATGACGGATGTTGGGTTTGGGTTAGGACTGCGAGACAGATTCAGAGCGATCCGCAGACGTGAAGCAGATAGCAAAGAGTAAACATCACTTTAAGAAATGTAACATCAGGGTGGTATGTGTGTGGGAGGGGGGGGGGGGGGGGAGAAGGGCTTACCAAGGTTTGTGTTGTTCGACGGTGCCGTTGTCGGAGTCGTCGATTTTATAACCACGCAAAGAACGAAATAATCGCCGGATATCGCGGATGCCTCCCCACGTAAACCAGAGTCCGGTGACAAGCGTGATGACACAGGGCAAACCAATTGCCGTCACATGCCAGAAACCAAGCCACGCATCGTTGCTCCACGGCCTTATCCAAGGCACCCAACCCCACTGCCCAACAAGATTCCACGCCGTGCCGCCAAGCATGACTCCAAACCAAAGCAAACCCCACACAAACAGGCTGCCAGTAATCCATTTGTCCCCGGTGGTGAAATGCTCGTTGAAACCAAGTAAACGGGCAAAAGTCCATTTGGGGTGGGGATGGCGGATGGCCATTTTTCGGCCATCATTGATCCCGGCGTCCGCACCACTGTCACGATGCAGCATCTTGGCGAGCGGATACTCCTGCCTGCAGGTGAGCAGCGATATGCCTGTGTAAAGTCCGATCGAAATCAACGTGGAGAAAAACGAAATCTGAATGCCATTGAGCGTGAAGTCCGACACCGGCAATCCCACTGACTGCATGGCCTGAGACAAAAATGTGTTACCCCAGATTTTGTAGGCCAGGATGCCTCCCCCGGACAAAATCGACCCGGAAATCACCGCCGCCCATGCCCCGGCAGTCGTTCCCTTTTTCCAATACAGACCGCCGATGATCGCCGCGCCAGCACCGCCAACATACACTGCGGTCGTCACCTGCCACCACATGATGATGTATTCTGTCTGCCGGAAAAACACACCGAACAAGAACGCGAAAATGCCCACCCCAATGCTGCAACCACGCAGAAGCTTGATGTGGCGCTCTGGCGTCGGGGCTTTTTTCATGCGCGGCAGGATGATGTCCTGGGCGAGAATGTTCCCCCAGGAATGCAGGTGAGTGGAGTCCCCGCCGAAAATCCCGAGTAACAACACCGCGCACAGCGCGCCCTTCACCCCGATGGGCAGCAGGTGGGAAAGCGCGATCGGGATTGTCATCTGTTTCCGTATCTGTGCCTGTTCTATCCCCTCGATTGATTCTCGTGCCGCAGCGGATGCCTGGGTAAAATCGGCATGTTGCAGGTAGGTCATGGCACTGATGGCGAGCAGTGCGATGACGACGACCTTGCCCTGTTCCCGCCAACGCCCGAGAAGGCCCGCCATACGAGCCTCATGAGGCGTGGCACCAGCCGTATTGTAAGCCCCCGAGTTCTGCCAGGCCATCGTTCCATAGGTGCCGAGAAACACGCCCATCAAGACAAACCACAGGTTGAAATCCTGCACCGCCCACGCATCAAACGGATTGACCATGGAGTGATCCGGCGGCTGGCTCCCCAGCACAGTCGCGATCTCGGACCAGTTGACCACGCAGAGCACTCCGACGATGATCACCAGATACATCAACTGGGCAAAAATCCCCTCCACACAATCCGTGACCATCAGCGTGATCAGCCCGCCTGAAATGGTAAGGACAAGGCTGATACCTATGAATACCGCCATCAACGGAATGTAAGTAGAAATCGAATACACTCCTGCCCCCAACGGTATCGTGATCTCCGGAGGCAATTGCAGAAAATACACCATGAATCGCGCTCCAACCGCCGGCATGATGCCGAAGTTGATGATGCCTGCCAAAAACCCAAGCACGCCGGTGAACGAGCGAAAATTCCGACTGTAACGCATCTCAAAAAACTGCGCCAGTGTCATCGCCCTGGTCTCGCGAAACCGGTAAATGACAAAGCCGAAAATCGCCATGACGATTCCCACCGGGGCCGTGATCCAGCCCCACCACGTGGGAATGAAGCCCGACTGGCCGAATATTTCCCACAAGGCGACAAACACCACCGCCCCCGCCTGTAGTTCGCCCTTGGCAACAGCCAGCAAATAACGTCCTCCCACCCGGCCACCAGAGACGAAGTGCGCCACGCTCTTCATGTGGCGATGAGTGATGACGCCGATGATCAAAATAATCAGCAGCGGGATGACGATAACAAGCCAGTCAACGAAATGCATGTCGGTGCCGCCTGTCCGTTACTTGTTTTCCACGATGATGTTTCCAGTTTCGTTGCCTCCGCCAATGATTACCTGCGGACACGGAGCACCGGATTTCGTTATGGTGCTGGGTGGGGTGAATTTGTTTCCGTTGATCGTCACGTTGCGCGAGTTGGAGACGGATATCGGCGCAGTGGTCGTACTGGTGATTTTGTTGCCCGTGACTTTGACGCCGTCAAACGATGTAATTAAAATTCCAATACAAAATGCATCTTCAATCGTAAGTGTGACAAACGAAACGGCCTTGTTCATGGCGACGGGGGGGGGGGGAGGGATGCTATTTGGTCACATTGTTTTCTTCACGCACACCACGGCTTTTGGAAATGCTGACGGGCTTGGTCTTGAAACCGGAAAATGTGTTGCCACGGACCACCGCGCCATTGAGCGAATTCAGGATGAGCGCAGGCGTCCGTTCATTACGCGTCCACTCAAAGCGGTTGTTTTCGATCAGAATGTTTTCGTGAACTTCGGGATCGATTCTCTTGCGCCCCGCCTCGGTGCGGAGGATGGAGTTGCGGAAAACATTGTCGCGAATGATGACGTCGCGGGTGGCAATGCTTTCATAGTGCAAGTCGTCGTCACATGCAATCTGGACGCCCGGCGCCGCGTTGTTCTCGAACACACATTTTTCGACAATTGCCCCACGTGTTTTCACGCGGATTCCAGATCCGCGGTTGCCGCGCACGATGCAGCCTCGCATCTCGAAACGCGGAGTTTCCGAGGCGTTTCCAATGGTGGTGCCGGAGCCAAATTCCAGGGGCAGGTCGCGGTCGAGTAATACGCGATGCCGGGGTTGTCCGGCATCATCAAACGAGCGGGATTCCACGACGCTGGCAGTGAACGCGGCACGCATGGGCGCCTGCGCCGAGCCAAACTCGAGCCTGTCGCCCACACGATAGTCCGGGATGGGGGAAATCCCGGCACCGCGTCCGCCCTCGATTACGATCCGCCGGTTGTCGATGCGCCACACGAGGCGGGAATATATGCCGTGCATGTTGGCACCGTCGTCACCCATATTTTCAAACACACAATCGATGATCCGGGCCTCGCGCCGAATCATGTTGAAATGCGTCGCATCCACTGTGGTTGACATCCAGCGGCCACTGCCGGGTTTCGGGGTGACCTGACAGCGCTCCATGACAACGCTTTCCGTGTTGTTGACCTGAAAACCCATGCCTGGGGTCGCGAATACACGCGTATCCAAAAATTCAACATCTCCGCAATGGCGCGCGAAAAACGCCATGCTCCCGCGCACGCGGTAGCACACCAGCACATGCTCACCCACGTCGGGCATCTTGCGTCCTTTCGGGGTGGCGACCAGTATCTCCGGCTTCGCGCTCACTTCGACGCGCAGGACGCCGGGCGAAGGAACGGTGGCCCGTTTGTTGAAATTTTTCTGGGAGAGCAGATAAAAACGCGGATGTCCCGCGGGAAGCGGCAGGTGCGTCTCGCTATCGAAGACCGTGATGCCATGCACCGGCGTGTCGGCGCGGGCGACATGCGGAGCGATGACCTCGACATCAAGTGTGTTGCCCGAAACGGCGATCACGCGTCCGGCGGCAAATGGCAACGGATCCCAATCCACATCGATCCCGGAAACACGCACCGTCTCGCAATTGAAGAAGGCGAACAGCTTGGTGGGCTGGGTGTCGCAAACGACGAGCGTGGTGCCGGGTTCGCCGCGGATGGTGATGCGCTTGAAGTCAACCACGGTGATGACGTTGATGCCGGGCGTCGCGTCACGGGAAAAGCGATACACGCCGGAGGGGAACAGCAGGACGGGATTTTCAACGCGACGGCAGGCGTCGAGCGCTGCCATGACGGCGGCGGAATCATCACCCTTGTCATCCGGCACGGCGCCATGATCCGTCACTCGAATCAAGGTTTCGGGAGGCACCGGCACGGCTTGCACCGCTTGTGCTGGCGCACCGCCTGATGACAGCGCGGCAAGGCTGGCCGCAGTGGCAATGTGGAACGCAACGATACGAGAAAACGGGGGAACAGGGAACATCATGGTATCTGGAGTGATTGTGATTCCGATGAAAGCATCGCAGAGGCTTGCCCTCGCATAATAAAGAGCAAACATGGCTTTTAAATTTGTAACATGCCCCGGACAAACGAAGTATTTTTCGGCCGGCTGACCGGCCGGATTTTGCAACACGGAGGAGTCTCCCGCGTGCTGGTCGCCGATACTGGCGACGGAATGGTGTACGCGCCCAATGGGCTTCACAACATCCGCCCCATCCCTCGCATCATCGTGTGTCTGAAAGGACGCGCGCATTACGAATTTGCGATGGGGGGCAAGACACAGAAATGGGAGATTTGCGCAAACGAAGCCATTTTTGTCCCGGCTTACTGCTGGCTCCATGCGTGCTACGACACCGATTACGATTCCCTGGGTGTCGTGTTTTACCAAGACATCACGAGGATACTTTTGGTTAGGTCCAACGACGCCGTGCGACGCAACCGTCGGTATCCGTTCAACCTGAACAGGCGCGTGCTCATGTGGCCGCGTCCATTGTCCATGGAGGGGCAAATCTATCTAAAAGGATTGGCGCGCAATGGCGCAAAAACTGGAGAGGTGACATCCGGGACAGGGACTGCCTTTCCAGGCAAAATGGATGTCCGGCATCGTTCGTCGATGAACTTGCTGCTGGATGCCGTGCTCGAAACACTGGCTGAAGCGTTGCCGGACATGGAAGGAGGCCGGTCGCGGTTGTCGTGGCAGGCGGCGTGCGCGTTTGTGCAGGAACATCTGCATCTGCCGTTCGGACGCGGGGACGTGGCGGATTTTTTGAAACTGCATCCGAACCACATTTCGCGGTTGTTCACGCAGTTCAGCGAGTGCTCGTTTGCGCAGTATGTGATGCGACAGCGCATGGACCGGGCGCGGGCAATGCTGGCCGATCCGCGCTGGAACATCACGGAGGTGTCACTGCAATGCGGATTCACGAGCCTGAGTTATTTTTCGCGCGTGTGCCATGCGGAGCTTGGGTTGCCACCCTCGGAATTTCGTCAGGCGGCGGTGGTGACGACGGCGGGAAAAAAACAGCCGAAGTAACGGCAAAGGTGCGGCTGGCGGACTTGGCGAAACGCGTCGCGGGCGGCTTTTCGCTTTGCCGGGGGGACTGTTTCCCTTTTGCTCCCGCACCATGCTTACCGGACCTGAAGACCTCGCCGCGCTCACGCTCCTCGGACGCGTCAAAAACGAGCCCTCGAAAAAGCTCGAAATATTCCCCAACCGCCATCCCGGACGGCGCTATGTCGTGGAGTTGCGCACGGAGGAGTTCACCAGCCTTTGTCCCGCAACCGGACAGCCGGACTTCGGAACCATCACCATCCGCTATATTCCCGGTCCGAGCATCATCGAGTCGAAGTCGCTCAAGCTCTATCTCTGGTCGTTCCGCAACGAGGGCTGTTTTCAAGAGCACCTTGTCAATGTGATGCTCGATGATCTTGTGTCGGCACTTGATCCGGTGTGGCTGGAAGTGACAGGCGAGTTTCGCCCGCGCGGGGGCATCGGCATCACGGTACGCGCGGAACACGGACGGCGCGACGAGTAGGCGCTTTTGTTACCACTCGCCTTTGCGTCCGAATTTTTCCTTGGCGGCGCGGCTGAATTCGGCTCCGGCGGCGGTGAGAGTGTCGATCAACTCGGCATGCGTGCGTCCGGAGGCTCCGCGGGAGGCGGGGATTACGGTGTTGCATTCGTTGGCGTCCATGAAGCGGGCGGCTTCGAGCAGGCGGGCTTCGTCCTCGGCGGGGATGGCAAGGAAACCGTGCTTGTCGGCGTGGATGAGCTGGCCGGGTTGTATCTCGCGTCCGAATACAGTCACGGGGATGTTCCAGCGAACGGGCGTGACGTGCGCATGGCCGACGCAAAAACGGCGGGCGAGGGCTTTGAAGCCGGCGTTGGTCATTTCGTCCACGTCGCGAATGGCACCGTCAACAATGGTGCCGACGCAGCCGAGGGCGCGGTGGGCATTGCTGTTGACCTCGCCCCAGAACGACCCGATGACGCGCGGTTTGTCGAGGTCTTGCACGATGACAATTTTGGGGCCGGGTTGAGCCGCGATGTATTCGCGATAGGCGCGCCACATTTGCGCGGCGTTGGCAGTATGCGCAGGGCTGGAGGGTTCGATAACAACAGTGACGGCGCGGCCTACCATCGGTCCCATCTGCGGCATGAAGTCGCGCGTTTCTTCCAGATTAAAACCATCGGCGGCGATGTTGTGTGAGGTGATTTGTTCCCAACCATTGTAAATGGTGGGCGTGTTCCAGCGTTTGAGTTGGAGCATGTCGGCATGTGTGATGCGCGTGTTGGTCGTGGATGTGGTCATGGTGGTGCGGCGAAGAAGAGATTTCAAAGGCGCGGCAGCGCTTGGGAGCGCCGGCATCCTGCCGGCATTTTTTTAGCATGAAATTATGGAACAGCGGGGAGGTGAGGGGATGATTCGTTCGTGCCGGCAGGATGCCGGCGGTCCCAGGCGCTACCGCGCCGTGAGTGTTTTAATTGACGATATTTTCGGGCGTGCCGTTGAGGAAGGCGCGGATGTTGGCGGCAGTAACTTGCATGAGGCGCTGGCGGGCGCGGCGGCCGGACCAGGCCATGTGTGGCGTGATGATGCAGTTGGGCGCACCAAGCAGCGGGTGCGTGGCGGCGGGAGGTTCGCCGTCGAGAACGTCGAGCGCGGCACCGCCGAGATGTCCGTTGTCGAGAGCGGAACGCAGGGCGGGTTCGTCGATGAGGGCACCGCGGCCGGTGTTGATAAGGAAGGCGCCGGGCTTCATGCGAGCGAGGGTGGCGCGGTTGATGAAACGGGTGTTGGCGGGCGTGAGGGCGCAGTGAAGCGTGATGATATCAGAGGTCGCAAGGAGTGCGTCGAGTGGGACAAGGTCGTTGTTGTTGCCCGCAGGCTCGTTGGTGCTGGCGAATTGGATACGCATGCCAAAGGCGCGGGCGAGGGCGGCGACGCGCTGACCGATGCGACCGCGTCCGACGATGCCGAGGGTGAGTCCGTCGAGTTCGACGAGTGGTTTTTTCCAGTAACAGAAATCGGGGCACGCGCTCCATTCTCCGTCGTGCACGGTGCGCGAATGGAGGCCGGCGTGGTGGCAGAGCTCGAAGATGAGCGCGAGGGTGTGTTGCGCGACGGTGGTGGTGCCGTAGGTGGGAACGTTCGCAACGGGAATGCCGCGGGCGCGGGCGACGGCGGAGTCCACGATGTTGTGGCCGGTGGCGAGCACGGAGATGAAGCGCAGGCGGGGCAGTGCGGCGAGTGTGGCGGCGGTGAGCGGGGTTTTGTTGGTAAGGATGATATCGGCGTCGGCGGCGCGCGCGATGATGTCGGCGGGCTGGGTGCGCGGGTGGAGGGTGAGGGGGCCGAGGGCGGCGATTTCATCCCAAGGGTTGTCGCCGTCGGGATTGAGCGTGTGTCCGTCGAGGACAACGATGGCGGGTGGTGTGGCGCGGGTCATGGTGGTCGTGAATCAGCGGGGAGGGAGGAGGGCGGCGGGTTTGGCGTAGCGGAGGTGTTCGCGCATGATCGTCTGGGCCTTGTCGGGGGTGGCGGTCTTGAGCTGGCGGACGAGTTTGCGGTGGTTGCCACGGGTTTTTTCGGGATGGGCTTCGAGGAAGAATTTCATGGCGATGAAGAGGCTCTGGCGCATGACGCGGTCGAAGGCGTCGGTGAGGACATCGCAGTCGGCAAGGACAACGAGGGCGCGATGAAAGGCGGTTTCGGCGCGCCAGAGGGCGAGGTTGTCGGCGGCGGGAATTTGGTCGATCCGGGTGGCAAGGGTTTCGAGGGCGGCGGCGTTTTGCCTGACGGGCGCGCCGCAATAAAGGCGGGCGGCTTCGCACTCGATGGCTTCGCGGAGGATGAGTTGTCCGCGCAGATCCTCGGCGCGTGCGGAACGGACTCGCGTGCCTTTGCGCGGAAGGGTTTCAAGGAGTCCGTCGGCTTCGAGCTGCACCATGGCTTCGAGCACGGGGGCCACGCTGATGTTGAGGTCGGCAGCAACCTGGCGGCGGTTGAGGATGTCGCCGGGAGAGAGGTCGGTGAGGAGGAGGTTGGCGAGGTGGTCATAAGCCTGGCGCGAGAGGCTTCTGGAAGAAGCGCGGGCGGACGCGGCGCGGCGGGAGGAGGGGGGGGGGGAGGAGGTGTTTTTGAGCGTCTTTGGCATTTCTTGTGAAATATCACTGATGTTTTTATTTGCGATTGTCAAGCGCGGGGAATGGGGTTGGTGCGTTGTTGGTCTCACCTCCTGTCATCATGAACGTTCTCGTTGCCCTCGATAAATTCAAAGACTCCCTCAGCGCGCATCAGGCGTGCGAAATTGTGGCGGAGGAATTGCGCCGGCTGCATCCGGAGTGGGTGATCGTCTCGTGTCCGCTGGCGGACGGCGGCGATGGTTTTGCCCGCATCCTGACGGAGGCGGCGGGCGGACAGTTGACGGATGTGGAGGCATGCGGGCCGCGCGGGACTCGCGTGATGGCGAGCGTGGGCGTGGTGGAAATGGATGCGGTGGCGGCGAACGCGCGGGAGCGGCTGGCGGGCGATTGGGAAAAAAAGCCCGCGCCACGCGAAGAGGCAATGGTTGCGGGCGGGACTCCCGCGCCACGGCGATTGGCGGTGGTGGAAATGGCGGCGGCGAGCGGGTTGATGTTGTTGAAGCCGGAGGAGCGCGATGTGTGGCGCGCGCATACGCGCGGCACGGGGGAGTTGCTGGCGTGGGCGCGGGATGACGCGGGGGTGGATGGCGTGGTGCTGGGGCTCGGCGGGAGTGCGACGCATGATTTGGGATTGGGTGCGCTGGCGGCGCTGGGCGTGGAGTTTTGCGATGCAGGGGGCACGATCCTGGAGGATTTGTCTCCGGCCAACTGGGGGCGTGTCGCGGAGGTGCGACGGGGAGCAGCCAGTGTATCGGGTCGTCCACTACTGCCTCCGGTCTGTATGGCTTGCGATGTGGCCAATCCGCTGCTCGGCCAGGATGGGGCGGCGGCGGTGTATGCACGGCAAAAGGGGTTGCGCGACGAGGATTTTGCACGGCTGGAAGCAGAGACGGAGCGCATGGGCAGGATGTTGTGCGCGTGTTTTGGATACGATTTCGACAGGGTTGCCCGGACGCCGGGTTGCGGGGCGGCGGGGGGGATCGCGTTTGGTTTGATGGTGGCGTGCGGGGCATGGTTGACAGCGGGGTTTGATCTCGTGTCGGACTGGTTGAGGTTGCCGGAGCATCTGGCGGCGGCGGATTTAGTGATTACCGGCGAGGGGCGGTTTGACCGGAGTTCGCTGAGCGGCAAGGGGCCGGGCGCGCTGGTACGCGAAGCGGTGGCGCGCGGAAAGGCGGTGCGAGTGTTCGCCGGACGTGTCGAGTTGGAGTCGCCCGCCACCGGGGTCACGTTGCACGAGATCAGCCCGCGAGATGTGCCGCTGGCGGATGCGTTGCGAGAGGGCGCCGATTATCTGCGAGCGGCGGTGCGGGCGGCGTTTGACGGAGTCTGATGCCTCGCCCAGTCCCAAACGGGGAAACGCCTGACTGCTTACTGCAATGTGATTTCGACCATGGACTGGAAGACGGCGGAGGGAGGGGTTCCTTGGGCCGGGGCGAGGATTGCACGCCGCCAGGTGCGGGCGATTCCGTTGTGCATGGAACAGGTGTGGGAGTCGATGCGTATCCAGACAGGCATGACAATGGTGGTGCTGGCCGGAGCCTTGGATGGATCGTCATCGCCAACTGAGAAAACGCGGAAGTGAAGAGTCCGGCCGGATTCGCGGAGGATGAGGTGGTGCGGGGTTTCGATGGTGAGGGCGTCGCTGCCGGTGATGAAACCTGACTCCACGGTGCCGGGAGCGTTGAGCGCAATGGTGTCGGTCCAGCGAAGGTGGCCCGCCCGCGGATCGAAGGTGAGACGGCGGATGAAGCTGCGAAGGTTGGCGGCGGCGGGATACGCGGCGGTGAGATCGGCTTCGAAATGGAAAAGGCCGCTGTCGGCCGCAGGCTCGGTGTCGGCACGAAGGATGGCCGCGGTGTAGTTGGCGCCATCGTGTTGTTCGCAACCGTTGATGAGCGGGAGCGAGTGGCCAAGGGTGCGGGCGGCAAAGTGCGTGTAGCGCGACGGAGAAAAATAGGAGGCGTTGTATTCGGGCATGCCGACCTCAGCGATGACGGGCTGTCCGTTGATGTGGAGCAGGAGGCTGCCGAGGTCGTTGTGATTGTGATGCTCGGCATTGTTGCCTCCTTTGGCAGCGAGTTCCCAAGTGTTGCCGCGGGTGTCGCGCGCACGAACAACCCAGACGCCAAGGCTGGGAAGGAACGTGGTGGCAGGGGCGGAGGGCGGGTTGAGGTTTTGTGTCTGGAGCTTTGCGTTTTCGACGGGCGGAGCGTGAAGAAAAAAGCGGGAGTAGAAGAGAAAGTCGGAGCGGGAAAGGTCGCAGAGTTGGCCGAGAGTTTCGGGACGCGTGAGAGAGGCGTGGTTTTCGATTGCCAGACGCTGACAAGCGGGGGAGCCGAGGGTGTGGCCGAGGTATTGGAGAGTGGAGGGACGCAGGTGCGTGACGCCGGGACAATCAGCGAAGTTGACGGCGTGGCCGTTGCTCAGGCTCATGGCGGGGCCGTAGGCGGCGATGCGGGGGATTTTGGGGTGGCTGGCGAAGAGGGACAATTCGCCGCGTGTGCGGTTTTCTAGTTGCTCGTTGAGGAGCGTGAACCAGCCGAATCCATAATCCCAATACGCGGGGCCTTCGGAGCATGCTCCGTCGTCGCCAAAGCCGTCGATGAAGCAGGGGAGATGGACGGCGGCTTTGGCAACGAGGGCGCCGAGGAGGCCGGGATCGTCTTCGATGGCAAGGGCGGCGCCAATGACGCCTTGATGACAGACGGCGTTCCAGTTGCTGGTGGTGCGCATCCACCAGAACTCGGTGGAGAGGTAGTTTTCAAAAATGTCACGGCGGAGTTTTTTGCGAATGATGGCTTGCTGCGCAGTCGGTATCAGGGATTCGAATACGGAAAGAAGCTCGGCCATGAGGTTGGCGGTTTCGGCGGCGAACAGGTCGATCACATGCGGGTCGCGTCCGGAGGGGGAATCGGGAACGTGGGCGGGGAGGGCCCAGGAGCCTTCGGCAAAGATGTCTTCGAGTTTGTCGATGAAGGAGCGGGGGAGCGGAGCCTGCGGGTCGCGGGCGGCATCCGGGGTGACGAGAAGGGCAATGGCGGCGCGGGCGAGGCGGCGGCGGCGTTCAAAGTAGATTTTTTCGAAACGGATGCGCGTGCCCGTGGCGGCGAAATCGCGGTAAAGGGCATCCGTGAGGGGCGGAAGGGGGGCGTCACGTTCGGCTGGGTCGCTGGCGCGTCGAATGATTTCGACGAGCGTGGGGACGAGATGGGGTTGGACAAAAGCGGCGGTCCATCGCGGGGCACCGAGGGGGGGGAGGGGGGAACGCGGCGCGTGCTGCCGGAAGATCGCAATGAGTTCGTCGAGCGACGGCGTGGTGAGGAGAATGTTTTGCGGGTGCATAGCCGTAGTGTGTGGAAGTGGCGGAGCTTTTCGACAGATGGGGTGGAGTGAAACAGAATTGTGTATGTATCATAAAAACCGCCGGAAACGGGGCTTGCTCCATGCCTCTCCCGACGAACAGCATTCCCCCCCTCCAACCACTTTTATTACTCTTTATGCATTCCAAGCCCCAAGTCCTCGCCTGGCTCACCTGCGACGGCGTCCATATCGACCCGGCCACGGGAAAACACACCATCCTCGGCGTGTTTTCCAACATCCGCTCGCGCCAGTTCCCGGTCACGCACCCCTTCATGATCTGGTTCCTCACGCTAAGCGACGTAACCTCCGGCGAACACGGCATCCGCATCAGCATGGGCCTCGACCCCATCAACCCGCAGCCCCTCATCGACCGCAAATTCCAGTCCCACGGCCCGCTGCAACGCATCAACCTCATCAACGAAATCCGCAACCTCCAGTTCCCCCAGCCCGGCGACTACGCCATCGTCATTGAGATCGACGACGAACCGATCCTCGTGACCAGCATCAATGTCATGAGTTGACGGATACCACCGCCCGCCGCCCGCCCGCGCCCCCCCCCCCCCCCCTCTCTCTCTCTCTCCTCCTCGATCCGCCTGCCATGCCCACCACCAACCCCTTCAACACCCAGTTTGACCTCATCGCCGTCGGCTCGCCGATCATGGATCTCCTTGCCCGCGTGCCCGATGTTTTTCTTGCCCACCTTCACGGCAAGAAAGGCGGCATGGAGTTGATCGACGCCGTCGAGATGGAACGCCTCGTCTCCACCCTGCCCCAGCCGCCCGTTGCCGCCGCCGGAGGCTCCGCCGGCAACACCGCCTGCACCTGCGCGCGGCTCGGGTTGCACACCACGTTTCTCGGCAAACTCGGTGACGACGCCACCGCCCGGGCCTACCGCGACCACTTCATCGCCCTCGGCGGCGACGCCTCGCGCTTCAAATACGCCGACCTCTCCAACGCCCGCTGCCTCTCCCTCATCACGCCCGACGGCCAGCGCACCATGCGCACCTGCCTCGCCGCCGCGATGACGCTCGTGCCGCACGAAATTTCCCCCTCCGACTTCGCTCGCTGCCGCCACGCGCACATCGAAGGCTACCTCCTCTTCAACCGCTCGCTCGCCGAGGCCGTGCTCCACGCCGCGCGCGTCGCCGGCTGCACCATCAGCATCGACCTTGCCTCCTTTGAAGTCGTCAACTCCTCCCGCGCCTGGCTCCTCGCGCAAATCCAAAAAGGCATCGACGCCGTCTTTGCCAACGAAGACGAAATCCGGGCCCTTTTCCCCGACGCCGGCCCCGCTCCCGATTACGGCGCGCTGACCCGCCGCCTCGCCGCGCTCGCCCCCGTGACCGCCGCCGTCAAGATCGGCAAGGACGGCGCCTGGGTGGCGCGCGGCACCGAGTTGCAACGCATCGCCCCCATCCCCGCTCTCCAAGTCATCGACACCACCGGCGCGGGCGACGCCTGGGCCGCCGGTTTCATTTGCGGACGCCTCCGCGGCTGGTCGCTCGCCAAGGCCGGCGCGCTCGGCTCGCTCCTCGGCTCCGAATGCGTGCAGCACCTCGGTCCCGGCATCCCCGACCACCGCTGGGCCGACATCCACCTCGCCGCCCACCAGATCGGTGCCGCGCGGTAAACCGCAAGGCGACTGCGCCACCATCTGAAAATCGACGGTCCGAAACTCCCCCCCCTTAACAAAGGCTGGCCATCGCCGCATGACGGCGCACCATGACCGGCATTGTGATCGCCTCCGTTGCTTTCCGTAACTTCAAGGCCCTGCGCTCCACGCATATCGACCTTGCTCCCTTTACCCTCCTCATCGGGCCCAATGGATCGGGCAAGACCAGCCTCATCCAAGCCGGCATGCGCCTGCGCACCCTGGCCCGCCTCCCGCTGCGCGAACCATCGCCCGCGCTCGCCCTCTCCACGGACCTGCCCGAAGTCATCTTCCACTTCGATCCGCCGCACACCGGACTCGAAGCCATCCTTGCCTGCTCCTCCGACACCGTGTGCGACCTCCTCGAAATCCGCCCCCTGCTCACCGGCGAAGGCTCCGACGACTGGGACGGCCTGCGCGCGCGCCTCCTCTCCATGCGCGCCTACCTCTTCGACCACCACGCCATCGCCAGCCCCGCCCCCGCCAGCGACCACGCCGAACTCGCCTCCAACGGCAGCAACCTCTCCGCCGTCCTCGCCCACCTCCACGCGCAACACCCCGCCGCCTTCGCCTCCCTGCACGCCGAGTTTCTGAGGATATTTCCCGAATTCGAAACCTTCGAAACCGCCGACAACGACGACGCCCACACCGTGCTCCTTCGCTTCCGCATCTGCGGCGAACCCGACTGGATCGACGCCGCCGACCTCTCGCAAGGCACCCTCTACGCCCTCGCCATCCTCACCCTCGCCTGGTCCCCCAACCCACCCTCCCTCGTGTGCATCGAGGAACTCGACCGCGGCATCCACCCCCGCCTCCTCCGCGAACTCCGCGACTCCCTCTACCGTTTGGCCTACCCCCCCCCCCCCCCCCTCCCCTCGCAACCCCGACCCGCCACACAAGTCATCGCCACCACGCACTCACCCTACCTCCTCGACCTCTTCCGCGACACCCCCGAGGAAGTCGTCATCGCGGAAAAACACGGACGCACCGCGCACTTTGCCCGCCTCGCCGACCGCGCCGACCTCGCCGAACTCCTCGCCGGCGGATCCCTTGGCGACCTCTGGTTTTCCGGCATCCTCGGCGGCGTGCCAGACGACGGAAAATGAAGCTCGCCATTCTCAGCGAATCCCCCGCCGACGAAGCCGCGCTGGCCGTGCTCATCGAAGCCGCGCTCGGGCGCACCTTCCAGCGCATCCATCCCCCCCTTCGCGCCCGCGGCTGGCCCTCCGTCGCGCAAGTCCTGCCCTCCATCATCAAACATCTCCATTTCAACACCGACGCCCACGGCCTCGTCGTAGTCGTGGACAGCGACGACTCCGTAGTCCACACGCCACTACACGACGAACCCGGCCACCACCACCCCGGCTGCCGTCTCTGCCAGCTCCGCGCCACCTTTCGCCAGACCACCAAAAAACTCTCCCTCCGCCCCACCCGTCCCGCCGGCGTCCTGCGCGGCATCGGCGTGGCCGTGCCCGCCATCGAAGCCTGGTACCTGTGCGGACGTGACGCCACCGTCACCGAAGCCGCCTGGCGGCAAGGGCAGGAAACCGCCCGCCCGCCCTACACCCGCCGCGAATTGAAGGCCCGCGTTTACGGCACCGAACGCCCCAGCCTCCCGCTCGAAACCGAACGCGCCCTGGCCGACGCCCGCCGCCACGCCCGCGACCTGCGCCGGCTCGAACACGACTTCCCCGGTTTTCAATCCCTCTCCCGCGACCTCCGCGACTGGCAGGCGCGGCTTGCGTAACTGATGAGCAGGTAGGGAGGCCTCTCCGAGGCCTCCGCTGTGCGTGGTGAGAGGATACGAAACTCATAGGTGAATGGAGCGTGGTTTCGGAGGCCTCGGAGAGGCCTCCCTACCGTCCTTGCGTAACTTCAATTGCGTAAAACGACAAACGGACGGCTTCAGCCAAACAACACCGTCCGCACCTCCCACGCGCGGACACACGTGCGCCACGCGCCGGTGTTGCCCGCGTCGAACATCCGCCATTCTCCGGTGCGTCGGCCCAGTGCGTCGGCCTCCGCCTGACGCGTAATGCCGGACGGCAAACGAAGCACCACCTCCGCCGCCCCGCCCCGCGTTTCCGCGAGACGCACCGCCAGTCCTTCCGGCGCGCTTCGTATCGAACTCACCAATACCGGATCATCCACGCCCGCGTCCGGATCGGCATAAAAGCTCTCCCGGCCCGGCTGCGCCGCGGCCAGCGGCAGGAGCGGCGCATTGAAATCCGCGCCCGACCGCACCAGTTCCGCCGTCGCCGGTCCCGAGTGCGGCTGCACCGCGTAGTCAAACACATGCTCCACGCCCTCGGCATACGACAATTCGCTCGGAGCCTTGTAGTCCATCCCGACGGCGCGGAACAACGACATCAGGATCGCCCCGTCCTCCACCGCGTGGCCCGCCGTGCCGCGATTGAGCACCGCCAGGCCGGCCCCCGCCGCGCCGTTGTCCCCCGCTTCGCGCAAGTCCACGAAACGCTGCGCCGCGTGCTCGCCCGTGCCACGCGCCACCACGCCAAACGGCACCTCGAAACGCGCCTCGCTTTTTTTACTCCCAATTCCAAAGGGCGTGCCAAACACCGCCCGCAGCCGGAAGTCCCGCCCGCGCGGCGTCAGCCGCGTGCGATACTCGATCCGAGGCAAGGCCGCGCACAACCGCACCGTCGTCACGAACTCCACCGACTGACGCCAGAAACCGATCCGTCCGCGCTGCTCAAACACCAGCGCCTCCGGGCCGTAAAACAGCACCCGCACCTCCGTGATCGCGGGCCAGAACGGACCATGATTGACGATGTCCTCGCGCGAACCGCGGGCCAGCGGATCGGATTTGTTTTGTGTGAGCGACGACTCGAACCCGCCGCCATTCAGCGGTCCTTCGTGGTTGAGCCACAGGTCGCCATAATCCGGCACCATCGCGATCGCCCCAAACGGTCCCGGTTGCGAACGCACGCACTCCGCGCCCGACTTCGCCTCCACCAGACTCGTGATGTATCCACGCTCATCGAACCGCGCCCGATAATGCGGCGTGACGAACTCCGGCAGCAGCCCCCCGCCCGCCTCGCCCGCCAGCAATTTCGCGGCGCTCGCCGGAACTTCCCCATGCGCAGGCAACTCCAGCAACGCGGGCCGCGCCGCCTCGCCATCAAGCCACGCCGTCCGCGCAAAGCTGCAAGCGTTGAACCATCCGCCAACGACGCCACCGCCACCCGCCGGCGCTCCTGCATCCATTCCGCCAATACGCGACTCCATCGAGGCAAGACCGCGCTCCAGTTCGGCGAATTCTTCGAACGCATCCTGCAACGCCCCATCACCCAACGTGCCGCAAATCGTGTCGTGAAACTGCTGTTTAAGGAGCAGCTTCCACAGCGGATCGAAATCAACGGAATGCACCGCTCCCCCCCCCTCCCCCTCCGCTCGTCCCAATCCGCGCAACGCCGCCAGTTTTTCCAGCGCCAGCAACCGCTCCGTGCAGGCGCGATTGGCCAGCTTGAGGCGGATGTTGCTCGTAAACGTGCCGGTCAGCGCGCTGTTGAACTCGCCCTCCACCACCGGCAACTCCCCCCCCTCCCTCCCCTGCCCTGCCGCCGCATCCCGCGCCGCGAAAAACGCCTCCAGCGAATTGAACCGCACCGGCAACCCTTCCGCGCGCAGCCGCCGCGCCACCGCCGGACCGCTGGCCTGCGGAAACGCCATGTCGCCGCCGTTGCAGATCAACTGATCCGCCTCCGCGCCGCGCACCGAATAGCTGTCGAGTTGCTCCACCAGTTCCGCCAGACTGCCCGCGTTCGTGTTGGCAAAGCGAAGCTCCGCCGCGTTGACCGCCGCCGCTTCAGTGGGGAAGCGCAGATTCGCATACCCGCGCGCCATCCAGCGCGCCGCCACCTCGCTGCCGTCGAGACCGCGCCAGACAAAATCCGCCTGCTGCACCTCCGGCCTCATGCAACGCCAGAACACGTATCCAAAATACCCCGACGCCCGCGCCAGTTGCGGCATTTGCGGCGGATGCCCCCAGCAATCGGCGATCCAGCACACGCGCGGCTCCTCGCGCACGCCGCCAAGATTTTCCGCGATCCACGCTTTGCCGATCCGAATCTGTTGCAGCAGCGATTCGCCATCGGGCAGGTTCAGGTCCGGCACCGTCCACATGCCCGGCGCGATGGTCAGCCGTCCCTCGTCATAAAACCGCTTCAACGCGCCGCGCTGGTCCGGTCGCTTTTCCCAATACCAATCGAGCAGGAAAATCTGCTCGATCATGAACGTGTAATCCGGCTCGGCGGCAAGGATGCGCAACGCCTCGTCGATGATCTTTTCGCAATCGGGCAAATACTCGTCGCAACGCTGCAGATAGGCGATGTCGTGATGAAACGTAGGCAACAGGTGGAGTGTGCGGGAAGGCATGGGAACGGAACGCCAATCAAGAAACCTCTCCGATAGATGAGGCGAGCACCGATGCACACAACGTCTCGCGTTGCGAAAACAATTTCGCCAATTCTCCGTTAATCGCCCGAATCAGGGATCGGGCCAGAAACCAGCGGGAGCCTCCCGGAGGCTGTCTTTGGAACGAGGTATCCGCGGCATGGGTTGTCCGCATGCAAGCGCACCGACGTCGGGTTGCCCGCCCTTGAAATCGCCCGGTTCGCAGCCGGGAAGAGGCTGACCAAAACGCGTGCGCAAATCCGTGCCGCGCCCGCATGCCAGGCTGTCTTCCCGGAGTGAAAAATCGCCTGCCGCGGCATCCCGGAAACCGGGATCGCCCGTCGTGAAGAGACTGTGCAGGTCGATGCCGAAGGAATGCGCATCGGCCTCGCTTGTGTCCCATGCGGGCATGTCGCCGCGGCGGACATAAACATTGTAGTCTCCCTGCCAGTTGGGATTGACCGCGACCGAGTCACTGGCCCGATGCCATCGCATGGCCCAGAAAAGGTTGTTGAAATAATGGTAATTCGGCAGACCGATGTCCGTCACGCCGTTGGAGGTAATCGCGGCCGGTGCCGTGCCGGTGTTGTGGTATACGTAAACTCGTGCAGGAAGCGCCTCGGGCGAACCGTGGCCGCTGTGCGTCTGCTCCCATTTGCCGGTTTCGGCATTGAAGATGTGTTTCCAGCCTTTCACGCCGAAATTTCGGATGTCCTCCCGGTTATCCCAGAGGATGTTTCGATAGATGTAGAGTGGTCCGTAATCGGGTGCTTTCAGGCGAATGGCACAGAGGGTGCCTTGGATAAAGTTGTCATGCCAGTGACAGTCTTCCTGTCCGCCCTGAGTTTCCAGTCCATCGTCCACCAAAATCTCTATGCGGTTGTGATGAATGCGCAGGCCGCGGTCGAACCGCCTGTCTCCATCCGCCACACTGATGCCATCCCAATGATGGTGGATGTGGTTGTCATGTATCCGGTGCCCCCCTGCGGAACGGATGAGATTGATGCCGCGTTTGTCTCCCCAGCCACCCCGCTTGTTGGCCGTCCAGTGGTCGATGGAATTGGGCGCTTTCGGACGGTTTTCACCCAAGGGATTCCAGAAAATTTCGTTGAAACGGAGCGTGGCGCGGTCAGCGCCGGAGCCGAGGACGATGCCGTCCTCCACCGGCCCGATCACGCAACCCTCGACCACCGATCCCAGCGAATGCACGATGCGCACTCCACCCGAGGCATTCCGCAGAGTCAGGCCGCGCACGACGCACCGGTCCACCCCGTCGATCAGGATGATGGGGTGCTCTGGAGGAGGGCCAACGGTGATGTCCATCCGACGCGGATCACGATCGCCCCGGAAACGGATGAAAAGTTCCTTTTCCTTGAAACGATAAAGCGCCAGTCCGCCGACGACTTCCCAGCCGGACACGCCCACCCCATCGCGAAAAAGCTTTGGGTATTCCCACGCCTCACCTCGACGCGCCCGTCCGGGTTGCACCCAGTTGTCGCGCAGCATCGTCACCGATCGTCCATCGGCCACGACATGGCGCGTCTTCAAGGCGAGCGCGGCGCGATACACACCAGGGGCGATGTCCGGCGCGGGTTGCCAGTCCAGCGTCACGGCATGGCTGCCGTCGAGAACCGCGCCGGGTTCGCCTTCGAGTGTAACGGGAACTCCATGACGTCCGCTGTTTTTGAATACGACGCGCTCCCGGTAAACGCCTTTGCGCAGGCGCACCGTGTCGCCGGCTTTTGCACGGTCCAGCGCCGCCTGCACGCTATTGAGCGGAGCCTCTTCCGTGCCGGGGGCGTCAGCTTTTCCGACAGGCGCGGGCGCCACGTGAAGGAACTCGGCAGAGAGACCGGGCAAACCGAGGCTCAGGGCCAGAAGGAAAAGAGCAGGAAAAGGATGACGCATCGGGGGGGGGGGAGGGTATCGTTGGTTATTGGATCGGGAAGGGAGCGCAGAATGTTCAGACGTTTCGCATCCGCCTGTGGAGCAAGCCCGCCAACCCCAAGGCGGCCAACCCGCCCAGCGCGGCGCAGACAGATGGCTCGGGAATAGGCGCGATGTTCAACAATCCGTTTCCGCCAAAAACACTCACCCCGAAGAATGCGTTGAGTTGTTCTGCGGTGTAGGTGCCTGCGGTCGCGCTGATGCCGTTGGTTTCGTTGATCAACGCTCCGAGAAGTTCGGTGCCGGTGAAGCTCAGGTTGACCGTGGAATCCGTTTTGAAAAAGAGCGTGGCGGTGTCGGCGATTGATGCGGCGTTGCCCAGTGTGAGGCTGGCCGCACCCACACGGACATCGCCCAGGCCGAAGTCCCCGGTTGCGCCGGTCGCCAGAAGGCCGGTTTCGATTTCGGTGGAACCGGTGTGGGTGCTTGCGCCGAGCAGCGTCTGGGTTCCAGCGCCGTCCTTGACGAGTTTCAGCGTGCCGCCGATGCCGTCGGCAAACATGGTGCTGGCCGAGTATGCCGTTCCGCTGGCGGTGGTGATGCGCAGCGTGGCGGCATTGGCCGTGGTCGCTTCCCGGACGGAGCCTTTGATGGTGGTGGCGTTGCTGGTGTCGTCGATGCCGGTCACGGTGGCCGTACGCGTTATGCCGACGGATGTCGTGGCGCGTGAAATCAGGTTGATGGTTTTTGTCCCGGTGCCGGTCAGATCAAGATGCCCAAGGGTGTAATTGTTGTTGATATTGAAATTCAGCGTGCGGCTGGTGTCGCCGCCCAAAATGACGTGATTGATCGCAAGGTTGTTCAGGACGCGGGTGCCATCGGCACGACCAAAGGAGACGGAGTTTCCGTAAGTGCCCAGATCAAGCGTCCCGATGGATACATCCAGTCGTTGATTGGAGCCGCTGTTGTTTTGGAATACCAAGGTGGCGTTGGTGCTGCCGATGGTGACACGGGAGGCCGCCAACGAGTAGGTTCCGTTTGTGCCAAGGGCAATCAGGTTGAGGGTCTTGTTTGTGGTCGCCGAAGAGGTGAGGGTGAGGCTGGCGAGTTCGAAGTTTCCATTGACGTAGAAATCGCTGGTGGCGGTCAGGTTGATTGATGCGTTATCGTTGGCTCCAGGTAGTGCTGATGGAGTCCATTGGGTTGTGTCATTCCAGTTGGTTCCGTTGACGCCCTCGCGGGTGTAGTTTTCCGCATGTGCGACGATGCAGGTCAGTGGAATGAGGAGCGCAGGGCGAAGGACGGCAGGGATGCTTGTCTTTTTCATGGTTGTTGTGGGTTCTGGTGGCAGGTTAAAAATGTGTGGAAGGGGGGGGGGGAGTAGAGGTCAGAGACGGATGGAGGCGACGTGACCGTCGAAATAAACCCGGTTGTATTTGTTCCCGTGAACGGGGGCCGGGGCCATCATGTCCTCAGGCCAGCCGTAGCCTTTGCCGGTTGTGTAATCGATATCCCGGATCATCCAGTTGCGGCTCGGCTCGGAGATTTGATGCAGAGGGACGGGACGGTTTTTGGGGTCCGCCGAACCGGGATACCCCCAGACCGAACCGTCGTAACCGGGGACGAGTGGGTCACGGTTGTTGGCATAAACGATGGCGTTTTTGGATTCGTCCACGCCGATCAGATCGGGACGCGCCATGGCAAAACCGGGACAAACCAGAACAGGCAACATCACGACTTCGTTGTTGATGAGTGTGGTCTGGAATTGTGAGGCGAGATAGAGGCCGAGGCGTCCGTTGGCGTCGTTTTTTTTGATTGCGGGGGCGATTTTTCCGTAGAGGGGACCGGGGAGTGTGTTGTTGCGCTGTTCGTTGGCGTGGAGGATCACGGCGAGTCCGATCTGGCGCAGGTTGGACTTGCACTGTGCCGTGCGGGCGCTCTGGCGGACTTTGGCACTCACAGGAATAACGATGGCGGCGAGGACACCAATGATGGTGATGACCGCCAGAAGCTCGATGAGTGTGAAGGCGTCAGTCCGGGGACGACGGGGAACCGTCTGGTTCCAAGTTTCCACGGGGGGATCACCGAAGAACGGGGAGGAGAGGGTTGGGTGTTTCATAGGAGAATTTAGGTCAAGAAGGAAACCAACGATCGTGGGTTTATTGGTGATTAATGCAGATGCAAGAAAAAACCCACGATCGTTGGTTAAGTGAATGATGACACCTGATAAAGTGGAGCGATGCCCGGCAAGAAACGGCCACCTATGCAACGCAACCAGATTATCTTACGCCTTGGCGCGGTGATACGGGAGTGCCGTGTGGCGTTGGATTTGACGCAGGAAGAGTTGGCGGAGAAGGCGGATTTATCGACGAATTACATCGGCAACCTTGAGCGAGGTGAGCAGGAGCCGAGTGTGACCGCGCTGGTCAAGGTGGCTGCTGGACTTGGCATCACAGCCTCGTCGTTGATCGCGCAAGCCGGTTACTGAGTCGGCCGAGTAGGAAGCGGTGCTGACGTAGCCTCGGCAGCCAGATCACAAAAACTTGGGGTTGAGCCTGTCTCAAAAACTTGCCTCACTCGCATCCGCTTCTCCCTCATGACCCTTTATCCTGAGCAACAAGAACGCAGAGCCGGAAAAATACAATGTTTGTAATTTATTTATAATTAGCAATCTATGTTTTCTCTGCGCCTCTGCGCCTCTGCGTGATCTCTGCGTGATCTCTTAAATCTTGCGACAAATTGAACCGACAATGCTCTAGATGGTTCTTTTGATGGCACAAGTTTACTGCGGGAATTTTTTTGATATTTTTTAGGTCCCTCGCATGAGTCACGGATGAAGGCTCCATCCGAAATCGAAACGAGAGACAGCGAATCCCTCCGCCTCGCGACTCCGCGTGAACGTCATACCGCCGATCTCCCAAAGGCATTTGGCTCCGAGCCCCGGTAAATCAGACCCGGCTTACCAGCTCAAGGCGACGCTCATTTGGGGCGGCGTGTTTGAATGCACCCCGCTCCATGGCCTGCGGGAAAGAGCCTGTTGACGAACAATGGCTGGCCCCTCGACATCGTCAGGCCACGCCACCCGCGCCTTTCCAACCACGCTCGGACGCATGACCTCCACCCAACCTGCGCCCCCATCGCCTGACACTCAGCCGTTCTTCCAAACCGAACTTGCCGCACAGATGCGAGAGGAGGAAAACTCAGCCAAGCCATTGGACACAAAACCGCACGAGAGCGAAGCCATGAATCCCGAAAACACAGAGATCGTTATTTACCAAACCGAGGATGGGAAAACCCGCATCGAGGTTCGCATGGAAAACGAAACCGTCTGGCTCACCCAGGCGCAGATGGCGGAGCTGTTCCAAAGAGACCGGTCAGTCATCACAAAACACATCAACAACGCCGTTGCCGAAGGAGAGATTGATGGGAAAAGCAATGTGCAGTTTTTGCACATTGCAAATTCCGACAAGCCCGTGGCCTTCTACAATCTCGATGTCATCATCTCGGTCGGCTACCGTGTAAGATCCCTGCGCGGCACGCAATTCCGCCGCTGGGCGACCAGCGTGCTGCGGGAATACCTCGTCAAGGGCTTCGCCATGAACGACGAACTCCTGAAAAAAGCAGGAGGCGGCAATTACTGGCGCGAACTGCTGGAGCGCATCCGCGACATCCGTTCCAGCGAGAAAATTTTCTACCGGCAACTCCTCGACCTCTACGCCACCAGCGCGGATTACGACCCGCGCACACCTGAATCGCAAAAATTCTTCAAGGTCGCATAAAACAAATTCCATTTCGCCGCGCATGGACACACTGCGTCGGAAATTATTGCTCAACGCGCCAACGCGGAACTGCCGTTCATGGGGATGATCGCCTTTTCCAAGTCGCAACCCCTGAAAAACGAAATTACCGTCGCCAAAAATTACCTGACGGAAGAGGAACTCGCGAAATTGAACCGCATGGTCTCCGCGTTTTTCGATCTGGCTGAACTGCGCGCCATGAATCACCAGCCCATATATATGAAAGACTGGCTCGCAGAGTTGGACGATTTTGCCAAACGATACGGCCAAGGCGTGCTGGAAAACGCCGGCACAGTCAGCCATGAAGCGGCCGTTGAAAAAGCTCAGGCCGAGTAAGGGAAATACCGCCAGAAAACGTTGCCCGATCTTTCGCCCGCCGAACGCGATTTCCTCGCCGGGATCAAGGCCATCCAGAAAAAGGTAGAGAGCAAAAGCCGGACAAAAAAGAACGGTGGTCAGACGTGAACGAAGGCTGGCCACCCGGCGCAGGCTGTGTTCATCGTAGACGGCATGTTTGAGATCATCGGCACCATCAAAAAAATCTTCGACGAGCAGACTTTCGGCAGCGGCTTCAACAAGCGTGAATTTGTCCTCACCATCGAGGACGGTCGCTTCCCGCAGGACATCAAATTCGAGTGCGTGAAGGATAAAGTCGGCCTCCTCACCTCCCTCAACCCCGGCGACAAGGCCAAGGTCTCCTTCGATCTGCGGGGCCGCGAATGGAAGGAAAATTACTACGTGAACCTCAACGCATGGAAAATCGAACTCGTCGGCGCCGCGTCTGACGCACCGACTCCGACAGACGATGGCGCGCCCCTCCCCGAAGAGCCCGGCACGCCAGTGAACGACGACGACGTGCCGTTTTGAAGTTTTCTGCCTCAAGTGGAATACCGTCAAATCAGACGTCCTCGAATGGCTAAAAATCGAACCGTGAGGGCCTGAGGACAAAACAAGCCGAAGTGTGAACGACTTCGGCTTTGGCAGGCGGGGAAGAGATGCGGGCGGGGACGCCCGCGCCACTTCAAACCGTCACGCGTTACACGGTCACGTCGAACAACTCGGCGTGCATCGTGCCTTCGGCGACTTTGTTGACGGAACCAGTCATTTGGATCGCGTAGTCGTCGCCGATTTCGATGCCGATGCGTCCGCCGGGCATGTGGACGGTGACCGATGAGTCCACGAGACCGAGCTTGCGCGCCACCGCCGCCGCCGCGCTCGAACTGCTGCCGGAGGCAAGTGTGTAACCGGCACCGCGTTCCCAGATTTCGATGCGGATGTTGGCGCGGTCGAGGATTTGGAGAAATTGCACGTTGGTCTTGCGCGGGAAGTTGGGATGCGTCTCCAAGTGCGGGCCGTATTTGTGCGCGAGTTCGGCGGAAACTTCAGGCAGCGGCAGCACGCAGTGGGGATTGCCAATCGTGGCGGCGCAAAAGGTGAACTCGCGGTCAAGGATGGTGATTTTTTCGTTAATCACATCGCGTCCTTCCCCCCCCCCCCCCCCCTCGCCAGCGAGGGTCACGGGGATTTGCGCGCTGTTGAAACTCACGCGGCCCATCTCGACTTGGATGAGGCGGCCCGCGTCGCGGATTTCAGAGCGAACGTGACCGCCGGGTGTTTCGATGGTCACCACGCCGGTGCCGTCGGCGCTGTTTTTGCGCACGCGTCCGGTGTCCCACAAGTAGCGCGTAAAGATGCGCAGGCCGTTGCCGGATTTTTCCGCTTCGGAACCGTCGGGATTAAAGATGCGCAGGCCGCAGTCGCTCTTTTCGGAGGGCAGCGGTCCCCAGAGAATGCCGTCGGAGCCGACGCCAAAATTGCGATGGCATACGACCCGGATCTGCGCGGTCGAGGGGGCGGCTCCCCAAGCGGGGAAGTCGGCCGGATTGAGCACGATGTAGTCGTTGCCGAGAGCGTGGTATTTGTAAAAGCGCATGGTGTGGCAGTGCGTCGTTGTGATTGTAACAGCCAGCTACGCAACCACAGCACAGGGGAGGGACGGAAGCCGAATTCGCAGCCGGCGGCGCCGGATGCGCCGGAAATCAATCTTCGTCGTCCTCTTCGTCCTCGTCGTCGTAATCGTCATCCGAGGGGTAGGCGAGTTCGTAGCGGCATTCGCTCATCACTCGCAGCCATATCTCGCGCAGGTCAAACAAGCGCGACATCGCGCCGGCACAGTAGGCGCGAAGGGGTTTGGAGGCGCGTTCGCCGAGTTCGGCGACCTTGCCCAAGCGTCCCATGGTGGCGTTGAGTTCCAGCAGGGCACGCTTTAACAAGCTGATGGCCAGGGCATAATCACCAAAATCGAGCGCCTGGATGGCGAGCAGTGACTGCGTTTCGCCGCGTTGCAGGGCTCCCATGTAACCAATGGCGAATGGCTGCGGCACTTTTGCCGGATCAGCCGCGAGGCGCTCCCAACTGCGCGTGAGGCTCAGATAGATGGCCCGGGTGGCGACGAAAACCGGATTTTTTTGCAACGTATAAGGTTCCATGTCGTCGCTCATGTCCGGGATCAGGTCGCCGTCTTCCTTTGCGGAAGCGGAATTGTCGTCATCGCTGGTCGCGTCGGAAGCGAAAGGGGAGTCAGCGGCGGCGGCAGGGCCGGAAGCGGCGGCGTTGGCGGCATCGTTCGCCGCGCCGGAGGACGAGGAGGAAGATGAGGACTGGGGAGTGTCGGTTTTCGCGGTTTCCGGGTTGGTTTCCGTTTCGCCGCTCCACTCTTCGATATCCCAGCCCATCAAGCGGGCGGTTTCGTCGAGACGCTGCGGATGGTTCCTAAGTTTTTCGTAACAAGCGATGTAACGAAGGAGCACTTCGTCCTGTTCGCGCAGGTATTGCTCCCAGTCGAACTCGTTCCAAACCACGTCCCCACGATCATCCCACGAGTTATCAAAGGTGCCGTCAGTGTTGTAGTCGCTCATACTTGGGCGGTCGAAGGACCGTTTGCCGCAAAGTGCTCCCCACAGGGTCGAATGCAACGACAAACGCGGTTTGGTACGATTGATCCCCGGTTGAATTGATCCCCGGTTGATCGCGGGATCAAACTGCTGCATCCAATTCACGATTGTCTCACTCATCGGGTGCGGGAAACATCTGCCGCCATGCCCTCATCTTCTCCCGCATCCGCCCCCCTCGCCTCCCCCCGCCTGTATTGGGAAACCACGCTCTCCCGCGTTGCCACGCCCGTGCTTGAGGCGCTCGCGCAAGGACGGCTGCGCGCCTCCATGCCCATCGAGTGTATCCAGGGACACACGACATCGCGCGCAACCGTCACGCACCTCGAAGCCTTCGGGCGCACGCTGGCCGGACTCGCACCATGGATGGAGTTGCAACCGCAACACCGCCTCGCCGTGCTCGCCCGCGAAGCGATGACGCAGGCGGTCGATCCCCGCTCACCCGACCGGCTCAACTTTACCGAAGGCGGACAGCCTCTTGTGGACGCGGCGTTTCTCGCCCACGCCTTGCTTCGCGCCCCGCGCGCACTCTGGCACGACCTCGACGAAATCACCCGCCAGCGACTCGCGGAGGCACTGCGCTCCACCCGCGTCACCACGCCCGGTTTCAACAACTGGCTCCTCTTCTCCGCCATGATCGAAGCCGCGCTGCTCCGCTTCACGGACGAGGCCGACTTCATGCGTATCGACTACGCCGTCCGCCAGCACGAGCAATGGTACCTCGGCGATGGCGTTTACGGCGACGGACCGGAGTTTCACTGGGATTTTTACAACAGCTTCGTCATCCAGCCCATGCTGCTCGATGTGCTCGAAACCGCCGCGCCGCATCTCCGCGCGCCCGCCGCATGGCGCGAATTGCTGCCGCGCGTCCGCGCCCGCGCGGTTCGTTACGCGGCGGTGCTGGAGCGCCTGATCGCACCCGACGGCTCGTTCCCGCCCGTGGGACGCTCCATCGCGTATCGCTGCGGCGCGTTCCAGTTGCTCGCACAGATGGCGTTGCGGCGCGAGTTGCCCGAAGGCGTTGCCCCCGCGCAAGTCCGCGGCGCGCTCACTGCTGTGATACGCCGCACGCTGGGGGCACCGGGAACATTCGACAACGACACCGGCAACGACGGCGCCGGCTGGCTGCGCATAGGTCTCGCCGGACACCAGCCGGGACTTGGCGAAGTCTACATCAGCACGGGTAGCCTTTATCTGTGCACGACGGCATTTCTCCCGCTCGGACTGCCAGCGTCGGACGATTTCTGGAGCCAGCCCGATGCGCCTTGGACCAGCGCCCGCGTCTGGGCCGGCGCCGATCAGCCCGTGGACAAAGCCCTCAAATAACTCCGTGGCGCCGCGACTCCATCGGCATTACATCGCGCCCAGTCCCCCCCCCCCCCCGGCCTCCTCGCCCCCCCCCCTCCTCCTCTACGCAGGCTGTAGGCGCCCCTCATGCTTGCATCCGGCGGGCTTGGGCATTCGAGTGCGGGCGGAAATCAAAACATGAGTCTGATCTTCGCCTCCATCGCGGCACTTTTGCCGATCATCAACCCATTCAGCACCGCGCCATTGTTTCTCGCCATCACGGAAGGAGACACCGACGCCGAGCGCAACGAGCAGGCCCGGCGCGGCGTGCTCTACATGGTTGCCATCCTCACCACCTTTTTGGTCTGCGGCAGTTTTATCATGAACTTCTTCGGCCTTTCGCTGCCCGGCTTGCGAATCGCGGGCGGCATTATCGTGGCTGGCGTCGGCATGCGCATGTTGTATCCAAAAGACGACCACGACCAGACTCCGCAGGAAAAAGCCGAGTCGCGCAAAAAAGCGGACGTCTCCTTCACCCCGCTCGCCATGCCGAGCCTGAGCGGCCCGGGTGCGATCTCGGTTACCATCGGCCTGGCCTCAATGTCGTCAGGCTGGCTTGATTACGTGAGCGTTTTCATCGGCATCCTCGTCGTGGCCTGCATTACCTACGGCGTGCTCCGGCTGGCAACGCGACTCGTGCATCATCTCGGCGTCAACGGCCTCCACGCCATGACCAAGATCATGGGATTTCTGATCCTGTGCGTCGGAGTCCAGTTCGTGGTCAACGGCGTGCGCGGCATCGCCAGCGACTCGGAACTACTCCGCGACATCCGCGCCGGACTCGAGGCATCGGCGGAGACGAATACTGGAACCAGCGCCACGGCGAAGGCGGACGCCAACAAGTGATCATCAGGGGCAGCCAGCAGGAACGGCGGGAGGCGCAGGACAGGGAGGCGGGAATGGCAGGCGACGAGGCAAACCCGGCACCCACAGGCTTGCTCAATCTACAAACCACACTACGTTTCCCGCATTATGTTTGACTGGTTGGATTGTCCGTCTGTGGAACGCATCCCTGACAAAGTCAGCGGAGCATGGGTTTTTCGTGGCACCCGGATCCCTGTCGCAGCGTTGTTCGAAAACTTGGAAGACGGAGCCACGGTGGACGAATTCCTCACGTGGTTTCCTGGGGTATCCAAGCGCCAGGTCGACGACGTTCTCGAATTTGCAACCGGCACCCTGAAAGTTGCATGAGTGCATAGTGCATGAAAATCCTGTTCGACCAAGGAACCCCCGTCCCCCTGCGCAAGTGGTTTGTCGGTCATGTTGTGGCTCGTTTATCAAGGTTCTTCGACGTTTTCGGTGGATAGACGAGAGGTGGCGCGGGAGCGCCCGTAGCGCAGGCATCTTGCCTGCAATCGAGTCGCTGGCGCGAAGCGCTGCTTCCCAAAACTAAACGCAGCAAATGCCACCGCGCTTCGCGCAATCAATTTAGATGGCAGGCAAGATGCCTGCGCTACGGGCGCTACCGCGCCAACTCCCGCTATATCAACTTATCGAGTCTCCACTGAAAACGTCGAAGAACCTTTATCAAAGTGCGATTTTGGGAATAAACACCACTTCGCCTCGGTCTCTCCCCCCCCCTCCCCCCCCCCCCCCTTGCGGCTGCCACTTGCGCCTTGCCGCCCCCGCGTGCGGACTGCGAGCCTCGCACACGATGAAGATCGTCCATGTTGCCAGTGAGCTGTTCCCCTACGTTAAAACCGGTGGCCTGGCTGATGCTGCCGGGGCGCTGACCTCCACCCTTGCCGACCGCGGCCACGAAGTCGCCGTGTTCCTCCCCGGCTACCGCGCGATCCTCGACCACCCCGACGCCGCCCTCGCCGCTCCCCTCACCAAACTGCGCATCGAGATGGGCGACGAATTCATGTCCGGCGACCTCCGCTGCTTCCGCCCCAAGCACAACCTCACCATCTACCTCGTGTGCCGCGAAGAATTCTTCGACCGCCGCAACCCCTACGGCAACGGCGCGCGCGACTACGAAGACAACGACCAACGCTTCGTCTTCTTTTGCAAAGGCGTCGTCGAATCCCTCCGCCTCCTCGAATACCAGGCCGACCTCGTCCACTGCCACGACTGGCAGACCGGCATCCTCCCCCTCCTCCTCCGCCACACCGAAGAACGCTACCAAGTCTCCCTCGCCCTGCGCACCGTGTTCACCATCCACAACATTGCCTTCCAAGGCGTGTTTCCGATGAAGAGCTTCATCCGCACCAACCTCCCCTCCGAACTCCAAGGCATCGACGGCATCGAATTCTACGGCCAGATCAGCCTCATGAAAGCGGGCATCCTCTTCTCCGACCGCGTGACGACCGTCAGCCCCCGCTACGCCCTCGAAATCCAGACCCCCGAATTTGGCGCCGGCCTCGACGGCGTCATCAAAACCCGGGCCGACGACCTCGTCGGCATCCTCAACGGCATCGACACCACCATCTGGAACCCCGCCACCGACCCCTCATTACCCGCCAACTACACCGCCACCGACCTCGCCGGCAAAACCCGCTGCCGCCGCGAACTCCTCGTGCGCCACGGCATGGACCCCGATTACCCCGGCCCCGTCATCGGCATGGTCTGCCGCCTCACCACGCAAAAAGGCGTCGATCTCGTCCTCGACAACCACCTCTTCTTCCAACGCTCCGACTGCCGCCTCATCGTCCTCGGCACCGGCGACAAGACCCTCGAACGCGGCCTGCGCGAACTCACCGTCCTCGCCCCCCGCAAAGTCGCCCTCAGCGCCGTGCATGACGAAGCCATGAGCCACCTCATCGAAGCCGGTTCCGACTTCTTCCTCATGCCCTCGAAATTCGAACCCTGCGGCCTCAACCAGATGTATTCGCAAGCCTACGGAACGATCCCCCTCGTATCCAGCGTTGGCGGCCTCATCGACACCGTCATCGACGTGGACGGCCACCCCGCCGAAGGCACCGGTATTCTATTCCCCCCCACCGCCAACGGCCTCCGCCACGGCCTCGAACGCGCCCTCCTCCTCTATTCCGACACGCCCCGCCACCGCCGCGCGCAGCAACGCGCCATGGCCCGCGACTTCGGCTGGGCCTGCTCCGTTGCCGAATACGAACGCATCTACGAAGAAATGTGCTGAACCGGCCAGTCCCAGACACCCGGAAACATGACCGACCACGAACTCACCACCCTCATCGAAGACGCCACCTTTGACTACACCATGGGCGACCTCGACGCTGCCCTGGCCAAGCTCCACCGCGCCACCCAAGCCGCTCCCACCTCCTTTGAAGCCTGGCACACCCTGGCCGAAGTCGCCCTCAACGCCCGCGACCACCCCGGCCACACGCGCGACGCCGCCCTCGACACCGCGCTCGACGCCGCGCAACGCGCCGACACCCTTCGCCCCGACGACCTCCTCATCAAAACCACCCTCTCCCGCATCTGGATGGAAAAAGGCGACAAAACCACCGCCGAGAAATACGGCGCCCAAGCCCGCATCCTCGGCTGGAAAGACCAACTCAAAAACCCCGACCCCAACCCCAGCTCAAAAACCGCCGGGGAAAGTCATTTTCCGGGTTGAATCACCGCAAAGACCTCTCCTAGTAACTCCACCTGTTTCTCCACCACCGTCCCCACCCGTTCATCGTAAGACCTCTTTCTCATTTATCCAAAGCCCGCATGAACAGCACGAGTAACGAGATGCGCCACGAAACCGTATATTTCACCGGTCACGTGCAAGGCGTCGGATTCCGTCAGGAAACGCTCTCCATCGCGCGCGAATTCGACGTGGCGGGCCGCGTGCAAAACCTCGACGATGGCCGCGTGCAACTCGACGCCGAAGGTTCTCCCCGCGACATCGACGCCTTCATCAAAGCCATTGACGAACGCATGCACGGCTACATTCGCAAGACAGAGCGCACCTCGCGCCCCGCACCCACACCGCCGCAATTCTCCGGTTTTCAAATCCAATAATCCACTCATGTCCGCCACCGCCACCACCACCTCTCCCACCACCACCACGGATGCGCCCGCCGCCCCTCCGGCCATCGAAATACGCGGCCTCACCAAGGACTTCCCCATCAGCCTGCGCGGCGTGAAACTCCGCGCCGTTGACAACCTCAGCCTCACCATCCCCCAAGGCCAGGTCTTCGGCCTCCTCGGCCCCAACGGCTCCGGCAAAAGCACCACCATCAAAGTCATCCTCGGCCTCCTCGAAGCCACCCTCGGCGAATGCCGCGTCTTCGGCATCCCCAGCGAACAAGTCGCCTCCCGCCGCAACGTCGGTTACCTCCCCGAAGCCCCTTACTTTTACCGCTACCTCAGCGGTGCCGAACTCGTTCGCTTTTACGCCCGCGTCTGCGGCGTCCCCCGCGCCAAACTCGACGCCCGCGTCAAAGAAGTCGTCGAATGGGTTGGCCTCTCCGGTGCCTCGCACCGCCGCGTCGGCACCTATTCCAAAGGCATGCTCCAACGCATCGGCCTCGCCCAATCCCTCGTGCACGACCCCAAGCTCATCGTCCTCGACGAACCCACCGCCGGCGTCGATCCCGTCGGCTCCGCCGAGATGTGCGACCTCATCCTCAAACTCAAACAACAAGGCAAAACCGTCCTCATCACCTCGCACCTCCTTGCCCAGATCGAAGACGTCTGCGACCGCATCGCCATCCTCGACCGCGGCAAACTCATCCTCGAAGGCAACGTCAACGACCTCGTTGGCAAACGCGACCAGCAAGCCCTCATCGTGGACAAACTCTCCGACGAGGACCTCGACGCCTTCAAACACTGGCTCGCTCAACGCAAACACCACCTCAACGCCGTTGAACAACCCCGCGCCCGCCTCGACCAACTCTTCCTCAGCAAAGTCTCCCGCGCCTCTCTTCCCTCGCGGAATGAAGAATTAAAAATTAAGAATTAAAAATTAGAAAAACAAACCCATGCCTGCGGACCACTCGACGCGTTCACTTGCCAGTATGCGCGGCGAAACCGCCCCTTCCTACTTCCTGATTTTTCTCTCCTGATTCCCTCCCCCCCCCCCACCCCCCCCACACACACACATCAATCACCTGCCCTTATTTCCTAATTCCTAATTTCTCCTTCCTAATTTTATGAATAGCGTTCCCTTCTCACCCGCGCGACTCGGCCTCATTGCCAGCAACACCTTCCTTGAAGCCGTTCGCCAGAAACTCTTCAACTTCCTGCTCCTCCTCGCCATTGGACTCGTTGCCAGCGCCCTCTTCTTTCGCGACTTCAACTTCGGCTCCTCCGAACTCAAATTCATTGCCGACTTCGGCTTCGGCGCCCTCGTGTTTTTCGGCTCCGTGCTGACCGTTGCGACCACCGCGCAACTCTTCTTCAGCGAAATCGAAAACCGCACCGCCCTCACCCTCCTCGCCAAACCCATCTGGCGCACCGAATTTGTCTTCGGCAAATTCCTCGGAGTTCTCGCCGTCGTCGGCATCTTTTGCGCCGTCACCATCGGCCTCATGATCGGCATCCTCCTCTTCCGCGAGCACGCCATCCTCAAAACCCTCGACCCTGAAAACCTCCCCCCCGGCGGACTCATCAACTACACCGACATCCTCATCGTCGGTGCCCTCCAATGGATCAAATTCGGAGTCCTCACCGCCATCGTCCTCCTCATTGCCAGCTTCTCCAACACCAACCTCTACACCGTCGTCACCGGCTTCTTTGTCCTCGTCATCTGCCACCTCCAATACCTCGCGCGCGACGCCTACGGCAACGTGGCCAACTTCTTTCTCCGCGAAGGAGTGCGCCTCCTCAGCTACATCTTCCCCAACTTCCAACTCTTCAACCTTGCCGACCAAGTTGGCCAGGGAATCGGCATTGACCTTGCCGTTGCCGCGCGCGTTGCCGGCTACGGATTCATCTACATACTCGTGATTGGCCTCCTTGCTGTTTACAGCTTCCGCAGCCGTGAAATTTAACCCACCCACCGCCTTTCGTCCCCTCCGCACGGCGCTCCTCGTCCTCGTGGTAATGGCCGCCGTGGGCGCTGCCGTTCGCCCCTTGGAAACGCCCGCCTGGACCAAAATCAAAGCCGCGCAACCCGCCTTCAACTTCAAGTCCATCGAAGGCGCGCTTGGCCAAGGCCTCACCGTCGGCCTCCTCGGAGGTTTTCAAGCCATCGTTGCCGACTTTTTCTGGATACGCACCAACACCGTTTGGGAAACCTACGACCTGCCCGCCACGCAGACCTACATCAAACTCGTCACTGCCATTGACCCGCGCCCGATCTATTTCTGGCAAAACGGCTCCCGCATGATCGCCTACGACATGCCCAACTGGCGCATCGACGAGGAGATCAAGAAGAATATCGACGAGGCTCTCAAAAAGGCCGGCGACGAGGCCCTCAAAAAGGCCATCGAAAAGTTCGGCGGTTGGGCCAAGGTTCCTGACACCGATAAACGCAAGTTCGACAAAAAGATCATCGAAAAGGCCATCGACGACGCCGGCGTGCCCGACGCCGTGAAGCGCAAGTTCGAAGAAGAACAATCCAGCGTCGGCGTCGATTTCCTCAAGACCGGCCTCGGCTTCCACCCCCACGAACCCCTCCTCTACATCGAAATAGCCAACGTCTTCTTGAACCGCCTCAAAGACCCCGCCACCGCCTCCGAGTGGTATTTGAAGGCCACCGAACAACCCAACTGCCCCGCCTACGCCTTCCGCATCTACGCCGAACTCCTCCGTCGCATTGACCGCAAACCCGAAGCCCTGGCCTGGCTCAAGAAACTCTATCCCACGCTCCCCAAGGACGGCGAAGCCGCCATGTATGCCATGCCGCACGTAGTCCTTGAGCGCATACGCGAATTGGAGGACGAACTAAAAATCCCCCTCCCTGCCCGCTTCGATCCCGGACCCGGAGTAGTTGAGCCCCCCCGCCCCCCTGCGACCGACGGCGCTTACACGCCTCCCGGAGCAGCCCAGCCCCCCCCCTCCGCCGACGGCTGGACCCCCTCCATCCCCAAGTAGGAGGGCGGGTCTCCTGACCCGCCGACGGCGCGAAGCGCCGCCCATCCGAAATATCTCACCTCCCCCAGAACGCCTGCGGCGTCAGCCCCGCAACCATTGCCTCTCTGCGTAACAGCAGAATATAACGCGAATACTCCATGCGCATGCTTGCGGCGCGCATCGGGAGATGTTCATGTCAGCCCTGTTATGAAACGCCTTTGGCAGCTCCTCCTTGGCACGGTTTGCGCCTGTTCGCTCCTCGCGGCAACGGATGACCCCGCCCCAACCCCAACGGCCGACACCCAGGCTCCCCCCTCCTCCCCCGCTCCTGCGTCCGCACCCGCCCCCGCGCCTGCCTCCAACCCTAAACTCGAAACCCCAAACCCTACACCCGCCATCAACGCCGACACCCCGGCCCACGTTTTTGTCATTCAGGTCCGCGACCAGATCACCCCGCCCGTCCTCTACGTCCTCCGCCGCGGCCTCAAGGAGGCGATCAAACAAAACGCCGCCGCCGTCGTCCTCGACATGAAGACCCCCGGCGGACGCGTCGATGTCACCCTCGACATCATGGAAGCCCTCGACCAGTTCCCCGGCGAGACCCTCACCTACGTCAACGACGAAGCCATGTCCGCCGGCGCGCTCATCGCGGGCGTCACCGACCACATCTACTTCTCCCCCCGCGCCGTCATTGGAGCCGCCGAAGTCGTCAACTCCGACGGCAAGGACGTCGGCGAATCCATGAAGCGCAAAGTCGAAAGCTACCTCACCGCCAAAATCCGCGCCTACTCCGAAACCGACCCCCGGCGTGGCGAGGTTCTCGAAGCCATGATGAACCCCAAATTTGAATTCAAGATCGGCGACACCGTCATCAAACCCGCCGACAAACTCCTCTCCCTCACCGCCACCGAAGCCATGCGCCCCTACGGCGACCCGCCCCGCCCCCTCTTCGCCACCGGCATCGCCAAAAACATCGACGAACTCCTCACCGGAAAATACGGCGCGGGCAACTACCGCCTCACCACGCTCGAACTCACCTGGTCCGAACGCGTCGCCCAATACATCACGACCATCGCCCCCATCCTCATGGGACTCGGCTTGCTCGGCATTTTTATCGAATTCAAAACCCCCGGTTTCGGCTTCTTCGGCATCGCGGGCGGCATCCTGCTCGCCATTGTATTTTTCGGCCACTACATCGCCGGACTCTCCGGCAACGAAGCCTGGCTCTTCTTCGCCCTCGGCGTGCTGCTTGTCGCCGTGGAGCTGATTTTCTTCCCCGGCACCGTCTTTCTCGCCCTCACCGGCCTCGCCCTCATGCTCGGCGCGCTCGTCTGGTCCATGACGGATTTCTGGCCCAACGAACCGATCACCATCTCCTCGGGCATGTTCACCCGCCCCCTTGCCAACCTCCTTGTCGGCATCGCCGTTTCCGTGGGCGGCGGCCTGCTCGTCCTCCGCTTCCTCCCCCGCGGCTGGTTCCTCGACCGCCTCGTGCTCCAGGCGGCGATTGGCGGCGCGTCCACCGCCGAAGACACCGACGCCGGTCCCGGGGCCGAAGCCACGCAACTCGGCCAGATAGGTGTCACCGTTTCCGCACTACGCCCCGCCGGTCAGATCAAGATCGACGGCCGCCACTACGAGGCCCGCGTGGCCGTCGGCACCATTGATAAAGACGTCCGCGTCCGCGTCATCGGACGCCAAGGCTTCGAACTCCTCGTCGAAGAAGACAGCGGCGGCGATGATGCCCGCCGCTGAACATCCAACATCCAACGTCGAACATCCAACGCCCAATACCTGAACCTACAAACGATCCATCCATCCCCCCCCCCCCCCCACACACATACCTGATGTCCGTAAACTCCATTTTTCAATCACAGCTCTCCACATTCGATGTTGGATGTTCGACGTTGGATGTTCGACGTTCAGGGCCTTGCCCTGCGTCCCCCGCTCTCGCCAATCCACTCCCGTCAAGGCCCTGATGAACGCCATTCTCCTTCTCTTTTTAATCGGCGTCCTTCTGCTCGCCTTTGAAGTCGTTGTCCCCGGTGCAATACTCGGCACCTTGGGCGCGCTCTCGCTCATCGTCGGCTGCGCCCTCGCCTTTGTTTATCACGGCGCGACGGGTGGAGGCATTGCGGTCGCCGTCGCCCTGCTGCTTGTCGGCATCCTGCTCGTAATCGAATTTGCCATCCTGCCCCGCACACGCTGGGGACGCCGCTTCTTCCTGCACAAAAGCATCGACAGCCAGAGCCAGCCCCCCGTTGCCGCGGAAGGCATCGCCGGCAGTATCGGAACCGCCGATACAACACTCGCCCCCACCGGCTACGTCTTCGTTGATGGCCGCCGCTACGAAGCCGTCTCGCGCTCCGGCCTCATCGAAAAAGGCGCGACCATCACCGTCATCGGCACCAGCACCTTC
>NZ_ABEA03000096.1 GCF_000171235.2 Geminisphaera colitermitum TAV2 | reverse complement strand
GGAGCACGGTCAGCGTGGGAATTTCCTCGGACGGCGGAGGCGCAGGCGGGCCGGAGCGCCACTGTCCGCTGAGGGCAAGGGCGGCGTGGAGCACCACGGAGGCAAGGAGGGCTATGAGGAGATCGCGGGACAAGGATGAAGACGGGATTCGGTATGCGAAATGCGGGATTGGGAATGGCGCAGGCGTGACTGCGTCTGGTTGCGTTATCGTCCGGGGGCGCGCCAGGCGGTTTCGATGGAGACTTGGCCGATGCCGGAGAGTCGGACGTGGTCGAGGACGTGGATGAGGTCGCCATAACGGGCGTCGTCGTCGCTGGAAACGAGAACGCGCGGACTGGGGGAGGTGGCGCGATAGTGGTCGAGGCGCGGGCGGACTTCGGCGAGCGGGATGAGTTCGCGGTTCCACCATGCGGTGTTGTTGGCCGAGACTTGCAGGACAACGGCTTCATCGTCGGCGGGGCTGGCGGGCGCGGAGGGCTGGGCTTGGGGAAGCGTGACGGGGAGGGACTGGATTTTGTTCAGCGAGAGGGTGAAGAGAACAAAGGTGGCGAGCAGGAAAAAGATCACGTCGATTAGCGGGATGATCTCGATGCGCGCCCGGCGTTTTGCGGAAAGGGCTGAAGGCTGAAGGCTGAAGGCTGAAAAGGTCATGTGGATGCGAGGGTATCCGGTGTTTGGATGTTCGGATTCTGTGTTTTTCAGCCTTCAGCCTTCGGGCTTTCGGCCTTGTCCCGAATGCGCGTCTCGAAATGCACCTTTGTGAAACCGGCCTTGCGGACTTCGTCCACCACGTAGCGGACTTGGCTGCAAAGGGCGTTCTCGTCGCCGTTGATGAGAATGCGGGCGTCGGGCGTGACTTGGCGCAGGGCTTGAAGTTCGGCGAGAAATTCGTCGGGGGTCAGCGAACGTTTGTCCCAGCCAAGCGAACCGTCGGCACGAAGGGTCAGCGTTACGGCGTGCGCAGGGTCGCGGGCCTCGCCGCTGGCGGCGGCGGGAAGCATCACGGGGAGTCCTCCGGATTTGTTGAGCGAGAGGGTGAAGAGAACAAAGGTGGCGAGCAGGAAAAAAATCACATCAATCAACGGGATGATCTCAATACGCGCCCGGCGCGGCGGAGCGGCGCTGGTGACATGGGCGGACTGCTGAAAGAGGGCGGGCACGTTTCAGGATTTTTCGTTTTTCTTGAGGATGAGTTCGAGGGCGTTGGCGGCGTCGGAGATGGCGTGTCGAGCCTGCTCGATGCGGGTGTTGAGGGCGTTGAATGGCAACAGCCCAACGATCGCGATGGCCAGGCCGCAGGCGGTGGCGATGAGCGCCTCGCCCACGCCGCCGGTGATCTGGCCGGCATTGGCGGCGATGTCGCCGGAGCCGAGCGCGCCAAAGGTGTTCATCATGCCCGTGACGGTGCCGAGCAGGCCGAGGAGCGGGGCGATGGTGATGCACGTATCCAGAACTGCGATACCCTGCTGGTAGCGGGAAAGCTCCTGGTTGGCGGCGCGGGTGAAGGCGTTGCCCGGCGAGTGGTCGCGGTGGGTGAGCGCATACACCAGGATGCGCGCCACATAATCGCGGCTGCGCCGGCCCAGCGCCACGGCGCCCTCGGCATCGCGCGCCTCGACCTTTTCGAGCATGGCCTCGACGACCTCGGGCTGGCGGCGGGCGTTCTCCCGGAGAAGAAAAATCGCGCGCTCGACAACGGCCGTCACGGCGATGAACGACACGAGCAGGATGGGCCACATGACCGGTCCGCCGTGGGCGAAAAGCTCCATGGGCGACTTGCCCATGACAAAGGCCAGTGTGGAAACGGCGACCCCGTGAACCGTGGAAAAGACCATGACGACCATAGGAAGAACTGAAATGGGGCCGGGGGCGACCGCGGTTCAACGCAAAAATGGCAGGGACATGCCAGCCGAAAGCCGCCACTTAGTTGTTGATCCCGGAAATTATCTCCTAGAGAACCGCTGCCGTTTGATACCGATCCGATCCACAGCACTTAATTATTGATGGCTATTTCTTTTCCCCAAGGTGGCGGCCGGCGACCCGGCCAATATCAACGTCGTAACAACGACCCATTCGCGCATATCAGGCGCAACCAGCGCATCCGGGTTCCCGAAATCCGGGTGATTTCCCCCGAAGGCAAACAACTCGGCATCATGGCCACGGACCGGGCGCTCGCGCTCGCCCAGCAATTCAATCTCGACCTGGTCGAGATGGCCGCGACCGCCGATCCCCCCGTCTGCCGCATCATGGACTTCGGCAAGTATGTCTATGAAGAGCAGAAAAAAACCAGCCACGTGAAGGCAACGGCCTCCAAGATCAAAGAGATCGAGTTCACCGCGCGCATCGAGAAAGGCGACTTTCTCACCAAGGTGAAACACGCGGAGGAATTCCTCGACCACGGCAACAAGGTGAAACTTCGCCTGAAATTCCGCGGTCGCGAAATGGCCCGTCCCGAACTCGGTTTTGACGTGATCAAGCGCGCCCTGGAAGAACTCGCCGGCATGGGCCATCCCGACTCCACGCCCCGCCAGATGGGCAAGCAGATCAACGTCATGCTCACGCCCAATCCGCCCAACAAACGGAAGCGCAAATACGTCCTCGAAAAAGGCGAACAAGCCATCGACGACACCGGCAAGGACGACGACCGCGACGACGACGACGAAAACGACGACGCGGGCCCCCCCCCCCCCCCCCCCAGGCACCGAGGGCTGACCCGTGGAGGGAAACCCCGCGACAACCAGCCACCGCACCACTCGCGGGCCGCGAACACCGGCCCGCTTTCTTTTGACATACCTGCGCCTGCTCCTGCTCGCCAGCGTCCTCCTCGCCGGCCCCGGCGGCCTGATGGCCCAGCCTACGCGCCCCGGCGGACGCCTCCCGGCGCGCAACCCCACGACCAGCGCACCCGCCACGTTGAAACTCAACGGAGTCGCCTACATCGATGCGAAAGTGTTTTTCGCCCGCTACGGCTTGAAACCCGAATGGCTCGCCCCCAACACCCGCCTCGCCTTCGCCAACCGCTGGACGCGCATCGAAATCGAATACGACAAACGCGAAGCCCTCCTCAACGGCCTGCGCGTTTACCTCGGCGACCCCGTGACCGCCCGCCCTGGCACCCTCTACCTCGCGCAAATCGACGCCGAAGGATTATTTGCCCCCATCCTCCGCCCCAACGCGCTCAAAATCACCCGCCCCCTGCGCACCATCGTCATCGATGCCGGTCATGGCGGAAAGGATACCGGCACGCAAAACAAGCAGTTCAAATACGACGAAAAAAACTTCGCCCTCGCCGTCGCCAACCAGCTCCAAAAACAACTCTCCGGCAGCGGCTGGCGCGTGCTCATGACACGCTCCGACGACCGCTTCATCGACCTCGGCGCCCGCTCCGAAATGGCCGCCAAGGCCGGTGCCGACCTCTTCCTCAGCATCCACTTCAACGCCGCCGGCGCCGCCACCGTCAACGGCACCGAAACCTACATCCTGACCCCCCGCTACCAACGCTCCACCTCGTCCGAACGCCTCGGTTCGACCGATGCCATCGCACAACCCGGCAACGACCACGACGCCTGGAACACCGTGCTCGGCTACCACATCCACCGGCAACTCCTGTCACGCCTCGGCAGCGCCGACCGCGGCCTCAAACGCGCGCGCTTCGCCGTGCTTCGCCAGGCCCCCTGCCCGGCGGTGCTCATCGAAGCCGGCTATCTCTCCAACGCGATCGAAGCCCGCAAAATCGCCACCACTGCCTACCGTCAGAGCATCGCCGAGGCGGTTGCCGCCGGCGTGCGCTACTACGCCGCCGCCCTGGACACCGCAGCGAAGAAACAGTGAACAATGAACAGTGAAACAGTGAACAGTAAAGCAGTGGGCGACAGGCAGTGCGTAATGAACCTTTAACTACAATCACTACTCACTGTTCATTGCTCACTGTTTCATTGTTCACTGTTCACTGTTTCACTGTTCATTGTTTCCGCGTCGCAACGCCGCGCACACGATGCCCGCCGCCACGCCTGCGTTGAGCGACTCGGCCCGGCCGTATTTCGGGATCGTCACGAAACGCGTCACCGTTGCCCGCACCGCCGGCGAAAGACCCCGGCCCTCGCTCCCGATCACGATCACCGCATCGCGCCACGCCCCCGTCCCCCCCCCCCCCCCTGCACCAGACGGCGGTGTCAGCGAATGCACATCCTCGCCCCCCAAATCGCACCCCAGCACCGGCACGCCCGGCGTCCCCCCCCCCCCCGCCGCCGCCCGCGCAAGCGCGGGGGCCAGCGGAACCACATGCGCCGCCACGCGCGCGAACGAACCCATGCTGGCATTGATCACCTTTTGCGAAAACACATCCGCCGAATCGGGCGACAACACCACGCGATCGAGCGCGAACCAATCCGCGATCCGCAACAACGTGCCCACATTGCCCGGATCCTGCACCCCATCGAGCGCGAGCGTTAATCCTCTCGCCAGCCCCTCCTCCGGCAACGCCCGCCGCCACATCCGACCCACCGCAAACACCCCCGACGGCGTCGGATAATGGCTGATCCGCGCCATCTCTGCCACGCTCACGCGCACCCGCGCGCACTGTATGTTTCCCGTCAACGCGCCCAATTCCGCCTCCCCCGCCTCCGTCACATAAAACTCCTTGAATCCCCCCCCCTCCCCCTCCTGTCCCGCTGCGAGCAATTCGCGCACGACCTTGGCCCCCTCGACGACAAAAACCCCCTCCGCCTCGCGGTGTTTCTTTTCGCGCAACCCGCGCAAACGCTGCACTTGTGACTTGGTTAACATGATCCGATCCCGACCATGAGCCCAAAGCC
>NZ_ABEA03000097.1 GCF_000171235.2 Geminisphaera colitermitum TAV2 | reverse complement strand
CGCGCCGCGAGTGACTTTGAGTTCAGCATTGCGCTTCGCCTCGGCGGCAGCAGCGGCTTCGGCGGCGAGCACGGCCTTGGCTTCGGCCTCGGCGGCGACGGCACGGGCTTTTTCGTCGGCTTCGCGGCGAATGCGGCGGGCCTCGGCAAGTTCGGCGCGGAGGCGGGCGCGTTCTTCGCGCCAGCGGTGGAAATTGGCGAGGAGTTTGTCGAGTTCCTGCCGGACGTCCGGGGTGAGGATGAACATCAGGCCGATGAGGTAAATGAAGCCCAGAATGAGGGTGGACCCAATGGGGCCAAAATAGACAAAGAAAAACTTCTCATAAACCGCCTCCCCCACCTGCCCGCCCCAGCCCACGCTGAGGGTATTGGATACAGCCTCCGTGCTGCCCTGAAACATCGTGCCCAGCCCGCACGCGGCGAAAAGACAGATGAACATGACAACAACACGCAACCACGTAACCTGACGCGGAATGCGAATCGACACCCAGGTGGTCCAGAAGAGGAAGGCCGGCACCAGCCACGCCACCACGCCGAGCAACCGGAATGACCACCAGGCAAGCTCGGCCCCGATGCTGCCCACGGGGTTGGTGTTGATCGGTGTGTCGCGCACCCAGCGGCTCTGCTCGGGCTCGAAGCCGATCATGGCCACGACCAGCAACACCCCGAACAGCAGGCAGAGCGTTGCGGTCAGCCAGCGCGGGCTGAGCCTCTGGGCGGGGAAAGAGGGTCTGTTATTTGAGTTTGAGTTTACGGGCTTGGGCATGTGGTTTGGCGGGCGCTGAACAAATCAATGTGAGCTGAATACCACACGCGTCGCCACCACACACGGTCAAACGCATTCCATCCGGGCCGCTTATTCGCGTCGCCCGTTTCCTCCAACTGACTCATCGTCTTTTCGATCCATCCATTTTGTTTCCAATCTCAATTCGATCCATGAACGAACTCCTCCGTTTTCAACCTCTCTACCAAGAACGCGTCTGGGGCGGCCGCGCCCTCGAAACCTCCCTCGGCCGCCGTCTCCCCTCCGGGTCGGGATCGGGATCAACAACAAAACCCATCGGCGAAAGCTGGGAAATCGTTGACCGCCCCGAGGCGCAATCCGTCATCGCCTCCGGCAAGTTCAAGGGCAAAAAGCTCCGCGACGTGCTCGCCAAAAACGCCGCCGAGATCATGGGCCCCGCTTGGGACAAAGAGAAACCCTTCCCCATCCTCGTCAAGTGGCTCGACTGCCGCGAACGCCTCAGCCTTCAAGTTCACCCGCCCGCTTCCGTCGCCGCCTCGCTCAAAGGCGAGCCCAAGACCGAGACCTGGTTCATCGCCGACACCGAGCCCGGCGCCAGCCTCATCGTGGGTCTCAAAAAAGGCGTCACCCGCGAGCAGTTCGAAAAAGCCATCGCCAACAACACGCTTGAAGACTGCGTGCACCGCTTCCGCGTTGCCGAGGGCGACTCCATCCTCGTCCAAAGCGGCGAAGTCCACGCCATCGATGCGGGCAACCTGATCCTCGAAATCCAGCAAAACTCCGACACCACCTATCGCGTTTACGACTGGGGCCGCACCGGCCTCGACGGCAAACCCCGCCAGCTCCACATCGAAGAATCGCTCGCCTCCATCAAGTGGGACGATTTTGAACCCGCCCCCGTGCGCGCCGCCCCCACATCGGGAGTCATCGCCGATTGCGACGAATTCCGCATCCGCCGCATCGTTCTCGACCGCGACGAAACGCTCACCATCCCCGCCAACGAATACGCCCGCATCCTCAGCGTCGTCACCGGCAAACTCGTCCCCTCCTCCGGCACCGGCGGCGAAGGCAACGGCGGCGCCCTCGTTCGCGGCGAGAACGTAGTGTTGCCCTACTCCGGCACCTTCACCTTCAAGGCCGAGGACGCATCACTCGTGCTGTTGACGGAAAATTTCGGCGGCTAAAAAAAAACTCACGCAGAGACGCAAAGGCGCGGAGAAAGCCATTTTTCCCAACATCCTTCCTCTTCTTCTCTTCTTCTCTGCGGCTCTGCGCCTCTGCGTGAGATATTTTCCGGGCAATGCGGGCAATGGCATCAAAAGACAAAAGCCAGAGGACAGAGCGCGGCGGCATTGCCGTGGTGCTCCTCGTAATCGTCCTCATGGCGCTGGCCGGGGCCGTCCTCGGCTGGATGGTGCTCGCCCCCGGCATCGCCGCGCGCCGCGTGCAGATGCGCACCGGCTTCACCTGCGAACTGACCACCTACGCCGCCAATCCCCTCGGCGGCAGCCTGCGCGCCGGGGAATTTGTCCTGCGCAATCCCGGCGCATTCTCGCAACGCGTATTTCTGCGCGGACGCAACCTCGTCGCCAGCGGCGGTTCCGGACTCTCCGCCGCGACCCGCATGGCCGGGGGGGGGGGGGGGAGGGGGAACGATGCGCCCGTGCTCGACTACAAATACGTTCGCGTCGAACTCGACACCGTGGACCTCGCCCGCGACGCCGACGGACGGGACAATTTTTCAGCCTTCGCCGCCGCGCTTCCTCCCGTGCGCATCCGCGAGTTCGTTCTTGTTGTTGCCTCCATGCCTGCCGCCCCCGGATCGCCCGACCGGCTTGGACACCAAAGCCGCGAGGCCTTTGCCAAAACCTATCGCAACCTCGAATCGCTCCAACCCGTCCTCGCCGACCTCGCCCGACTCGCGCTCACCGGCTCCGTTATCCCCCTCCCCCCCTCCCCTGCCCTGCTTGCACCCGCGCCTGCGTCCGTCTCGCCCGCCCCGTCTTCCACGCCCGACGGCGGACCTCCGAAAATCGAATTTCGCAGCCGATGAAAACCACACCGCCACCCCTCCCTCCCCCTCCCTCCTCCGCTGGCGCGACGCCATCCCGAGGCCGACGCCGCACCCGCATGACGCTCGGTATCATTCTCGTCGCCGCAATCGCACTTTCGGCGGCCCTCTCTTTTACCTACTTTTGTTGGGCGCGAGACGAACCCCCGCCCAATCTCACCGACCTTGAAGTCCCGCGTCCTCCAGAACTCCCCGAAAACCAAAACGCCTACGCCCTCCTTGTCCGCGCCGCCGCCGCCGCGCAAAACCCGCTCCACAAAACCCGCAGAACCGACATCAACGCCCTGCTCGAAGGCACGCGGCAAGACGACGCCCTGCGCCAGGAACTCCTCGCCCACGCCGACGCCCAAGGAGTCTGGCCGCTTGTTGCTCAAGCCCTCGCCGCCCCACGCTCGCAAGCGGCGTGGCCGGAAAGTTTCGATTCCGAATACCCGGAAACCGGCCAACTTCGTCCCCTTGCCTGGCTCATGATACTGCGCGCCACCGATGAAGCCCGCCGTGGCGACACCCGCAAATCCCTGCAAACGCTTCGAGACATTTTTGCCATCGGCACCGTGATCGAAAACGGTTCCACCACGCTGATTCACCACCTTACCGCCATCGCCATCAAAACGCAGGCGCTCGACGCCACCCGCCGCGTTGCCATCACCCATCCGCTCTCCTGCGATGACCTCCGATTCGCCCTCGCCACTGTCCGCGCCTCGCGCCTCAACCCGGAAAACACACGGCGCACATTCCGCATGGAACTGAATTCTTTCCATCTCGCCTTGGATAACATCACCAACCCAAAAACGCGCGGATCATTCAGAAGGCTTTTGGGTGGCTACACCCCGTTTAACGTTAAGTCACTCGGCTTCGATCCGAAACTCACCCCCCTGCTTAAGCGCAACAAAACCACCCGTCTCTACGCCGAACGCCTGCGCGAAGTCATCCGGCTCATCGGGCAGGACGGTACCGCAATCACGACCTCAAACATCGACGCTCCTTTCGAACCCTCCTCGAAAATCCATCAGGAAAACTACCTGGGGCGGGTGCTGTTAAACCTCGTCTCTCCAAGCTGGTCCAAACTCCTCCAAACGGGAGTCCGTCACGAATCCGCATTTTCCGCGACCGAAGCCTTTCTTGCGCTCCGGCACTACGCGCTCGACCACGACCGCGCATTGCCTGCCACGCTCGACACACTTGTTCCCGAATATCTCCCGTCCCTCCCCCGCGACCACGCCGACGGGCAACCCATCCGTTACTCGCGTGAATTTCGCGCCCTCTGGTCGGTCGGCGTCGGCGAAAAAAAACTCACCGTCACCGCTGCCGGACAAAAACCCGGCAAAGGCGAACTCCTCCTCGACCTTGCAGCCTTTTAATCGCGCGAGCCTTTTCGACCTTCCTGCGCGAACACAAACCGCACCCGCGCCATGGGCGAAACGCAGCCATCGTAAGCAGGCCAGAGGGCGAGACTCTGATCTTCAATCTCCTCCGGACGCGCGAAATCCAGCGGCAACGCCTGACGAACCCAAGGCTCGTTGCGCCCCGCCGAACTCTCCACCGCCAACACCCGGCGCATCCAGCAACGCACGCGGTAAAACGCCAGATAATGCCGCCCGTCGAGTTGCGCGCGCAACCGGCAAAGCAACGCGACACACGTACCCGCATCGCGCCGCGTCTGCACGGCGTGACGCAAATCGAGCGCCGTATCCAAAACCTCCCGTCCCCCCTCCTGATTCACCTGTCCTCCCTCCCTCAAGACCTCCGCCATGAAGCCATCCAACGTTTCCGGTCCATCGTGAAACGGACAACAACCACCAGCGGAACGAACCGCCGCCGCACCACCGTCAGGCAACGTCATTGTGGTTGTGCCGCTGGTGCCAGTCTCGGCATTAGGCTGATACTCAGTCTCAATCATGATTCATAAAAAGCGCCTTTCGGTGGGAAAGACGCGTGGATTTTCCAAGTATAAGGGCGGATGATGTCCTGCCGCTTTTTACTTAAGGCAGCTTTGCAGCATCCAGATGGTTTTCTGGTGCCACTGGATGCGGCCGATGGCGACATCCTGAGTTTCGAGATCCTTGGCCGCCTCGGAAGCGTCGCGCAGAGCGACCATGTCGGCGATGACCTTTTCGTGACCGACGATGAGCGCGGCGATGAAGTCCTTGGGCGCAACGGGATGCGAAAACTCCTCGATACCAGCCTTGTCAGCGAGGTTGCGGAGCCCGCCGATGGCGTAGTGATCGAGGGCGCGGATGCGTTCCGCGATCTCATCGACTGCCTCAAAAAGAGCGGTGTATTGCTCCTCGAACGCGGCATGGAGGGCAAAAAAACCAGACCCTTCCACATTCCAATGGGCGTAGTGGGTGTTGGCCATCAAAGCGTAGGAGCTGGCGAGGGCGGTTTGCAGGTGCGAAACGATAGGCGAAGCCTTCGTGGCGGAGGGAACATTCTTGGTGATAGTCGGCATAACGTGAAAAATGTAGCCGGAAGAGTGCCACCGTCAACGAATGGCTCGCGGTTTAAGCATTTGTTGCCGGGCCGATCACAGATGCTACCGGCGCGAACGTTCACGGCCATCCCGCGAGGAACCGGAGGCGCGGGCGGAGGAATCCGCCTGCTTCTGATCATCCGTGATCGACGGCGATGATGGCGGGGGCGACGGAGGCGGCGGAGGTGGAGCTTGCCGCCTCGGAGGAGGGGCCGACGGACGCTGCGCAGGCGAAGCCGGTGACGACAACGACGACGGCGAATCCCGGCGCGAACGCACCTCACGCGCGCCGGTGTAGGCATCGCTCCGTCCAGGACGAACGCCCTGGCTTGGCGGCGCAGCGCCATCCCCGCCAGACAGGAAAGTGCGACGGCGCACGTCGGACGACGCCTCACGCGACTCCCGCTCTCCCCGGACGCCAGGCGCGGGCGCAAGCGACGGCGCAGGAGAAACGCCGGGGACAGGTGTAATTCGATTTTCATTACGGCGGACAGGCTGCCCGTCTCCCCATTCGCGCCGCCAGGATCCCTCCGGACGACCCGTTGACTCCACCCGCGTCCGCTCCCTGCGGTCCGTCCGGTCCGCGGCGGCCGGTCCGCCACTCCCGCCACGCCCCACGGCATCAGGCGCGGCAACCGGCGGCGACGGCCTCGCCGCAGGCGTATTGGGATTTGAAATACCGGGAGCAAGACGATTCCCGTCCTCCCCCAGACGAGGGCGCGGGGCGGGCCGCAAGGTTCCATCGGGACGCCGGTTGTCCCCCCGGTTGCCGCTGTTGAAGTTGCCCTGGTTTTCCAAACGCCCGTCCGATCCCGGACGTTCCCAGCGCCCGGCGCGCGGTCCCGTGCCCCCGTCCCCGGGCCGGACAAAGTAAGACGCCCGTCCCGGAGCCCCGTGCATCGGCACCGGACGCTCCGCCCGGCGCTCGTCACGACGGCCGTCATAGCGTGGTGGATACACATGGGCGGGAGGACGCTTTCCCGGCGGCGGACGCCATGTGTTACCATGATGCGAAGGAGGCCCGCCACGCGGAGGATGGTAGCCGGGCGGCGGACGCCAGGCAGGCTGACGGTAATAAACATAACTCCACGACCCCACCCAAATGCTCCACGACAACCAGTTGCAGTCGTAACGCAGCCAACTCCCGCACGGATAAGGCGCGCCGTAGGCGATGACCGGCCCGTAATACGTGCTGACCGGCACATAAACGATCTCCGGATTGTAACGCGGCACATAGATCACCTCCGGCTGCGTCGGCACGATGCGGATGTAGTCCGGTTCCACGATCACTGTTTGCTCCTGCGTACTCGTGAGATTCCCAGCCTCCTGCGCCCGGGCTCGCATCCTCTGGATGGCCTGCATGACACCGGACGGCTGCGCGAGAAACGCCACCCCCAACTGCCGGGTCCATGCCAGATTCTCGTCCATCCACTGGATCACCTCCGGATAACGCGCCAAGGCGCGCACCGATTCGTCCCACGGCTGGACACCGACATCCGCCGACTTGCCTCCATTGGCAAAAAAACGCGCAGCCAGCACCACATCCGCCGCCTCCGTGGAGGCCGGCAGGATCAAGGCTACAAGCGCATCGGGATAGAGCGCGATGGGCCCGGTCAACTTGTCCAGTTCCTCATCCGACAACAAAACCTCCGGCGCTTCATCGCCGCGCTCTCCGCCTCCGGAGACATTTTCATCCGCCCAAGCAACGGGAGCCCACGCCGTCAGACTGAAACTCAACAAAAGGTAAAATAGGTTTTTCATAGACGTATGTGGTTGTGGGGGGGAGATGCACGCGCGGGGCGAATTGTAATCAGACACCAAGACGTGTCCCAAGCTCCATTGTTACCTCCCCTCCCGCCAAAGCCGCCTCTCGACAAGTCTCCTCCACTACCTTAAAAACAGCTAATTGCAGAATAACTGCGACTTGCATACATCCAATAACCCCTCATCTTTGAAGCACCATGAAATTAACACGATTCCTTAAACACGTTGCCACACCCGTCTCCCTCCTCGCCCTTGTCGCCCTCTCAGGTTGCCAGCAAACCCCGTCCGCCTCGCCTGCCGCCACACCGGCGACTGCGACCGGCGCCGAAGTCAAAGCCGACGCCAAAGCGCTGGCCACCTCCGCCAAAGCCCTGCAAAACGCCGCCAACACCTCATGGGTTCTCGATCAATGGACCTCTGCCGATGGCACCACCCATCTCCCCGCGCTGATCACCCTGCGCCTTGGTGAGAATGGACGCGCCACTGGTTCCTCGGGTGAAAATGCCTACTTCGGCACCGCCGTGCTCGAAGCCGATGGCAGCATCAACTGGGGCCGCGCCCTCGCCGCCACCCGCATCATGGGTTCGCCCGAGACAATCAAACGCGAAGCCGCCTATGTCGCCGACCTCAAGGCCACCAAACAGGCCGATTTGAAGAAAAACCGCCTCATCCTCACCGGCGACAACGCCCTCCGCCTCGAATTCGTCCCCGCTCCCAAGGAATAAACGGCAGTCGCACACGACAACGTCCGAGTCATTCTTCCAAGTCCCCGGTGCACCACGCGCCGGGGATTTTTTTGCGACCGTCGGACATTGCGTTATCGCCGCAGCCACTCCGCCACTGCGGCCTCCAGCGACAAGTCCGGCCTCGCCATTGATGCCGTCCCCCAAAAACGCAGGAACGGCACCACCTGCATCGTCGCCGTCTCCACTTCGCGATAAAATAATCCCCCCAGAGGTCCCGATTTTTCCAGATACCCCGATTCGTGAAACCGTCGCAACGTCGCGCCCACATCATAACGCACCGACCGGTGACGTGCGCTCCAACCATGCGCCCCTGACTCAAACACCGCGAACTGCGCCGACGGATTCCCGTCCTGCGGCATGCCCACCGCGCCCGTCGTGACGATCCGCCCGTGCCGCCACTCGCGCGTCATGCACTGATGATTGTGCCCGCGCACGATCAGAGGCTCGCGTATCGTGGGGAACAAGGCCTCCACCACATCGTCCGGCGTGTAAGTGAGCACGGAATCATGGTCGCCGAGTTCCGACGCATGCACCACAACCAGCCCCGGCAACGCCGGATCGCGCCACACCGTGGGTAACGCCGCCATCTCGCGCATTTGCCGCTCCGAAAGCTCGGATCGTGCAAAATGCAATGGACCAAACTGCGGCTTCAGCCATTCCGGCGCGGCGCGTTCCGTGCCGAAGTCAAAAACGTAGCGTTCGTGGTTTCCGCGCAACACTGGGCAACCGAGCGTTTTTACCCGTTCCCAACACGCCGCCGAGTCGGGTCCCCCGTCAACGATATCTCCGGCCACGATCAGGCGGTCCGGCCGCAACCGTCCGATTTCCTCCAGCACCGCCTCCAGCGCCGCGAGGTTGCCATGGATATCCGCAATGACGACGACACGCATGTGAGTTTTAGTTCTTCACTGATATTACGCAGCCAACCACGGAACAGCAGTTTTTTAGACAGAATTAACAGAATTTGCGGAATTAACAGAATTTTCAAAAAGACATCTCTCTCACAACTTCCGTTAATTCAGAAAATTCTGTTAATTCTGTCTAAAAAAAAGGGGGGGGAGGCTTTTTAGCTTTTTCGTAAAGCCGCCTCCGCTGCTTTCCGCATCGCCTCCACCGGCACCTCCGCGCCACTCCAGATTTGCAGCGAACGCGCGCCTTGATGAATCAGCATCGAAAGCCCGTTGGCCGCCGGCAATCCGAGTGCCCGCGCCCGCGCCAGAAGTCGCGTCTCGGGCGGATTGTAAATCATGTCGTAAACCCCCGCCGGACGCGGCAACCGCTCCAACTCCACCGGCAGCGGATCGTCCACACGCAACCCCGAACTCGTGGCATTGATGACCAACGCGCCCTCCGGAACACTTTCTCCCCCCCCCCCTCCCCCCTGCACTGCCACGCCCGCCTTCGCCGCGAGCGGCGCGAGTTGAGAGAGCAGCGTGTCGAGATTGGCGCGCGTGCGATTGGCGATCCACAGACCCGCGCATCGTTGGTGAATACACTCCACCGCCGCCCCGCGTGCCGCCCCGCCCGCGCCGAGCAGCACGACGGGCGAATCCGCCAGCGTGATGCCGAGCGTCTCGCGCACCGCCGTCGCCAAGCCGTAGCCGTCGGTGTTAAAACCATGCCAGCCCTCCTGAGTCCACTTGAGCGTATTGACCGCGCCAATCGGACGCGCCGCCGGGTCCACCCGCGCCACGCACGAGAACGCGATGATCTTGTGCGGCACGGTAAGATTGACCCCGAGAAAACGTTTTTCGTGCAACAACTCCAGTGCCCGCGGCAAATCGTCCGGGTGAATTTCGAACCGATGGTAACGCCAGTCCGCGAACGCCGGAGCCCCTCCCCCCCCCCCCCCCCCTGCCTCCGCACGCGCCGCCATGACGGCCAGCGCTGCGTTGTGCATGGGCGGACTGATCGAGTGTTTTATCGGATGCCCAAGCACGGCGAGCGACACTCCCGGGCGGGACCATCGGGCGAGATCATCAAGGGAAAAAACGGGATCGGAGCCGGTCATCGTTGAAGACGTTGGAGACAGTAACCGCGCATGCGGGCTGGCGTCTTGGCAAGAGTGCATGCAGCCTCCCCCATTTATTGCCAAACTCAAACATGTCCGACGCCGACGAATCACCCATCGACATTGATCAATGCCTTGATCGTGTCCGCATGGGCGACCAGTCTGCGGCACGGCAACTGGTGGAGGAGCTTTCCCCGATGGTCATGCGCATCGTTCGGGCACGCCGCCCGCGCCGCATGGCCGAGGAAGACCTCGCTCAGGAGGTTTATCTGAAAATGTTCACCCGCCTCGAACAGTATCAGGGCAACGTCCCCTTCCCGCACTGGGTCTCGCGCATCGCCGTCACGACCTGCATCGACCACCTCCGCGCCCAGCAACGCCGACCCGAATTGCGCTGGGCCGACCTCTCGGAAAACGAAGCCAACGTCCTCGACGCCGTCATCACCAACGATTCCGACCGCCATGCGCCCGACGCACTTGCCGCCCACGAACTCGTGCATAAGCTCCTCGGTCAGCTCTCCGAAAGCGACCGCCTCGTCCTTCAACTCCTCGACCTCGAACAAAAGACTCTCATTGAGATCCGCGAACTCACCGGCTGGAATATCACCCTGATCAAAGTTCGCGCCTTCCGCGCCCGCCGCAAACTGCAAAAACTCTTCGAAGCCCTGAAACGAAAGGAACGCTCATGAAAACAACCACCCACACCACCCGCCCCTCCTCCACCGCCCCGCGACCGCCAAACGACACCCCTTGGATGCGCCTGATCGCGGTCGCCCGTCAAGCCCCCGTCCCCCCGACCGACATCTCCCTGCCCCCGGGCTTCGCCACCCGCGTCGTGGCACTCGCCTTTGCCAGCGCCCCCCGCTTCGTCACCGGTCCCGGTGGCGCGCTCCTGATCTGGTTCGACCGCCTCGCCTGGCGCGCTCTCGGCGTGGCCTCCCTCGCCATGACCGTGTGCATCCTCTGGAGCGTGGCCCCGAACGCAGCGACCGCCGGAGCCTCGCACGACACTCATCTCAACGATTACCTCGATCCCGTCGGCGAAGTACTCGCCGTGGTCGAACCCTCCTCATGATGAACCGCACCCTCAAAGCCACCCTGCTGTGCACCGGCATCTTTATTGCCGGCACCATTGCCGGCGGCATGGTGACGCTCCGTTGCACACGCGCCGCGCAACAGCCCCCCCCCCCCCCCCGTCGCTCCGGCCCGGAAGACTTTGCGCGGATGCAACGCCGCCAGTTCGACAAGCTCGGACTCACCCCCGAGCAGGACGCAAAAATCAAACCGATCGTCGAAGCCGGCACCGAAGAACTCCGCCGTCTGCGCCGCGAAAGTTTCAAGCAAGCCAGCACCGTCATCGAGCAGATGGAAGCACAGGTCGCCAAGGAACTGACACCAGCGCAACGCCAGCAACTGGCCGAACTCCAAAAAGCCCAGCGCGAGCGCATACAAAAATGGAACGCCGAGCGCGCCGCCGAACGTCAAAAACGCAACGAGCGTGCCGGACGTGATGACCGTCCCCCCGCCCCCGGTCCCGACGAATCACCGGATAACCTCCCTCCGCCTCCGCCACCGGAGAAGTAACCCTTGGAGGGCGAAGGATGCGCTTGCGAGGAGGGTCGCCGAGAGCTCCTCGGAGGCGAGAGCAGTTTCATTTAAGCTGGAGCCATTTGATACCTGGTAGGGAGGCCTCTCCGAGGCCTCCGCCGTGCGTAGTGTGAGAATGCGAAATTCGTAGGTGCTTGGAACGTGGTTTCGGAGGCCTCGGACGGAGCGCAGCAGCGCGGAGATGGCATCGCCGAAGGCGATGGCCCGAAGGGCTGCCCTCGACAGAGGGCACAAAGGCCTCCCTACCGTTAAGACAATGTACACCCATGACTGATAATTGGCTTGAACGCGTATAGGTCGGGAGACCTATACGCGCTAACATGTTTCGTTTTTTTCTTCATTTTTTGATTCAAACCAGCCTTTTAAATCTAAAAATCGCTGTTTTCTGCTGAAATAATCTCAAGAAATGCGTGGCGATTGAAAAGATGTTAGCGCGTATAGGTCGGGAGACCCGCCCATTAGGGCTGTCCCCGTCGCAGGACTACACGGGCTCGCGGAATTGCAGGGCGTGCAGGCGCGAATAGAGGCCGCCGGCGTTGACCAGATCCTCGTGCCGCCCGCATTCCACGAGATGGCCGCTCTCCAAAACCAGGATCATGTCAGCGCGCTGGATAGTCGAGAGCCGGTGCGCGATGACGAAGCTGGTGCGGTTGTCCATCAGGCGTTCCATCGCCTGCTGTATCAGGCGTTCGGATACGGTGTCGAGCGCGCTCGTGGCCTCGTCGAAAATGAGGATGCGCGGGTCCTTGAGGATGGCCCGCGCGATGGCCAGGCGCTGGCGCTGGCCGCCGGAGAGCTTGGCGCCGCGCTCGCCGATCACGGTCGAGTAGCCGTCGGGCATGGCGAGGATGAACTCGTGGGCGTTGGCGGCGGTGGCGGCGGCCACGATTTGCTCGCGCGTGGCGTCAGGCCGGCCGTATTTAATGTTATCCTCGATGGTGCCGGAAAAGAGCACGTTTTCCTGGAGCACGATGCCGATCTGGCGGCGCAGGGATTCGACGGTGACGCGGCGCACATCGCAGCCGTCCACCAAAACTTCGCCCGAGGCCACATCGTAGAAGCGGGCGAGGAGGTTGATGATCGTGCTCTTGCCCGAGCCGCTGGGACCGACGATGGCAACCATGCGTCCGGGGGGGACTTTGAAGCTCACGTCGGTGAGGGTGCGCGGGCGGCGCACGCCGAGCACGGGATTGCCGGGGCGGGCGGCGGCGGCGGCGCGGGTGGGCGTGCCGGGCAGGGGGGCGGGGACGGAAACGGTGGGGGGTTCGTAGTCGAAGCAGACGTTGCGAAACTCCACTTCGCCGCGGGCGGGCGGGAGTTCGGCCGCGCCGGGTTCGTCCTTCACCTCGGGCTTGGTGTCGAGCAGGGCGAAAATGTTTTCGATGGAGGTGCTGGCGCGTTGGAGCACGGTGGCGAGGTCCACGAAGCGCACAATGGGGGGGAAGACAAAGGCGATGTAGCCGTTGAAGGCGACGAGGGTGCCGACTTGCATCTCGCCTTTGAGGACGAGCCAGCCGCCGTAGCCGAGCACAATGAGGGCGCCGACGGAGCCGAGGAGATCGGCCACGATGGAGAGTCGCGTATTGCGCATCACGATACGCGAGAAGTTGAAGTAGTCGCGGTTGATGCCGCTGGCGAAGGTGGTGGTTTCGGCGGCTTCGCGGGTGAAGGATTTGACGACACGGGCGGCGGCGACGCGCTCCTGGAGAAAGCCGATGACGGTGTCCCAGTTGTCGCGGTGCGTGCGGCTCTCGGCGCGCATTTTGCGGCGGTTGTAGAGGTAGTTGATGGCAAAAAAGGGCAGGACGAGCGTCACGCAGAGAGCGAGCCGCCACTCGACCCAGTAGAGGAAGCCGAGCACGCAGAGGACGGTGACGGTGTCGGCGATGAGGTTGATGAGAAAGCCGTTGGTAAGCTGGTAAAATTCGTTGGTGTCCTGCGAAATGCGGGAGGTGATTTTGGCCGTCTGGTGGGCGTCGAAGTAGCGCAGGGAGAGGGTCTGCATGTGCGCGAAGAGGGCGATGCGGATGTCGCATACAATGCGCATGGCCGTGAATTGCAGGATGCGCGTGCGCATGAAGGTGACAACGCCGCGCGCCACAAAGATCGCGGTGAACACGATGAGCAGGACTAGGAGCCGGTGCATGTCGTGCGAGGGAAGCGCCTCGTCGATGATGAGTTTGAATATCCAGGGGGCCGGCAGGGTCAGCGCGGTGGCCAGGAGTATAAGGAGGACGCCTAGTGAGAGTTTCGGCAAATGGGGTTTAACCATGCCGATGAACCGTCGAAACGGTGACGAGTGCATTGTGTAGCGAGGATGCGAAAAGAGGGCGGCGAGCTTTGCCACCTCGTTGCGATGGGCGAGCAAGAAAGCTCCGCCATCGCGTGTTTTTGGGGCGGATCGAGGGGCGGGGCGAAGCGAGCGAGGCTGAGGAGGGGGCGGGGAAAGGGGGCAACCAAGGGGTTGATGGCGCGCGCCGAGGTCAGCGCACGCGGCGGGAGGCGAAGATGTCCCGGCGGCCTTCCGCGGCCCACTGTCGGGTGGCTTCCACTTTGTCGTGGGCCGGGGTCACGGAGAAGACGCGCGATTGCCGTCCCATGGTGGCGGAAACGACGGCGGCAATGATGGCCATGTGCGTGGGAGGAATGCAGTCGGATGACGGGTTTTGCATGGTATTGGATGAGGTGGAAAATCCGTGTGGATGAAAACGAGATGAGAAGCAGGGAAAAGCGTCCCATGAAGGCAAGCTCGGAACTTTTTGTCCGAACCGCCAAATGCCTTTCCTGAAAAATCTCTTAAAAAAAGCTTGCGGAGGGGGGAGGTGCTCTCCTTTTTCAAAGGTCCTCCCGCCACAAACGCCGAAGTTGAGCTTAGCTCCTCGGCGTTATGACGCCCGGCCTCACCGCCGGGCGTCTTTTTTTTTGGTTTTCTTGGAGGAGGCGAGGCGGGAGGAAGGGGAGTTTACCATTTCTCATTCAGAGATATCTCACGCGGAGACGCGGGGGCGCGGAGAAAAAAACAGATGAGTCTTACAGAAGGAAACCCGTTCTCTCTGTTTCCTTCTGTTCAAAATGGTTTTCTCCGCGCCCCCGCGTCTCCGCGTGAGTTTCTCGTTGAGCGGGAACTGGTATCAGACGAGTTCGCGCACGTAGAGTTCTTCGACTTTTTGGCGCGCCCACGGGGTGCGGCGGAGGAACTGGAGGCTGGATTTCACGCTGGGGTCGTAATTGAAGCAGCGGATGTCGATACGGCGTCCGAGTTCCCGCCAGCCAAAGTGTTCGACGAGGCGGGTGACGATGGTTTCGAGCGTGAGCCCGTGCAATGGATCTTTGGATACGAATGGACGCGACGCGGACATGGAGGCGGGGGGGGGGGGAGGAGCGGTTCAGCGGGACTGGCGGTAGTAGCCGTCGGGATTGTAGAGGTAGTAACGATCGAGCGGATTGAGGCGCGGAAGCATCTGGTAAGAGCGTCCGGTGGGGTCCACCTGTTCCTCGCCAAGGTCGGGCGTGGTGCTGGCATAGCGGGCGGTGGAAGCGGTAGGCACGGCGTCGGGGTTACGATCGTAGGATTCTTCGCGGATGGTGGTCACGATGTGGTCCACCCACTTGAGGTCGCGGGCTTTGTCGCCGAAGGCGATCCAGTCGCCGGTGCTGCGGTTGGCGTACATCTGCTTGATGAAGTCTTCGAGGCCGATGCCCATTTTGGCAGCGATGGGGGCGGCGAGGCGGCGCCACCATTCTTCGAGTTCGCGCACGCCTTCGCGTTGCTCGGTGAGGTTGCCACCGGAAGAGGTCCAAATCTGGTGATGGAGGAGGATGGCGTTGGGGTAGGCGTAGGATTGTTTGGAGAGGGTCGTGATGCCGGCGGCCATGCTGGCGGCGAAGGATTTGACGACGGTGTAAACGGGGGCGGCGCTGCCTTCCATGGCTTTGAGGATTTTGTAGCCGGCCATGACGGAGCCGCCGGGCGAGGCGTCGATGACGATGAAGATGGGGTATTCGGTGTTCTGGTTGTTGAAATAATCTATGCGCTCCTGGATGCGGTCGGCGGTGCGCATGCTGATGGGGCCGTTGAGGGGGATGCGGCGGTCGCTGATGGTGAGGACGCCGTCCTGAAAGGGGGTTTTGGTGTAAACGATGTCGCGTTTGACGAGGTTGCGGAGGCGGTCGCGTTTGTCACGGAGGTCGAGTTCGCTGGTGAGTTTGGCGATTTCAAAGTCGAGGAGGCCGCGCTCGGCTTGCATGCCTTGGAGCTTGAGCTGGGTTTCCTGGAGTTGGAGTTGGTTTTCCTGCGTGGAGACTTTGATGGTCTGAAGGCGTTTTTCGTCGTTGGCGGCGGCGAGTTGGTTTTGGGCCTGGAGGAGTTCGGTTTTTTGGCGGAGTTCGGCGAGTTCGGCGGCGGTGGCGGCGGCGCGTTCGGCCTGGGCGGAGGCGAGGCGCTGGTTGAGGAGGTCGGTGGCCTGCCTGAGACGGTCGATCTCGGCCTGCTGCGCGAGGGCGGCTTTGCGCGCGCGTTCTTGTTCAAGGGCGATCTCGGCGGTGAGGCGGCTCTTTTCCTGCGTGAGATCGGAGAGCCGGGCTTTGAGTTTCTCCTCGGCGAGGCTGTTTTCGAGGGCGAGGCGTTCTTTCTCGGCTTTGAGGTCGGCGAGCGGGTCGGACTTTTCGGGCGTGGTTTCGGTTGCGCTGGTGGAGTCGGTTGGCGCGGCGGCGGGGTCTTCGGACTGGGCGGAGAGAGAAAAAATGCCAAGGCCGGCAAGGATCGGTAACATCATCAAAACGCGGACCAGGCAGGCGAGGCGGCGGAAGCGGGATGTCGTCATGTGTGCGTGTGTTCGGGTGTACGGGTTGCGATACGAAGGTGGGAAACATCGGCGCGAGGGGCATGGGGAGTCAACGGCTGGGTGTTGAATCTGGACGGACGGAGTGGGAGGGGGGGGGGGGGGGAGGCTCCTGATTCGGCCAGACGCGGCGCAGACGCGCATTCCGGATGGACGACGGATGGGCGAGGCTCGCTGACGCGAGCCTCGTCGGCGGGTCAGGAGACCCGCCCTCCGGTGTCTCGTAAATCCCGTTTGCCAGCAGCGGCGCGGAGGTGCTTGGCTGGCGGACATGGCCTCTTCTTTCGCCGCGGCTTCGACCGCCTCTGCTTCCTCCGCTTCCTGTGCAGCGTCCGTTTCGTCGCGCGATGCGCTGCCCGATGCGCGCGGGCATTTTGGAGAGTTCGGCGGCTCCTACGTTCCCGAAACGCTCGTCACCGCGCTCAAGGAGTTGGGCGATGCCTACGAGGCCGCCCGTCAGGACCCGGAGTTTATCGACGAGTTGCGCGGGCATTTGAAGGAGTTCGCGGGGCGGCCCACGGAGCTTTATTTTGCGAAGCGGCTGACGGAGCACTGCGGCGGCGCGAAAATCTATTTCAAACGCGAGGACTTGCTGCACACCGGCGCGCACAAGATTAACAATGCCATCGGCCAGGCGATCCTCGCGCGGCGCATGGGCAAGAAGCGCATCATCGCCGAGACGGGCGCGGGACAGCATGGCGTGGCCACGGCGGCGGCGTGCGCGAAGTTTGGCCTCGAATGCGTCGTGTACATGGGCGCGGTGGACATGGAACGGCAGGCGCTCAATGTGTTTCGGATGCGTCTCATGGGCGCGGAGGTGCGCGGCGTGGAGGCGGGGCAAAAAACCCTCAAGGATGCCGTCAACGAGGCCATGCGCGACTGGGTTACGAATGTGCGCAGCACGCACTACATTCTCGGCACGGCTTACGGACCGAAGCCGTATCCAAAAATGGTGCGTGAATTTCAGAGCGTGATCGGACGCGAAGCGCGCGAGCAGATTCTGGCGCGCGAGGGGCGGTTGCCCGACGAGATCGTGGCGTGCGTGGGGGGGGGGTCCAATGCGATTGGTGTGTTTTTTGAATTTTTGCCGTTTGAGGGCGTGCGTCTGATCGGTGTGGAGGCGGGCGGGCGTGGCATTCGTCCCGGCGAACACGCGGCGCGCTTCGAGGGCGGCAAACTCGGCGTGTTGCAGGGGTGCAAGACTTTCATTCTGCAAAATGCGGACGGCCAGATCGACCCGACGCACTCGGTCAGCGCGGGGCTCGACTACGCCGCCGTCGGTCCCGAACACGCTTACTACCGCGAACTCGGCCGCGTCCATTTTACCTACGCTTGCGATGATGAGGTGTTGGAGACGTTCCAACTGGTGTCGCGGATCGAGGGCATCATCCCCGCGCTGGAATCCACGCACGCGCTCTGCGAAGGCATCAAGCGCGCCAAGGCTTTGGGCAAGGACAAGATCGTCTTGGTGAACTTGAGCGGACGCGGCGACAAGGACGTGCAGCAAGCTGCAAAGCTGCTCGGGGCTCAGTTGCACTGAGCCCCGAGCAGCTTAAATCCCAAACGGGGCAAAATCCCAAAAGATCAAAAATGGACAAATTTCAAAAATTCTGAAGGGGAAAAAATGGGCGAATTTCAAAAGGGGGAATCAAGGCTATGATGAGAAAGGGAGACTTGCCTGAGCGCACGGAAGCGTTTGCCCGAAAGACTCGGGAACTGATCCGACAACTACCACGAACCTTATGCAATATTGAGGATGCCAAACAACTGGTTCGTTCGTCGGGTTCAGTGGCCGCCAATCAAATCGAAGCAGACGAGCCGTTGGGCGAAAAAGACCAACTCATGAAATTCAAGATATGCCGGAAGGAAGCCAAGGAAAGCAGGCTGTGGCTGTCGTTGCTGGAGGTTGGAAGCCATGCCGGTCTGCAAGAATGCAGGACACAACTGCATGACGAGGCGCTCCAACTCGTTTCCATTTACTCCACCATCATTCGCAAGTTGGGGGGCTGAATCCCAAAGAGGGAAAATCCCAAAGGGGAGAAAATGGACAAATCCCAAAATGAGTTGTCCTTGATGATTTGCCCCCTTCGTTTTTTTGATCCTTTTGGGATTTAACGGCGAAGCCGTTTGGGATTTCTTCTCATTTATGAGAAGTATGACAGGCTTCGGCCGCGCCACCGCCGCCCTCGGCAATTATTCGCTTACCGTCCAAGTGAGTTCGGTGAATCGCAAGACGCTCGATCTCACCCAAAAGCTCCCGTCGGAGTGGGATGCGCTCGAATCGGACATCGCCGACCAGGTGCGCCAAGTTGCCGCTCGTGGCAAGGTTCACGTGGCGGTCGAGCTTACCGGAACCGGCGGGGCGGGCGGGGCGAACGAGATCGTTTGGGATGATGCCGCGGTGGGGCGCGCGCTCGATCATCTGGCCGCGCTCGCCGACCAGCGTGGTCTCGTGCTGCACCCGACCGCCGAGTTGCTCTGGCAGGTGGCGAGCGCGCACCGGCAGTCGAGCCGTGCTCCCGATGTGGATACGGCACGCGAAACCGTGATGCGCGTAGTGAGAGAGGCACTACAGGCTTTCGCCGTCATGCGCGCGAAGGAGGGTGAGGCGTTGCTGGCGGATTTTCTGGCGCGGCTGGAAACGCTGTCGCGTCATGTGGCGGCGGTGGCGGCGCGCGCGCCGCTGGTGACAGCGGGGTTCCGCGAGGCGTTGTTGAAGCGGTTGCGCGATGCGGGGCTGGATCTCGATGTGAACGACGAGCGCGTGCTCAAGGAGGTCGCGCTTTTCGCCGACCGCTGCGACATCACGGAGGAACTGACGCGTCTGGGCAGTCACCTCGGGCAGTTTCGGACTTTGATCAGCGGCAAGGGCGAGATCGGGCGCAAGGCGGAGTTCATTTTGCAGGAGATCGGACGCGAGGTACACACGATCGGCAGCAAGGCCAACGACCTCGACATCGCCCGCAATGTGATCGAGTTGAAAAACGAACTCGAACGCATCCGCGAACAGATCGCCAACGTTGAGTGAAGCCGACCGGGGGGGGGGGGGGGGGGGAGGGCCGCCGGGGCGCTATTCAAGCCCGAGCTTCTGGCGGCCGGCTTCGGAGATCATCTGCGGGGTCCAAATCGGGTCCCAGACGATGTGAACCTTGGCGGACTCAACGGCGGGCAGCGCGGCGATTTTCTGGCGCGCATCCTCGGCGATCACCGGGCCCATGCCGCAACCGGGAGCGGTGAGGGTCATTTTCACCTCGACGACATGCTTCGTCTCATCCGTAGTTGATTTTTCGATACTTAGATCGTAAATAAGGCCGAGGTCCACGATGTTGACGGGAATCTCGGGATCGAAACAGGTCTTCAATGCGTCCCACACGGCTTGCTCGCTGAACGCTCCGGGGTCGGCGGCAGCGGGGCTGGGGGCGGCGTCGGCGTCGAGCCGGGCGAGGTCGAGGCCGGCGATGGCGGCGGCATGTTCGCGGGCGATGCGATAGAGGCCGCGATCGGTGCGGACCGTGACGTTGCCGCCGAGGGTCTGCACGATGTCAACACTCGTGCCGGGCGCGAGGGTGACGAGGTCGCCGGCGGGAATGGCCGTGGCGGGTGTTTCCTGGAGGAGTCGGGTGCTCATAAGGGGGGCCGATGCGCTAGGGTGCGGTGGGTGTGACGGTCTGCGCGGGAGCGGCGGGGGCGGGCGGCGGAGCGCCCTGCCAGATGTAGTGGCCGCGGCGGGAATGGTCGATGTGGGCGGCGATCCAGGCGGCGAGCAACAGGATCAACAGCGCGTAGATCACGCGGCGGCGACGGCGCGCATTTTTGTCCGCATAGGGATCGTCGAGGCAGCGCTTGGAGCCGCGCGGGAGCATGGCGCGTTCGGTAAGCTTGGTGCCGAAGGGAATGTTGATGTGCACGCGTCCGTTGACCGCCCAGCCGTTGGCGTCGAGCAGGGGGCCGATGGTGCGCTGGCGGAGCTTGAGCCCGGCAATGAGCATGGAGGGGCCGGAGATGACGAGCAGCGCGCCGGCGACGGCGGCGATTTTCCAATACCAAGGGTCAATCGCCATGAACCCTTTGCCGAGCGAGGCGAGAGCGCCGCCAATCGCGCCAATCGCAAGGCCGATGGCGGCGAAGATGCCGGCGAAGCGCGCGATGTCGAAGGCCGAGGCGGTGGGCGCGGCAGCGGGAGCGGCGGCGGGCGCGGCCGGGGGCTTGGGTGCGGTGGTGACGGTGGTGAGGCCGGTGACGAGGCTGGCGTCGGCGGCTTTTTCCTTCTCGGCGGCAAATTTGGCGACTTGGTCCTCCACAAATTTGGCGACTTTTTTGTAAGGCGACCAGAAGGCCTGCCGGATGCTGACGGGGTTGTCCACGATGCTCGTGATGGTGGCGTCCCAGTCGCGGCCCTTGCGGTCGTAAAAGATGCCGTTGCGTCCGACGAAGAGGTAGTCGCTGTCGCCTTGGGTGAAGGCGGCGGCGATTTTGATCGGGTCGCAGCCGGCGCGTTTGCAGTCGCAGTAGGCGAGGTAGAGTTTGCTCGTGGCGGCGAGGGGGCTGGGGCCGGTCACCTGAATGCATAGTTCGGTGGAACGGCTGTCGAGGTAGAGGACGCCGGCCTGGAAGGTGGCATGGCGGTCGTTGGAGTAGAGGTCGAGGAAGTTGATGAAGTTGTGCAGGAGTTCGCGGAGGTCGCGGTGGAGGCGGGCGAGGCGTTCGACGTCGCTGATGGCCTTGAACTCGGGTTCGAGGAGTTTGTCCTGCGCAAGAAGGGCGTCGATGGAGGCGCGGGCGTTGCTGCCGAGGATCTCGCGGGCGCGGGCCACGCCGAGTTTTTCGACGCTGGCGCCGGCCTTGCCCGCGGCCCAGGTTTCGTAGGGGGCGAGGTGGGCGTTGAGTGCGTTCCAGCCGGCTTCGGTGAGGGTCACGACGGAGGCGCCGAGAACGGGGGTCACGGCCTTGGCATGGAGGGCGGCAAGGGCGTCGGCCCAGGCGGGGTTGACGCCTTCGAGCAGGGGGAGGGGGCGGATGGCGTCGATACGGGAGAGGGGGAGGTTGGAGATTTCGACGCTGGGGGTGGCGAGGTCTCCGGCGGCAATGGCGAGGTATTCGTCGGCGTTGCGGTTGAGCGCGGCAATGGAGCGGGCGTCAAAGGCGGCGAGGCGGCATCGGGCAAAGTAGTCGTTGACCTTGGCGCGCACGGCCTTGATCGCGGCAACAGCTTCGTTGGTAGCTTCGCCGAGGACGGCGACATGAGTGTGAGCGCTCTGCTCAACCCAGTTGGTGTAGTCGGCGAGGTCTTTGAAAAATTGTTCGATCCGGGGGCCGGTGAGTCCGGGCTCGCCGGTGCGGTCGGGCGTGCTGCCGACGCAGGAGATGATCTCTTTGATGAGGGCCTGAACGGCGGGATCGGCGGAGGCGGAGGGGGGGATGACGCCGTCGCCGTTGAGCGTGCTGGCGGAGAAAATCTTGGTGGTGTCGGAGACGTCGGCGACGGTGATGGTCGCGTCGGCGGCGCTGGCGTCTTTGCCAATGCGCTTGAGCACCTGGCGAATCGAGGAGGCAAGGAGCTCGCCTTCGGGTGTGGCGGTGTTGATGGAGGCAACGGGGAGGCTGGGCGCGCCTTTGAGGAGGTCGGCGGGGTCTTTGAGAAGCGAGGCGGCCCAGCGCACGGCGGCGAGGAGTTCGGGGACGCGGATGCGCCCGTCTTTGTCGGTGTCGATCAGGGCGAGGGTTTTTTCGTCGAGTTCGAGTCCTTTGACGGGGCACGACAGTGCAACCCAAAGCTTTTGGTCAAGCTGATGGAGGTTGAGGAGGTCGTCGGCTGTTTCCAGGGCAACTTGGTCAAAGCCTCCGATGCGGTAAAATTTCCAAGCGTGAGTGGCGCTCATAATACAGGTATATGGGGAGCGAACATGCGGGGTGCAACGCGGCTGGCAAGGCAGCTCTCAACATTGGGTTTTTAGGCTGGCCAGCAGGGAAACATGGACGGGGCTATCCCGAAATCTCACCAGCCTTCCTCCCGTTCGGCGAGTATGGCGTCGGCAAGACCGGGTCAGTTCAGGATCGGATGATCCACGAGCACAAGGAAATCGCGGATGCGATCCTGCTGCGCGGGCTGCACGGTTCGAGTGGTTTGCAGTTCGTTGAAGGTCTTGAGAATTTCGGAAAGCCGGCCCGGCAACGTTTGCAACGTCGGGTCATTCGCCAGAAGCCGGGTGGGAGGCAATGAAGCGCGAACACGCTGCACCTGTTGCGCAGGTTCGTCGAGAAGCTGCGGGTTCACCTTCACCAGTTCAAAAACCGCGCGCCTCACGGAATCGCCCACGCCGTCCACCTGGGCGAGCATCGCCAGCACGCGACGCGGCGAAGTCGTAATCTCGTCCGGCGTCACCTGCCGCGTTTCCGTGGTGGTCACGATCTTGCCCGAGATAATCCCCCCGGCTGGCACGGGCGCAACCACGATACCATTGTAGACAGGCGGCGGATACACAGGGGTGACAACGCCGGAGGAAATCCTGGTCTCGGTTTTGGTCCGGTAAACGACGGGAACCTTGACCGTGATGGGCGCATCAATCGCCTTTCGCAGTTCGACGCCGACTTGGGCGGGAGTCAGCACGCCAGCAAAAAGCCCCAGGTTGACCGACTGGGATGTGCGCAAAAAAACAGCGCGCCGGCGCGCGGCTTCGATGGCGGGCTGGTCGGCCTTGAGTTTTTGCAGATCAAAACGGTCCCACGGGACGAGTTGCAGATCGGATTCAGGATCGGTGATCACAACGAGCCCGTTGGGACGCGCCTCCCAAATCCCATAAAAATCCACCTCGCGCCCATTCGCCCCGGTAAGGCGCACGATGTCATCCGTCGGATCGTTTTCCGCGAAGAGCGGTACGAGGCAGGCACGAGTCAACACAACGATCAAAGCGAAGGGGAACAGGAGGCGGCGGAACATGGCATCGTCAAAATAATCGCACCATGGAATCGGGTCAAATTACAATCCATGACCGGGGATTAAGGGTCGCTGGCGCGTTGCCCCATTTTGAGGCGAAGCTCATTGATTTCCTCCTGTTGGCGGATGACGTGCAAAGTCAACTCTTCGATTTTGCGCAGAAGCAACGACTGCATTTCCCCCACGCTGACACCATCCCGCTCCACCTGCTCGGCAGAGGGCACATCCGGCAACCGCTTGTTAGCATTGATATGTCGCTTCACTTCTTCCAAGGGCTTTAATGAATAGTTCTCCGCAAAAACATCATCCGCCCAATCGGTTTCGACAATCACCTCCTTGGCGCGGATCGGACCATTCACGGTGAGAGCATGTGTGGGAGATGTGGTGCCTATGCCAATGCGGCCACTGCGATCGATTGTGAACTTAGTATTGATAGTCAAATCATTCCAATGAGCGGAAATCTTGAATTTATCGTTATCTCCGCCATCTTGTCCCCAACTCCAGCCAAAGACACTAATATGATCAGTGGAATGCCTTAATTGAACAGCATTATTTGATGATATCAGTATTTGCGCCTCGGAGTTTTCGTCTCGAACCTCTAATTTGCCGCGTGGGCGTTGAAAACCGATACCGATTTTCCCGCTGGGCGAAATAGTAATTTCATCGGAATATAGTCCACGATGATCTCCGCTTACAATGTTTATGTAATCTAAATATAAATCTGCGATTCCTGATGCAAAGTTGACTCCTCTTAATTGAATATCGTTAATAGAACCGTCTTCGACATTAAATGGGAATGTAAACAATTGCCATTCATTGGGCTTTCTGAAGTCACAAGGACGAATGAGAAACGAAACTTTCTTGAATGAACTTGAGTTTGAAAAAGCGTCCAAATCCAATAATTTTCCAGAAGACACATTGGAACTTACCTTCATTCTCACTTGGGCGAGATAATTGCCGGGAGGTAGAGACACAGAAGGACCAAACCAAACCGCATGATACCCGTTCACGGATGCCCGTCGGAAAATGGCAATACCACCTTCCGCAGACGCATCCTCCACAATTACGGTTCCTTGGCCTCGGGTAAGTCGTTGCTCATCCAGATAGAAACCGACGGTTCCTTGAGAATCTATCCTGCCTGCGACTGTTAATTTGGACTGAGGATTGGTGGTGCCAATGCCAACATTGCCGGTTCCAGGAAAAGTGTTGGTTTGGCTGAATAGCAAAGATGCTGTTGATATTAGAAAAAATGGCATCAGGAGGGTTTTGGTTATATTATGCATATTGTATCGAGAAATGGCTGACGAGAATAGTTTGGAATGGGAGTTGAACAAGGAATGTGATTGTTGACGGTTTTTAATGATCATATGTTTTCCAGATGGTTGGAAGCTGTGAAATATTTCGAGTGACACGTAGGGGAGCGAATTTGTTGTGGGGCCTTAGTTCTACTTGGTTAAATTAGAGAAATGATCGGGAAGAGGATGAAAACGCCGGAATTGATTGCCGCAAAGAGGCACAAAAATCGGCGCCGCCCGACGATGCATTTTTCGCGCGCCTATAGGCGCATTTACGGCGTCATGCGCTGTGGGTTTTGCGCCTTTTTGCGGCCATACCTTCAGTTTAACAAAGTAGAATTAGAGCCTGTTGACAAAGATTTTTATCATGGGAAAGCCTCATTTTTTTAAGCGAAAAGTTTCCTGAGCATAAGCTTTATCATGATGATACGCATGATATTTTCTGCGATGTTATATTTTCGCTCATGGTGGCGATTCATGATCCACCAGAACATCATCCAGTCAAAGGTGCGTTCAACGATCCAACGTTTGGGCAAGACTGTGAAAACATGTTTTGGGGTTCTTTTCACGATTTCGAATTTCCAGCCAGTATGATTTTTGACCCATTTGATAAGTTTCCCGGCATATCCGCTGTCAGCCCAAATGATTTTGACCTTTGGAAAAAACGAGCAATGCGTTCCAAAAGTATTTTGGCCTCATCCCGATCTTGAATAGAGGCGGGAATCACTACGCCCATTAATAAACCAAGCATGTCCACCACCACATGACGTTCGATTCCCTTGATCTTGAGTCCATGCTCCGGATTTAATCCATCTGCGATAAGTTTTATATACTACCGTCCATTCGGGAAAATCATGCAGCAAGTTTCTCCACTGACATCCTGTATTCATCCGATACAATATTGCATTAATGATCTCCCGACGCTCAATTCCCGCTGGTCTTCCGGGTTTTTTCTTCGGGTCTTGAGCCAGTTTGGCATTCAATATTTCCCGTTCTTTATCCGCCAGATTGGTATTATATGCAGTTCGTGCTTTTTCTTCCATGATTTATTACCAATTCTCCATCAGTATCTTGGAAGGTTTTTATTTTTGCCGACATTCTCTGGCGTCCAAGATCAGCCACGGAGGTAGATGGCGCAGAGCGTGCTTTGGCACAATCTGTGACATCTACCGGAGTTGGCTGCATCGCCTTGTAACTTATTTCTGGAATATTATTTTTCTTTTACTGTAAAAGTTCCCAAGGCAACATCGGGCAACCACGGGAAAGTCGGTTGGTCAATTCTAGTCGGAAATGTCCGTGTGTTTGGGACAAATCTATTTTCGTAATCTGCACGACGAACGTAAGTAACTTCCAGTAGATGCGGGAGTGCTAGCTCACCCAACCAACTGATTGGGCAATGACCATTTGCATGAACGTGGACTGATTGGTGGGTTTGGTTTATCTTTTTAAGCACCGACGATATCTTTGTTAAGTTTGCCGGCGATCTGCTTGGATCAAGTCCATGTAATTCAATTACAATCTGAGAAAACTGGTTAATGACACCACTAGGTGTTTCTTTGAAAACATCCCATTCATATCCCTCAATGTCCATTTTTAGTATTAAATTCTCGGATTTCTGATGTCCGTTATGAGCAATCAGGTTACTAAGTGTTTCGAAATTCTTCCCGGGAGGATTGCCAGTGACACCCTTTTTGAAGAAGTGGAAGCGCGAATGCTGTTTTGGCAAGGCATCGATCGTGTGATCATACATAAAGACGTCAATTCCCAGTTCCGCAATTGCTTCATCCCAAGACACATCATTGCTAATTCCGAAGCTGTATGCGGCCTCGATATTATGTGACGAAAAATCATCTAACATGACGTAGCCACCATCATAATTTCGCCCCAGACGTCTATATTTTGCCCCAGAAATATCCACAGGGGAGAGAAGCGGGATTATTTCATGAAAATTTATAAATTTATCCGATTTTCTCATCCGCTCAATGTCGATCGTTGCGAACTCAATATACGAACTGGCTCTGTCGAGTTGGTGCTTTTGAGTTTTCAGCTCTTTTAGTAACTGCTTATGCCGTAAGTCAAACTGATGCACTATTTGAGTTTTCAACTCTTTTAGCAACTCCTTATGCCGTAGATCAACCTGCTGCACTATTTGTTCGATGCCCAGGAGCCTCCGAACCGGTTGAGCAACGCTTCTTAGTATTTTCTTGATCATAATATAAAGTAACAGTTAATAGTAGTTTGGGCCTTTTGAGTTAAAAATTAATGATGAGCCACGCGACTGCGACAAGCCAAAAGTCCGCTTTCTCAAGAGCGCCTCGGACAACCGCAGGAATGCCGAAGGAGTCAGGCCGTTGTTTGGACAATCCGGAAGGGGTCAAATCTTTATTTTTGATATTTTTATCCATTTTCTTCCATTGCAAGGAGTTCTATTCCCCTTTAGGGGGGGGGGGGGAGGCATTGATGAAAGCAGGGCAGATTTATGGAATCTGACCGAGCTTCGCCCCGTCACGTCCCCGACTGGTGACGTAACCTGCTTCCTCGTTATCTGAATTCTGCTCATCCTGTTGCGATTGTTTCCCCAATCGCCGGGTTAAAAAATGTCAAAAGTAAAGGTTTGACCCCTTACGGCTTGTCTCAAAAAATCGAGCAACAGAACGAACGTCAGCCGTAGGATCGTAGGCATATTTCTTACGGGCTCGTTTCGATCTGATACTTCGCTCGCACCTGCTCAAGACTGCGCACAGATAGACGCGGCGGACCACCACCGTGCATGTGACTGTCAGGATATGTGCGCTCCCAAAAGCGCCCATCATCCGGGTCTTGGAAAAGGGTTTCCCATGCTCCCCATTGTGGACTAAACGCGACTTGCTGTAGCTGATGGGTGATCAGCCATTCGATTCGTTCGCATGTGGTATCAGCCTTGACCTGACGACCTTCGGCGATCCACTTGCCAACTAAATCTGTTTCGTGCGATTGTAGCTTCATGGTCCGATGATTGTTGTGGTTGCTCCCGGCGGGATCGGCCCGTTGGGGATGACAAATTCTCTTGCTCCTCCGAGGGTTCGCCCTCCACCGATAAATCCTGGATCAGGGCGCAAGATTGGCGAAGCAACTCCGCTGCTTGGCGTCGGGAATCGGATGATAGTGAACGTATCCGATGCAGGTATTGTCAGACGTTGCGATATTTGAGCGGGAGTAAGGCCGGCAATATCATCGGCCGCCGTAATGAAAACATCACTCCTTCCTGGCAATCCTAAGGATGGATACGGCCCTTTTCCAGGTATGACGCGCGCCATCGTTGTCGGAACCGGGTTCGCTATTGTCTCTGCGGCTGAAATGGCTTTTATTCCAGGTGTTTTAAGAGCGAGAGCATTTTCCGGTGAGGGATCAGCAGCAAATTGTCCCCCCAAAAAAGACAACCAAGCGACTTGTCCTAATGCGGAGCGGGCTGCTAACGCTGGCGCACTGTATAATAGGGCTCCTGCGGTTATGTTGAAAGGGGTGACGGGATCTCTTGCTGAATTCACCAACGGCGTTACAGGTCCGTTCATGTAATTATTATAGGCACTGGTCATCGCATCCATTCGCTGGGTGCCTGCTGGGTCAATGCCCGTCATCGGATTGTTGCTAACGAAGGCATACCAGTTCATGCCGCCGTTGAAGCCAATTGGGTCTTTGTTGATGAAGCGTTGGAGACGGGGATGGTAATATCTGGCTCGCATGTGGGCGAGGCCGTTGGGGTCAGTCAGGATACCAAGTGAGCCGTGGAAGAGGAACGGGGTGTCAGTCGTTCCCGTGCGGTCAACGATGCTGCCGTAAGGGGCGTATGTTACGCGGTCGGTAGCGCTGCCGCTGGAGTCAGTGATGGCTACCGTGCTACCGAGGTGGTCGGGGTGGTAGGTTTTGGTTGTGCTGCCACTGATCTCGTAAAGCAAACCTGCACCCCAGATGTAATAAGTCGTCGTGCCAGACTTGGTGCGCATGAGCACGCGGCTTAGTCCGCCGGGATCGACCACATAATTTTCAGTCGTGCTGCCCGTGATAGCGGCGACACGCAGACCGTCGGGATTGTAGCGATAGGTTGTTCCGCCGTGGGCCGTTAAGCGGTCGCGGGCGTCGTAGGTGTAGGAGGAGGGGGGGGGGGGGGGGGGGCCAAGGGCGGGCAGGGCGGCGGGGCCATTGGTCATGTTGCCGTTGGCGTCGTGTGTCACCGTCTGGCTTGATGCGCCTGCGGGAGTAAACATCGCCACCTGGTTGTCGTTGTTATACGTGGCGGTGTCCGCTGGAAGTGTGAAGGGGAGGGGGGGGGGGGACTCAAAAGTCCAGGTGATCTCGCCGTCGTTTTTGCGGAAGTCGCCAGTGCGTCCGTTGTCAGTATAGGCGAGGGCGCGCAGCCAGAGGAGTTGGCCGGTTTCGCCAGATTTGCGTTCTTCGATTTGCCGGACTTGTCCGGCGGCGTCGTAAACCATGCGCCGCCACGTGCCGTTGGGTCGCGTGAGTTTGATCATGCGGCCTGCCTCGTCGTAGTAATAGGTAGTGGTGCGGTTCTCCCAGTCTTTTACTGTTTTTAACCGGTTGTTGATGTCGTAGGTGTAGCTGACAACTTTGCTTCCGGGATAAACGAGCGTGGCGAGGTTGCTGTATTTGTCGTAGGTGTAGCTCAGCGTGTTGCCTTCGCCGTCGTTGTAGGTGGCGAGGCGTCCGAAGTTGTCATACGTGCGGGTCGTGGTTTTGGTGCCTGCGGAGGTTTGCTCCGCGACTGTATTGATTGCCCCATCCGCGTAATAGGTCAGCGTTACGGTGGCCTCGACGGCTCCGCTGGGGGTTTTATAGCGTTGTTGGGTGACGCGGCCTTCGTTGTCGAAGGTCACGTTCTCGGCGCGTGTTCCGGTTGGCGATTGGATATATTCGGTGAGGCCGCGTGTATTCGCCTGCGTGACGGTGGTGCGGTTGAGTGGGGTTTTGGTGGTGATCTTGCGGTTGGCGTCGTCGTAGGTGGTGGTATAGGTGCGGTCGAGGCGATTTTTTAATGTCAGGGTGCGTCCGTCTTTGTCGTAGGTCCAGGTGACGGTGCGGTTGAGGGCGTCGGTGCTGGTCTTTATATTTCCGGCGGTGTCGTAGGTGAGGGTGACGCCGCGGGTTGCCGGGGTGGTGGTCTTTATTTTCCGCCCATCGGCGTCGTAGGTCTGCGTGGTGGCGCGAACGAGGGTGTCGTAGGCGAGGACGGGGTGCTGGGCGGCGTCGTATTGCTGGCCGGCCTCGAAATTGAATACGTTGTGCGTTCGCAGTAACAAGTGGCGGGCATCATAGATGTTTTCGATCTGGCGGTTGCCGTCAGGAGTCCACATGCCCGTGAGGTTGCCGAGGGCGTTGTGCTCGTAGCGGGTAACGCGGTCGGTGGAATCGCCCGCGCCGATGGCCTCCGTCAAGATGTCTCCGGCGGCATCGTAGGTGATCGTTTTGATCAGGGAGCCGGCGGCAGGTGTGGCGGGCACGTCGGACAGGGCTTCGGTGTGCGCATACACGCCGGGCCAGCGGATGATTTTTGTCGGTTGCGAGCGGTTGTTCCAGGTGGTGGTGGTGCGGCGTCCGAGTCGGTCGAGTTGGTAGATGGCTTCGCCGCGGTTGTTATAGTGCGTGGTCTCTTTCGTGCCATCGGGGTAGGTGGCGACGACCTTTACCGCCCCGCTGGTGTGCGTATACGCATAGGTGATCCACTTGCCGGAGGCGAACCCAGCCGGATGGACGGCGGAGACGCGGCCCCAGGCGTCGTATTGGTATTCGATAAAAATGCCGCCGGGGTGGGTGACTTTTTGGGGCTTGTTGTAAGCGTAATACTGCGTCGTGGTCGTCTTCCCCTCAAAATTGTCCTCCTCCCGCGGCGTCGCCGTGCCCTCGGTGGCGGGGACGTCGGGGACGATGAGGCGTTCGTGGCCCGCAGGGTTTTGCTCCCAAACCAGTTCGTGGTTTTTGTCCCAGGCGTATTCGGTGGTTCTGCCGAGCGGGGTTTGGGTGGAGGTGAGGCGTTCGCCGCCGTCGTAGGTCCAGCGGGTGGTGTGGCCGAGTTCGTTGGTGAGGGCGGTGCGCAGGCCGCGGTCGTCAAATTGATAAAAGGTGTCTTCGCCGGCGGGGTCGAGGAGGCGGGATGCGCCGGGGGCGTAATAAAAGCGCCAGAGGGAGTTGTTGTTGTTGAGGGCGGTTTGCTGGGTGACGCGATTGCGGGTGTCGTAGGTGTTTTTTATCAGTTCGCGGTTGAGGGCATCGACGAGCGAGGTGATGCGTCCGCTGGAATCCGCGTTGTATTTGAAAACGGACGCGGCGGGGTCGGTGACGGACAGAGTATTGCCGGAGCGGGCATAGGTGACGGTGCGTCCGGTGCTGTCGGTGAGGGCGGTGAGGGTGTCGCCGGAGTAAGTGAGGGTGAGGATGCGGCCAAGGGCGTCGGTGATTTTGGTCAGTTTGCCGGAGGTGTAAGTGGGGGTGATTTTGCGGGCGGTGGAGCCGCTGGTGTTGGTATCGGTGATGTTTTCGAAGCGTCCGGCCTGGGCGGAGGTGTCGAGGGTGAGGAAATTGATTTCGATGCCTTTGCGGAATTTGAGTTTATATTTTTCGGAGTTGCCGGAGCCGGTGGAGGTGAGGGTGGCGGCGAGGGGGGAGGGGGGGGCATAGGCGCCGTTGGGCAGGCGGGTGAATTCAAAGGTGCGTTCGCCGAGGGAGATGGAGGCGCGGGAGTTGACGAGCTGGTCGCCCATCCAGCAGGCGACGAGGGCGGGGAGGGTCCAGTCGCGGGCGTCGCCGTCGCGCCAGTTGCGGCCCACGGCGGCGGGGTTATCGGTGCCGCGGAGGATGTCGTGGATAGCGCGGAAGCCGACGATGAAGGGAGCGACTTCGGCGGCGGTGGCGCGGCGGAGGTCGATGTCGTTGGGGCTGCGGCGGGCAAGGCGAATGTCGTAGCTGTGGGTCCAGCCTTTGCCGAGGCCGGCGGGATCGGTGTGGCGGCGCAGGGAGTTGTAGTGGCGGGTAAATGACAGGTTGAGCGCGGGGCCGTCGCCGGCAAGAGTCAGGTCGGTCTTGCTGTCGTAAAAGGCGCCGGTGGCCATGTCCACCGGGTCGGCGCTGGTGGTTGTCTGGGAAAAGCTGGCGAGTGAACTGGTGAGGCTGCTGAGGTAATTGGGGGCGGTGAAGGTGGTGGTGAGCGGATTGGTGACCGTGCCGTAGCCGCCGGAGAGTCCGCCCTTGATGCCCATGAGGATGCTCTGGCCGGTGGCGGTGACGCGGGAGAGCATGTAGCCGTTGCCTTTGTAGTTGTTGATCTCCATCGCAAGGTTTTGCGGCAGGAGGATGCGTCCGCCTTGGGAGGCGAGCGCGGTGGTAATCGCGGCGGTATCGATGTTGTCGGTGTTGTTGCTGCTGTAGTTGGTGAGTTGGCTCCTGATGGCGGTGAAGTCGGCGGTGCTTTTGGCGAGGAAGAGGGGTTGGCCGTTTCTGACCGCGTGGCGAATCATGCCGACGGTGGAAACGCCTTCGTCGGGGATGGTCTGGGCAATGGTGACGTGCTCCAAGGCGCTCATCATGTAAGAAAAACCGGCGAACACCTGCGTGGCGATGAGACTGGAGTTCTCAACATGCGTGGCCCAGCCGGAGCCCGGCCAGTCGGCGGCTTGCGCGGTTTTGGGCTGGATGGCCACAGTCCCCAGTGGAAGGTCCACGAACGGAGCCTGTGCCTGGCCTGCGATGCCCGCGAAGTGGCGCAGGTGAATGCTGCTGCCGGTGGCTCCTCCGGCGATGTCGGCCAGCGTGGCGTATTGGTTGAGATACTGGAGGGCGACGATGTTGAGGTTTTCGGTGCGCAGTTCGCGTTCGGCGGGGTTTTTGTTGGCGGCGATGTAGTCGGCCTGTTTGCGGAGGCGTTCTTGCAGGCGTCCGAGGCTGTGCCCGAAGCCCCAGGCGACCACATAGGAGCCGGCGCGGTCCAGCCCGGCGGCGCTGGTGGAGGCGTTCTGCGCGGGATTGTCCGGATAGGTGTAGGCGAAGGAAACGCTGGCCGGAGTGGTGGACGGGGAGGGGGGGGCGTCGAATTCCTCGGCGATTTTTGTGTCTTCGAGGTAAATTTGCGCCCTGTTGTTGGAAAACCAGAGGGCGATTTTCCGGTCCCGCAGTTGCGCCGTCGTCCAAGTATGGGAAAGGCCCGCCACCGTGAGTGTGAATTGCACGCCGTATTTTTGGGGGATGGCCGTGGTGGTTGAGAGGTCCCCAAAATAGCCGTGAAAATGCGACGGGATGCCGAGGCCGTTGACCATGGGTAATTGCGTGACGGTTTCCCGGCAGATGGTCCGCACGCCGGCGATGTCGGCGCCGGATTGCTGATGGCGCGTTTGGGTAACGTTGTTGACGAGGGCGGAGGTGTGCGCGGCAAGGGCGTTGCCGAGGGCGGTCAGGCCGGAGGGGGCCAGGGTGTATTTGGAATTCGCGGACGCGCCGGACACGGTGGCGAGCGTGCCGCCTGTCTGCGACAGCAGGCTGGCCCGTGTGTAGGTGCTCAGGGTGCGCAGGTCCGGCATGGCGGGTGTGGTGTAGTTTTTGAAGGACGGGTCGAGTTGCCGCTCCGCGCCGTCGATCGTCGCCACCACCCACATGCGGGGAAGCCTCAAATGGGTTATGGATGCTCCATCGGAATAATAAAGAAGTCCCAAGCCATTCGCTGTATCGCCATCGTAAACACAGCCGGTCTTGCCGAGCAGGATGCGCGTCTGGCTGGCGTCAACCCCGAGCCAGTTTTCGACCTGCGACATGGGCATCAGCACGTATGCGAAGCGGTAACGGGCGTCAGTCACGCCGGAAGCCCGCAGCAGGGCAACCAGCAGCGTCGAGGTGTCAAAGTCGTTGCCCGTGCGCTCGATGGCAGTGAGATGCGCGCCGCGTTTCACCCCGTAGTAGGGCGTGAAGTGGATGGTATTCCTGACCCATTCGTAAATGCGCAGGGGGTCGTTGCCGAGGGCGTTGGCGATGGCCTGAAGTTCTGGCGTGATCAGGTCGGCGTCGGCCACGCCGGTATCCGTGGCGGCGACAGCAACCATCGCGGACGCCTGCATCGCCATCGTGTGGAGGGGGGATGGGAGGATGTCCGGAATGTCCGTTTCCCCCGGAATGTCCGTTTCCTCCCCGGATACAACCGGCGTCTGCAAAGTCTGGCCGGGAGACGAAAATACGGTGCCCGGGTCGAACCGGGCAAACTGCCAGCCTTCCTGCGCCAGCGCGGCGGACGGCAGCGCCAGCATCAGGCTCAAACCGATGGCCATGAGCGCGGACAAAAACCGGCCATAACGGGAGGGGGAAAGAGGGGGGCGGATAGTGGAACAGGTCTTCATGAGGGCTTAGCGTCCGGTGATGTTGTCTTCCGCATCCTGACTGTAGGCACCGCCGGGACCGTTGATCAGCCGCTGACTTTTGTCGTATTGAAAGGTGTCGGAGCGTCCGGACGGGTTGGTGGAGGGTGTGGCGGGATCGAGTCCGAGAGAAATTTCAATGGCATCGGGGATGCCATTGTTGTTGGTGTCACGAGTGTAAATGTCGGAAAGGCCGTCGTTATTGGCGTCGTCCTGTGGACGACCGCGGACACAAATGGATTGCACCGGCGTAAAATTGCCAAACCAGCCGGCTCCGCCGTCTTGCAGCATGCCCCACTGAAAACTGTGTGTGTCAGCGACAAACGGAGCGGTGATGTTGAATGTAAAAGTCACATTTTGCCCGGGTTGAACGGTGGCGGGAAGCGTCACCCGGCTGAGATTCCATCTGGTGTTGTCGGTGGGCGATTGGCTGCCGAGTTTGTAACCTGCCGCGCTGGTCCATGTGTTGCCGCCCGCGTTGTTGAGGACAACTGAGACCTGCCGGGGTTCGCCGGGAGATAATTCAGTGGGCACGGACCATGAGACGAACCGGGCCTGATTGGTCGTGATGGTGGCGCGAAATTTGCCGCCGCTGGCCGGAGACGCACGGAAGCCTGGCATAAGACGGATGACTCCCTGCGACTGGAGGGTGACGTTGGCCGTGCCTTGGGAGATGACGGCCCCGGCGGTGGTCACGGAGTTCGTGCCTGTGATGGTGGTGGCACCGGAAGTCCAAGTGCGAGGCGTGATCACTTCATCGGCTGCCGCGCTTGCGTGATGGTGGGTGAAGGCAAGGCCAAACAGAGCGAATGCAAACGAAAGCAAGAGGGCTTGTGTTTGCGTTCGAGCGGGAAAACGAACGGAAAAATGCAGGCGTGCAGTCATTGGGCGGCTTGTTTGAGGCGGGCGTTTTCGGCTTCGAGACGTTCAATGCGGGCGGTTTGGGTGGCAAGCGTCTCGGCTTGCGTGGAGAGTTTTTTGTCTTGAGCGATGAGGTGCAGGGTAAGTTCTTCGACTTTGGCGAGGAGAGCCGCTTGCATTTCCCCAATGCTCACGCCTTCAGAGGCAACCACCGTCGCAGTGGGAAGGCCGGGCAGGTGTTTATGTTCTTTGATGTGCGCTTCGACTTCGGAAAGCGGCACAAGCGTGTAGTTATCAGCAAACACATAGTCCGCCCAACCTGTATCCACAATCACCTCTTTGGCGCGAATCGGACCGTTGACAGTGAGTTTGTGCGTGGGACTACCTGTTCCGATTCCAACATCCCCAGTGACCCACAATCGTGGACCATGCACAATAACTCCTCCTTCAAAATCACCGGAATAGTTTATATATAAACAATCAGGATAAAGTGATCAATCTGTATGTACCAATGCTCGATTACTCAAGTTCTGCCCTTGGGGGCGTCCGTCACGTTTTCCAAGGAAAAGATCTGAACCTCCTACGCTTATAAAGCCATTTACATCTAACGTCGTAGTAGGGCTAGTCGTTCCAATTCCCACATATCCCGTTGCCGGGAAGACATTGGTCTGGGCCTGCATTGAGAGCGACAGGCCAATGGACAGGAATACGGCGCACACAAAGACAGCGAGAGCGGATTTCATATTTTCGGAAAGGTTTATGGATTGGTCAAAAAGCTCGAAAAAACGGTTTGGTTGCTGCCTCCCGCAAATGGATGGAGCAATCGAATACATTTATTGAATCAAATTATTAAATAATCCATCCAATGGCATTAGCCTGCTTAATCATGCATTAAGCAGGCAGTTGCAATGCACACAAATGTAAGTTTGTTTGGACCTGCCCCCTCCCCCCCACTCCCCTCAAATCCCGCCCACGATCGGATACCAATCCGGGCGGCGAGGGTCGGCGTGGAAACGGGCGTAATAGTCGCCGCGCTTCTCGTATTCGCGCTCGTATTTAGCCATCTTGTCCTCGTCCAGCGTCACGCCCAGACCGGGACCGCGCGGCACCGGGAGACAGCCGTTTTTATACTTTATCAGGCCGCCCTCAATAATGTCGTCCGTGAGATAGTGATAGTGCGCGTCGCCCGCGAACGTCATCTCGGGGATCGTGCTCGCGGTATGTAGCATGGCCGCCAGCTCGATGCCAAACTCCGCCCCGGAATGCATCGCCACACCCAGGCCAAACGTCCGACAAACCGCCGCCAGATCCTTCACGCCACGCGGACCTTCCCAATAGTGAATGTCAGTGAGCACGATGTCCACCGAGCCCAGTTTCACGGCGGGCGCCAGGTCGTCGAAACGCGCCGGATACATGTTGGTCGCCACCGGAATCCTGATCTGTTTGCGCACCTCCGCGTTGCCGTTGAGCCCCCAGGACGGGTCCTCGAAATACTCCGGCGCCACCGCCTCCAGTCGACGCCCGATGCGCACCGCGGTCGGCACGGACCATACTCCGTTGGGGTCGATGCGCAGACCGAAGTCCGGCCCAAGTCGCTCGCGGCAAAGCTCCAGCACGCGCGCCTCCTCGCCGGGGTCCATCACGCCTGCCTTGAGCTTCATCGAACGCACGCCAAGAGTGCGGTTAAGCTCCACGCACCAGTCGGCCAGGTCCTCGGCGCGAGTGTCGTCCCCGCCCTCCGGCCTTTCGTATCGCCAGAACAGATACGCGATCATCGGGATTTCGTCGCGCACGGAACCGCCAAGCAGGTCGCTGAGCGGACGGTTGACGGCTTTGCCGATGATGTCGAGGCACGCCATCTCAATGGCTGCGTAAAGGCGCGCGTTGGACATGTAGTAGATCGAACGCAGGACTTTGAGTTTGATCGTTTCGAGGTGAAATGGATCGAGCCCCACGATGCGCGGCTTGAGCTTGAGGAGCGCGCCGCGCTGGTCGCCGCCGCCGACTTCGCCGAGGCCGACAATGCCCTCGTCGGTCATCAGCTCCAGGATCGTGCGAAGGAAATAGCCGGGATGCACGCCGGTGTTGTGGCGAAGCTGGCAGGTGAGCGGAATGGCAACGGTGCGAACGCGAAGGTCGGTGATTTTCATGCCTCAAGTCCAGCGCCGGGCGCAGGTCGCCTCAATTCGGTATTGGATCGAAAATTATCTCTTATGGTAAAACTAGAGGCCTTCTGCTACGGACCACGGACATCCATGAACACGATCCCGATTCTGCAAAAAGCCATCGACATCATCCACGAGATTGCCGCCGACGAGGGGGGGGGGCTGGCCGCCAAGCACCTGTCGCTGTCCCTTGGTATCGCTCCAGCCACTACGTATCGCATCCTGCGCACGCTGGCCGGAAACGACTGGCTGCGCGAAACGCGGCGCGGCGAGTTTCAACTCGCCTTCGGCCTCGCCCGTGTCACCCGTTCGTATGCGCGCGTGGAACACGCGCTCTCGCTGCTGCGGCGTCCGCTGCGCGAGTTGACGGAACGCACGGGGCTCTCCGCCAAGGTCTCGATCCGCGAGGGGATGCAGGTTGTCACGGCGTTGCGCGCCGAGTCGCGCCGTCCCAATTCCATTTCGTCGCCCATCGGCTCGCGCATGCACCTGCTGGATTCGGGATCGGTGGGCGTCAGTCTCATGGCCCGGCTTCCGAAAAACGAGGTGATGCGTATCCTTAAATCCACCACGAACGCGGGCGTGGCGGAAGAGCTTGTGTTAAGGGAAATCGCCGCCGCCAAAAAGGCCGGTTACAGCAGCGCGTTTGGCACGCGCAATCCCGCGATTCACGCAATGTCGGTCGCCCTGCCATTGACCGGTTCGGAGTCCGCCGCGCTGACCATTGTGGGGTGGCCGGAGGATTTTTCGGACGCACGCCGGCAACGCGAATGCCTGCGCGCACTCAAGGACTGCGCCGCGCAAATGCAGATGGCGCTAAAGGGCGATGGCGCATCTTCGGTCTCTCCATCGCCGTTTTGATTTCCAGCGCATTTTCAAGAAAGCTGCAGCCATCTCCTATCTGGTAGGGAGGCATCTCCGAGGCCTCCGAAACCACGCTTCATTCACCTATGCGTTTCGCATTTTCTCACCACCCACGGCGGAGGCCTCGGAGAGGCCTCCCTACCGTCAAAACGACTCATTTGTTCTCGCTTGCGTCGAGCGCCGCGAGGGCGGCGCGGGCGGCGGCTTCCTCGGCGAGTTTTTTGGAAGGGCCGCGACCGGTGCCAAACTGGTGCTCCAACACGTAAAGGCGCGACTCGTATTCGCGGGCGTGGTCTTGTCCGGAGATGTGCGCGGTCTCGTAACGCAGGGCTTGGTTGCCGTGCAGGGGTTGCACGCGCTCCTGGAGGCGGCCCTTGGGATTGTCGGTGTCCTCGGTGGTTTCCAGACGGACATTCAGTGGGCCGTAAAGCGTGCGCAGCACCTCGCGGGTGCGGTCGAGTCCGGCGTCGAGATAGAGCGCGCCGAAAAGCGCTTCGAAAGCGTCTTCGAGCGCGGAGTCGCGCTGGCGTCCGCCGGTCTGCTCCTCGCTGGCGCTGAGGCGGAGCACGGTGTCGAGGCCGACTTCGCGCGCGAGTTGCGCGAGGAAGCCGCCGCGCGAGAGGACGGCGCGGCGTTTGCTCAGGGGGCCTTCGCGGTCGGTGGGAAACAGGGTGTAGAGTTCGTGTGTGAGGAGGAGTTGCAGGACGGCGTCGCCCAGCAATTCGAGACGCTGGTTGTTGTCCGGCGCGCCGGGGTTGTCTTGCAACCAAGAGGGGTGCGTGATGGCGGTTTCCAGCAGAGCGGGCGTGGTGAATTTGTGGCCGATGCGCATCTGCAACGCGGCGAGCGCGGCGGAATCGTTGGGAGGGGGGGGGGGGGGGGGAGGGTTGGTTGTGACGTTGCTCATGTTTTGTTTTAGGAGCTGGCGCTGGCGTAGCGGCGGAGGCCACGGTTGAAAACGATGACGCCGATGGCGAACCAGAACACGGCGGCGGCAGTCAACCAGAGTATCTGGCCCGGTTCGATGCCGTGGATGAGCGTGCGCGCAGGGACGTTGGTGACGATCACAACCGGCAGCGTGTAAACGAGGATGATGGAGGCAATGCCGCGCATGGCTTCGCGGGGGAGGCGCGAGTATTCGTTGAGGGCAAAGTAGCCGCCTTCGACGCCACGCGCGTTTTGTATCCAAAAAACCAGGCTGATGAAAATGAGCAGCGTGGAGTAATGGATGGCGAGGCCGCAGAGGATGAGAAACGCGTAGGCGGCGGCGCGGGCGAAACTCCAGTCGAGGCCGATCTGGTGCGCGGCGTAGAGAACGATGCCGACGGCAAGCGGGAGGTTGAAGAGCCCGTCGAGATCGAGCTTGCGCGTGGAGATCATGAAGAGGGGGTTTCCGGGCTGGGCGAGGAAGAAGTCGAAGTGGCCGGTGCGGACGTTGCGCCCCATCTCAAAGAGGTTGCTCCAGAAGAATCCCATGAGGAGGCGTTGCACGATCATGGAGGTGCCGACGAGGAGCGTCATTTCCCACGCGCCCCAGCCGGCGATGGATTCGGTGTGCCGGTAAATGACGCCGACGAGGAGCAGGTTGACCGACATCCAAAACAACTCGGTGAGCGACCACATGATGAAGTCGCCGCGAAACATCATCGCGCGCACCACGGAGTAGCGAATGCTGGCCAGCCAGATGCGAAGGTAGTTCATGGTTTGAGTTTGTGAATGCGGATTCGATTCATCCGCCGACGGCGGTGTGACGGCGCAGGCCTCGTGTCCAGAGGAGGTGGGCCAGGCCAAAAAGCAGGCACACCCACATGGCCTGAATGCCGAGTCCGCGCAAGGCGAGCATGGGCTCCTGGATACGTCCGGTGAGGAGGGCTGCGGGGAAATACATCTGGTAGTAATAGGGGAGCCAGGACGAGAGTTCGAGGAACCAGCGCGGCATGAGATCGAGCGGGAAGACCTGGCCGCCAAGGATCGTCTCGACGGCAAGCGAGAGGATCACGAAGGACTGGATTTCGAGAAACCAGAAGGTGAGCAGCCCGAAGAGATAGGCGATGGTGAATTGTATCAGCGCCGACATGACAAGCGCCGGAACAAACGCGGCGTAGGTCCAGGCCGCTCCGGGTGCGGACGGGGAGGGAAACGTGAGATGCGACGCGAGCCAGGGCAGCGCGAGGACGAGGGGCACGAGCGCGAGCGTGCCGGAGATGAAGCGGGCGGCGGTGTAAAGGGTGAAGCGGTAGCCGAAGTAGTTGATGGGTTTGGTGAGAAACTGGTTGATGAGTCCGTTGCGGATTTCCTCGGAGACTTCATAGTCCTCGTTCATCGCGCCGATGAAAAACTGGAGGATGAGGACGACGACGAAGTAGGTGAGCGTTTGCCCGAGGTTGAAGCCGCCAAGCTCGGTTTTGCCCGCGTAGGCCGCGCCCCAGAGGATGAAGACGTAGGCGAGATGGACAAAGGAAAGCGAGGCGCGGATGGCGAAGTTCCACCGGTACACGAGCGCGCTCTGCATCCCGATGAGGAAGACGTGGCGGTATTTGGCGAGCGCGGCGGTTGGCATCAAAACGTCAAGCCGTTACCACAAAACCCACGCGGGTCAACAGGGCCAGCAACGTCGTCCTGAAAACGGGTGCAATCAGAGTGATGTCAGCGGACAATGCTGTTGGCGGAGGGCGGGTCTCCTGACCCGCCGACGAGGCTCGCGTCAGCGAGCCTCCGCCCATCCGGAATGGCGCGGCTGCGCCGCGTCTGGCGGGTCAGGAGACCCGCCCTCCGTGCCGCTCCATTGACGGTGTCATTCTTTCAGGGCGAAGCGTTTGATGACTTCCTTGGCGAGGAAGCGGTAGGCGCTGGCTCCGGGGGACGAGGAATCGTAGGTGAGGATCGTCTTGCCGAAGCTGGGGGCTTCGCTGAGGCGCACGGTGCGGGGGATGACGGTCTGGAAGATTTTGTCGGGCAGGTGTTGCTTCACCTCGTCCACCACCTGACGCGAGAGGTTGGTGCGGATGTCAAACATGGTCATCACGATCCCGCCTAGCTGGAGGTCGTTGTTGAGGCCGGCGTTTTTTATCCGGTCCATGTTGCGCAGGATCTGGCCAAGACCTTCGAGCGCCATGTATTCGCACTGGAGGGCGATGAGGAGGTAGTCGGCGGCAGCGAGGCTGTTCATCGAGAGCATTCCCATGGAGGGGGGGCAGTCGATGATGATGGCGCGGTAGCGGTCGCTGGCGCGAACGGGCTCCAAGAGGGTGCGGAGGCAGGCGAGATAGTTCTCCGACTGGGCGATTTCGATTTCGGCGGCGGCGAGGTCTTCTTCGCTGGGGATGAGCGAGAGGTGCGGGGTGGGGGTTGGCACGATCATTTCGAGCGCGGTGCTTTCGCCGCGAAGGGGGCCGTAGAGGCTGCGGCCTTCGTGTTTTTCAACACCGATGGCACTGGTGGCGTTGGCCTGCGGGTCGAGGTCGATGAGGAGCGTGGGGATTTTTTTCTCGGCCAGGGCGGCGGCGAGGTTGACGGCCGTGGTGGTCTTGCCGACGCCGCCTTTCTGATTGGCTATGGTGAAAATGGTTGAGGGCATGGGGAGGAGGAAAAGCTGAAAACTGAAAAGCTGAAAGCTGAAATGGAGTTACCTGATCTCAGACCGCTTCCCTCTCAAAAATATAAGGGAGGTTCTAAAAATTGCACAGAAGGTAACGAAGGAAACGAAGACAATCAATTGAAGTGGAATTTTTGTTTGGTTCTTCGACATTTTCAATGGCTCGACATGGAGTGCGGCGATTCATCGCCGCTTTCGACGGGTCGTTTTAACGACCCGCCTCCCGCCCTCCCGCCTCCCGATGCGTCCTTTGCCAGACGGCAGAGAAGGTAGCAACAGGGTAAGGCGAGGCGACGTGATGAATCACGTCGCCTAAAGCGGCGATGAATCGCCGCACTCCATATCGTAATCCTGTCCCTCCACTGAAAACGTCGAAGAACCTTTTGTTTTTTAATAAAATATTATAAATAAATAATTTAGAACAAATTATGCTCCCTGTCTTCATCTTCGTTTTCTTGGTTATCTTCTGTGCAAAAATGAATTTTTAGAACCTCCCATAATAATGGGTTCGAGGATCTCACGCGGAGGCGCGGGGGCGCGGAGAAAGATAGTGTGTGAGTGGATTTTTCTGCGCCTCACGCGTCTCTGCGTGAGATATTTTGATTTCAGTTTTTGGCTTTTTCTGTCGCAGGCGCCTCCGGCAGGGCGGCGAGGGTGGCGGCGGCAAGTTTGGTGACGGATTCGCCGAGGGCCTGGACAAGCATGGAGTTGTCATGGCCGTTCCACGGATAAGGCGGGGCGGTGAAGCTCTGACGGGCGACGATGTCGCCAGTGCCGGCGTTGCTGATAACTATGATGGCGGCAAAGCTGGCGGTGGATTGGCCGCCGGCATCGCGCTGGCCTTCGCAACGGGTCACGTAGAGGGCGATGTCGTAGTCGCGCTTTTGCTCCAGCGGGAAGGGCATGGTATGGAGTTGTCCGATACGCGGGGACTGGAGGAGTTGGAGCGCAATCTGGCGCTGGATGGCGGGGGCAAGGGGTTCGGCCCAGCGGGCATAGGGTTGGTAAATGGTTTCGTTGGTGGCGGTGCGGACGGCTATCTCGACGTGGTCGAGGTAAGCGGGGATTTGCACGGTTTTGAGGCCGATGGTGAGGGGGCCTAGTTTGGCTGGAAGCGGAATGTGGGCGCCGATCTGCGAGGGGGGGGTGAGGACATAGAATTGGGTGGGGTCGGGCCGGGGCGTGGGCGTGAGCGAGCAACCGGCGCAGAGGACAAGAAGGGCGGCGGTGGCGGCGGTGATGGTGGCGGCGAGGATGCGTTTCATGGTGAAAGGTGGGTGCGGGTGTGAGTTTATTGTTTCTCCGGCGGGCGGCCGGTGAGGAGGGCGGTGGGGTTGCGTTCGAGGAAGTCGGCCAGACGGCTGATGGCGTCGGCGGCGCGGCCGAGGCGGAGCAGGGCGGAGCCGGCTTCGACTCCGAGGGTTTGCTGGTTGTCGAGGAACTGGCGGGTGCTGGCGGCGGTGGTGGCAAATTCCTTCAGCGCGGAGCGGGCTTCAACGAGTGTTTTTTCGGCGTCGGCGGTGAGAGGGTCGAGGTTCTTGCCGACGTCGTCGAGGAGCCCGGACAGACGGGCGCTGGCGTGTTTGATACTGGCAAGGGTCTCCTTGACGTCGGGCGAGTCGGCAAGGTTGTGCACAGACTGGGCAGCCTGGGTGACGGAGCCGATGAGTCCGGAGATGTCGGCCTTTTCAAACTGGATGCGAAGCTCGGCGATAAGTTTCTGCACGTCGTTGGCCATATCGCCAAATTTGACGTCCTTGAATTGGTTAAGGATGTCGCTGAGGTTGGTCTGAATCTGGGCAATGGCGGAGGGGACGGCGGGGATTTCCTGATAGGGGGAGTCGAGTTCGGGATGGAGGACGGCGGGATTGGCGACGGGGTCGAGGAAGTCGAGTTCGACGTAGAGCATGCCGGTGGCGAGGCCGAGGATGCCGAGCTGGGCGCGAAGGCCATCGTTGATGAGCCGGCGGACGCCTTCTCCGGGTTCGTCCTTGGAAGTGACGCCGCGTGTGGAGGTGACTTTGTCGCGGTTGATTTCGCAGATGACGGCGACAAGGGATTGATGGCTGCCGGGGACGTGGCGGATTTGCACGTCGGCGACGCGGCCAATGCGCATGCCGCGGATTTTGACGGGGGAGCCGATGTCGAGGCCCTGGATGGATTCGTTGAAATAAACCACGAAACGGGGCGGCTTGTTAAAGAGGTTGACACTGCCGAAGGAGAGCAGGGCGATGGCGCCGAGCGCCACGGCGCCGAGAACGAAGAAGCCGATGATGGCGGGACTGACCTTGGTTTTCATGAGAGGGCTGGGTTCGGGTTTTTCCGGGAATTTGCAATCAACCACAGAGACACGGAGGCACAAAGTCCGATCCGGAGGGGGGGAAGGGAAAGGGTGTGTGTGTATTCAAAATTCAAGTGCATTTCCTTTGGCTTGGGTTCTGTGTTTCTGTGCTTTTGTGGTTAATGTTTTTTGACTTCGCCGCGGGTGAGAAATTCACGGACGGCGGGGTTTGGACTGGAGCGGGCGAGTTCGCGCGGATCGCCGTCGGCAATGATGCCCTGGGTTTCCTTGGAGAGCATGATGATGCGCTGGCCGATGCTCATGATGGAGGCGAGTTCGTGCGAGATGATGACGCAGGTGGTGCCAAGGGTGTCGCGGATTTCGACGATGAGGTCGTCGAGGTTGCGCGAGGTGATGGGGTCGAGGCCGGCGGAGGGTTCGTCGAAAAACACAATGGCCGGATCGAGCGCGAGGGCGCGGGCGAGGCCGGCGCGTTTTTTCATGCCACCGCTGATTTCGGAGGGGTAGTAGTCCTCGTAACCGTCGAGGCCGACTTGGGAGAGTTTGTAGGTGGCGAGGGCTTCGCGTTCCGAGCGATTGAGGTCGGTGTATTCTTCGAGGGGGAGACAGACGTTTTGGCGGAGGGTGAGGGAACTCCAGAGGGCGCCGCTTTGGTAGAGGATGCCAAAGGTGCGGAGGAGTTCGCGGCGTCGAAGGGGGCCGGCGTCGGTGAAGGATTCGCCGAAGTAGGAGACGTTGCCGGCAAGGGGGGGATTGAGGCCGACGAGGTGGCGCAGGAGGGTGCTTTTGCCGCAGCCGGAACCGCCGCCGATGAAGACGATTTCGCCGGGGGTGATGGCGAAATTGAGGTCTTTGGCGAGGAGGCGTTCTCCGTATCCGCAAGCGAGGCCGGTGGCCTGGATGGCGGGCGGGGCCACGGGGGGGGGGGGGGGGAGGAGGGCCGGGTTAGTGGTGGTGGCGGGCGGCATTGCGGCGACGGCGGTGAACGTGGTGGGGATTACCAGCCAAGGGCGTTGAAGATGACGGCAAAGATGGCGTCGGCGATGATGATGAGGAGCATGCCGATAACGACAGCGGAGGTGGCGGCGCGTCCGACGCCGGAGGCGCTGCGGTCGGCGTTCATGCCGCGGTGGCAGCCGGAGAGGCCGACGAGGATGCCGAAGCAGGAGGCTTTGATGAGGCCAGTGCTGATGTCGGAGAGGTCGAGGGCGTTGACCGTCTGGTTCCAGTAGGTGATGGGCGGGATGTCGAGGACGCCCATGGCCACGCCCATGCCGCCAACGATGCCGAGGGCGTTGGCGTAGAGGGTGAGGAGCGGCATCATGAGGGCGAGGGCGACGAGGCGGGGGAGAACAAGGAAGTCAACGGGGCGGATGCCAAAGGTGCTGAGGGCATCGATTTCTTCGTTGGCCTTCATGTTGCCGATGGTGGCGGCGAAGGCGGCGCCAGTGCGTCCGGCGAGGATGATACCGGTCATCATGGCGCCCATTTCGCGGGCCATGACCAGGGCGACGGCGTCGGCCACGTAGATGTCGGCCCCAAACTGGCGCATGAGCACGGCGGACTGGTAGGCCATGATGACGCCAACTAGAAAGCTGATGAGGCCAACGATGGGCAGGGCCATGGCTCCGCATTGTTGCATTTCCTCGGAACAGTCGCCCCAGCGAAATTTCCTGGGGCGGCGGGCCAGATGAAAAAAGCTGAGGAGGCATTCGCCAAGGAAGCTCATTATGCCGGTGGCGCGATCGACGGTCTCGATGGTGGCCTCGCCGATGGAGGTGAGAAGGTTGGTGCGGCGGTCGTGCGCGGGCTCGGCCTGCGTGGCAGTGGCAAGCTTGTTGCAAAGGGCGGCAACTTCAGGGGAAAGCGCGGAGGTGTCGTAGTCGGTTTTGTGTTGTTCGCACCAACTGCGGATTTCGTGGGTGAAGAGGAGGAGGGCGCTGTCGAGACGTTCGAGATTGGGAGCGAGTTCGATGCGGATGCGCCGGGGTTTGCGGTCGCCAATGACTCCGGCCAGAGAGGGGCGGGGAGCGGTGACGCGCCAGCGTCCGCCCAGCCGGATGCGCAGGAGGTCGCCGTCTTCAAAGATGGCATCGGCGGTGGCGGCGGCGGAACTCGCGTTACTGGATGGATTCGCTGGACAGCTCATCTGCTAGCGTAAAGTGAGTGGCTCCGGCGCGGGTGCAAGTCCGGCGTGGCGTTATATGCCTGATGGTTACGCCGACGGCCTTGCCGAGCCGGGGCTCGGCGTTCCCGGCGGGCGAGACGCCCGCGCCACGCGTAGGGGCTTCGCTTGCGAAGCCCGCGTATGCAGGACGTGGCATCGAATGGCGTGCGCGGGCGTCGCAAGCGACGCCCCTACAGCGGGCGAGACGCCCGCGTCACGCCGGTCAACGATTGGCGATTGGCAATCGGCAAAAAAGGCTTGGTCTGAGGTGTGCGGAGCGGGCTAGAGTCGGGGGCTTATGCGTTTCCGCTCGGTATTATTCGACCTCGACGGCACCTTGATCGACCACCTGCCCGCGATTCATCGTGCGTACTCGCACACGCTGCCACGACTCGGCCTACCCGCCCCCACGCTCGAACAGGTGCGGCGCGCGATCGGCGGCGGACTGGAAAACGCCATGCGCAACTTCGTCCCCGAAGACCGCCTGGCGGAAGGGCTCGCGATTTACCGTCCCTACTGGGACCGCACCATGCTGGAAGGCGCGGTCGTGATGCCAGGGGGCCGCGAGTTGCTGGCGGCGCTGACGGCGCGCGGCGTGACGTGCGCCGTGTTCACCAACAAACACGGTCCCTCGGCACGCGCCGTGTGCGAACACCTCGGTCTCTCCCCTTGGCTCCGGTTGATCGTCGGCGCCACGGACACGCCCTGGCTCAAACCGCAGCCAGAATTCGCCGACGACACGCTGCGCCGGCTGCGCGAACTCGGCGTGCCTGCGGAGGACACCAAGCCCGCGGCAACGTGTCTGGTCGGCGATTCACCGTGGGACGTGCAGGCCGCGCACACGGCGGGCTTCCCGTGCTTCGCCGTGACGACCGGCACGCACTCCGCGGAAGAGCTTCGCCAGGCCGGGGCCGACGGAGTGTTCGCAGGCTTGGCCGACGTGGGACGTGAAGCACTGGGACTGGACCGGAGCCTGCGCAGCCACAAAACAAAGCTGGCGGACGAGACGGCCTCCGCATGAAACCTCGCAAGACGCCTCGCACCCGGTTCACATCCGCCTGACATTCCCATTCGTGACCGCACCTCATTCCAACTCCCCTCCCCCCCCCCCCCCCCCCCCTGCTGCCGCCTCCGCCAACGCGCCCGACGCACTGACGGGCGTGCTGGAGCGCATCATTTTTCTTAACGAGGAAAACCACTACACCATCGCCGAATTTCGTGCCGAAGGACGCACCGGAGCCGACGCCAAAGTCACCATCACCGGCGCCCTCCCCGGCGTTCAGTGCGGCGAAACGCTCCACCTGCGCGGCACCTGGACCCGCCACGCGCAACACGGCGACCAGTTTCGCATCGACACCTTCCGCAGCGAACTCCCCTCCAGCGTGTATGGGATTCGCAAATACCTCGGCAGCGGCCTCGTCCACGGCATCGGCAAAGCCTACGCCAACAAAATCGTGGACGCCTTTGGCACCGACACCTTCCGCGTGCTCAGCGAAGATTCCGGACGCCTGCACGACGTGCCCGGCATCGGCAAAAAACGCGCCTCCGCCATCAAAAAAGCCTGGGAAGACCAACGCGCCTTTCGCGAACTCTACATCTTTCTCCAAACCTACGGCGTCACCACCGGCCAGTGCGTGAAACTCATCAACCGCTACGGCTCCGAAGCCCGCGCCATCCTCACCCAACAACCCTACAAAGTTGCCCGCGACGTGGACGGCATCGGCTTCAAAACCGCCGACCGCATCGCCATCAACCTAGGCTTTGCCAACGACGCCCCGCCCCGCCTCGACGCCGGCCTCATCTACGCCATGGACACGCTTCAGGAAGAAGGCCACACCGCGCTCCGCGAAGCCGACCTCATCGACTATGCCGCCCCCCTCCTTGAGACCGCCGCCGAACGCCTCGCCGCCCGCATCGACGCCCTCGTTGAACAACGCGACCTCATCCGCCACTGGCCCCCCGACGTAGATAAACCCCTCCCCGGCTCCGCCCTCATCCAGCTGCCCGTGCTCGACCGCGCGGAACAAAAAATCGCCGCCTCCATCGTTCGCCTCACCAAAACCGGCAGCGCCCTCCCCCCCATCAAAACCGAAGCCGCCCTCGACTGGGCGCAGCAAAAAGCAGGCTTCCAATTTGCCGACCAACAACGCGCCGCCCTCCGCGCCGCCCTCGTATCCAAAGCCTCGATACTCACAGGTGGACCCGGCACCGGCAAGACCGCCTCGCTCCGTGCCCTCGTTGACATCCTCAAGGCCAAGAAAGTGCGCATCCACCTTGCCGCGCCCACCGGACGCGCCGCGCAACGCCTCACCGAAACCACCGGCGGCTACGCCACCACCATCCACCGCCTCCTCAAATACGACGCAGCCAAAGGCGGATTCGTGCACAACGAACACCAACCCCTCGCCACCGACTTCCTCGTCGTTGACGAAGCCTCCATGCTCGACACCCGCCTCGCCGCCGCGCTCCTCCAAGCCATCCCCTCGCGCGCCCACCTCCTCCTCGTCGGCGACATCGACCAGCTCCCCAGCGTCGGCGCAGGCAACGTGCTCAAAGACATCATTGCCACGCAACACGTCCCCGTCACCCGCCTCAACGTCATCCACCGCCAGCAAGGCCAAAGCCAGATCGTCACCACTGCTCACGCCATCAACGCCGGCGACCCCAGCCTCCCCCCCACCGTGGGCGACATCTCTGCCATCCAAGTCTGGGGCGACCTCGTATTCCTCGCCGCCGACTCCGCCGAAGACTGCGTGCGCAAAGTCATCCAACTCTGCACCGAATTTGTTCCCCGCGCCCTCAAGTGGCCGCATCCCGTCAAGGACGTGCAAGTCCTCGCCCCCATGCACAAAGGCGCTGCCGGTGTTGGAAATTTCAATACACAACTCCAGGCCGCGCTCAACCCCCGCGCCCCCGGCTTGCGCACGCCATCGGGCGAATTTCGTGTGGGCGACAAAATCATCCAACTGCGCAACAACTACGACAAAAACCTCTTCAACGGCGACATCGGCACCATCACCGCTGTGGACGCTGAAGAAGGCGCGTTCGACGCCACATTTGACGGCGAAACCCACGTCTTCGCGCGCGGCGACGCCGGTGACCTCGCGTTGGCGCACGCCATTTCCATCCACAAATCGCAAGGCAGCGAATACCCCGTTGTGATCGTGCCGCTGATGAAGGCGCACTTCATGATGCTCCAGCGCAACCTGCTCTACACGGCGATCACGCGCGGGAAGAAAAAAGTTTACATCGTTGGCGAACCCGCCGCCTACGCCATGGCCGTGCGCAACAACGAGGCCCGCGCCCGCACCACGCATCTGCGCGAAAAAATCGCCGCGGCAGCGCTGGCGTGATCTTGCCCGACAAAGCCTGTAAGCCGATTTATTCTCACGCAGAGACGCAGAGGCGCAGAGAAATGCATCTGTTTTCTCTGCGCCTCTGCGTCTCTGCGTGAGTCAATGCACACAGGGGAATCAAGTCATCCGGGCATAGTGGGCTGGGGTGATCGGGTTGAGAAGCGGAAGTCCGCGGGCGAAACGGGCGAGGTTCTGGACGGCATGACGTCCTGCGGCCAGACGACTGGCGGCGGAACGCAGGCCGATGTGCGGCGTGACGTGAACCGCAGGCTGTCCGCGCAACGGCGAATCAAGGGGCAGGGGTTCCTTCGCAAAGACATCAAGACCGGCTCGTATTTTTTCACTGGATACGCAATCGGCCAGCGCGGCCTCGTCCACGAGACGACCGCGGGCGACGTTGATGAAAACCGCGTCAGCAGGCAGCCGGGAGAGGAGGGTTTTGTTGACGATGCCATCCGTCTCGGGTGTGAGGGCGGCGAACTCGGCCAAAACATCGCTCGTCTGGAAAAGAGCTTCGAGTGAAGGCGTTGGAGTAATGTCATGCTGCGCAAGCGTGGCGGCGGATACGTAGGGGTCCCAGGCGGAGAGACGCGGGTGGAAAGGGGCAAGTAGATGCACGTATTCCCGGGCGATGGCGCCAAAGCCGTGGAGGCCGACACGCAGACCAAAGAGGCTGCGCGGACGGGATTTGTCGGACACGGTTTCGGCGCAGCGCCAGCCGCCACGCTGATGGATTTCGAACTGGTGGTGTCCGGCGTTTTGGAGCGCGGCGAGAGTGTGCATGAGAGCAACCTCGGCCACATAAGGTGCGGTGGAATCCCCCCAGTTGGTGACGAGCAAACCGTCCTCAATGAGGCTGAGCGGCACATGCCTGCGGATGGCGCCGGAGAGGTGACAGTAATAACGGGGAGCCCAGCCGGAAAAATGAGCGGGAAGCGGAGGCAGAGACCATGCGCCGATGAGGACGTCGGGGCGGTGTTGTTCAAGGAGTGTTGTCCAGTCGTGGGCGACGGGATCAGCCGGTGGAATGCAGCACGCGATTGTATTGGGAAATTCGAGACATGAGGCAATGCCGCCGTCAGGGAAAAAAGTGAAGCGTTCCTCGTCGGTGAGAAGGACGAGGAGGCGCAGCGCGCGGGGTTTGGTTGCACGCGTGCGGGAGGCTGGCTCGGTGGCAAAAGGAGCGGGAGCGATCATAGGCGGGCGGATATGGATGGCATGGCTTCGGCGGCGGCGCGGGTGGCGGCGTTGACGCGGGGGCTGTCCCGGAGGGCAAGGGCGACGGTGGTGAAGTGCACGCCGGTGTCGCGGGCGATGTCGCGGATGGTGACGCGCTGGGGCATGGGTGTGGATTGATGCGGAGGCGGCGGACAATCGCAAGGCTCCTCCGCCACTCTTCGCCAGTCTTGAGGGGAGGAACGATGAGAGCATCAAAGCAGCCAAGCCAACCGCGAATAGACGCGAATAAAAGAAGCGTCTGGTCTCCCTCTGGGACGACGGGGTTCCCGCCACGGCGCAACGGGCGCAACGCCATCAGCCTGCTGGTTTCTCGCACCGTGGCGTCCGTCGCGCCGTGGCGGGAAATCCTGCCTTTATTTGCGTCCACTCGCGGTTGGGTTTGGGATTGGGGATGCCGTCGCTCTGTCGGGGAGGCGGGTCATTGGGTCTGGTTAGCGATGAGGGTGAGGAGGCGCTGGTTTTCGAGGTCGAGGGTGCGGCGGGCGACTTGGGCGGCTTCAAGGTTTTTGGCAGCTTCGAAGACGGCTATGCGGGCGGCGGCACGGTCGCGTTTGAGTCGGGCGAGGTGTTGTTCGCGGTCGGCAACTTGGGCGGTGAGTCGGGCGACTTCGGTTTCGAGGCGGGTGGTTTCTTCGGCGAGGCGGCGGGTGTCGGTTTCCCATTTGGCAATGCTGGCGGCTTCGCGGCGGGTTTCTTCGGCGGTTCGTTCGGCAGCGCGTCGTTCGGCGGCGGCGCGGGTTTTTTCGAGGGTGGCGGTCTGCTCGGCGGCAGCGGCGGCTTCGAGGCGGGTTTGCTCGGCCGCAAGAGCGGCGGTTCGATGGCGGGCGTCTTGCGCGTAGTCGTAATATAGATACGCGAAGGGGAGGAGCAGGAGGAGCGGCAGGATGAGGTAGAGGCGGTTCATCGGGAGGAATTTTGAAGGATGGTTGTTTTTCTCACGCGGAGACGCGGGGACGCGGAGGGACGGAGGGGGGGGGGGAGAGTTTTTTTCTCTGCGCCTCTGCGTCTCTGCGTGAGTCCATTCTGTTCATTTTGTCTAAGGATAGGTCGGCTCTTAATTTCTAATTTCTAGTTCCTAGTTTTTGTAGGTGTTGCTGGTTGAGGCGGGCTTGGGGGAGGTAGGTTTCGGTGAGGAAGGTTTGCTCGGCGGTGAGTTCGCGGAGTTCGCGCTGGTAGCGTTCGAGGGCTTCGGCTTCGGGGGGGATTTCGCTTTCGAGGCGCTGGAGGGTGCGGGCTAGTTGGTCGCGGCGGGAACCGGCTTGGTCGCGGCGGGCCAGGGCGGCGTCGCGCGCAGTCTCGCGTTCGCGGCGGCGGGCTTCGCGTTCTTCGCGTTCGCGTTTGCGTTGTTCCTGGGCGGCGATGGCTTCGGCGTAGGCGGCGCGACGGGCTTCGTGCTCGGCGGCAAGGCGCTGGCGCTGGGCTTCGACGCGGGCGGCGGCTTCGGTGCGCTGGCGCTCTTTGTAGGTGGCGGCGTGCCGCCAGTAGAGGGCCGCGAAGAGGGCAAGAGCTACGAGCGGGAGGATGTAGATGCGGCGCATGGTGTGCGGGTTTTGAGTGATGTGGTTTTCAGTTTTTAGTTTTCGGCGTCGCTGCGAGGGCTTCGCGGAGGCGGGCGATTTCCGCGGAGGGGGCGGCGGGGAGGGCGGCAGCGCGGTCGAGGGCGGCGGAGGCTTCTTCGGGGAGGGATTGTTCCAAGGCGAGCCAGGCGTGCCAGAGGTGGGCGGGGCTGGGTTGGTCGAGGTTGCCTTTGGTCAGGGCGGTGCGGACGGCGGCAAGGGCGTCCTTGGGGCGTCCGGCTTGGTGGTAAAGCTGGCTGGCCTGAAGGTCGAGGTTGCCGTCGGCGGGGAATTTCGCGGCGGCGGCGGTGCAGGCGGCGAGGGCGGCGGGGGTGTCGTTGGTTTTTTGATACGCGGCGACGAGGAGTTCGTAGTTGCGCCGGGTGTGGGCGGGGTCGGGGGGGAGGAGGTTGTCGCGGAGACCGGTTTCGAGGAGGGGGATGGCGTGTTCGGGGGAGTCGAGGTTGAGGTAGAGGTTGATGAGGTTTTGGCGGTCGCGGGGGGTGTCGAATGCGCCGTGTTGCTGGCCGCGTTCGACGGCGTGGATGGCGCGGAGTCGGGCGGAGCGGGCGGCGGCGGGACGGTCGGGTTCGTGGGTGGCAGCGGCTTCTGCAACGTTGAGCCAGGTGCCGGCGAGTTGGCTCCAGTAGGTTTTGTTGTCGGGGGTGTGCTGGACGAGGAGTTCGAGGGTTTCGGCAGCGGGGGTGTGGTTGCCTAGTTGTTGGTGGGCGGCTATGAGGAGGAGGTAATATTGGGGGCGGGGGTCGAGGGTAAGGGCGAGGCCGTGTTGGGCGGCGGCGAGGGTTTCGCGGAGGAGCGCCGGGTCGGGGGCAGCGGGGTCGGCGGTGGCGGCGGCGTAGAGGGCGGTGGCAAGGAAGGTTTGTATGTCGGGCGTGAGGAGGGCGGGGTCGGCAGCGGCTTGGCGGGCGTGGTCGAGGGTTCGTTGCCAGGCGGCGCGTCGGTCGGCGGGCGGGGTTGAGAGGGGGAGGTCGGCGGCTTGGGTGTAGTGGAGTTGCGCAAGGGTGTGGTGGATGTCGCGGCGGGTGGCGGGGGTAAGCCAGGGGGCGTCGTTCGGGGCGCGCGTGGTGTGGGCGGCGTCGTGCGCAAGGAGGGTTTCGAGGGGGGGGATGGAGGCGGTCCAAGCGTTTTGGCTGAGGTGGAGTTGCGCCTGAATTTGGAGGAGGAGGAAGTGGTCGTAGGTGTCGGCGCGGGTGGCGGGCAGAAGGGCGTCGATTTGGGCGAGCGCGGCGGTGGTGTTTTTGGCGTCGAGGGCGGCGTGGAGGGGAGCGAGTTTTTCGGAGAGGGCGGGGCTGATTTGCGGCGTTTGCGGGGCGGCAGCGAGGAGGTTCACCACAGAGGCACAGAGGCACAGAGATCGGAGTAAGGAGGAGAGGATTTTCGGGCTGAGAAATGTGCAGCAGCGCACGAGGGGAACGGGGGGAGGGCGATGGTTTTTATCTCTTTTGTTTTCCGGCTTCATCGTTCGTCCCCCAGGTTGAAGGTGAGGGTGATCTGCACGTTGCCCGTGTTGACGACGGCACCGCCTTTGCGTCCGGGTTTGAATTTCCAACGCTGGAGGGCGTTGAGGACGGGGGTCTCAAAACCGGGGTGCGTGGCGCGGAGGATGCGGGGGGCGCGAACGGCTCCGCTGGAATCAACAACAAAGGCAACGAGGACGGAACCTGTGATGCCTTCGCGGCGGAGTTGCCAAGGGTATTCCGGCTGAGGTTGGAAGATGGCAACGGGTTTCTGGTCGAGCACGGAGAGGTCAAAGAGGTTGCCCATGCCGCCCGGTCCTGAGGTGCCTCGTCCGGGTCGGGCAACAGGCACGGCCACGAGTCCGGCGGGGGCGGTCGGGCCGGGGGGGGGCGGGGGTTGGATGCGTTGCACGAAGACGGTCGGGTCGA
>NZ_ABEA03000098.1 GCF_000171235.2 Geminisphaera colitermitum TAV2 | reverse complement strand
TGTCGCGGATTCTGGTGCTGCACTTTTCGACGGCTCCGCGGGAGTTGGCGGACTTGGTTTCGCCGCGGTTGCCTTTGACCGTTCCGCTCAAGGCGGAGGAGGTGGCGCGGTTTCGGAAATTGGGGCCGGAGTTGCTGCCGTGGGTGCAGAGGCCGGACGCGTTGCAGGATTTGCGGACTCAGCGGTTGTTGCTGGAGGTGTCGTTGCTGGCGTTGGAGGGGGTCGGGTTGGGGGGGGCGGGGGCAGGTTGATTCGCAGCGGGTCACGCGGAGTCTGGCGTGGTTCAGGGAGCATTTGACGGAGGCGCCGGATGTGGTCCAGGCGGCGCGGGCGGTGGGGTGTTCGGCGTCGCATTTGCGGCGGTTGTTTCACAAGGCGGGGCATCCGTCGCCGCGTTGTGTGTTGCAGCGGATGCGGCTGGAGGCGGCGGCGGAGTGTCTGGCGTTGGACTGGCCGCAAAAGAAGGTGGCGGAGTATCTGGGGTTCAGCGAACCGAGCGCGTTCGCGCGGGCGTTCACACGGCATTTCGGTTCGCCGCCGGGGGTTTATACGCGCAGACACGCGCACACGGCGGCAGATGATCGGTGAGTGTTAACCACAGAGACACGGAGGCACAGAGGGACGATCCACGGAGAATCAGCAGCGGGGAGAATGGGGGCGATTGAGGGAGGTGTTTTGGTGGGCTTGGTCTCCGTGCCTTTGTGTCTTTGTGGTTAATTCATTCAGGACGTCGGCGAGGGGGCGGGTGTTGAGGATGTGGTCGGGGGTGAGCCAGGCTTTGCGGGCGGAGTTGATGCCGGCCTGGACGTGGGCGAGGCCGGCGGTGTCGTGGGCGTCGGGGTTGATGGCGCAGAGGAGGCCGCGGGCGGCGGCGCGGCGCCAGTGGCGCCAGTCGAGGTCGAGGCGATGGGGGCTGGCGTTGAGTTCGATGATGACGTGGTTGGCCAGGGCGGCGTCGATGATCTTGGGGATGTTGAGGGGATAGGGTTCGCGTTGCAGGAGGAGGCGGCCGGTGGCGTGGCCGAGCATGGTCACGCGCGGGTGTTCGAGGGCGCGAATGATGCGCGCGGTCATGGTCTCTTCGCTCTGCGAAAAGGCGCTGTGGACGGAGGCAACGATGTAGTCGAGCGCGAGGGCGTCGAGGGTGGCGTCGTCGTAGTCGAGGCGTCCGTCGGGGAGGATGTCGCATTCGACGCCGGCAAAGACGTGGGTGCCGGGGTAGCGGCCGGAGGCGTTGAGGGCGCGGATTTCGGCGATCTGGGCGTGGAGGCGTTGTTCGTCGAGGCCGCGGGCTTGGTGGCTGGATTTGGAGTGGTCGGCAATGCCGAGGTATTGCCAGCCGAGCGCGGCGGCGGCGGCGGTCATTTCGGCGAGGGTGTTGTGGCCGTCAGAGGCGGTGGTGTGGTTGTGGAATGCGCCGCGCAGGTCGGTGAGTTGCACGAGGCGGGGGAGTTCGCCGCGTTCGGCGGCTTCGATTTCGCCAAGGCCTTCGCGGAGTTCGGGCGGGATGTAGTGGAGTCCCAGATACGCGAAGAGGGCGGTTTCGTCGGCGATGGGGGGGAGGGGGGGGTGGGGGGGAGCGGATGCGTTTTCCACAGGTGTGACGCCCCATTCGGAGAGGCTGAGGCCGCGCGAGAGGGCGCGGTGGCGCATCTGGACGTTGTGGTCCTTGGAGCCGGTGAAGTGGTGCAGGGCAAAGGCAAATTGCTCCGGGGGCACAAGGCGGAGGTCGGCCTGAAGGCCGGTGTCGAAGCGCACGCTGGCCTTGGTCTCGCCGCGCGCGGTGATTTCGCGCACGCCGGGTTGCGAGCAAAACCAGTCCACCACGGGAGCGACGTGGGCGGGGGCCACGGCCACGATGAAATCGAGGTCGCCCACGGTTTCCAGTCCGCGGCACAGGGAGCCGGCGGCTTCGGCGCGTTCGACGTGGGGGAGGGTGCGGAGGTGGGCGACGATGGGCTGGGCGATGGCGTGCGCGTCCCACCAGAGGTGGCGGCGGGCGTAGGCGGCGCGGTTGCGGATGCCTTCGGCGATTTTTTGCTGAGATTTTTCACCGAAGCCGGGGAGGGCGGCAACGCGGCCGTCGGCGCAGGCGGCGGCAAGTGTATCGAGGTTGTCGATACCGAGTTGGTCGTGGATGGCCTTGATTTTTTTGGGGCCGAGGCCGGGGACTTCGAGCATGGTGATGAGGCCGGGGGCGATGCTGGCTTTGAGGTCGTCGTAGAAGGGGAGCTGGCCGGTGGTGTGAAGGGTGGCGATTTTTTGGGCGAGGGCGTCGCCAATGCCTTTGACTTCGTTGAGGCGGTTGTCGTGGACGAGGGCGGCGAGTTCGGATTCCTCGATTTCGCCGAGGGCGCGGGCGCCGCTTTGGTAGGCGCGGACTTTGAAGGGGTTTTCGCCTTTGAGTTCGAGGAGGGTGGCGATTTGCGTGAGGGTGGCGGCGATTTCGGTCTTGGTCATGTGGCGTAAAATCTGCCAACCCATACGCGAATCTTCCAATCCTGCCATGTCTTTCACCTACCAGCGCACCATTCACTTTCCCGATACCGACGCGGCGGGGGTCGTGTTTTTCGCCCGTTACCTGTCCATCTGCCACGAGGCCTACGAGGAGGCGCTGGGGGCGGCAAGCGAGGGGGGGGGGGGGGGATTGGTGTTGGCGAAGTTTTTCGCGGACAATGGGGTGGTGGTGCCGATCGCGCGGTGCGAGGCGAAGTATTTGCGTCCGCTGGTGTGCGGGGATCGCGTGGAGGTGGTGGTGCGCCCGGAGGGGCTTTCGGAGAATAGTTTTGCCGTTGATTATGTGATGTCGCGGCTGGACAGGTCCGGCGCGGCGGTCAAACGGGTGGCGGTGGCGCGCACGGAGCATGTGTGCATCGGGTCGGCCACGCGGGAGCGGATGGCGTTGCCGGCGGCACTGGCGGCGTGGGTGGCGGCGGGTTGAACTCCGCGCTCAACAGCCGGCATCATTTCGCAGGCGCGGCGAGGGCAACGGGCGTGTTGGTGGCCAAGGGTTCGGAGACGCCGACAAGCGTCTGAGGGTTGGCGTGGAAGGTGGCGTAAACCACGCCGACAAGATTGCGGTCGTTCACGCGGGAGGTGTCGCATTCGGTGTTGTTCCAGCCACGCACGATCCAGTCGCCGGCGGTGTCGCGTTCCTCGACGCGGTGGGCAATGCGTTCGCCGAGGTGATTGGTGTAGATCACCAGCATGCCGGGGTGGAGGTTGGCGGCTGGAAAGGTGGTCTTGATGACGAGCACGGCGCCATCGCCAAAGAAGGGTAGCATCGACCGGCCTGCCACGCGCACCACGTCGAGATCATCGCGTGTGCCGGCGAGGTGATGTGCGTCGCGCAGCGCGGTGTCGATCTGCACGGGGGTCACGGGGTTGATGTGGATGGATTCGGCGGAGGGGGCTCCACGGAGGGGAACGGTAATGAGGGCTAGAGAAAACAGCCCCGCCATCGCCATCAGGGTGAGGGTGGCGAACCGGGCGGAAAGATCGTTGAGGGAATGAGGGAGGGGGTACTCCATGCCGTCCATCTTACGCTTGCGGACGGAGTTCCGCCAGATGGTCATCAGCCCAGAATGGCAACTCTGTTACCCTAGCGGCACTGGGGGAACCTCCCCTTACTGAGGGGAAAGGGGAGGTGCGCAGGGTGAGGGATTACAACGAATCGAGGTCCACGAGTATCTCGCGGGGGCTGGAGCCGTTTTCGGGTCCGATGATGCCGCGTTGCTCAAGGAGGTCCATGACGCGGGCGGCACGGTTGTAGCCGATCTTGAGGCGGCGTTGGATCATGGAGGTGGAGGCGCGCTTGGTGCTGCGCAGGACGTCGAGCACGTCCTGATAAAGCTGGCTGTCTTCGCCAAGGTCCTCGGCGTCGTCGTCCCCACCGTCGCCGTCTTCGTCGTCGGCGCCGCGGTCGATTTGTTGTTGCACGTTGGCTGCGTATTGCGGGGGGCCGTTGCGTTTGAGGTATTCGACAAATTCCTGTACTTCTTCGTCGGATACAAAGGCACCTTGGGCACGGACGAGGCGGGAACTGCCGGGGGGCGAGAAGAGCATGTCACCGCGGCCAATGAGCGTGTCGGCTCCCTTGACGTCGAGAATGGTGCGGGAGTCCACCTGGGAGGCGACTTGGAAGGCGATGCGCGAGGGGAGGTTGGCTTTGATGACGCCGGTAATGACGTTCACGGAGGGACGTTGCGTGGCGATGATGAGATGGATGCCGGCGGCGCGGGCGAGTTGGGCGAGGCGGGCAATGCTGGTCTCGATCTCGGCGGGGGCGACCATCATGAGATCGGCGAGTTCGTCGATGATGGCGACGATGTAGGGGAGGTGGTCCGGGATTTCGATGCCGTCGTCCTCAAGGGGATCGACGCCTTCAAGGGTTTGTTGTTCGCCGATGCCGGTGTTGTTGCCTGCGATGGGGAATTCGGGTTTGTCGGTTTTCTTGCGGTGGTTGAAGCCGCTGATGTTGCGGACGCCGACTTTGGCAAAGATTTGGTAGCGTTGCTCCATCTCGCCGAGGAGCCACTTGAGCGCGGAGGGGACTTTTTTCGGCTCGGTGACGACAGGGATGAGCATGTGCGGGAGGGTGTTGAACACTTTCAACTCCACGACTTTGGGGTCCACCATGATGAGGCGCAGGTCCTTGGGACTCTTGCGGTAAACGATGGAGGCAATGATGGAGTTGATGCACACGGATTTGCCCGAGCCGGTGGCGCCGGCGATGAGGAGGTGGGGCATTTTGGCGAGGTCGCTGATGAGGGGTTTGCCGGAAACGTCCTTGCCGAGCGCGATGGGGATCTCGGCTTTGACGCTGGCCCAGTCCTCGGATTCGAGGATGTCACGCATGCCGACAGGCGAGGGGACGCGGTTGGGGATTTCGATGCCGACGGCGGCTTTGCCGGGTATGGGGGCCAGAATGCGCACGGACTGGGCGCGCATGCCGAGGGCGATGTTTTTGTCGAGGCTGGCGATTTTTTCCACGCGCACGCCGGGGGCGGGGACGACTTCATAGCAGGTGATGACGGGGCCGACGTGAATCTCGCCGGGCGTCACGGCGACGTTGAATTCGCCGAGGATGCGCACGAGGTCGTCCATGTTGCGCTTGTATTCCTCGTCGTTGTCGCCGCCGTTGGGGTTGCTCAGTTCTTTGAGGAGCGTGAGCGTGGGGAATTGATAGTTTTCCTCCGCAGCGGGAATGCCGGGCGACTTGGCCTTGCGGGGTTCCTCGGCCTTGACGATGGCAACGGCGTCGCTGGCGGGAAAGCCCGATGGCTGGGAAGCAGGCGCGGGCGCGGCGGGCACCGCGGTTGAAACGGCGGTGGC
>NZ_ABEA03000099.1 GCF_000171235.2 Geminisphaera colitermitum TAV2 | reverse complement strand
GGCCGTTGAAACGGCCCGTCAAAGCGGCGATGAATCGCCGCACTCCATGTCTGACGGGCGAGACGCCCACGTCATGCGTGCCGAGCTGGGGCTCGGCGTTCCCAGCGGGCGAGATGCCTGCGCCACTTTCGGAACGGAGGGTGGCGAGGAGGGCGGTGCGGCGGGTTTCGTCCATGCGAAGGTCGGCGGCAGAGGACGTGGTTTCGCGGACGAGCGGAAGGGTTGTCGTGGTGAGTTCGTCGTGCCAGGCGCGAAGGGCGGGGTCGGTGGCAAGGAGTTGTTCGATGGCGGAGCGTTCGTCCGCCGAAAGGGTGGAGTCGCGGAGAACATAGGCCAGCACGCGGGCGTCGTCGTCGGGTGTGTGCGGGTCGCGGGTGTTCATGGTGCGGGTTGGTCGGTGGAGGAGGAGGCGCGGTGGAAGGCGGCGGTGAGGCGTTTGAGGGCGTGGTGAAGGAGGTAACCGATGTTGCCGATGCCCAGGCCAGTGCGGCGGGCGATTTCGTCGTAGGTGAGTTCGTGGTCGAATTTGAGGTGAATGAGTTCGCGGTCGCGGGGGGGGAGGTCGTCGAGGCAGAGGCGCATCAGGAGGAGCGATTCGTGGTGGGCGAGGCGGTCGCCGGGCGGAGTGGATTGGGGGGCGGGGTCGGCGAGTTGTTCGTGGGCGGCGGGGTCGAGGGGGGTGACGCGGGCGTGTTTGCGGCGGTGGTTGTGGGCGAGGTTGCGGAGGGTCCGGAAGAGCCAGGCGCGCGGCTGGGTGATGGTGTCGTGGTGTTGGTGGAGTTGACGGTGGAGGCGGAGGAAGGCGTCTTGCACGAGGTCTTGAGCGAGGGCGAAGTCGCCGGTGAGGTGGGTGGCGAAGCGGAGCAGGCGTGACTCTTCGGCGAGGAAGAGGGCTTCCAGGGAGAGGGCCGGGGCGGGAGGCGCGGGCGGCGGGTTGAGTTGCGGGGCGTCGTCAGCCATGCGGGAGGGACGGCAGGGCCGGGGGGCTCAGGAACGGAAAAAACGGTGGCGGAATGGAGGATGCATGTTGGGAAGACACTCGATGTAGAGATTCCTTGGGAGGTTTTGTTGTCTTTTTTTAACTGATGTTACGCAGGCGGGGCAAGGAGCGACGGTCTTTCTGCCACCGGACGAGGCGCAACGCGCCTCGCCTGCCGAAGCGGGCGAGACGCCCGCGCCACGTATTCAGACTACGGATTCACAGCTCTCAAAACCTCCCTTACGAAATTCTCCCGCGCGCTTATAGAGCCTATTGATATAACAACAAACCTCCGCGCCACCGCGTCTCCGCGTGAGACATTTCTGATCAGCAAACAGTATCAAATCGTTGCCGTGTGTTTTTTGCGGTATTCGCCGGGTGGCATTTTGCAGTGCCGGGTGAACATCCGGCAAAAATGCTCGGCGCTGCCGAAGCCGCATAACAACCCGATTTCGCCAATCCGATAGTCGCTGTTGGTCAGATGGATTCTGGCGTGGTCGAGACGCTCGGCAGTCAGCATCTCGGAGAAACTTTTGCCAAAAAGCGCCTTGGTCAGATGGCAGGTCCTCGAAACCGAAAGCGACAGCCTGCGCGCCAGATCCGCCACCGAAATCGACTGGTTGAAATTCGCCTCAACAAACTCGGCGATCTCCTCCCGATACCGGAACCCATCTTCCGGACGACTGCGCAAAACCTCCGCCTGCCGCAACAAACCCTCCCCAAACACCGGCAACACACTGCACAAACGACGAATCTTTTTTGCCGTCGCCTTCCCTCCCCCCCCCCGCTCGCATCCAGCGGATGCTTCCAAAGCCCTGCGAAGAGCGTCGCCACCTGATTCTGGTGCCGGTAAAGCGGAATCGCCACCTCGATCAACCCACTCCGACAGCGCTTCAAATAATACGGACGCCCGCTCTCGTTGACCCTGCGGTTGAACTCAAACATGCAATGCGCCACGCAGTAATCGCGTTCCTCCGCCGCGCACTCGGCGTAGGTCTGACGGTGCGAAGCGCGCCTTTCATCCAGCATGGGCTTGCTGTCCTTCCGGACAAAAACCCGGGCCAGGTCGTGCACGGTGATTTGGCAGCCACAAACCCCTTCGAAATCAACAACGGCGGGTTCAAGGTCATACATAAAGAGACCTTTCATGCTGTTTTCGACAAGATGCGTCAAGAATACGGCATTTGCGGTCATTGTCGGCGGGGGCGGGGGAAGATATGATCACACGGTCAAACCCAATCCTGCCAATCTCATGAGCAACCGGAACCAATACGTCATCGATCGCGGCTGTAAGTTTTGTTTCAACTGCAAGTGGACTTGCCCCGCTGATGCGATCGTCGTCGTCGATGACCTTATGCAGATCGATCAGGAGCGGTGCCGACACTGCGGACGATGCTACGACAACTGCCCCAACGAGGCGATTCGGATCATCCCCCCCGCAACCCAACCCGCGAAAACCGCATAACCAAATCCACCGAAAACCGCACAGGAGCAAACAGGAGCAACACACCATGATTCCACTGATCGAACGCAACGGGAGCTACATCAACCCCGAGATTTCAATGCCATCGTACGGCGAATACGACGTTGTCGTTTGCGGAGGCGGCATGGCCGGCTTTGGCGCCGCGCTGTCCGCCGCCCGCAAAGGCTGCAAAACGCTCCTCCTCGAACGCGAATCCGCGCTCGGCGGCCTCGCCACTGCCGGCCTGGTCAACATCCCGCTCGACTTCGCCAAAGGCATCAGCGCCGAAATGCTCCGCCGCCTCGACGCCGTCAACGGCCACTGGCACCGCAACAGCGACCCCGAAAAACACAAACTCATCCTCGATCGCATGGTCGCCGAAGCCGGTGTCGAAATCCTCTTCGTCTCCCACGCCGTCGATGCCATTGTTGAAAACGGACGCATTCGCGGCGTCGTCGTCGAAAACAAAAACGGACGCCGGGTCGTCCTCGGCAGCCGCATAATCGACTGCACAGGCGACGCCGACATCGCCTTCTTCTCCGGCTGCGAGTGCATGGCAGGCCGCCCCTCCGACGGCAAACATCAGGCCTGCTCACTGGAATTCCGCCTCGGCGGTGTCGATTGGGACAGTTATCAGGAATCCGAGTTGAAGAAGACCGACCCGAGTTGGCTCAAGCTGATCGAGAAAGCCGTCGCCGCCGGCGATCTGCCGTATCCAATCGACAACCACCTCAACTGGGTGACGCACGTTCCCGGACGCCCGCAACACTGCGGCAAGGACGAAATCTCCATGTGCTTCGCTCACTCGCGCAACGCCCGCCCGCTCGACGCCAAAGACCTCACGCGCATGTATGTCGAGGGACGCGAGCAGGCGGACATCCTTTCGAAATTCATCAAAAAATGCGTTCCCGGTTTCGAGAACAGTTACCTCATCGACACCGGCAGCCTGCTCGGAGTGCGAGAGAGCCGCCGCGTCGTCGGCGAATACATCTTGACGACCCTCGACTTCGCCCGCGCCACGACTTTCCCCGACACCATTGCCATGACCGGCCACCACTACGACCTGCACAACCCCGACGGGCCTGGCAACGTCAAGTGGGCCGAGATCGAGATCGACGGGAAAATCCATTACGTCTCGACGCACGGCAAAGGCGGCTCCTGGGCGCCGCCCGGCGGCTACGAGGCGATTTCCGATGGCTGGGGACGCACCGGCGCGGATTTTCGGCGCAAGGAAATTCCCAGTTCGATCCCGTATCGTTCGCTCGTGCCGATCAAGATCGATAACCTCCTTGTGGCCGGGCGCTGCCTGTCGAGCGAGTTCATGGCGCAGGCTGGGTGCCGTCTGATTCTGACCTGTCTCAACATGGGGCAGGCGGCGGGCACTGCGGCGGCGCTGTCGCTCAAGGCCGGCGTCGTTCCGCGCAAGGTGGACCATCAAAACCTCCGCCAGCAACTCATCGCCGACGGCTGCGAAGTCGGCCAGAGCTTCGTGAAGTAGCCGTTGTCTTAACGGTAGGGAGGCCTCTCCGAGGCCTCCGAAACCACGCTCCATCTACCTATGAATTTCGCATCCTCACACTACGCACGGCGGAGGCCTCGGAGAGGCCTCCCTACCAGGTATCAAATGGCTCCAGCTTAAATGAAACTGCTCTAAAACCGTGGCCACTCCCATTCACACTGACCGGGAACACCGTTATGCAAGATGCCCCCGCGTAGCGTCAGCTTCACATGACCGTCCAGATACAACGTGGATCGCTGGGTCTTGCCAACGTGTGGATACCAATGGGCATCGACGCGGTTTACGTCTTGTGCGGCAGTGATGGCGCTGCCCAGTGAGGCATACCATTCTTCTATCATAATCACATCGCGTGTCGGTTTCTGTGAACGAGACACATTGATGGGCACCCCAACTGGAGTCGTGAGTCGTGCCGAGGCAAAGGGATTATACATGGGATTTACCGGTGCACGCGCATCCACCTGTTTCGTCTGATTTTCCGGGCAGGTAAACAGAGCCCGGTTGTCCACGTAGGGGAAAAGCGCATAGGTCCAGCTTCCTTCCGCATCCCACTGTGCCGTGGACGTAATTTGCACAGGGAGGTTGCCCCGGTTGTCGTTAACATGCATCAAAAATGCGCTACCAATCTGCCTCATTTGCGCGAGGCAACGGGTTGTCCGCGCCTGTTCCCGCACCCTACCGGTCACTGGAATGATAATTGCAGCAAGAATGCCAATGATGGCGATCACTGTGAGCAATTCGACAAGGGTGAATGCACGGTTCTTCATGATGTCAGAGGGGGGGGGAACAATGGGAATTGCTTATTTTGATTACGCTCTGTGTCTGCGGAAAACTGCCGTCGTCAACAACACGATGCCGCCAAACAACATCGCCAGCGTGGCAGGCTCAGGAACCGCCTGCGGTGTCACCGAGGCGAAATCCGTGCCCAGGCGCAGCTCATCAAGCGTAATGCCCTTGGCTGTTTTTGCCCCGCCATCAATCGTGCCGATGCGCAGAAGATTAAGCGAGAATGCTCCGTCATTCCAGAGATTCGTTCCTGTGATCGAGCCTGCGGCGGTGGAAGTTGAAGGAGCGGCGCCACCGATGTCGGGATTGAGCCACATGTAGACGGAATCATTACCGCCGGTCGTAGTGTTCACATCGATACGCACGACGACAAACGCTTCAGTTGAGGAAGACGCGACTCCGGGGGCGGGACTGTAGCTTGCATTATTGGCTCGCACGCGCCACGCGTCGGTTGTTCCGAATGCTCCGATTGCCAGCAATTCGGTATCGCCATTACGCAATATGAGCGCAGCGCTGTAACCGCCGCCACCCTGAGTCCACACTCCGGTTGTACTGCCGACGAACGAGAGCCAAAAGGTCGTCGTGGTTCCAGAAGCTGCCGTGATGGGATCGAATGTGCGATAAACCCCACTTGTATCAGTCGCTGAAACGACAACTTTCCCTCCCCCCGTAAGGAGATCGTTGCCGCTGGTGTCAGAATATGACGATCCACTCGTGTTGAGGGTGCTGGCCGAGGCGGTGCCCGAATTCGCCCAAGCGGTTTTGAATCCTTCGCCGCCATTGCGGCCAACCAGCGAGCCGGCGGGATAATCAAATCCATCGTAAAGCAGGATGGACGCCATTGAGGAGAACGGCAGGAGCAGCGTGGCGGCAAACGTGCAAACGATGCGCCGGAATGATTTTGTATTCGTTTTCATGATTCGATTTTCCGATGGTGTTGAATGTGCATTTTTGGTCTGGCGAGAAGGGAGGGGGGGGGGAGGGGGCTTATTCATCTGGCGGAGCGGACACAGGAGCCACGTCCGCGAAGCTCCGCCCCATACGTATTTCATCCCAGGAAAAACATTTTTCTGCCCCCTCCTTCGTGCTGCTGATGGTGCCTATGCGCAGGCGCATCGGAGAGAAGGGATGCTTTGCGTCCCAAATATCCTTTCCGATGATACGAGCGTTCGGGCGCGCGACCGATGGTTCGTTGAGCCCGGAAGGATTGACCCAAAGATGCACGGCATCGGATGCGTCCGGGGCAGAGTCCACGTCCACCCTGACAACGATCCAAGCCAAACTTTCGGGCGGTCGTTTTTCTGCTCCACGAGAAAAATGCCTGCTCAATCCCTCCGCACGGATACGCCATTCATTCAGCCGTCCCATCACGCCGATTGTCAGCAGCGGGACATCCTTCTCCGCGCGCAACTGGAGGGACATCTCATCGGCGCTGACATCGAACGGGGCGCCCTCGGCGCGCGCAAGGAACGACAACCAGAAAACCGCCTTCCCCGTCGCCTGCTCCTCCGTTTCCGGGTAGTTGAAATCTCGGTACGAACCGGCCGTCACCTTGGAGCGAATTTCGGCCCGGCGCCCGGCCGACGCCAGCCTCCATCGTCCCGAGCCGTTGAAATCAAATCCAGGCTCCACCAGCGCAACACCCCCCGCCGCGCTGCGGTGCCACTCCGTTTTCCAAGCCCCGATTCCGCCGTCGCACCCGTCAAGCGCAGGGGAACGATAGTCGAAGCCGTCATAAATCAACCACCTCCCCTCCTGGCCGGCATTTCCGCACGCGGCGGCCAGCAGTATTGTAAAATACATTACAAAAAAGCGTCCAAATAAGTGTGAGTGTGGCATGGTCATTGTTTCTCGGTGTCAAGGAAGGGAAGTTGTACAGTTGCACGGTGAAGTTCCTCCACGGCGGAGGAGGGAAGGCTTTTCCCATACACGGCGATTCGGGCGAGCCGTCCGGTAAAAAATCCCTCCGACGGCATTTCATCCACGGCGGCGGCGGCAACTTTCCCGCTGGAATTGGCTCCGATGGAAAATCCCTCCGTGGAACGTGTCCCGGTGCATGGCTTGCGTTCCTGCAATTCGCCATCAAGCCACAGCTCCAAGGCAGAGCCGGTAAACTGCACCACGACATGGTAAAAGCGGCCCGATTGCAGCGGCTTTTTCCCCCGCACCTCCACGAACGGTCCGGGATGTTTCCGCAACTCGGGCAAGCGCGCTCCAATCAGACGCCCATCATCGCCGATCATCAGTCCCGCCTGCGCGCCGCGTTGCCAGCAAATCGTCTCGCGGCGCCCGGTTTGTCCTGGACTAAACAATACCTCGATGCTGATCGGTCCGTTGCCTCCCACGTCCGGCTCAGCCTTCAGCACCGTTTTCCCATCAAACTGAAGGACACGTCCATTGCCCGGCAAAGTGACGAATTGAGCCCCCATCCCATCGGGAAGTTCAATGTCCTGACGATAAATTGATCGGTCTTCAATAATCTGGCGCGGCTTGTTGAGCCCCGCGACATTGCCCATGAGGGCGGGCTTGGGCCCGGCAAACACCCATTCGGCCAGCACGGACGTCGGCGAAACCGGAGGCCGGACAAGCACGGTGGGGGACCATGCCCAGGTTTCGTCGTCGAAGCGGGCAACAGCGGCGAAGTAGTCCGCTCCGCGCTCCGACTGTGTCCAGCGTGCCGACGACTCCGATACCTGTCGTGAAATGCCGCCATCGGATTTTTTCCACACCACCGGGAGGTTCCTTTCCGAAGCCGTCAGGCGCACCTGACGGTTCAGTTCCAATACTTCCGCGCCATTGCTTGAAAGCGGTGCGAGGAAGCGCATCAGGTGTCCGCGCTTCATCCCGGCGACGAGCGCATTTTCAGCGCCCGGTCCGGTGACCTCGTAGCGCACTCCATGCAACCCTGTTCCCGTCACCGTTTGCCGCGCCGCATCCCCTCCCTCTCCATTGATCGACAGGCGCACGCTTCTCTCCGGGCCCGCAAGCCGGTGCAAAGGCACCGAATAAAAAAGCTGGTCGTTACTGCCTTCCGGTTCGCAAACGACGATGTCCGGCAGGTGGTGGTAACGAATTTCCCGGCCATCAACCAATGCGCGGGCCGCCACCCGCAGCACGCCGGGTGCGCCAGAATCCGGGGCAATGGCCGGGCCATCCGTATCCAAAAACCAAGGTTTCATCGAACCGGAAGCCGCTTCCGCCGACATCGACAGCGCCGGGCTTGCGGCGCGCAACACCACGCGTCCCGTTGATGCCTCGGTTACGACCACCTCACATTTCACGTCACGCATCCGGGCCGAGTTTCGAGTCGGCAGCGGCAGCACCTCCACTCGCAACGGCTCTCCCGGATAAATCGACTTGCGATAGGAAAGCACCAGTTCGGGAATCCCCGGACGCCCTTCGGGCAACGGATTTCCAAAGTAACCGGCAAGAAGCCGCCCCATGATTTCCAATCGACTGCCCGCATCACTGAACGACGGGCAAAATGTCGTGGCTTCGTTCCAGTCATTCCATGTTGTGAGATGGACAAAATCCGGCTTCCCCGTCTCAGCCAGCGCCCACATCTCACGCAACTCCGCTGTGTGGCGTGGTGAGATAAAATTCCTGCTGTAGGTGCGCGCGGCATAATAACCGACGTGAACGGATGAGCCGACCGCCACGCGTGGATATTTTCGGAAAAAGTGTTCACGAATGAAGCGGGCAAACCCGGCGCTGTCCCTGAGCGACGCTCCGCCGAAATGAAAAACCGCGTCCGCCGCCGGCATGATCGCCCGCGCCTCCTCCATGTCCACGCGTCCGCTCAATGCAGGCGTGAGTCCGTCGAAATTATAAATCCAATACGCATCTCGTCCACCCGCTCTCACTCCATCGAGCAGGGATGTCCACAGTTCCGGCGTCATCTTTAAATGCACCGGATGATGATAGGTCAAAAAAACCGGGCGCCCCCTGGGATCACCACGTTCACCGGTGCGCAACCATGCGGGATCGTCGCCAAAACGCTCGATCATGTAGAGCGCCGCGGCGACCGTCATCGGGATGTTTTTCAGCTCAACGAACGGCAGCACCCTGAAATCTCCCAAGTTGGAAGCGCGTGCCACTCGCAGAAATTTTTTGAATGTCACAATCCCCGCCCTCACCCGATCGGGAGTAAAAAAGACAATGTCCGCGCTCACCGCCGTGATTCCATTCGCCGCCATCAGCCGTAATTCCTCCGCAAAAGGATCATAACCAGGATCCATGCGTAACGGCACCACCGGGAAATCATTCTGCCGCTGGTACCCCAAAGCGGTGAAATCCGACGGGAACCAGGGAATGTAGCACGCAATCGCCTCCTTGCGCAGCGGCGGAGCCTTGGAATCCATCTCAACCGCAGGTCTGGGGCCGTTGACAAATGAGATTGCCGCGACACGCGGTCCCCCATCCGAACGCGACCTTCCCGCCCTTACCGTCCAGTCGATCTCACGCGGAGTTGCCGTTCCAGCCGGCGTATCCGGCTCCAAGACCTTTCCTGTGCTCGGGTCGATGTCCCCCTGCACATGAATGTTCGGAGGAGGCACGATATGCCGCACATCTCCCGGCTCTCCAACCTCGATAAAAAGGTATCCGTTGAAGCAAAACACGCCCACACCTTCCGACAATTTCCCCTTGTCCGATCCCGGTGCCTCTCCGATCCATATCCGGGCCCATGCTCCGGACTTCCATTGTTCCAGCCGACTGCGTCCACCGGCCACACCCGCACGATAAAGCCTGCTCCCGTCAGGACCTCGCAACTCAATCCAGACGGCATCATCCGAATCCAAATTTTCAATACGGCAGGAAAATCTCCAATTATCGCCCGTCGGGCGAGGCCGCTCACTTCGCCAGTCCTGCAACGCTGCATCCGCAACAGGAACCTCACCCGCAACCGCTGGATTCTCGCCAGCCAGCACGGCGATGGCCGCCCATATCCACAACAACCGGCTCATACGATGGAGGAGCGGAAAAGGGAGGACGTGTTTGTTTTGGGCAACAACCATGCCAGTGACATTGCCGGGAAAAGCTGAAAACCGTGATAGAAAAAAAACGATGATACTTGCACATATTTGATTGTGACTTCAGCAGTAGCCGTCTCGCAAAACCGGTTGAACGTATCCCCCTCCCCCCCCCCCCCCCCCCTCCACGCGCATCATGCCCCACTTTCTCGACCTCATCTCACCTCAGATTCACAGCATCGGATCCGAAGTCTCGCGTGGCTGGATCGGCCCTTCGCGCATCACCTACAATCAGGCGCTGGTGCTCGTGGAAAATGGAACCTGCGAAACGCGCTTCGACGGGCTCCCGCGCATCGTAAACGCACCAGCCTCTTTCATCATCAAACCCTGCAACTGGCCCCACTCCGCCAACCAAATCTCACGGGGGAAGATCGTGCTGCGCTGGCTGCATTTCGATTGGCTCCATCAGGACCCGCCCCTGGTCCCTTCAATGCCTGTCACCTGTTACCACCCTGGCAAACCGCGCTCCGAGCTGCTGAGACCCGCCCCCGACTTCATCCCGGCGGATGTGATCTTTCACGGTCCCATCCCATCGCCCGCCATCACCCTCCAGGCATTCGACCGGTTGAGCGAACGCTGGAACAACGGCACCGCACGCGAACGCGCCTCATGCCGCGCCCTGCTGCTCGAAATGCTCATCGATCTTCTCGGAGAGCAAACCGGTTATCTGCCGTCCACCGACACCGCACGCGATGAAGGAGGCGATACACAACGCCACCTTGCCGCCCGAATGCGCGACATGCTCAACCGCATGCTCGACAACGCAAAAACGGCCCGGCTCCCGCTTGAGGAAGAACTCACGAAGCTGGGTTTCAGTTACCCGCACCTGTGTCGTGTATTCACGCACACCTATGGCATCAGCCCTCTCACCTACTATAACAGCGTGCGCATGGAGCGCGCACGGCTGCTCCTGCGGGACACTTTGTATCCAATCAACGAGATCGCCATAACGACCGGCTTTGCCTCCCCCGCCTATTTTACCCGCCTTTTCACCAAATACACAGGCCAGAGCCCTCGCGCCTACCGCAACGGCAAAGTAGAAAACACGCGCGTATCAGAAGCCCGAATCAAATTCGTGTAACATTTCGCCCGAATCTCCAACTCATGCGGAACGCCTCGCAGCCGCAGAGTTCACGCCCATGCGAGGAATCAGCAAAACCACGTTCAACGGCACATGCGAAAATGACGAAAACATGTGCGCGCTCCTGACGGAAAATCTCCGCACCCCTCTTGTCGGACGCTGTGATGTCTTTGTGTGCGGGGGGGGGCCTGCCGGAGTTGCCGCCGCCATTTCCGCGGCCCGCGAAGGCGCCAGTGTCACGCTTGTGGAAGCGCACGGCTGCCTTGGCGGCATCTGGACCAGCGGCTGCCTGTGCTGGTTGATCGACCATGCAAACAAAACCGGAATCATGGAGGAAATCAAAGTCCGGTTAACCCGCATCGGCGGCTTGTCGCACGATGCGCGGGGCCGTCCATCGTCCGCCTACGATTGCGAATGCATGAAGCTCATCCTCGACGAAATGACCGCCGAAGCCGGCGTCCGTGTGCTTCTGCACAGTCATGTAGTCGCCGCCCGCGTCAACCCGAAGGGCAGACTCACCCACGCAATCGTGGAATCCAAAAGCGGACGCGAGGCTTGGAACGCAAGCGTGTTCATTGACGCCAGTGGAGACGGTGATCTCGCGGCGCGAGCAGGCTGCCAATTCGACATCGGCCATCCGAAGACGGGAGAAACTCAGCCCATGAGCCTGATGGCCCTGATTTCAGGCGTATCCTCTGATGAGATACACGACTATCACGGCACCCACGATTCCCAAAAGCAAGAGTCCGCCAAACGCCGCCTCCTTGCGCATCTCGAGTCACACGGGCATAGTCCGTCCTACGCGTCGCCCACGCTGTTTCACATTCGCAACAATCTTTTCGCGATGATGGCCACGCATCAATACGGGCACTCCGCCCTCAGCGCCGCCGACCTTACCGAGGCCACCATCAGCGCACGGGCGGAAATCCATGCCATCATCGCAGCCCTGCGCCGCTCGGGCGGCGCATGGGCTGGCGTGCAACTGGTGGCCACGGCCGCCCAGATCGGGGTTCGCGAAGCCCGCCGTATTCGCGGTCGATATACTGTCACCGCCGATGACATACAATCGGGAGGGAGGCATCCCGATTCCATTTGCGACGTGACGTTTTGCGTGGACATCCACAGCACCAATCCCGCGCACGGTAAAAGCTACCACAACGGCAACATTCGCGTGAGTCCCTACCAGATTCCGCTGCGCGCCGCCATCGCAGCCGACGTGGACGGATTGATGCTGGCGGGACGTTGCATCAGCGGAGATTTCTTTGCACACGCCAGTTATCGAGTCACCGGCAACGCCGTGCAAATGGGCGAATCCGTCGGCCGCGCCGCCGCGCAGGCAAGCGCCCGCGGCGTGTTGCCGCGAGAATTGATTGGCGAGTCAGCCTAGACAGGAATGGCGGCATAACCTGAATGCTGACGAAAGGGGTAATCTCTATCAGTTATTCGCCGAAAAGCTGTTGCGCGGGATGCTGCTGCTCCCGTGTCATCGGGCTGTAATTTTTTTCCGATACCGCAACGGGGAGACGCCCAGACGGGAGCGGAAAAAACGTGCCATGTATTCGGGTGACGCGAAACCTGATGCGTCTGCCACCTGCGGGATCGGCAACGTCGTCTCGCGCAACAAATCCTTGGCCCGCGTCAGGTGCATGTCGCGGATGTAGTCGGCGGGGCTGCGCTCCAGTGTCTTTGCAAACCGCTGTTCCAGCGCCCGGCGCGAGATGCCGGCGTGTGCTGCCATGTCGGATACCTGCACCGGTTCGCCCGCATGTTGTCGCGCGTAGGCAATGGCGGCGCGCAACACCGGATCGGCAATCGCCATCACATCGCTCGACTGCCGCGTTTTGATTCCGGGGGGAGGAATCAATTCACGGGGCACTTTGCGAAGCGCCTTTTTCTTTTTTCCACGCGCCATCAAGCCCTCGAGCATTCGCGCTGCCTGATGTCCGATCTCGGCTCCGGGATGGATGATGCCCGACATCGGGATGTGCGAAATCTCCAAAAACACCTCGTCATCGGAAGTCATCACCAGCGCCACCTCCTCGGGCATTCGCAGCCTGGCAAGATGGCAGGCGTGAACCACCTCGCGCCCTATCGCCCACGAAAACAGTCCCACGGGCTTGGGCAGTTGCTCCAGCCAGCCGGCCAGCGCCTGGATGTTAAGATTCCAGTCGGCCACGCCCCACATGCGATCCTTCACATTGATGCTGAAGAATTCGCCGCCGCCCTGCCGCACGCATTTGCAAAACTCCCCCATGACACCCGCGTCAAAGTCGTTGCCGTCAAGGTGGAGATATCCGAAATTCGCATATCCGCGCTCGAAATAATACTCCGCCACCATGCGCGCGCAGGCGTCGTGATCCGTTGTCACGGTGGGAAAGGCAAAATCGGGAAACGTGACCGGAGAGACGTTGACCACGGGAATGCCGAGCGATCGTATTTCCTCCGCCATTACAGGATGCTTGATGTCGGCAATCACACCCTCGCCCTCCCAACCCGCGGGCGGGCGGATGATCTCGTTGGCACTGTGCGGCTCCAAAAAAACCTGCCAGTAATTGCTCTTGCGCAGGTAACGATTGACGCCTTCGAGGATGGAGCGCGCCCACATGGTGGAGGTTTCAACAAGCAGGGCAACGCGGGGAAAATCAGTGGCGGGCATGATGCTGGAAGGGAGTTGGAATGTGGCAGGAGGGGCAACGCAAAAAGCCAGAAAATATGCGCAAAACGACTTTTATCTAAAGCGCCTGTTTTGATAATATGGAAAGACATCTTTCGTCCCCTTCGCTCACGTTCGCCGCCGCCACACCATGACCATCAACCTGACCGATTCTCACGAGGCCTTGATAAATCCCGGCATGGGCTGGGTGCTGCACTATTACGACAACTGGATCGACCTCTACGGCAGCGACCTCGCGCCGTCCGACACAGTGAGTGAATTTCCCGGTCTTGGCGTGTGTTACCTGCGCTTGCCCTGGTCGTGGCTGCAACCGGAGGAAAACCGCTTCCAATGGAGCGTACTCGACACGCCGGCGCAGCGTTGGATTCGCGAAGGCAAACGCATCGCCCTGCGCGTGTCGGCCTGTGAAGTGGGAGAGGAATACGCCACGCCACGCTGGGTGCAGGAGCAGGGCGCACCCGGCCTTCGTTTTACGGCGGGCAGGGTTATGGATGACGGCGCGTGTTGGGAACCGGATTACGGACATCCGCTGTTTCTCGAAAAACTGGAGGCGTTCGTCGCCCGTCTCGCCGCCCGCTACGATGGCGCGCCGTATCTGGATTTTGTGGACATCGGCTCCTACGGCGCATGGGGTGAAGGACACCGTTACTGGAGCACCGGCCAGCCTGTATGTGGAAATACACTACTGAAACATTTCGAGATTTACCGCCGCCATTTTCACAAAACCCGGCTTGTGGTGCCCGACGAGGTTTTTGAGCCGAAATCGGAGCCGGATGGACGCGACGCCGCTGCCAACGGGGGGAGGGGGGGAGGAGGGGCCGCACGGGTGAAGGATTACTGCGTGCGCAACGGCATTTCGCTGCGCGACGACAGCATTGGCGTGTTCCCTTTCCGCAAGGAGGCGGTGGAGTGGGCGGACGAGATTTTTGCGGACCGTCCGGTCATTCTCGAATCCGAACACTACGGGGTGGGCCGTCATGGCGGGCATTGGCGGGGCGGACAGGAATATCTGGATGCGGTTGCGACGTATCATGCCAGCTACGCATCCATTCATTGGTGGCCGCGGGAGTTTCTTGAGGACAACCGGCCGCTAATCGACGCGATCAATCAGCGTCTCGGATATCGCATCCTCCCCAAAAGTATTACGATCCCGGACATGATTCGTCTCGATCAACGCTTCACTTGGGCCGGCCAATGGCGCAATGCCGGCGTGGCTCCGTGTCTTCCGGGCGGCTTCCCCTGCCTGACGTTGAAGGATGCCGCTGGTGGCATCGCCGCCGTGTTCGTAGACGATGCGTTTGACGTGAGTTCACTGCCCTCGTCCGGCGGCGCAGCGCGGGACAACGTGATGCCCGGCTGCGTTCTGCCACCCTTCATGCGTGCTGGCAGGCACGATGTATTCCTTTCCGTTGGCGACCGCACCGGCTGTCCCGTCATTGAACTTCCACTACAACACGGCGACGGGGAAAAACGCTACCGGATCGGTGCCATTGAGGTTTGTCCGCTGATCAACGGCGCGAAGCGTGCCTGTGTGCCGCAAAACGGACGTTTCCCCATCGAGGATTTTTACGGACGCATGAGTCCCGGAGCCCCTGCTCCATCGGTGAGCCACGGGCGTTGCTGGTGAGCAATAATTGCATGCGCGAAAAGCCAGAAAATATGCGCAAAGTGACTTTTATTCACTCTCCCAATTTTGATATAATCATCAGCATGAAATCTGCTTTCCCCGCCCTGCTGCCACCTGACAGACAGAAGCGCCAGACCGGCGCCTTCACTCTCGTCGAGTTACTTGTCGTCATCGTCATCATCGGTATCCTCACCGCCATCATCATTCCCGTCACCGGGCGTGTTCGCGAATCGGCGCGAACCGTGAAATGTCAGTCCAACCTCCGGCAGATTGGCACCGCCATGTTGCTTAATGCCTCCGAAAACAAAAATCAGATCACCAAGCACAACTACGGTAACAATATCTACTGGTCACATGAGTTGCGCCCCTACCTTGTTAATAATCTCTCAGGTGCCATGGGGCGTCGTATCAATCTTTTTTGCCCTACGTTTGATGCGTTCGAGGGAGTCAAGAATGTGGCCGCACTTGGTTACTTGTGGAATTCAACATTCAGTGGTGTAAAAATAAACTCAGTGGACCCGTCACGATCGGTCATCGTTTGGGAAGATGAAAATACCAATGCTTGGGATGGCACAGGCCCTACTGGGTTTAAAGTGGCGAGATTCAAATTCAGACACAACGACCAGCTCAATCTCCTATTCGTGGATGCTCATGTCCAAAGCGTAAAAAAAATTGGGCCAAACTATAACGGCTTGGATTATCCACAGTTCATCTGGAAGCCCTGACCCTCCCCCCCCCCCCTTCTCCCCATGCGCATTGTTTTCCTACCGCGTATCCTTTTTCCACTTACGGTCTTCGTACTTGTGTTCCCCTCATTGCAACCTGACGCACTTGGCGCGGGGAAGAAAAAGGGCGCATCCAAAGGCGATGAGGTTGTGATGATTAACTGGAAGTGCGACGATCCCAGCCCGGTCAAACAGGCCAAAGACGCCACGCCCGCCAACAAAGACGGAACCATCACCGGCAGAATCACCGGCGGCATTCCCGGCATTTCCGGCACCGCCTTCAGCGGATTCACGAGCGAAACCAGCACCATCTCGCGAGACATCGGCCAGCAATGGCCTGACCGCTTCGCGTTCCAACTCTGGCTGCGCAATCCCGGCAACGCCGCCGTCAACGTGATTGCCGTTGGCGGCTCCACGCAAAACGCCTCCCGCCTCTGGCAACTCCAAGTCAGCGGACCCGACGCGAACGGTCAGCGCACCATGACCCTCATCTGGCAACTGCACACCGGCCAATGCCAGACCTTCACCAGCGACCCCTTCAAATGGGAGAAAAACACTTGGCATCACCTAGCGCTCTCACGCTTCAATGTGTTCATCCGCTGCAAGGAACCCGGACAGAAAAAGGAATTCGGCGAACGCGGCGCAGGCTTCCGCGTCTGGCTGACTCCTGCCGGTGCCGATGAAGTCAAATTCCTCTTCGGCGGCACGACCTCGCGCGCTCCCGTGGAACTCAACGACAAGGACGCCCAACTCTTCACCGTCGGGGCAAGCCGCCCCGGACCTCACAAGGAGCAACCCGGCGGCTGTTTCGGCGGCGACATCGACGAAATCTCCCTCCAACTCGGCAGAGCCCTTTACGAAGCTCACCTCAACCCCGCGCTTTTCCCCTGATCGTCCCCCCCCCCCCCCCCTGTTCCCTGATTTCCGTAAACTGCCATAGAAAAACCAATACAAACGCACCCTTCACACTGCTCATGAAATCAATTCGCCGCCTGATCCACCATCTTACCATGTCGGTTCTCCTCACGCTTCCTCTGATCCTCATATCCGGGAACCTTGCCAACGCGCAACCCGCCCCCCTCCCGCCTGTCAAAAACCCGCCTGCGCTCTCGTTCGAAGCCAAGGCATGGAACGACATTCAAATCCGCGACGACACCGGGAAAACCCTCTTCACCATTGGTGCCTTCACGCTGAAATCCAAACCCTCGGCCAGAACCACCGACGGCAAAATCCGCAAATTCACCACCGACGACGGCCAACCCGCCCTTGAAATCACCTACACCCTGACAGCAACCGGAGCCGCCAAAAAAGACGACACTCCGCTCCCCACGCTCACCGGACTATTGCAACAAAAATCTGGATACGTGGACATCACCTGGACCCTGACCAAGGTGCCCGCCGACGCCAGCATCGGCATGAGTGTGTTTGAACGCACCCTGGCACCGGAACTCGTCCGCCTCGCCCCCGCTCAAGCGGGCGTCTGGAAACGACACCCCAAAGGCGGCCAACCCCAGGAACATCTCGACGGCAGGGTCGCTCGTTATCGCTTGGGCGAACGCATTCTCTCCATCGCCTTTGATCCGGCGGCCAGCACCACGCTTGGCAGGGACACCGAACCCTCCGAGCGGACGCAGCACATCCGCCCGCTCCCCGAAACGAAAGATTCCACCACCCACATCGCTCGCTGCGCGATCATCCTTAGCCCCGCCGATCATGTCGCTGAACTCGTTACCGCCCGCTGGCACGGACGCCCTGCCGCCATCAAAACTGGCACCCCCAACCTCTATAACTGGTGGGAATCCGTTCCCGGCGCGCCCGCCGACAAACAACCCGAGCTCACCCTCAACGCCGACATCGCCAACACCAGCGACGCCACGCGCACCTACGTCCTGAAATATTGGATACGCGATTTTGCCGGAGCTTACGTTTCCCGAAGCACCCGAGAAATCACCCTCTCCGCAGGACAACTGAGCAGCGAACGCATCCGATTCCGTCCCGCTGCCGAATCCCCGGATCCCACCCGCGACATCTTTTTTGCGGAAGTTTCCCTCTCCGACAAAACCACTGGCGCGGAACTCGCCTTTGCCCGCACCCACCTCGCCCTCCTCCCCCCGTACGAATTCAAAGGCACCTCGGCGGACAGCCTCTTTGGACTCTCCGCCTACTGGCCGATACCCGACGAAGCCTCCGCGCAACGCGTCATGGAACGCATGGGCGTGCGCTGGTATCGCCTGAGCGGACGCGAAGGCAAAAACCCCGGCTACAAACACATCACCCCCATCCGCCACACCCACCTGCCCAAAGGCGGCTACGTGACCGACATCGCCAAAAACGATGAATGGATCCGCTCCGTGCTCCAGAACTGCGTGGACAACGGTTATCCCGTTTGGGAACCCGGCAACGAAATGAACTACGGCACCACCACCATCGGCATGGGTGATGTCTTGAAACAACAGGCACGCGAACGACGCGTCGCCGGCTACATGAAGTGGCTCGAAGCCATTCGCCGCGTCCAAAAAGAAATGGGCCCACCCGCCACAAACATAAAAATCCTCAGCTTCGGACTTGCCGGTATGGATGTGAATTTCACCAACGCCATCCACGCTGCCGGAGGCTGGCAATACCTCGACGGCCTCGCCCTTCACCCCGGACGCGGCAACTACGCCGCCGACTATCCCATCTCCGATTGGGACACCTGGCAGACCGGCGCCTACGGCAACTATTGGAACTACTACGGCTCCGTCCGCACCGCCGCGCAGCTCATGAAAAAATACGGCGAAGCCGGCAAACCCAAGGAACTCTGGCTCACCGAAGTTTACGCCCTCACCTTCCCCAATCACTACTGGTCCGACACCATGCGACGCAGCGCGGAAAACACCCTGCTCTCCCTCGCCCTCGCCATGGCCGAAAACGTCAAGGCCGTCATGTGGTATCAACTTTTTGATACAACTCATGCCGACAAACTCGGCATCAACCCCAAGGATCGCGAATACTACTTCGGCCTCATCCAGCGCGACCTCAGCTTCAAACCCTCGCTGCTCGCCTACGCCGCCGCCGCCGAGGAACTCGACCAGGCAAAATTCGTCCGCTGGATACATTTCCCCAAAAACGCTGCTGGCGACGAAAGCAAATCCCGCGGACTCCTGTTCACCACGCCGCGTGGTCCCCTTGTCATTCTCTGGGATCGCACCGACGGCTACGTCCTGACTGACGCCGTGGGCAAAGACTACATCTCGCCCGAACCTTGGATCGACGAATGGCGTTCTCAAATCCCCGTCACCCTCCCCGTTGCCTCCGGACAAAAAACCGTGACGACGATCAACAGCATCGGCCAGCGACGAACGTATCCAGTTTCCAATACAGGCACGAACGCCGTCATCGAACAAAAACTCACCGGCGCACCGCTCCTCATCTACGGCCTCGATCCCGCCCGCCTGCCTTGACCGCCCCCCCCCCCCGGTGGGAGCGGGGGCTTTTTCATCTATCTCAACCTCACCATCGAAGACTCACGAACAATCCACCCACGACCGATCCACCCATCCGCAACTGCAACCCATCGTATAAACATCATGAAAAACCATATCGAAAAACCGAGTCATCCGCGTGCCTATCTGCGTTCGCTCGCATTTGTGTTCGCATTCATCACCGCCGCCGCCACAACGCCCGCCGATACGCTGGCCACTTGGGATTTCAACGGAGGCACAGAGCTTGACCTTGCCACCGCGTTGAAATCCCACTCCGCCGTCACCGGCATCGTTGCCTACGACGCCGCGCTTAACAATGCCAGCACAAGCGCAGGCATCACCGATCAGCAAGCCCTCAAGGCTGCTCCCAAAAGTAGCCTCAGTAGCTTTAATTTCTCAAACGCCTTCACGAATGCCTCGTATGTCTCCGTAACAATAGCGGTTCAGGAAGGTTACCAATTGTCGCTTGATTCCTTTACATTCAAGGCCGCCTCGGGTGCGGGAAGTGGCACCGGTGGCGTTCGTGCTTTTTATCTCCTCTCCTCGGTCACCGGATTTGTAAACGATACCGCAAAAATTCTGGAACAGGATTGGGCTGGTGTTAACGGCACAGTCACCGGCACCCTGCCGGCGCAAGGAAGCAGCGGGACAACACGGCGCGATTACTCCGTCACGCTTACCGATCCCGCCTTTAACAACGCCTTTCAGAATATTGCATCCGGTACGGAAATCGAATTCCGGCTCTATTATCAAACCAACGGGACCAACATCACGGTGATTTTTGATGACGTTAAATTCAACGGCACCGTCACTGCAGTTCCCGAACCCGCTGCGATTTCCCTGTTCGCCGGACTTGGTGTTGCCGCCCTTGGTCTTGTCGTGCGCCACCGTCGCAAAAATCGCGCCTGAATTTCTCTCGCGTCCCTCCCCCTCTGGCATCTTTCGTAGTCCAACTTTTTTTGAGTTTCATGCAGCCCAACAACGACCTCGTTCCTCTCCTCATAAAGAACAACTGCACGCCGCTTGCGCGCCTTCGGACACGCTCCGCCCGCGAAATTTCCGACTCCCCCTGGAGCATCGGATGCGAAGTGCTGGACCGCGATTACGCCGACTTTTCGCAATCCGGCCCGCACCTCGGCGAACTCGGAGCCAAACACGTCCGCCTCCAATGCGGCTGGGCCAAATGCGAACCGGCACCAACCGGCGACTATCACTGGGGCTGGCTTGATGACATCGTGGACGCCTGCCTCGCCGCCAGCGTCCAACCCTGGCTGCAAACCTCCTACGGCAATCCCGCCTATCCCGGCGGCGGCGGCATCGGACTCAGCGAAGGCATCCCCACATCGCCGGAAGCCCTCGCCGCCTGGGACCGCTGGGTTCGCGCACTGGTAATGCGTTACAGCGACCGCGTGAACACATGGGAAGTCTGGAACGAACCCGAGAACTGTCCGCGCACCACGCCGGCTGATTACGCCACCTTCTTTATCCGCACGGCAAAAGTCATCCGCGACGCGCAAGCCAACGCGCACATCGTGGGCTTTGCCACCTACATCCTGGAGAAAAAAACCTACGCGCTCGACGGACTCCGCATCATCGTGGACGCCGGGGCGGCGGACTTGCTCAACGAAATCAGCATCCATTCGTATCCACATAATCCTGACGATCTGATTGACCTCGCGGACGAATTTGCCCGCGCCGTCGCACACATGGCCCCGCACATCAAAATCCGCCAAGGCGAATGCGGCGCGCCCTCCGCCTGCGTCCCGATCATGGCCCTCAGCGGACACTTTTGGAACGAACGCAAACAAGCCGCATGGAACCTGCGCAGCCTTCTCGTCCATCACGCGCACGGCTACCCGATGAGCCTCTACCAGCTCTCCGACATGTATTATGAAAAGCGCGCCGGTGCGCTTCACGAAGGCTGGAACCCCAAAGGTCTGCTCTGCCTGCGTCCCGACAAGACCGTGGCCTACCGCAAACCCTCCTACTTCGCCGCCCAACACGTGTATTCTCTGTTGGACAACACTTGGCCACTTCGACGGCTGGAGCCATTGGAACGTCAATATCCCACCCGCTCCACCGCCTTTGCCTGGACACGGAAAAACGACACGTCACCGACGCTTGTCTCTTGGTGGCGTGCCGACGCCCCGCCAGAACCCGTCCCGGGCAATCTGAAAATCGACCCGATTCAGATCAAGGCTCCCGCTGTTTTGCGTGATCCGGTGTTGGTGGACTTCGTGAGCGGCATCGTTTTCACGCCTCCGGCTGGCGCGGGCCGCGACAGCGCTGATTCCTGGTCCAAGCTGCCTTGTGCCGACAGCCCCCTCGCGCTGGCCGAGAAAAATGTGCTCCCATTGCGCGAACTCTGAAACCTTAGCCGTTTAGTCCCAAAAGCGATAGGGCGAGACGCAGCGCATCTCGCCCTTTGCAATGGAAAGCCGTCGAAACGGCGAGAAGGTATTCTCGCCGATTTGCGGGTTAGCTGCCGGCCTTGAGGTCGGTGACGAGCTGGTCGATCAGGGAGCCCGTCTCGCCAATGTGGCGGAAGGTATCGAACTTGCGCGTGTCCTTCGGGTAGCTGGCAGGATTGGCGAGTTGTTCGGGCGTGAGGAGCTTGCGGGCCTCGCCGTTGGGATTGGTGTAGGGGAAGGCGTCGGAGATGAGCTTCGAAATCTCGGGACGCAGGATGTAGTTGATGAAGGCGTGCGCGGCCTCGGTGTTCTTCGAAGTGGTCGGGATGCAGAGCACATCGACAAAGATGTGCGCTCCCTCCTCGGGCAGCACGTAGGTGAATTTTTTGTCCTCGTTCCAGAGGATCGCCGCCTCGCCGCCCCACACATAGCCGAGATCGACGTCGCCGTTGAGGAGCGCGGTCTTGGGACTGTCGGAGTCGTAGAGCTTGATCAGAGGCATCCAGTTCTTGAGCACGGGGCGGGCAGCTTCGATGCTGGCCGGGGTAATGTCGTTAATGGAGTGGCCAAGGGTGTAGAGGGCGGCCACGACGAGTTCGCGGGAGTCGTCCACAACCACGATGCGGCCCTTGTTGGCGGGGGCGAAGAGGTCTTTGAAGCCCTTGATCGGCGTGGTGACTTTCTCCGTGTTGACGACGATGCCGACGGTGCCGGTCATGTAGGGCACGGTGAATCCGTCCTCAGGGTCATGCGGCATGTTGCGAAACTCGGGGAGGATGTTCTTGAGGTTGTCGAGCTTTGCCTTGTCGAGCGGAACCAGGAGTTGGTTCTGGATCATGGCTTCGGCGATGTAGTCGGGCGGCTGGACGAGGTCGTAGGCGACGCCTCCGGCGAGAACCTTGGCGAGCATCTCCTCGCCGCTGGCGTAGGTCTCGTAGTTGACCTTGATGCCCGTCTCTTTGGTGAAGCCTTTGATGACGTCTTCAGGGACGTATTCGGACCAGGCGAAGAGGTTGAGTTCGCCGGCGGCGTTTTTGGGTTTGCAACCGGTAAACGCAAAGAGCGCGACGGCGATGCCCGTCACGGCGAGGAGGAGGGATTTTGTTGTTTTCATAGGTTTGCTGGATGCTTGCTGGTGTGAAGCGGAAGGTGGAGGAGCAGAGCAGAAGTCGGGCCGGTTGAGGAGCGAAAACCGGCGGGCTGGTTCAGCGCCGCTGGGCGATGCGGCGCAGGTATTCGGAAAACAATACAAAGGCGGCCGTGGTGATGACAAAGATGGCGGAAAGGGCGTTGAGCATCGGGTTGAGTCCGACTTTGGCCATGCCGAACACGAGCAACGGGAGCGTGCGCGAGTCGGGGCCGACGGTGAAGAAGCTCACAATCAGTTCGTCCATCGAAAGCGTGAACGCCATCAAGCCGCCGGAGAGGATCGCCGGGCGCAGGCATGGCACGATGACGAGCCAGAACGCACGCAGCGGCGTGGCGCCGAGGTCAAGCGCGGCCTCCTCCAGCGAGGGATCGAGTCCTTGCAGGCGGGCCTGCACGGCCACGAGCACGAAGGGAAAACAAAACGTGACATGCGCGATGCTCACCGTGAGGAAGCCGAGCGGCAGGCTGAGCACGGTGAAAAAGATGAGCAGGCTGATGCCCATGACGATCTCGGGCATGATCATGGGCACGCAGATGAGCGTCTGGATGGAGCGTGCAAAGCGATAGCGGTAACGGTACAGGAGCCAGGCGCCGGTGGTGCCGAGAATGACGGCTGCGATGGTCGTGATGATTGCGACGATGATGCTGTTGGTCAGCGCCTCCATGATGGGGCGGTTGCGCACGAGTTCGCCATACCACTTGGTGGTAAAACCCTGCCAGAGAATGTTGAGCCGCGAGGTGTTGAAGGAGTAAACCATCAGCACGATGATCGGCGCGTAGAGGAATACGAAGACGAGGGCAGTCCAGGCTCCGAAGCCCCACTCCATAAGCTTGAGTCCCGACGGGATGCGCGGGCGTTTGGTGGTGACGGCGGATGCGGGATCGCCGGAAGGTGCGCTGGTGGCGCTCGAATCAGCTGACATCGAAGAGGGAGCCAAGCCGCCAACTAGAATCTCCCACTGGCGTCACGCCAAGACGAAAGCATGACGCGGACGAAACGCGGGGGCGGCTGGAATTACCGGAGGGCGGGTCTCCTGACCCGACGACGGTGCGTAGCACCGCCCTTCCATTTTTCCGGATGGGCGCGGCTGCACCGCGTCTGGCGGGTCAGGGAGACCCGCCCTCCGTCGCTGGTGGTGGCGCGGTATGTGTCTGCCCCATCGCGTCCAGCGCGGATTTCGTCCAGACCATCGTGCGTGGCATCGCTTCGTGCACATCAGGCACCTGGATATGCGATTGCAATACGGCAGCCAGCACCAGCACGCCGGCCACCATGCCAGCAAAAATCGCTGCGCCGGGCTCAATGCGCGCAGGCAATTCGACGTTCCCCGTCGGTCTCAACACCAGAAGCAACAGCACGGTGGGCAGCAGCGTGCCGGCAAACAGCAAACCATAGGCCGCGGGCAGCGCCTCGGCCGCCTCCAGGTTTGCCGCCATCCTGCCCAGTTCGCGCGTAGCGGGTTCCCAAATCGCATCCGCCATGCGCAGCGCCAGCCAGGCCGCCCCGGCCAGCCAGATGGCGGCAAACGAGCCAATCCGCCGTCCGATCACGCAGCCGCCGCAAACCAGCCCGAAGGCCAGTGCCAGCGCCACCCAGTCGTTCATGAATTTCATGTGGTTTGTCTCCGGTGTAGTTGTAATTTCATTACTATTTTCCGGCGTTTCATCCTTCGTGCATGCCGAGAGCGCGGATGGCGTCGTCGATCCAGACGCGGCCCTCGGTGATTTTCCGGCAGGCGTCGTCGCGCATGAAAACGAAGCCCGCCGCGGCCAGATCGGCGCGCAATTTTTGTTCGGGCTCGCCTGATGTAATCCATTGTCGCACCCGGCTGTCCACGCGCAGGACTTCAAAAATCCCCGTGCGCCCTACAAACCCTTGGTGGCATTGCGGGCAGCCCTGCGCCGAGGGCATGGCGAGGGCATCCGGCAACGGATACGCGGTGTGGACACCCGCTCCGTCAGCGCCGCCATTCGCCGCGCCGTCTCCGGCGGCGTTGTCCTTGCGGGGCATGCGCAGGACGAGCGAGCCGGGCGGCCCGGACGGGACGGAGGGGCGGGAGGCTCCGGCGTCAGGCGGGAGCACGGCGAGCGGATTGGTGCGGAAAAACTCCGTCGCATCGGCATCAGGAGGCGCAAAGGTGCGGCAGTGCGGGCAGAGTTCGCGCACCAGACGTTGCGAGACGATGAGGCGGAGCGCGGCGGCCATCACCTGACGGTCGATGTCGAGATTGCGCAGGGCGGTGAGCGCGCTGATCGTGTCGCGCGCGTGCATGGTGCTCACCACGAGGTGGCCGCTCATGGCGGCACGAACGCCAATTTTGAACGACTCGGGATCGCGCATTTCGCCGACAAAAATGATGTTGGGGTCCTGCCGCAGCACGGTGCGCAGGCCCGATTCAAAGGTGACGCCCATCTTCGGGTTGATGCCGATCTGCGTGGCGTGCGGCAGGGCGTATTCGACGGGGTCTTCGATGGTCACGGTGTTGACCGAGGGGCCGGAGACTTCCTGCAACAGCGCGTAGGAGGTGGACGTTTTGCCCGATCCGGTGGGACCGGCCACGAGCACGAGTCCTTCGGGCTGGCGCAGGTGGCGGCGGATGGCTTCGCAGGCGGCGGCGGAGATGCCGATCTTGTCGAGACGCAACAGGGAGGCCGGGCGGTTGAGGAGGCGGAGGGCAATCTTTTCGCCGGTGAGCGCGGGCGAGGTCGAGATGCGCACGTCGAGCACGTGGCCTGAGTCGGGATGCGTCCAGCGAAAGCGGCCATCCTGCATGTGGGCGCGGTCGGAGGTGTTGAGTTCGGCGAGGACTTTGTAAACCGCCGCGATGCCTTCGCCGCCCGCCTGCGTGAGGCGTTTATGCTCGCGCAGTAATCCGAAGAGGCGGAAGCGCACCACATAGCCGCCTTCCTGGGGTTCGATGTGGATGTCGCTCGCGCCGCGTTCGAGCGCCGCGGACAGGATGCCGTAGGCGGTGTTGCCATAGCCTCCCGCCGCCCCCTTGCGACTCATGCCGGATAGCCACACCGCGATGTGTGATCCGAGATGCACCAACCAGCCAACGGGACCAGCCACGAGGCTAAGCAGATTGACCCACGGCACGAGATCCGCCCGCAGGCGGCTGATGCGTGCGCTGAGGACTGCGCCGCCCATCCATGCACAGAGGATCGCATAATATCCCGCCAGCGAAGTGGAGCGTTGGGTGACCAGTTCCTGCCAGTTCATGGTGTGAAGGTTGAGGGTGAGTTGACGCGGGAGACGTTTGTGGTTGGGCCGATTCGTTACTGGCTGCTCGCCGGAATGATGTCAAACGGCCCATAAGTTCCATCGAGCAGTCGTTCGCCAGCGGGAAAAACAAGACCCATCAGGGATGTGCCGCAGTGCGCGTGGAGGGGGGGGGAGGAGAGATGGAAAGGAGTATTTGAGTGCGGAAGCGGGGTAATTTTTGCACGGTTTTTGAAGAAAGTAAAAAACCGCTTGCTTCCCGGCGAGGCATCGGCCTTTCTGACCACCCTTTTGATAGTTCGGGCTGTAGCGTAGCCTGGTAGCGCGCTTGCATGGGGTGCAAGAGGTCGTGAGTTCGAATCTCACCAGCCCGACCATTTCTTCCTGAGAGGTAACTCTGCGGAAAAACATTTCAGAAATTACGCAACTCGCTAAAAAATAGCCAGTAACGGAATTATAAAAATTTAGATGTTTTTGGCGAGAGTTCGGAAGGCAGTAGGAAAACTACTCCCGGAAGCCTGAATTTGGGGCTTGGGAGGCCCTGCCATTTAAAATGTCGGATTGATTTTTTGGGAAGAATCTCCACGCTGTTTTTCGTCAAACAAAGCACCGGGGCCGAGGCCAATAGGATCGCCCTCCCACCATCCAACCGGAGGTTTTCCATGTCAGCGATCCATGACCGTATCCTTGCGTCTGCGCTCGGCGCAGCCCCTGTTCCCGTGGCGATCTACGCGCGCGTTTCTACCTTCAATCAAATTGGCGGCCGCTTCGATTCCTGCGAAAGTCAGGTGGCGATCTGCCGCGACTATCTCCAGAAGCACGTCGGAGAGGGCTGGTTCGAGGCGGCCTGTTTCACCGATCCGGCCTACTCGGGCGGCACGCTGAACCGCCCAGGCATTCAGGCGCTGATGCGCCGGATCATGCTGGAGGAGATCAAGGTCGTCCTCATTTTCAAACTTGAGCGCCTGCTGCGCAGCACGGACGAATGGGTGCCGTTGCGCTCTTTTCTGGAAAAGCACAATTGTCAGCTGGTCAGCGCGACGGAAGACCTTTCGGAGGAAACGCCCTCGGGACGTTTGAAGAACAACCTGCTGGTCAGCGTGGGCGAGTATGAGCGGCTCAACACCAGCGCCAAGGTCCGCGCCAAACTCATGGAACAGGCCAAGCGCGGCTTCTGGTCCTGCGGCCTCGTTCCCTTCGGCTACGACTACGACACCGATTCGCAGATGCTTTTCCCCCACCCGGAGGAGGCGCCGATTGTCCGCCGGATTTTCACCGAGGCGGCCCGGCTTGTCTCGCTGACGGACATTGCCAATGCGCTTTCCGCCGAAGGCATTCGCACGCGCCGCCGGCTCTACAAGCAACGCGACGGCAACCGGCGGGAGGTCGGAGGCGTGCGCTTCAACAGCTTTGTCCTGCGGCGCATGATTGGCAATTCGATCTACGCCGGGCAGGTGCGGATGCGCGGGGAGCGTTTTCCGGGCCGGCACGAGGCGCTGGTGTCCGCCGAACTATGGGAGGAAGCCAACGCAGCGGCCAACAAGCCGGTTGTTGCCCGCCGTCGGCAACTGCGATCCTCGGACAAGCATTTTCATCTGCTCAAGGGGGTGGTCCATTGCGGCTGCTGCCAGCGCGCGATGATTCCCGACGCCAGCGGCAAGCGTGGCCCGGATGGCAAGCCCTACCGCTATTACACCTGCTGCCACCTGCATAAAGAGCGCACCGACTCGGTCTGCCCAGTGCGGCGTGTCTCCGCCGCCGGCTTGGAAGCCGCCTACATCGGTTTCCTCGGCGAATGCTGCCGGCATCCTACCATCCTCGCCTCCGCGATGGAGTTTTCCCGGAAACACAGCGGGACGCAGCAGGCATCCGTGCGCGCGGCCCTGGCCGAAACCGACCGGGCGCTGGCCGAACTCGACCGGCACCTGCGCAATTTTGCCGAAGTCGTCACGGCGGGCGGCCTTGACGTGCTCACCGAGGAACTGCGCGACCGGGCAGTTGCCCTGCGCGAGGAAAAACAACAAAAACTCGTCGAACGGGAGCGCCTGCGGCAGGATCTTGCCGCCTGCGAAGAGAAAGCCCCGGACACCGAGGCCATTCGCCATGCTTTGGAGCGGTTCAACCACGTATTTCCGACCCTGGAGCAGGAACAGCAACGCGACTTCGTCACCCTGATTACGGATCGGATTGAAATCCGTCCGGCGGCCCGATCGTCGCTGCGCACGGAAGGCACCGGCCACAAGTTGCCCGGCCGGGCCTTTTCGCTGCGGGTCAAACTCCACGTTCCTAACCTCGTTGAAGGCATGGGAGATGGTATGATGGTCGAAGCGCCGTGTCGCGGCCAGTCGAACAAGTTTCTGACGCTGGAGACGTCGATTGTGGTCAACAACATGAACGCTGCCACGCCGGTGGTTCTTCTGACCCCTGATCTGCGGCTCCTGCGCATCGCCCGGAAATCGGCCGCTCCGACGGCCAAGCCGGTGCCTGCCCACCTTCATCCGATGCATCGTGCGCTGGCGTGGTCGCGGCAACTGACAAGTGAGCCCGATGTGAACCGCGCGCAACTGGCCCGGCAGGCGGGAGTCACGTCCGCCACGCTGACGTATTACCTGAAACTGCTGCGACTGGCTGCGCCGATCCAGACGTTCCTGCTCAATCTGAAAACTCGGTCGGACCTGTACATCTTCAGCCTGAACCGGATGAAGGCCTTGGCCGAACTGCCAGTGGAAAAACAGATGACGGAGTTTACACGTCTGCAAAGGCGTGCCGGCCAGCCTTCGTTGTTATCTGCCTGCGCCGCCGCGGATGAACAGGCAGCTTAGGCGAAGGTCGGCATGCGAGCGAGCTAGTCAATTTGAACGCGATTGGAACGTTTAAATCACGTTCAAATCAAGATGTTCTACTTCAATAAGTTCCATCTTGCGCTCTTAGCGTAGCCCACGCTATTAACCATTTGCAGCGTCCTAGCAGCCTGTCGGACTTAGGTCGCAACTTGGTCTAATAATTGCTAGGCGATTTGATATGGCAAAGTTCATCAATATAGACCGGGACACGGAGATGCTGTTGCCGCCGAACCTGAGGGAGTGGGTGCCGGCGGATCACCTTGTGCATTTTGTGATGGATGCGATGGAGCTGATCGACGTGAGCGAGGCGAGTGTGAACGAGCGAGGCACGGGCAGCGCGCAGTATCCGCCGCGACTGCTGCTGGGGTTGTTGGTTTACAGCTATGCGACAGGGATGTTTTCGAGTCGGCAGATCGAGCGGGCGACTTACGAGAACGTGGCGGTGAGGCTGCTGTGCGCGGACACGCATCCCGATCACGACACGCTGTGTGTGTTCCGGCGCAAAAACGGCGCGCTGTTGCACCGAGCATTCGCGCAGGTGCTGGAGTTGGCGGCCGGGTGCGGGATACTGAAGGTGGGAGGGATAACGGTGGCCATCGACGGAACGAAGGTATTGGCCAACGCGAGCAAGCACACCGCGCTCAGCCACGGGCATGTGGAGAAGACCCTCAGGGTGATCGACGGGGAGATTGCGCAATTGCTGGCCAAAGCCGAACAGGCCGACGCGACGCCCCTGCAAGACGGGTTGACCATCGAGGGCGAGGTGGCCCGCCGGCAGGAGCGCAAGGCGAAGCTCTTGCAGGCCAAGGCCGAGATGGAGGCGCGCGCCTACGCGCGCTTCCAGGCCGGGCAAGCCGACTACGAGGCCAAACAGGCCCGGCGAGCCGCGCAGGCGGCCAAGGGCAAACCGCCGAAAGGACGGCCACCGAAGCAGCCCGATCCGGCGCCGCGCGCCGAGGACCAGGTCAACCTGACCGATGCGGACAGCCGGATCATGCCGACGCAGGGCGGCTTCCAGCAGGCCTTCAACGCGCAGGCCGGGGCGGACGTCGCCTCGCGGCTGATCGTGGGCAAGCGGGTCAGCCAGGCCACCAACGACAAATTGGAACTGGTGGCGGACCTGGCCGAGGTGCGCAGGCATGTGGATCCCGGTGTGGTGCTGGTGGACAGCGGCTTTGCCGGCGAAGCGGCCGTGACCGCGGTCGAGGTGGATGAACAAGGCCGCCGCACCGCGCTGACCGTGCACTGTGCGATGCAACGCGAACCCCATGGACGCACGGTCGCGCAACTGGAGAAACGCGACGACCCGCCCGAACCCGGGCCGCAGGCCGGTTTTGCCGAACGCATGCGCCACCGCACGGCCACCGCCGCCGGGCGTGCACTCTACAAACTCAGGCAGCAAACCATCGAACCGATCTTCGGCATCATCAAACAAGCGATGGGCTTGCGGCGCTTCAGTCTGCGCGGCCAGGCAAAAGTCTCCCTCGAATGGGACTTGGTCTGCCTGGCCTACAACCTCAAACGCCTCCACCGCCTCCGCGCAAACCTGCGTCCCGTGTAAATCCGCCCGGCGGTGTGCCCCTCCTTCATCCATCACCAGTCCGCCACCTTCGCTCACCTTCCTTCCTTCTCCAACAATCTGCCTGCTCATCCCTCACTTCTCCTCATCCCTTCCTCCTTCTCCTTCTCAAGTCCGACAGGCTGCTAGCCGACAAATCGTGATTAATCCTCTGTGGGGGGATATACTGTGACGGATAAAAAGTGACCATCACGCACCCTGCTGTTTGAGTAATTGTCGGTCTGGGCAAGCCCGCACGTTGGGTCAGTTCAGCCATCTTTTGGGTACCACGTCCCCACTGTTCAATGATCCCCCTCCGATAGAGGACATCGGCGATAAGCGGATTCCACGGCTGGGATTCGTGTAATTCAAACAAGGCTTCTGGAGTGAGGCCAAAATGGAGTTCGCCCGAGGATGTGATTTCCAGTCGGTTATCGTAGATTCCCACCGAAACGGAGCCACCGCCGACAGAATAGTCCCGATGGCAAAAAGCATTCGCCAAAGCCTCGCGGAGGGCCTCGGGCGGGTAAAGCGGCTCATCAACTCGCTCAATCGAACCGGGAACTACACGTCCGGCAATCGGCAGCCTATCAATCAGGAATTGTTCGGCGGCGCTCAGTAGCTCGAAGATATTTCCGCGGTATTGCTTGTTATCGAGGAATTCGCTTTTAGTGGTCCCCTTGAATTTTGCCACGCGCAGAAGGCATTGGGACATCTCTGCCGCCAATTTGAGCTGTTTGCCAAAAAGAACGACGGCAGCCCGCTGGATCACCCCGCCGCGCACCAACCCAAGGCCACGAAGAATTTCAGCGGGGTCACGAGTGCCTGGGTCCCCCTGCCGCCCTCTCCGAATTGCTTCCTCAAGAGTCCGGATGACCTCGCTGGCATCCAAGTCCTCCACGGTCCATCCCTCGGCAGGCATATTCTCCCAACGCTGCTGGCTGTGAAGACGCTCCAAGAGTATCCGGTTATATTCCTCGCGGGAAAGGGTGAGGGTGGTGTTTCCTACACGCTTATAGGCTACCCCCCGATAGGAGTAGGGCTGGGACGGTCCGCTGGCGACCTCGACAACGATGAGTTGCTTTCCTCTACCCAAGTCAATGCGATGAATAGCCGGAAAGACTGGAGGTTCGATCTGTTGAATTTCTCCGCTAATATCCTGAATGGTCTGATCGGAAACGATCCGCCCCGTAACCTGCCCCGAGGGTTCTACACCAAAAATGACGCGTCCCCCCGGTGGTTGAGCATAGCGCAGATCGTTTGGACCGCCTCTCGTCGTTCTCCCGTAGTGCGCTTGAACTCAAGCGAGCTCCGATTCACCGGACGCAATCCATTGCTTAACTAGTTCAACGGTAATCATTCAGGATAAACAGAAGAGTCATTGAAATATCTTACAAGTTCACCTATGGGACAAGCAGAAAGGATTTTTACGCCTCTCATTACCACGTTGCACTCTCCGACTTCGTCAGTCGCCAGTGAGTGCACCAAGGACTTGATATGTTTTGAAGAACGCAGCCGCGCAACGCGCGGCAGCCCCGCCCGGCAGCGGCCAGCGCCGGAATCCGGCGCGAAGCGGGGCCGCGTCGTCCGGCCAGCGGCTCCCGCCCAGCCGGACGCCCCCCTTCCCCAGCCTTCAGGAAAGTAACGCACCCGCTCCTTCTCTGACTGATGTCAATTCGCTCCAACGCTTCGGTTCTTTCAATTTTGCTGAGGCTGACATTTCCGCAGCCACAAAGCGCGTAAACTCTCCGATGTCGTGCTGGCACGGAAGCCTTCTCCAAGGCAGCCATGTAAGAGTGGTGCTGCTCCACACGAATCACCGTCCAAGGGTATTGCACTGCGCCGCATTCCGACTCCGCGCGTTCGTGCCGCTGTGGAACGAACCTTGCACTCATGCCCTCAAATCAGCCTGTGAATCCCGGAAAACTCTCCAGCACATCCGCCATTTCATCCGCTACGAGGACCGCGTAATGGTGCCGGAAAACGGGAATGCTTCCCGGTCCGTCGATTTCGCCGTTGCTTTCCCTCAACCCGTGAGTCTGCGGCGGAGATATGTCGGTGATCCTATCACTGACTGGCAACCGTTCGTTGACCGCCTGGCGATCGCCCGTTTGCGGGTAGATTGCCGGTGAACAGTCACCGGTTCGCTGATAGCCGGTTAAGTTTTTATTTTAGTCTTGCCGTAATATCGTATGTAAATACTATCCGAAGACATGAAACCAAACCTCACGGACGGAATTCCCCCGGTCAGAACCACGTTTTCCCTTTACACGGAAGACCTCGATGCGCTCCGCGAACTGCGGCGCAAACTGCGCGGGCTCGGACTGCGCATCGACACCGCCAAGACGGTGCGCGGCATCATCCACATCACCTCGGAGTCGGAGTTGCTGGCGCGCTCCATCATCCAGTTCAAGGCCGACGAAGGCAAAGGCGGGCCGCGCGAAAGCGAGATGGTCGATGCCCGGTTCAGCGTGATCATCCCCGGCGACGACAGCCGCAAACTCGATGACGTCGTGGATGAACTCGACATGAAGCGGATCAAAATGAGCCGCAGCTACATCCTGCGCGCACTCATCCGCTCGCTCCCGCCAGTGGAGACCCTGTTCAAGCCCTTGGCGAAATTCACGAAGGAAAAGAACGACGCCGTCCGCGAACAGTCGATCAAGGCTAGGGCAGCCGCGAGGGCGGCGAAGACGAAGAAGAAACGCTAGTCCCGGACCGTTCGGGCGGGATGGAAGGCGTTTGTCCAGTCGAAGCTCCTGGCCTCCATTTTTGATATTCCGGCCGGGAGATTCATGAATTACCGATAATCGTTCCTTTGCTTCGAACCTCTAACCCTCGTTGGGATGTTTGCAGCGGAGAGCGTGTCGAAGATACCGGCGCGTCCAGCCGTGTCCGGATCGCCGGCAATGAGCCGGCGGCGGACAGGAGAGTCCGTCCTCCTTTGCCGCTGAAAACAGCGAAGGAACTATTATAGGTTAATCACGGATTCACACGGGCCGGCGGGTTGTCCGGCTTGCGCAGCACGACGGTTTTGATTTTTCCTCCGTCCTCCTTGATGGAGAAGTCGATCCCGCCGGTGGCCCGGAGCATGCCGAGGATTTCCGGCAGGCTTTCCGACTGAAAGCGTCCCGTGACCGTTTCGTCGCGTAGCGCCTCGTCGCGCAGTTCGATCGTGACACCATAACGGCGCTCCAAGGTTTTCATCGCCTCCGGCAGCCGTTCCTCCTCCCACACAATGTGGTTGCTCATCCAGCCTACGGCGGCCTGCGCCGCGCCGGCGAGCAGCTTGCTTTCGCCCGTGTCGGCCGCCATTGAATACTGCATTCCGGGGGAGAGGGTGACGGGAGCGTGCGCCGTTCCGGGGCCGAGCGGGACGACCTCGACTTTGCCGGTGACAAGAGTCACTTGGGCCACGGTGCCGTCCTCGAACGCTTTCACGTTGAACTGCGTGCCGAGCACCTTGATGCGCAGGGTGCTCGTCTCGACGATGAAGGGGCGGCCGGTGTCGTGGGCCACGTCGAAGAACGCCTCACCGGTCAGGCGTACGACGCGCGTATTCGTATCGAAAGCCGAGGGATAGCTCAGGTCGCTGGCGGCGTTGAGTGTGATTCTGGTACCGTCCTCCAAGGCGATTTCCTTCCGTTCGCCGTCGCCGTTGCTCTGTCTGACCCAAGTGCGGTTCGGTTGGGAATCGGACGGATGGCCACTACGGTGGAACAGCGGATACACAATGAGGATGGCCACGGCGGCCATCGATGCGGCGAAGGCCAGGGCGAACCAGCGCCGCGAATGACTCCAGCGGCCCGGAGGTTCGTTTCTCGTCTCGGGAGCATCCTCCCCGGCCCCCATCGCCGCGTCGGGATCGAACTCGGCGGCGATCACCCTTTTCAATTTCTCCACTTCTCCCTCCACGTCGGAGCCTTCCAGCCAGTTGGCCGAACTGCAATTCCAGCCATCGGACATTTCGTCGAACATGGCGCGCCAGACCGGCTGCTTGAGCAGTTCCACCAGACGTTCGCGTTCCGCCGCCGAGGCTTCGTCGAGGAGGTAGCGGGTTGTCAGGCTCAAAAAGGCCCTTTTTTCTTCGTTGGTGGGAAGGTAACTCACTCTATATATTAAGTCCGGTCTGGTGGGAAAAATCGACTAGTCCATGCCACAGAAACGTGACAAGCGGTTTCATTCCTCGGGGAGCACTTCGCCGCGCAGCCGTCTGCGAATGCCGGGCAGCGCCGCCTCGATCGCCTCGATGGCCTTGGCCATGTGATTGCGCACGGTGAAGACGGAAATGCCCAGGATGCGGCCGATTTCCTTGTATTGCATGTTTTCAAGTCGATTCATTTTGAAGATGAGCTGCCGCTGTCTGGGCATCGCGGTGATCAGGCGGTCAACCTCGGCCTGCAATTCCTCGTAGAGCTGGGACGCGTGCGCCTCATTCGGGATCAGCAAGACATCCGGAGCCACTTCTTCGAGCGGGAGCAGCGCATTGCGGCGGATCACGCCCGGCAGGAAGTTCGCCGCCTGCTTGGCCGCCGCGCTGAAAAGGTAGTGGCGGACGCTGGTTTTGATGAGGATCGACTCCCTTCGCCGCCACAGGCTGAGGAAGACATTGGTGGCCGCCTCGTCCGCCAGATCTGCCTGTCCGAGCACGGCGCGCACATATTTCCACAGGTGCGTGTGGTATTTCCGCATAAGCAGGATGAGCGCATGTTCGTCACCCTCGCGAATTCGCGCCATCCACTCGTCGTCGTTACCGGATGCGGAGTTCATGCAGACGGTGTCGTGACCCAGGCGAGAGCCGGCATGTTTAGCTTTCCCTCCCATACCAGTCCGGGCGTAATCCTGTCGTCCGGTCGTTTTTGTCGCGCGATAACCTTCAGGTTTTGTCGGGTGAACACGACGCCGGTGATGTTCGAAACCGAATAAAAAAGCCGGGCCAGGGTGATGGTCCGGTCCGATTCGAACGAAATCCGGTCATTGAGCGGAATCTGTTTCGCCATGTAGACGAACTCGAAATTCGTCTGCTTCTGGACGAGAGCCAGGACCTCGGCGAGCCGTGCGGTCCGCGAGGAGATGGCCGAGATGTCCACCGTCGTCACCGTGAGCGTGCGGTCCGCGAAGTAGTCGAAGGTTTCGGCCCGCAGTGCGCCGCCGGACAGTATCAGGCACAGCAGACATCCCAATATGCGCCCGCTTCGCCGGGGGAGCCCCTGGCGTCCGGCCTCCCGTTTCGGAGGAAGGAATGTTTCAGCGCATACCATACATAAATAAAGTCCGGTTTTCCGGCATGAATGCACCATTCCCGGCCGAAAATTTTTCTAAAAAAGATCCCTTGCGCCGGAGCCGACGGACAGTGCCGCCTGCCCAAATAAAGGCCTATGCAGTCAAGCCGTCGCGCGCGACCGCTGCCAACGCCAAACTCGCGGTCACCCCGGTTCGTCACCGAATCTTAACAAACGTCGCTCGTCCGTTATGCGGTCACGTCATTAAACTGGACTGGCACTTTCTCACTGCGGCAAGCGACCGGAAGGACGCAGCACAGGCGCGATGAATGTTCGCAATGCGGCCACCACTTCGCTGAATTGACCCGGAACGCCGCTGAGGCCGTTGCGCCGAATAAACGCCGTCCATTGGGCTTGTTTGGCCGGATCATTCGCAAGCGATTCGGTGAGGGGTTCGGGAAATTGTGGCAGCGAGGTTTTCCGGCGGGCGAACGTTGCCTTGATCGCCTGCCGGAGGATCGCGACATCGAGGTTGAAGCGCCGGGCCAGAAACCACACGTCGTGGAAGTCCTTCATGCGCGTGTTCGCCGGGCCAAGCGTCGTCATCGCCTCGAATTTTTCGGCCACGACGGTGTAAACCGGATATGTGCGGATTTTCGGCGCCGGGAAATCCAGCAGCGTTGGAAACGCCGCCGTCTCCGGCGCGGGCGTGACCACGTCCCCGGCGCCGACATCAATCTGGACCGGGACTTCCGCCGTTCCAAGCTTGCCCATCAGCCGGATGCGAACGCCGCCATAGGCGTTGTCTTCCCTGATTTCCTCGGCCCGCACCGACGCGGGATCGAAGACGAGGCCGTCGTCCACCACCGGCGTGCTCACCACCGCCTGAAAGATTTTTTGCAGATCCTCCTTTTCCGAGGGACCAAACCCGAGGAGATCAAGGTCACGCGTGGGGCGATGGGTTTTTTCGTCCCAAACAACAAACAGCATCGCCCCCTTGAGTAGGAAGCGGTCGGCGTGGGCGGATTGGCTCAGGCGAAAGAGCAGGCGTTCGATGCCATAGCGCATGAGCAGAAGGTTGAAATCCTCACCGCGTCGGCTGGCCGCGTTTTGCAGGCGGGCTTTCACCGACGCCGCAATGTTTTTCGGCGCGCTCATGTCAGCATCTCCAGATAAGGTTGCAGAACCCTGCCCACGCGGCAAACGGCGGCGGCGGCGGATAGTTCCCACAGGGTGAACTTCTTTCCGTGCCATCCTTCACGCAGCGCCTCGACCGCTACATCGAGACCATACTTGTGCCGGTATTTGAAGCAGTCGGCCACGGTCTTGGCTGGCGAGTAAATCCGCACGATGCCTCCCGGGATAGCATGTTCCTGGACTCCGAAGGCATAGGCCGTATCCGAAAACTTGCAGAAGCGGAGCGGCAGATCGTCAACGCGCGGGAAATTGCTGCCTCGCGGGAGAGCCAGCCACACCTGATGCGGCGACTGCGTTCCGATCCGATGGAATTGCAGGGACGAAACAAGGCAAACCACTCCACGCGGCACCCGCTTGGCCGCCTCGACCAATGTCAGGTTTTGGTCTCCGTCGAAATCCGCCGAGGCGTAAAGTCCGCGTCCGAGCTGACGCACCTGTTCTTGTCCGACGAGGCGGCGCAGGTATTCTCGCGGATAACCGGCGGCGACCATATCGCGGGCACGGAAAATCCCGAGTCTGCGGGCGCGGTCACCTGCCTTCTTGAGTCGCGTGCCTGAGTTACGTTTCATTTTCACTTTTTTATTTATGGTATGAAAACGTAACAAGGACTCAAGCTGAATTCGGAGACCCATATTCGGATGTTCCGGTTCACAAACCCGGCCCACGCCTTGGGGTTGCGTTCGTTGGTGATTTTTTCGATGTCGCTCATGCTCGTGTCCGATCTGGGCAACACGCCTTAAAGCTGGTCACAATACGGAGAACCGGGCGTCCGGGCTTGGATGATAGCACCCGATTTTCGGAACGCTTTCACCTCGGAATGATAGAGAACGGGAGGTTCCGAATCCGGGCACGATGTTTTCCCGGCATGCCCGAGTCCGTCGAACGCGAGGAGGACCACCGTTCGCGGATGATCATATCCGAATAATTAATACACGCATCGTCAGAATGGAAAAACGGCGCCCCTCCCATCACTGAAGAAATGGTAACACATTTGTAACATTCGGGACAGGTGCATCCGTGGAGAAAACCCCGACTTTATATATGAAGGCTCAATTTCTCCGATTTTTTCTCCGATCCAGTGCGCTTGCCATTTTTTCTCTCACTTTCCGCTGTCCGCCTCGGTTTCGTGGCTCTCGCTTCGCTCTCCGCGGCCGGGGTCGCCGCGGAAGCTTGGCGGGTGGATACGAAGAGACGGCGCACCGGCGGGATTTGCCTGCCACCGGAGGAAACCGCCGAACGGGCAGTGTATCCATATCCCGGTGAAGTGCGCATATCCGACGACATCGGACGGGGGCGAACCGTGCTTGGAAGACTCTACCTCGCCGCCGGCTGTCAGACCGCCTTGATGCTGTTTCTACCGGCATCCAGCCCGGTGCGAGCCTGGCACCTCAGGAAACCACTTTGCCGGGGGACGGGACTCCTTCGCTTCTCCGGCATTTAAACAAGAAAATATACCACATCCGTTATGAAGACAAAGAACAAGATCCTCCTCGCGGTGGCCATTTTCGCCGCCGCCGGCCTCTCGGCCCAAGCTCAATTCGTCTGGCAAAACGACATCCCCGGCGAGCCCGCCGTGACTCCCCCCCCCGGCTCACCCAATCCCAGCATGCACAATCCCCTCACCGACGACCAGCAGGTCGTCACCGGTCTGACCGTTTCCGGTCTGGGCCGCGGCGCGGGCATCAGCAACTACCTTAACCCCTCTCAGGGCCCTGATAGTGAGAATTACAAGAGCCCGGGCGTCTACGGTGCCTTTGGCTGGCGCACTACTGGAGGAAACACGCTTGACCGTGCCATCGCCGAGGACAATTATTTCACTTGGTCGCTGGCCCCCGAGGCAGGCTACACGCTCTCGCTGACCAGCTTCGAGATTTCGTTGGGCTACTTGACGCCTCAGGCTGGAGGTGTGCATGCGGAGCTTCAGTTCGTCTTGCGCTCCAGCCTCGACGGCTTCACATCGAACATCGCAAATGTTCAGGGCACCTACGCCAGCGACCCCTCCGTCCTCACCCCAGGCGCGTATCCTGTTCAAACGGTTAGCTTCGGCTCCGAGTTCCAAAACATCGAAGGGGGCGGCGAGCTCATCGAGTTTCGCCTCTATGGTTACAATGGTAACGCAATCGCCTCTGCGGAGAGAGTGATGATCAACAGCTTCTCGTTCAACGGTTCCGTGGCGGCCGTGCCGGAGCCTTCCACCTACGTGCTGATTGCCGGGGCGTTCGGCCTTGCCTTCGCCGTGGTCCGCCGCCGCGTCTCCGCCAGACGCGGCTGAGGCCGGGAAGTCCGCCCTCCCGTTCTCCCGAACACTTGTGCGAGGCTCAACAAAGCGCGGCCTGCCTTGAAAAGCGGGCCGCGCTTTTGGGCCTTAGAGCATTTTCAAAAAATCTGTAGCCATCACCTAACAGGTAGGGAGGCCTCGGAGTGTATGGAGTCAACACATGGGTAACAGGTGTACCGGGACATGGGTAACAGTTTTAAACAAAACGCTCTAACAAGCCGGGGAAGTCGATCGGGAAGGCGGCAACATCAATGTGCAAACCAGTTTCCAGCATTTTTTATTTTGTGTGAATCTAGTTCCTTTTCCTCTCGCTCCTCTCGTCTTCTGTCTCGCGTTTTTTGCTCCGCTCCCCGCGTTCGGGGCGGCGGCTGATGCGCAACGGGTGGATATTTTTGAGTATCAGATAGACGGCATTTACCTGTTGCCGGAGGAGGTGGTGGAGAAGGCGGTGTATCCGTATCTGGGCGAGGCGCGCACCGCAGAGGACGTGGAGCATGCGCGTGCCGCCTTGGAAAAAGCCTACCATGAGGCCGGCTATCAGACGGCCTCGGTGCAGATACCGCAGCAGGAAGTCACTGGCGGGCTGGTGCGCCTGCAAGTGGTGGAGGGCACGGTGGGGCGCCTGCGCGTGCACGGCTCGCGCTACTTCGACATTGAGCGCATCAAGGCCGACGCGCCGTCCTTGGTAGAAGGCACGACCCCCGACTTCAATGCGGTCACCGCTGACATTATGGCGCTCAACCAGCATCCCGACCGCCGGGTCACGCCTGCGCTGCGCGCGGGTGTGGAGCCGGGCACGATCGACATCGACCTCAACGTCGAGGACACCTCGCCCCTCCACGGCAATCTCGAACTGAACAACCGTCACAGCGCCAATACGACCGAACTTCGCCTGAACGGCTCGGTCAGCTACGCCAATCTCTGGCAGCGCGAGCACACCCTTGGCCTGAGTTTCCAGATCGCGCCGGAACGGCTCGACGACGCGAAGGTGTTTTCGGCCTACTACCTCGTCCCGGTCCCGAACTCTCCGGTCAAGCTGATGGTGCAGGGGATGAAGCACGACAGCGATATCTCCACGCTTGGCACCTTCGATGTTGCCGGTCGCGGCGAAAACCTCGGTATCCAGGCCATCGTCTCCCTGCCTGGCACGACCACCTGGTCGCACGGCCTCACCGGCGGCATCGACTACAAGCACTTCGACGAACTGCTCACCCTCGGAGGCACGACTGACGGCACGCAGACGCCGATCACCTATTACCCCCTGTCGGTCACGTATTCCGGCACGCACCTCGGAAAAAAGAGCCTCACGCAGCTCAACGCCGGGCTCAATTTCCACATCCGCGGCATGGGCAGTGACTCGGAAGAATTTGCCAACAAACGCTACGGAGCCGACGGCAGCTATTTTTATTTTCGGGGCGACATCGCCCGCACGCAGACCCTGCCCGACGACTGGCAGCTCTTCGGCAAACTCCAGGGCCAGCTTTCCTCCCGCCCGCTGATTTCTTCCGAACAGTTCGGCGCGGGCGGACTCGGCACCGTACGCGGCTATCTCGAAAGCGAGGCGATGGGCGACAGCGGCTTTGCCGCCACGCTCGAACTGCGCACGCCGCCCCTCACCCTCGGCGGATTTTTCGACGAAGTGCGCGCTCGCGTGTTCACCGACTGGGCGGGACTGATCCTCAACGACGCGCTGCCCGACCAAGACTCGCGTTTCCTCCTGGGCAGCGTCGGAGCCGGCCTGACGCTGCACTACCGCAAGCACTTCCACGGCTCCGTTGATGTCGGCCTGCCGCTGCGCAGCGAAGGCAACACCGAGCACTACGACCCGCGCGTCACCTTCCGCGTCTGGGCCGACTTTTAAAAATTTCCCGTCTTCGACCACAACCATGATCATGAAACGAGCTCTCCTCAAATCCGCGCTGTTCGGCCTGCTGGCCGCGATCAGCCTCTCCACTCCCGCCCATGCGTGGTGGAACAAAGAATGGACCCAGCGCACGCCGCTGACGGTGGACACCTCCACGGCGGTCTCCGAGCCGGTCGGTTCCACGCCGGTTCTCGTGCGTCTGCACGTGAACAATTTCGACTTCGCCTCGGCCCGTGAGGACGGCGGCGACCTGCGCTTCGTCGCGGCCGACGACCAGACGGAGCTTCCGTATCAGGTCGAGAAATACGACTCGCTGATCGGCGAGGCGTTCGTGTGGGTCCGCGTGCCTGCGGTCGCCCCCGGCGCGCAAACAAAACTCTGGCTCTACCACGGCAACCCCATCGCCGCCCCCTCCAGCGTGACCGGCGCGTGGGATGCCGACACGATCCTCGTCTATCACTTCGGCGAGGGCAGCCAGCCAGCCCGCGACCACAGCCCGGCGGGCAACCACGCGGAGACCGGGGGCCTCGCCGTTGAAGGTTCCCTCAGCGGCACCGGTCTGTTCCTGAACGGCTCCACCCCGGTGCGCATTCCCGGCACACCGTCCTTCGCCTGGCCCGTTAGCGGGCCGCTCACCTGGTCGGCTTGGATCAAGGCCGCCGCCCCGCAGGAAAACGCCGTTCTCTTCTCCCGCCGCGACGGATCGCAGGCCGCCTTCGTCGTCGGCGTGGACCAGGGTGCGCCGTATGTCGCCATCACCGATGCCACTGGCACGACCCGCAGTCCGTCCGGCGACAAGCTCGTTCCCGACCGCTGGCACCACCTCGCCGTGACCGCCGAGGGTTCCCGTGTCACGCTTTATCTCGACGATGCTTCGCTCGCCACGCTCAACGCCTCGCTGCCCGCGCTCAACGGCCCGGCGATCCTCGGTGGCGACACCCAGTCCGGAGCCATCGGCTTCATCGGCGAAGTGGACGAACTCACCATTGCCCGCACCGCCCGGTCGGCCGGTTTCCTCAAGCTCGCGGCCCTCAGCCAGGGCGGCGAGGCCGCGCTCGTCACGCTCGGTCAGGCCGAGGTCTCCGGCTCCGGCCACGGCAGCCGCCTCGGCGAGGCGATGGAGCACGTCTCCCTCTTCGGGGACATCGCCAACAACATGATGTTCGACGGCTGGATCGCGGTGTTCGTGTGCATCATCATGATCATCGTCGGCTGGTCAGTCGCGATCGCGAAGTTTTCCTACCTGAACAAAATCCAGAAAGGCTCGGAATCGTTCATCAAACAGTGGAAGGAAGTCTCCTCCGACTTGACCGCGCTCGACCACAACAACGCCGAGAGTGTCCAGTCGCTGGGCGGCACGGCCAGCGCGGCCACGCAGAAACTCATCCGGCAGAGTCCGCACTATCACGTTTACCAGATCGGCTCGGAGGAGATCCGCCACCGGCTAACCCGCAAAGGCGGCTTCGCCGGCCTTTCCGCCCGGTCGATTCAGGCGATCAAGGCCAGCCTCGATTCGGGGCTCACCCATGAGACGGACCGGCTCAACCGCGGTCTGGTCTATCTGACGATCAGCATCGCCGGCGGGCCCTATGTCGGCCTGCTCGGCACGGTGGTCGGCGTGATGATCACCTTTGCGGTCATCGCCAAGACCGGCGAAGTCGAGGTCAACTCCATCGCTCCCGGCATCGCCTCGGCGCTGCTCGCCACGGTGGCCGGCCTGCTGGTGGCGATCCCCGCGCTGTTCATCTACAGCTACCTGAACACGCGCATCAAGAGCCTGACCTCCAGCATGCGGACGTTCATCGACGAGTTCATCGCCAAGATGGCCGAGTTTTATCCATCCAAGGGCGACGTGCTGCGCGCCGCCGCCACCACCGAAGAAAAGGAGTAATCCCATGGACGCCGGTTCCGACAACAAGGACTACGACGACATCAACATCACGCCGATGGTGGACCTCTATCTCGTGCTGCTGCTGATTTTTATCATCATGACCACGGCCGGCGTCCAGGGGATGAGGGTCGAGCTGCCCAAAAGCAGTCCCAAGCCGGCGCTGGCCGAATCCAAGAGCCGGGCCATCACCGTGAACAACCAGGGTAAGGTATTTCTGGATACGGTGCCCGTCACCCTCGACCAGCTCCAGCAGCGGCTCCAGGAGCACAAGGCCCGGCACGGGGACTTCCCCGTCGTGGTGCGCGGCGACCGCGCGACCCAATACCAGGGCGTCATGGACGTCCTCGACGTTGTCGGCCTGGTGGGACTCAGCCAGGTCGGCCTCGCCACCCAGTCATCCAAATAAACGCCGATGGACCCGATCGAAGACGAGGACGAGAAGCACTTCATCATCCGGCACCGGATCAAGCTGATCGTGGCCGCGGTGGTGCTGGCCGGCGTGGGCGCATTTTTTATGGCGGACCGCGAGCCGCGGCCCATGCGCAAGGTGCCTCCGGTCGAGCGCGTGGTGGCGATCACCGCGCCGCGTCCGCTGCCGCCTCCGCCACCCCGTCCGCCCGAGCCGCAGCCTCGTCCCGAACAGGCGCCCCGCGCCGATGAGATGATCGTGCAGGAGCCGGTGACCGCGCAGGATCAGCCCCCGCCGGATGCCCCCGCATCCGAGCCGGACAATGCTCTTCCCGGACCCGTCGGCGAGGCGATGGGCACCAATATCCAGGGCGACGGCTCGCCCAACGCCTTCGGCCTCTCCGGCCGGGGCGGCGGCGGCATCATCGGGGGGGGGGGGGGCGGCGGTCGCGGCGGCGGCAGCCGCTGGGGCTGGTATGCCAGCCACGTGCAAAGCCGCATCGAACGCGCCCTCCAGGACAACGACAAGACCCGCACCGTCGGCCTCGATATCAACGTCCGCCTCTGGACCGACACCGCCGGCCGCATCACCCATGTCCAACTCGTCGGCACTACCGGCGACGCCGAACTGGACCGCGTGCTCCGGCGCGACGTCCTCGCCGGCCTTGTCATGCGCGAGCCGCCCCCCGTCGACATGCCGCAACCCATCTTGATCCGCATCCTCGGGCTGCGCCCGAACTAAGCCTTTTCCCTCCTTTTTGAAAATCCACCTACCGACAATCCGATGAACACCGATTCCATCCGGCTGGCCACCACCCGCTTCCGACCTGTTTCCAAACTGCTGACTCTTGTTTTAGCTTTTAGCTTTTCAGTTGTCAGCTTTTCCGCGTCGGTGGAGCCCGCGCCCAGCGCGATGAGCCAGCTCGTGCAAATGCTGGTCGAGCAAAAGACGCTTACGCCCGAGCAGGGCGAGCTTCTTCTCCAGGCCGCCGCCGCCGAGCGGGCCGCGCAGGCCGCTCCGGCTCCCGCCGCCACCACGGCGGAGGCCGAAAAAGTCCCCGGCCGCATGAACGTGCGCTACGTGCCCGAGAGCGTGAAGGCCCAACTGCGCGAGGAGATCAAGCAGGACGTGATGGCCCAGGCCCGCGAAGAAAACTGGGCCGCGCCCCGCTCGCTCCCGGAGTGGACCACCCGCTTCCGGCCCTTCGGCGACGTGCGCCTCCGCTTCGAGACCGTCGGCTTTCCCGGCGACAACGACCCGACCGCCCAGGTCGATTTCAACGCCATCAACCACGGCTCCCCCTTCGACGCCAACCTCGGCAACGGGTATCCGCCGCTGTATAACACCGACGCCGACCGCAACCGCCTTCGCTTGCGTGCCCGCCTCGGTGCCGAGATCGACCTCGGGGAAAATTTCTACGTCGGCACGCGCATTGCCACCGGCTCGGACAACTCCCCGGTCTCCACCAACCAGAGCCTCGGCTCCGACGGTCTCGGCGCCAAATACGCCATCTGGCTCGACCGCACCTTTCTCCGCTACGAAACGCCTGGACTCGAAGGCCGCGAACTCACCTTCACCGCCGGCCGCTTCGACAATCCCTTCTTCTCGACCGACCTGATCTGGGACGACGACCTCGGCTTCGACGGTCTGGCGGCAACCTACCGGCATACCGCGGGGCGTATCCGACCCTTCCTTACGGCCGGTGCGTTTCCCGTCTATAACACCAGTTTCAACCTCTCCAGCAACCAGCCGAACAAGTTCAAGAGCGACGACAAGTGGCTCCTCGGCGCGCAGTTCGGCGCCGACATCGACCTCGGCAAAAAACTCAGCCTCAAGCTCGGCGCGGCCTACTACGACTTCGTGGACATCGAGGGTCGGTTCTCCAGCCCGATCACCGATTCCACGCTTCCCGGCGACACCGATTCGTCCCGGCCCGCCTTCGCGCAAAAGGGCAACACCTACATGAAGCTGCGCAACAACCAGTATCTGCCCACCGATCCGGCCTTCGACACCAGGGACTATCAGTATTACGGCCTGGCCACTCTCTTCCGCGAACTGGCCCTCACGGCCAAGCTCGACATCAAGCATTTCCACCCCTTCCACGTCTCGCTCGACGCCGAGTTCGTCAAAAACCTCGCCTACGACGAAGGCCGCATCAACCGCTACGGCGCGCAGAACAACCTGAAACCGCTTCCCTCCAACGACGTGGACGGCGGCGACATCGGCTGGCTCCTGCGCCTCAACCTCGGCGACCCCGTCCTAGAGAAACGCTGGGACTGGCAGGTCAACGTCGGCTACAAATATCTGGAAACCGACGCTGTCGTGGACGGCTTCACCGATTCCGACTTCGGCCTCGGGGGCACTAACCTCGAAGGCTACTTCATCGGCGGCAGTCTCGCCCTCTCCAAGCATGTGTGGACCCGCCTGCGCTGGATGAGCGCCGACAACGTCAGCGGGTCTCCCTACTCGGTCGATGTCTTCCAGTTCGACCTCAACGCCAGATTCTAAATGGAAACGCTGAAAAGCTGAAATTAGCCACCGCCGGTTCCCGGATTTTTAAAATGTCATGAAACTATCACTACTGAAAAGCATCCTCGTCCTCGCGGTCGCCGGCTCCGCCGCCTTCGCGCAGCAGGAGACCACTCCCTCCGAGGCGCGCCTCCGCGAGGCGCTCCGCGCCACCACGCTCCAGTTGCGCACCTCGGAGAACGAGCGCATCAGCCTGCAAACCGCCCATGACGGCCTGCTCAAGGACAAGGCCGGTCTGCAGACCCAGGTGAAGTCCCTCGCGCAGAAGGCGGCCGAGGAGCAGGACGCCTCGCGCAAGAATATCGCCGCCCTCGAAAAACGCCTCGCCGCGCTGGAGGCCGAAAAAAAGACGCTCACCGAAACCGTCGCCAAGTGGGAAAGCGCCAACCGCGAGGCCACCGAGCTGGCCCGGACGACCGAGGCCGAGCGCGCCCGCCTGGCCCTCCGGCTGACGGATACGGAACGGCTTCTGGCCGACCGCGAGGCCAAGAATGTCGCCCTCTTCAAGGCCGGATCGGAAATCCTCAACCGCCTCGAATCCTTCGGTCTGGGCGACGCGATCAAGGCCCGCGAGCCCTTCGTCGGGAAGAAGCGCGTCGAGCTGCAACTCCTCGTCCAGGGCTACGGCGACCAGCTCCTCGACGGCCGCGTCAAGCCCGGGTCCGCCGCCAGCCGTAGTGCGGAGCTTCAGCCCGCACCGTAAACGCTGCGATTACCTCAAGTCATCCGGTCCGGGCTGAAGCTCCGGACTACGACAAACTCATCCGCCCACTCATGAAATCCACCACACTCCTTCTCTCATCTTTGCTCCATCGTCCGCCCAAGGGGCGCCCGCCTCGGTCGGCCCTTCGGGCCATTGCCTCCGGCAATGCCATCTTCGCGCTTTGCGCTGCGTCAGCTTTCAGCTTTTCCGCGTCGGCCGCTGCCGACGCCGGCATCCTCGCCCGCGTCAGCGACACCGAGGTCAAGATCGACGACATCCGTTCGTCATTGGAAAACCTCAGCCCGCAGGATCAGGCCGCCTTGGCCGCCAATCCTGCGCTGCTCAACCAGACCGTGCGCTCGCTGCTGGCCCGCCGCGTCGTCCTCAACGAGGCCCTCGCACAAAAATGGGACCAGCATCCCGCCTTTACAGCCCAATTCGAAAAGCTCCGCGAAAACGCCCTGATCGAGAGCTACCTGCAATCGGTCTCGCAGCCCCCGGCGGATTTTCCCTCCGAGGCCGACCTCCAGGCCGTTTACGAGGCCAACCGGGCCGCGCTCACCGCCCCACGCCAAGTGCGCCTCGCGCAGATCTATATCGCCGCGCCGCGTTCGGCCGACTCCGCCACTCAGGACGAGGCCCGCGCCCGCCTCGACGACGTGAAAAAGAAGCTCGCGCAGAAGGGCGCTGACTTCGCCGCGCTCGCCCGCGTGGAAAGCGACGAGAAGCGCAGCGCCGCCAACGGTGGCGAACTCGGCTGGCTGACAGACGGGCAGTTTCGTCCTGAGATCCTCGATACACTAAAAAACCTTGCCGCCGGTCAGGTCGGCGAGCCGCTGCGCCTCGATGACGGCTGGCACATTTTGAAGGCCCTTGAAGTTCGCGAGGCCCGTCCGCTGACGCTCGACGAAGTGCGCTCGCAACTCGCCCAGCGCCTCCGCGCCGAGCGCGCCCAGGCCAACCGCCAGACCCATCTCGCCCGCCTCCTGGAGAAAAATCCAGTGACCATCAACGAACTCGCCCTCTCGCAAGTGCTCGCGCCGGCCTCCGCCGCCGCTTCCGCCAAATAACCGTTCTTCCCGCCCGCCTCCAGCCAGTCAACCGGACCGTCCCGCCATGTTCCTCTCCGATCCCACCCGATCCCATCCCGTGATCCGCGCCATGCGCGCGGGCGTATCCATTCTGCTGTGCCTGCAGTTCTCCTCGGTGTTCACACTCACGCTGGAGGCGCGCAGCTTTGTCGGAGGAACGACGCCGGCCTCCGGTGGCACAGCCTCCGGCGGGGACGCCTCCGCCGCCGGAGCCTCGTCGGCCAGCGCCGCCCTCGCGCGGCAGCTTCAGTCGCAGCGGCAGTCGCTCGTGCGCAGCACCCAGGTGCTCCACGCCATGCAGCAGGCGCAGGCCGCGGCCCGCGCCGCCGCCTTGCAGGTGCAGACCACCGTTCCCAACGGCCTCGGCGCGGGCGGCCTGCAGGTCGCCGCCAGCGTGGATACTGATCCCTCCCTCTGGACCGGCGCGGCCAGCCCCGTGCAAACCTCCGGTCAGAACGGCCGCTTGGTCGTGAAGATCGACCAGAACACCCAGAAGACCATCCTCACTTGGGACAGTTTTAATGTCGGCCGCGAGACCGACCTCGTTTTCGACCAGCAGGGCAACCGCGACTGGATCGCCCTCAACCGCGTCACCGACGCCCAGGCCTCGCCCTCCAAAATCCTCGGTTCCATCCAGGCCGACGGCCATGTCTATGTCATCAACCGCAACGGCGTCATCTTCGGCGGTGCCAGCCAGGTCAACGTAGGCACGCTCGTGGCCTCGGCGCTGCCGATCAACGATGCGCTGCTCAACGCCAATACTCTCTACGGCAATTCCGACCACAGGTTCACGTTCTCGGCCTATAGCGAGGCGGCAGGCCCAAGCGGCTCGGTCGATGCCTTCGAAGCGACGGCCGCGACGGCCCAGTCCCAGACCAGCAAGATCCTCGTGAAGGAGGGAGCCCTGATCTCCACGTCCGACCGCAACGGCGGACGCGTGGTGCTGATCGGGCCGGAGGTGACCAACCGGGGCACGATTCTGACGCCTGACGGCCAGGTCATCCTGGCCGCCGGCCAGCAGGTTCTGCTTCTGCCGCACGCATCCGACGATCCCAGCCTGCGCGGCCTCGACGTCTATGTCGGCTCTATCTGGGCGCCGAGCATTGGTGTCGATTCACCGTCCTTGACTGCGGCAAGCAGCATCGCCACCGGCCTGGCCACCAACAGCGGACTGATCGTGGCGGAGCGCGGCAACATCACGATGGCGGGCGCATCCATCAATCAGCTTGGGGTGGCGCAGGCCACGACCTCGGCGTCGCTCAATGGCCGCGTCGATCTGCAGGCGGTCTACGCCGTCGAGTTGCTCACGGTCGGATCGGGTCAGACGGCGCAGGTGAGGATTATCCCCCGTGGCACAGGCCTGGTCACGCTCGGCACCGCAAGCCTGACGCAGATCCTGCCCGAATACGGCAGCACGGAGAAGGTGGTTGGGACGAGTCTGGCGCTGAACTCGCAGGTCAACATCACCGGCCTGGCCGCCTATCTCGGCGAGAACGCGCATATCCTGGCGCCCAGCGGCGACGTGACGATCAGGAGCGGGACGCACGACAACGGCGGCAACTTTCAATACGACGACGGGCAGATCTACCTCGACAGCGGCGCGGCGATCGATGTGTTCGGATCGATCGTGCAGGGACAGGTCTCCGACAACATCGTCGGCGTCGAGCTTCTTGGTGCCCAGCTCGCGGATTCTCCGCTCCAACGCAGCGGCTTCCTGCGCGGCAGGACCATCTATGTCGATATCCGCCAAACCGGTCGCCGCGCCGACGGCTCCGTCTGGGTCGGAACGCCGCTGGCGGATGCCTCGGGCTATGTCGGCCTGATCCAGCGCAACGTCGGCGAGCTGACCACCGCCGGCGGCTCCGTCACGCTGAATGCGGGCGCCTCGGTGGTCATGCAGCAGGACGCATCGGTCAACGTCTCGAACGGGTGGATCGACTATCAGGGCGGCGTCGTCCACACCACGCGCCTGCGCGGCGCCGACGGCGGAATCTATGACATCAGCCAGGCGACGCCCGATCGCGTCTATGTCGGGTTCGCCGGTGAATGGTCACGCTCGAGCGAGCGCTGGGGCATCACCGAAACCTGGACATCGCCGCTGGCTCGGCACGGTGTCTACCAAGCAGGATACATCCACGGCAGCGATGGCGGGGCGATCTCCATTCACGCGCGGACCGTCGCGCTCGATGGGTTGTTGCAAGGACATGTCGTCTCGGGGGAGCGCCAGAGAGAGGTCCGGCCGAAGGCCAGCTCGTTCTCGCTGGATGGCGCCCTCCGCGGCGGCGGCATCTCCGTGCCGATATCCCAGGATGTGATCTTCCAATCGGATTTCACCCGCCAGCCCGCCGCGCCGTTCAACCCGGATGCGCCGTTCACGCTCGATCCCGCCAAGCCGATCTACCTGTCGCCCGATCTGCTCGCGGCCAGCGGCTTCGTCGATCTGTCGATCACCAGCGGCAACGGCGATATCCAAGTGCTGTCGGCGTTTTCCGGCCAAGCGGGCGGATCGCTCACGCTCACCGGCAAAAACATCGATATCGCAGCCGGCATCACGCTGGCGGGCGGCACGCTGAACCTCAATACCGCCAATGTCGATCCTGGCGATCTGACCATCGTGGGCGGCACGGGCGACGCCGACGATGTCGCAGGGCGCGGAACCCTGACGGTCAGAAGCAATGTCATTCTCAGCACCGCCGGCCTGATCGTCGATCAGAGGAGGTATGCCGGCGGCGACCTGCCGCCGCTTGCTCTCGACGGCGGTTCGATTTCTCTCGACGGGCTTCACCTCGACCTGCAACGGGGTGGCGTCATCGACGTCTCGGGCGGTATCGCGATCCATGCAGGCGGCAAGACGACCAACGGCGATGGCGGCAGACTTGCTTTGCGCGGCGGTCTGGACCCATTGATCAATCCCGATCTGGTGACCGGTCAACTCACTCTCGATGCAACCCTCAAAGGCTATGCGCCAGGCGAGGGCGGCTCGCTGGCCCTTTCGGTGGCCCGGCGCATTCAGGTCGGAGGCAGCGCGGCCGGCGCCGGCACGCTTCTCCTCTCGCCGGACTTTTTCAGCACGGGCGGATTTTCGAGCTACTCGCTGACGAGCAGAGGCGGCATCGAGATCGCCGCGGGCACGCACATCGCGCCGGAGGTGCAAAGCTACGCTCTCACGCCAACGGATGCGAGCCTGGTGCTTGCGCCGACGTTTCTCGCCCCCGAATTGCGGTCGGCGGTCGCGTTCTCTCTCAACGCCAGGGGCTATCTGTCGAGCACGGGGTTTCATAGCGCCGACATCGTGATCGCCGAGGGCGCATCGATCCGGCTCGATCCGACGCTTGCCGGAACCGGCAAGGTCAGCATCGACGCCAACGGTGGTCGGGCCGATATCCAGGGATCGATCGTCGTGCCGGGCGGCGCGGTTTCGATCAAGGGTGACCGGGGCGGGGATTTCTCTGGCGAAGTAGCAGTCATTCTCGGCGAGAACAGTGTGGTTTCGACGGCCGGAACCACCGTTCTCGCTCCCAATGCGTTTGGTCTTCGTCAAGGCAAGGTTCTGGATGGAGGCGTCATCACCGTGGCCGGCAATATCGATGCCCGTGCCGGCGCCGTGCTCGACGTGTCCGGGGCGGGCGGCACGCTCGATGTTCCGTCCGTCCTGTCGTCGCTGGCTGGCGGCGGCTACGCACCGTTGCGGGTCGATAGCAACGGCGGCTTAATCGTTTTCGACGGCGACGAATTGCTCTCGATTGCCGCGACGTTGCGCGGCGCTGCCGGCGACCCTTCGGGGATGGGCGGCAGTCTTGTGGTGGCAAAGGACGGGTATAGTGCCACGATCGAGCCCAACCTGATTGTCAATCAAAGCTTGGCCGCCGTAGCGTCCAGTGCGGCCCATTTCGCCATCGATACATTCGAGGACGGCGGTTTCGATTCACTGACGCTGCACGGCAATGTCGGTTTCGCGGGATCGGTTTCCGTGACCGCCCGCCGCAGCATTACCCTCGCCACGACCGGTCTCATCACTGCCGACGGCGCCGTCAATCTCGACGCGCCCTATGTCGCGCTCGGATGGCCTTACGCGCCGCAAGAGCTCGATCCCGTCACGAACAAGCCCGTCTTGCTCGCCTCGACGGCGCACCGCATCGGCGCTTTCGGACAAATCGAGAGAGTCGTGGCCGATCCGCGTTTCGGCACGGGCTCGCTCAACATTTCCGCGTCGCTGATCGACGTCGGCGATCTGGCGCTGCAAGACATCGGGCAGGTTCATCTGGACGCCTCCCGCGGCGACATCCGGGGCTACGGCACGTTCACGGCGGCGGGCGATATCACGCTGACGGCGGGGCAGCTCCATCCGACCACGGTGGCGATGTTCACCATCGCCGCCTTCGATCATGGCGGCACGCCGGGCACGATCACAATCAATCCCGGAGCCCCCCGCGCGCTGCCGCTTTCGGCCGGCGGCACCCTCAACATTTTCGCGAGCGAGATCCACCAGAACGGCGTGCTGCGGGCGCCGCTCGGCAACATCAATGTCGGCAGCACCACGGCACAGGTCGGCGCGGTTCCACGGAACGCGGGCGGCGCCCTGCAGACCTACGCCACGACCACGACCCTGAGCCTTGGAGCGGGCAGCGTCACCTCGGTCTCGGCGGTCGATCCGCGCACGGGCGAGGCGCTGACGCTTCCCTACGGCACCATGCTCAACGGCACCGCCTGGATCGATCCCCACGGCAGTGACATCACCGCCGAGGGGGGGCCGGCCAAGACCGTCACCTTCGCGGGGCAGACCATCGACATCGGCGAAGGCGCGACGATCGACCTGCGCGGCGGCGGCGATCTCACGGCCTACAACTGGGTCGGCGGTCTCGGTGGCAGCAGGGACATCCTCGCCTCGTCCTCGAGCTTCGCCATCCTGCCCGGCTATCAAGCCGACTACGCACCGCTGGTCTCGATCGCCAGCTCCAACACCGCCGGTTCGAGGACGTTCCAAGCGGGTTGGAGCAACGGCGCGCTTTCCATCGGCGACCGGGTCTGGCTTGAGGCGAGCAGCGGCCTTCCCGCCGGCTACTACACCCTGTTGCCCGCGCGCTATGCGCTGTTGCCCGGAGCCTTTCTGGTCACGCCTGGAGGATCCGCCGCCGCCAGCGTCAGCGTCCGGCGGCCTGACGGATCGAGCACCGTGTCGGGCTATCGCGGCAATGCTCTGACGCAGTGGCGCGCCCCGCTGCCGATCCTGTTCGAAGTCGCCTCGGAGACGGTCGTGCGTGCCCGTGCACAGTATGACACTTACTCAGCCAACGTGGCCCTGCGCGAGGGCGCTCTCGCCAGGGACGCGGCCGTGCCGCGCCTGCCGGTTGACGCGGGTCAGCTGGTCTTGGCCGCGACCCGGTCCTTGAACATCCAGGGCCAGACTCTGATGAGTGCGCCGTCCGGCGGTCTCGGCGGATTGGTGGACATCGGAACTCCGAGCGACATCGTCATCAACAACAGCGGAACGGGCGCCGCCGCCGGCACGCTCTATATCAACGCCACCGGCCTCAGCGCGTTCGGCGCGGAGAGCCTGCTCATCGGCGGTATCCGCGGCAGCACGGCGGCGGGAACCACGGTCAACGTCACGACCGCAAGCATCGAGCTCGACAACGACGAGGCGAGCCTCCTCCACGGGCCGGAGATCATCCTTGCCTCGAAAGGCGGCGTGACGCTGCGCGACGGCGCCGCCATCGCGCAGCTCGGCACGCTCTCCAGCCCGGCGCAAACGCTGCTGATCGACGGCAACGGCGCGCTGCTGCGCGTCAGCAGCGACATCTCGGCCGGCATCGTCCGCTCCGGCGTGACGCCGCTGGCGTCCGGCAGCCTGACGGTCGGGAGCAACGCCCGCATCACCGGCTCCAGCGTCATCCTCGATTCGACGGACGCCACCACCTTCGATCCCTCGGCGCGCCTCACCGCCACCGCCCTGACGCTGGGCGGCGGACAGATCAACCTCCTGTTCGACGGCGCCGGCGCGCCGCCGGGCACCGGCCTCGTGCTGTCGAGCGCCGTGCTCCGTGACCTGCAAAGCACCATCGGCGGGCTGTCGCTGCTCAGCTATTCCTCGATCGATCTCTACGGGACGGGGTCGGTGGGGACGGTCGATGCGGCCGGGCGGCCCACGCTCGAAAGCCTGACGCTGCACACGCCCGGAATCCGCGGCTTCAACACCAACGGCGGCAGCGTGATCTTCAACGCCCGCAACGTCGTGATCGACAACAGCCCGAATGGCGCGCCTGTCGCCGGTGTCGGCGACCCCCTGAACGGCGCGCTCGTCTTCAACACGGAAACCGTCACGATCGGCACCAATGCGGTCAACGTGACCGGCTACGCCGACCTCGATCTCAAGGCCTCCGGCGGCGTGCTGCTGGCCGGCAGGGGCGGCTTGTCAACGGCGGGCAACCTCACCGTCGCGGCATCGGTGGTCACGGGAAGCGCCGGCGCCAGACAGGGCCTGACGTCCGACGGCGTGCTGACCGTCAGCGCGGCGGCCGGCGAGCCGGCGGCATCCATCATCGGCGGCCTCGGCGCCGAACTGGTGCTGGCCGGCTCGCGCGTCGGCGTGGATGGCACCATCCGGCTGCCGGGCGGTTTGCTCACGCTGCACGCCACCGGGACGGCAGCGGGCTCCGATGTCGTTGTCGGCGGAACGCTCGACGTCAGCGGCACCGAAAAAGCCTTCCACGATCAGATCCGCTATACGAGCGGCGGCCAAGTGGTTCTGAAGTCGGATGCGGGCTCGGTTCGTCTCGAAGCATCGGGCATCGTCGATGTCGCCGCCAGGCCGGAAGCCGGCAACGCCGGCAGCCTTACGGTCACGGCGGCAAAGGGAACCTTCACGGCTGCGGGGACGCTGCGCGGGCACGCCGGCCAAGGCGGCACCGGCGGCGCGTTCGCGCTCGATGTCGGCAGCCAGCAGACGCTTGCCGTGCTCAATGCCATGCTCAATGCCGGCGGCTTCGATGCGGCGCGCGCCGTCCGCGTGCGGACCGGCGATGTCCTTGCCGATGGATCGGCGAAGGCAAGGAGCTTCCTGCTCGCGGCCGATGACGGCGCCATCACCGTGACCGGCAGCATCGACGCCTCCGGCGAGACCGGCGGCCATATCGGCCTCTACGGCTACAACGGCGTCACGCTCGCCGACGGCTCCCGGCTGACCGTCGCCGCCAGGAAGCTCGACGCCGCCGGCAAGGGCGGCGCCGTCGATATCGAGACCGGACAGGCCAAGGATATCGCCGGCGTTCTGACGCCTGGAATTGGCTGGATCGACCTTCAGGCGGGCTCGGCCATCGACCTGTCGGTCGCCGGCGGCCGCGGCGGCAGGCTGCATCTGCGCGCCCCGCAGATCACCGGCATCGACGCGGCGGGCAATCCGATCCCGACCCTGGTCAACAGCGTGGCGGGCGGCGACGATCTGGCGATCAAACCGCTCAACGGCGCGATCCTCAACCCCTCGAGCGTGGTCGTCGAAGGCTTCCAGGTGTTCGATCTGACCGATGGCGGCGTTGTCACGCCGGCTGTGCAGTCGGATGCCCATGCCAACGCGCAGGCGTTCACCGACCACACGGCCGCGATCAGGAGCCGCCTGCTGGCCGGCACGGCCAACGCCGGGCTTGCCGGCCCGGCCTTCTATCTGCGCCCGGGCGTGGAGCTCGTCAGCCGCGGAGACCTCATGCTGGGTAACACGACTGGTGCGACGCAGGTCTGGGACTTGTCCACCCTGCGCTATGGCCCCGGCGCCGATCCCGCCGTCCCCGGCTCGGGCGAGCCGGGCATCCTGACGCTGCGCGCGTCCGGCGATCTCGTCCTCCAGGGCTCGCTGAGCGACGGCTTCCTGCCGGGCCCGAACAACACCACGCTCACGGACACCCTGCTGCCGGCCGGATCCGAATCCTGGTCCTACCGTCTCGTCGCCGGCGCCGATCTCAGCGGCGCCGAGTTCCGGCAGGTCCTTCCGCTTGAGCAGCTCGGCGGCAGCACCGGCTCGCTCCTGCTCGGCAGGTCTGGTCCGGGTTACAACCAAATCCCTAACAGCATTTCCACCACCGCCGCGCTCAAGGTGGGCTTCGACCAGTTGATCCGCACCGGGACGGGCGACATCGACATCGCCGCCGGCCGCGACGTGCAGATCCGGAGTCAGTTTTCCACGATCTACACGGCGGGTAGCCGGGTCATACCCGGCAACACCACGACCGCGACCCTCGCTCCGGGCGGCGCCGTCAACATGCGATCCGATCTGCCGCTGCTCTTCCCGAACGGCACGGAGGGGGGGACCATCACCGCGACGATCGACAGCATCGTCTCGATCAACAACGGGGGGGCGAACGATCTGCAACTGCCCGCAGGCACGATCTACAGCTTCCCGGAAGGCTTTAGCCCCCCGAACGTCACGATCTCACAAGTTGTCGGAGTTCGGGCCCTGCAGGCGGAAATCAGCACGACGGTCCTTGGCGCCACCGTGAGGTTGCCGGCATCGGACGGCGAGATCAGCGGCTTTGGACCCGGTGCGAAGATTATCATCGGCGGCAACAGCATCACCGTCGGCGGCGTCCAAAACAACCTCCCCGCAGGCGCCATGACCGCGTCCGGCCCGGGGATCGCCTATCTTATGACGCAGAATATCGGCGCCGCCAACCAGACATACACCGCTGTTCCTTTCAGCGCCGGAGATCCGTTGCCCCTGCTCAGAGGCGATATCAATGGCAGGGGGGACTACATCGTCCTCACCAGCGGCGGCGCGCTGACCAGGATTGGCGCCGGGACGGCGACCCTCATCATTCCCGCCGGCGTTTACACGCTGAAAGCGTCCACCGCTTCGCTCGAATTTCCTTTTCTGCCCGCCGGCAGCACGCTGCGGATTGTCGATCCCGCCGGCGGCAGCATATCCACCCCCGACCCGGCCACCGGATTTATACCGGCAAAATTCATCGCCACCGTGCCGCTCCCCGCGGGGACGCCGATAGCGCTGCCGGCGGGCAGCGCCGTCACCGCGGCGGCGAATGGCGTTCTGTCGCTCAACGGCGGCGCGCCCGCGACCGTCGCCTTGCCGGCCGCCGATGCATCGGGAAACACCTACGTCTTCGACATGCCGGTTCCGGGCAGCGATGGGAGGTGGAGTCAGTCGGGGGGGAATCCGGCCCAGAACCAGCTCGCCAGCGTCCCCTTCACGACGCCCCAATACAGCAACGGCGGCGGCAACATCACCGTCGCCGCCGGGCAGGACATCATCCGTCTGCGGTCCCAGGGGGCCGCCTGGCTTGACGATTCATCCCAGCAACTGCCGGTCAACTGGCTCTATCGCCGCGGCAGCGTCGAGAACGGCGCGTTCACGCAAGGCTATTTCGGCGACATGGGCTCGACCACCTGGTGGGTCGATTTCAGCAATTTCTTTGAAGGCGTCGGCACGCTCGGCGGCGGCAATCTCACCCTCGCCGCCGGGCGCGACGTGAAGAACGTTGACGCCGTGGCGCCGACCAATGCCTGGATGCCCTACCGAACGATCCGCGCCGACGGAACAATCGACGATCTGGCCGCCAACCAGCCGCTGTTCGAATATGGCGGCGGCGACCTGGTGGTGAACGCCGGTCGCAACATCGACGCCGGCGTTTACTATGTCGAGCGGGGACGGGGCAGCCTTGGCGCCGGCGGCGGCATTCTGACCAACGCGACGCGCAGCGCGACCACCAATGCGGGGACGATAGGTAACTACTCGTCGGATCCGATCGACTGGCTGCCGACGACGCTGTTCCTCGGCAAGGGCGGCTTCGACCTGAGCGCACATGGCGATGTTCTGCTCGGCTCTGTCGCCAACCCCTTCCTGTTGCCGCAGGGCGTGTTGAACGGCACCTGGGCCAGGTCCTACTTCTCCACCTATGACGCGGAGAACAGCGTCTCGGTGTCTTCGCTCACTGGCGATGTGACGCTCAAGGTCGGGATTTTGGAATCAGGCCAGGAGGCGGAAGCAGGCACGCTCACCGCCTGGTTTGGGAACGTGCTGGCTTGGCAAAGCACCAACAGCACCAGCCACCGGCGGCCGTGGCTCAGATTGACCGAGCTTCGTAATGGCAGAGCCATTGCCGTCTGGCCGGCACGGGTCACCGTCGCCGGAACGGGTTCCGGTCCGTCTATCGAGAACATTTATCGCGGCCAGATCGGGCTGATGCCGCCGAACTTGGAGGTTGCCGCCTACTCCGGTGATATCGGTGTCGCCGGCACGCTGACCCTCGCGCCGTCGCCAAACGGGACAGTCAACCTCTTTGCCGCGGGATCGATCAACGGCCTTCATAAATTTTCCCGCCCAGTTAGTGGCGACGTTTACAGGACCGGCAGGATCAATCTCTCCGACGTGGATCCGAACCTTGTTCCCGGGATCCGCTCGCCCATGAGGCTGGTCTATTCCCCCTCTCCTTTGCCTTTGGACTCCATCAACAAGCCCGTGATCAGTCCGGCGATATCGTCGCAGGCCTTCACCGCATTGTTCACCGAGACCGGCGCGACGAAACGGGTCTCCGGCGCCACGCAGCAGGCGTTGCATGACGCCGGCCTGCTGCACCTCGACGATCCCGACCCCGTCTATCTTTATGCCGGGAGCGGCGACATCTCCGGCCTGACGCTGTTCTCGCCCAAGGCCACCCGGATCTACGCCGGCAACGACATCACCGATGTCGCCTTCTACCTTCAGAACCTCAGGGCGGACGATGTCAGCCGCGTCGTCGCCGGTCGCGATATCCTGCCATTCAATGAAAGATCGCCCGGGCGGCTTGCCCTTGGAATGCCCGGACTTTTGGGCACCGCCAGTCCCGCGCCCGGCGATATCTCGATTGGCGGTCCGGGCACGCTCGAGGTGCTGGCCGGCCGCAACCTCGACCTGGGCGGCGCGCCCGCCAATGGGACTCTTGCGACGCAGTTCAGCCGTGACGGCCTGGCGCGCGGCATCGTCAGCATCGGCAATCTCCGCAACCCTTATCTGCCGGACACTGACGGCGCCGACATCATCGCCGCCGCCGGCCTTGGAGTGCCGTCGGGAGCGGGCCTGTCGGGCAATCTCGATGTTGCCGCCTTCGTCTCCAGCTTCCTCGACCCGGCGACGGCTGGCGCGCACGCGGACCGCTATCTGCCGGCGCTCGGCGCGCGGCTCGGCCTGACGGACGCCAGCGATGAGGCCATCTGGAACGCCTTCAACGCCAAGTCGGACGCTCAGAAGGAGATCTACGCGCTCGACATCTTCTATCTCGTCCTGCGCGACGCGGGGCGCGATCGTAACGATCCGGACGCGCCGAACGGCAGCAGGAACTACGAAGCAGGCTACGAGGCGATCGCCAAGCTGTTCCCCGGCGAAGCCTGGAACGGGAGCATCTCCCTCACCGCGCGCGAGATCAAGACCGAGAGCGGCGGCGACATCAACCTGCTGACGCCGGGAGGAGGGCTGCTGGTGGGTTTCGATCTCAGTGGCCGCCAGCCGCTCGATCAGGGCCTCATGACGCTGCGCGGCGGCAACATCTCGATCTTCGCCCATGACAGTGTGACGGTCGGTACCTCCCGCATCTTCACCTTCCGGGGCGGCAACGAGGTCATCTGGTCCACGGTCGGCGACATCGCGGCCGGCAGTGCCTCCAAGACGCTGCAGGCCGCGTCGCCCGCCCGCTACGTGATCAATCCCGAAACCGGAGCCGCGATCCTCGATCTCGGCGGCCTGGCGACGGGCGGCGGCATCGGCGTGCTCCAGACGCGCGCGGATGTGCTGCCGAGCGATGTCGATCTGATCGCGCCGTCTGGCTACATCGACGCCGGCGACGCGGGCATCCGCGTGTCAGGCAACCTCAACCTCGCCGCGCTCCAGGTGATCAACGCCGACAACATCCAGGTGCAGGGAACGGCCAGCGGCATTCCCGTGGTGGCGGCCCCGAACGTCGGGGCGATCACCGCGGCAGCGAACACGGCGGGATCGGTCGCCGCCGCCGCGACGGAAGCCGCCAACCGGTCCGCCCCGTCGGCGGCCGCGCAAGCCTTGCCGACCCTGTTCAGGGTCGAAATGATCGGTTACGGTCCGGAGGCGCCTCCACCGGCGGATGATGACACCAAACATACATCTCGAACTTCTAGTGAATCGCTAAAACCTGCGGTGTCAGGAAAATCAACTACAGCGGGCGTGCCCATTGCGATGGTCCCAGCTTCACCACTGAATTCCCACTGACCATTTTGCTTTTGCCTCCCCCATTTCTGAGGAAAAATCACATGAAAACTAGAATAGGAATAAAAACCCTTTTTAACAACATTGTTATCCGCAGGGTGATGATCATTGCCTTCACGGTCGGGATGCTGACCTTGGGAGTGTATTGGGAAATAGAAAACAACAGGCGCTCGCTGGACGACGGAGTCCCTGTCGATTTTCGGACTCTAACAACCAATAATTAGCAACCACAACCGCCGGAAAGCGGCTCTAGTTCCTATGATTGCCCATACGTTTTCGTTGCTTCAGTCGGTGTATCCAGACTTTCCGGCGCTGTTTACGCTGCGCTCGAAGGCGGAGTCTCCGCTTTATCCGGTTCTGTGCAGCCGGGAGGTGCTCGGCGCAACCAGTTACTTTGTGCTGGCCGACATGCTCGATGCGTATGATCCGCATCGGCGGGCGGAGGGACATGGGACGATTGAGCGCCGCGAGCCCGGCTTTCTTGACTCGTTGCAGGAGGAACTGGGAGAAAGGCGCTACCGGCCCGGCCCGGTGTTGCGGGTGATGAAGGGGCCGTTTGATTACCCCCGCCGTCATCTTACGTTTGTCAAAGACAGGATTGTGCACACCGCGCTGATGCTGGTAATTGAAAACGCACTGAGCGGGGCCTGCCCGGAATGCAATGAGAAGATGGATATATTGGAAGCCTTGCGCACGACCGTGCACCGGGGCAGTCGCGATTTTAATGCCTTTGCCTTTGAGGAATGCGGCGCGGCCAACAGCTACCAAACGCTGCTGCGCCTGGTCGTCGCGCATGTGCACGACGACGAAGTCCGGCGTCTGCTCAAACTTTTTATGAAGGCCCCCGTGGTGGAGGTTTGGAGCTGTGAATGGAGGGACACGGGGTGAGCGTCGTCGATGAGCAGCCTGCCGCGAGTCTTTGGAAGGCCCTCGACTACCTGCTGCGCCGCCGGACCTATCTGCTCGCCTTCCGCCGCTTCCGCAGACGTCCGCGCCGTCCCGTCGATCTGCCCGGCCTGACCCCCGGATTGGGAAAAGGAATCGCCAACCGGCTGGTGCAACTGCTGGTCCGCGCCCGTCTGCTCAAACGCCTGGAGCCGGATGGAGCCGGACAGGACAGCCGTCACGTGCTGACTGCGAAGGGCAGGCGGTTGCTGGACATCCTGCAAACCGAACTCCGGCGACTCGATGCCTTCTGCCGGAAATCCGGATTGCCCGCAGGCAGGAGCAATGACCGTGGCGAACTGCGCGGCGTCGCCTGGGTCATCCGAAGGCTGCTGCGCCAGCGCGGAGCGATGGCATTGCTGGCCCGGATGCCTGCCGAAGAATTTGTCGGCGAACAGTTCGTATCCTGGGTCAAAACGGTCCCCGGCGCCAGTGCCAGCGCCTGCCTGCACCTGCTGATGTATTGCAGGCTGATCGAGCACTCCCGCCACCAGCACGGGCGTCTCCGCAGCTACCAGCTCTCCGAACTGGGCCGGCAGGCACAGAGCCTGCTGGCGATCTTGCAGTCGCCCCCGCCGTCGTCGGCAAGCCGGCGCTCTTTTTCACCGAAGCCGAACTGAAAACCGTCTGATGAAGCACGACTCTGAAAAATTGTCTCCGCCGACCGCTTCGCCCCGTCCCCTGCGCCTGCTCTACGTGGAGTCGCACTGGCTTTCGCGCAAGGTCGTCTGGTACCTGATGCAGGACGTGGACTGCACATGGACCTACGCTGACAACGCGGCGCAGGCGGTCGCGCTGTCGGAAAAATCAAAGGCGGAGTGCACGCCCTTCGACGTGGTCATCGTCGATCACGACCAGACGGCGGAAGGCTCCGGCCTGCGTGTGGCCCGCACGCTGCGCCAAGCCGGTTGCAAGGACACGATCCTCGCCATCGGCCTCGATGAAATCACCCCCGTCGAAAAACAGCGCTACGAAAAATTCGACGTGCCCTTCCTCGTGCTCACTCCCCAAAACCCCGCCGACCTCAAGACGACTGTGCGAGAGGCGGTAATGAAATAATAGACAGCAATAAAATGGGAAACTGGATACGTTGAAAACCATTGGACTTCCCGGAAGAAAAATTCATCAGGCAATGCTTGTTTACCTCCGCTTGATTCACGAAAAAATCGTGGGCCAGCCTGAAGGACCGGTTGGCCGGGGATTATCGGAGGGCTTCTCCCCATGAATACCGTCACTTTTAATATAACCCTGGTTCCGATCGGGAAAAGCGTTCCCTTTATCCATTGCTTCAAACCAAGCCCCCCTCATGGAGGCCAGCAGTCCGCGGATCTCCTTGTCCAGTCATTTTCCCACAAACGGCGCGCTTTCTTGGCCGGCATGTTTTCACTCATCACAAGGTGTCCGTTCTGGCGACAACGCTGCGGTGCATCTCTTTGGACTGGCATCACCACGAGCAGATGCAGGTGCTGATGACGCCGCCGGATGCCGATTGCGAAGCAGGCTGGTGTCTGGATGGAGAGTGCACATGGCAAAAACTGCCTGGCAATCACGTCTGGGCCATTCCATCAGGCACAACGCATGCGCTCAACTGGAAGCGTGAGTCGGCTTTGGTTGTTCTCTACATTGAAGCGGACTGGGCTGAAAAAATCACATCTGTATCCGATAACAAGATACTCATCGAATCGCTCCGCCGCCATGAGCTTGTCGAACCGTTGATCGGCGCCCTCGGGCATCGGTTGAGGCAGTTTTGCCGTCGGCATCCGGATGCAAACGAGTACGACCATGCGGCTGTCCTCGGCGCCGCTCTGGCTCATGAATTGCTGGCTGCGCATGGCAAATCCGTGCGGCGCGGAAGAGAGCTTCGGCTCATGAACTCCTCCACGTTGCTGCGGCTCAAGGCTTATATCGAAGAGCATCTGGCCGAGGAATTGCCGCCAAGCTTGCTGGCCCGGATTGCAGCCATGAGCCGCACTTGCTTTTTTGAGGCATTCAAGAAGGAAACCGGACTGACGCCGCGGGACTATATCAATCGCCTGCGTGTCTTGTATGCCCGCGATCTGTTGCAGACAGGACGTTATACGGTGGCCGAGGCCGCCTATGCCTGCGGTTTTTGCGATCAAAGCGGCATCGACCGGCATTTCAGAAAAATGCTCAACGCCACTCCCCGGTCTTTCATCCCGCCCAAAATGGACTGATTGCATGATAAGGTGGACGGAATGCGCAGTCGGGCCGATGGAGACGTATTAACGTCACCCCATTACTCCCGAACTGTCAGACGACGCCTGAGTTACAATACTCGGAAGCCTCCGTGAGGCTGCGCGCCGAGACACTCGGACAACCCGATAAGGAAACAAAACTATGATATGAAAACCAACAAACCAGCTGTCTTCACGCTGGTCGTTCCGGAAAAGGAGCGACGCGTCTATGCGGCAGCCAGGACCATCCTGGTCAGAAAAATGAAAAACCAAGCACCGGAACTCGGCGAACTGATACTGCACGAACTGCGGCTGCGCAGGCCCGGCGACATCGCCGACGAATACCTGGACTTCACCGGGTGGCTGCCGTGCGACCGCCGGACGGCCTCATACCGGTCGGGCGAAGAAAAAAAACTCCGCCTTGCCGCCTGACGCGGGGGATTGATCCCCCGCCAACGCGGGCCGCCGCCAGAGTTTGGTTTCATCAATGGCGGCGGCCCATCCTAGTTAATTCCCCTCCGTGCAGAGCCATGGTTGGCATCCGGGAAAGGCGACTAAATAATTATTAATACAAGGTATTTCCACGAACCGGCGCAGGGTCGAGTTGGCATGATCCAGGTCGAAAGCACGAACCGTCACCTCGTGGTCGATCAAGTAGTCGTAGAGCAGCGTCATAATAAAACTCTTGCCGATGCCGCCCTTGTCCTGCGGGCAGAGGATCAGGCGTTTCGACGGCCACGACTCCGGACCGGCGGACAGTGTCGGGTTAGAAGTCATCGCGGGCGATTTTCGGGCCGCGCTGGCTGCTCGATGAGGACGGGCGCGACGGAGCCTTGCCGGTGGCAGGCGGTGGTTCCGGTGCGGCAGGCGAATGGTTTTCGCTGTCGGCATTTTTTTGCGCAGGTGGCTTCGGAAGCGGGACAGTGTTTGCGGCAAAAGGCACCGACGGATGAGCCGGAGATGATAATGCCCTGCGGCTTCAAAAAACCGACGATGCGTTCGTAACTGTAGTTCTTCGCGCGGAAGGCCAGGATTGCCTCGCGAAGGGGAAGCAGGCGGCTGGGGTGAACCGGCTGGATTTCAAGCCGGTTGGCAAAGTCCAGCACCCATCTGGACAGATCGGAGTTCATTCTTTTTGCATGGCATCTCTCAAAATCGTAGTTAAGATAAAATGGATAAAGCAATGGATTATCCGGAAAAACCGGGCCGGAATTTTGCGGTAAAAACAGGCTGTTGCCTGTCGGCAGAAAGCCATCCGCCTGTCGGTCGGCAAGTGGTCGTCCTCCTGGCCAAAGCCAGGGGTGGCGTGTCCTTGTCACAATAGTTTTAAACCTCATGGCGGATGCCTTTGTCCGGAGAGAATTTTTTCCAGCTATCTTTTCGAATTTCGGATGGGGAGTTTCTCTGTTTTCGACGGGTTTTGATAGCTGAATTTCTGTTTCGTTCGGCCATTTCTTCATTTCGTGAGTCAACAAGGTTATTCTTTTCAGGAAGGCTTTCAGTTCCGGATGTGATGAATTTCCCATTACCGGTTGTTTCAGGCGAGAAACAGATTTCGCTGCCGTAAAGGTGCCTTTTTCTCCCGATATAAAATATCCAGGATTCCTGGCTCAACGGGAAGTTCCATGACGCCATACGCATCAAAATTGTATTCGAAAAACAACCACACGTATCAATTTTTTATTGACTTAGCAGTGATGCAAGTTTTGATCGACTGCACGATCCGACTCGCCTGATCCTGTATTGATGTCATCGGTGCCGTGGAGCTTTCCACGTAACGCTTGTAGTGCCGGGGCAAACCGAAACAGGACAACCGATCGGAGATACCGCATTGCCCGACGAGCTGCTTGGCTCGCCATGTCAATGCTAGATAGACGATCCGGGACGCTTTACCCAGATCGCAGTCCGACAGCCAGTGAAAGAGGTTTCCACTGTCCGCTTGGACGGTGGCAACAACCGCATCGGTGCCCGACGATCCGAAGCCTTTTGGAAAGTCGTGTCCCGACAGCCGCCCGAAATTCCGCAATATCATCCGACCCGGTTCCCGTAAATCCATTCGATCGAAACCAGAACCTTACGCATCCAGCGTATCGGCGAACTGCTCGCCATCGCCGTCATGCGTTACCGTCGCCTGCATCCGGAAGAGTTTCCGGATCGCCCACGCTTGGGGCGGTTCCGGAAGGCCCGAAACCTCTGCGCCCTTCGATTCGGGTCATCTCGTTTCCGATGAGTCCGAAAAACGGATACTGAACTATCTCTCCCGGATCGGTGCGGCGGCTCCGCGTGATTTCCAAGTGGCGCTCGGAATCTCTCGCATTTCGGTGACCCGGAAGCTGGCACGCCTTCGCGCTGCGAATCTCGTAACTGCTTCAGGCAAGACGCGGGCAATACGCTACGAACTGCCGTCCCCGGACGTTTTGCGCCGAATATTGCCGGGGCAGCCCGGGAACCCGGCCAGAAACTGAACGGGATGCGGTACGCCAATATGGTCAGTCCTCTCTCGTCCGCCTGAACCGCATCGGAATTTTCACAGGGAATTCGACCGGTCTGCCCTGAAACAGGGCAGGGCGAAAATACCATTTTCGGGCGGCATCCAGCGCATAGCTGTCGAAACGGCTGTCTGACGATCGTTCTACGACAGCATCTTTCACATTACCCTCGACCGATACCGTGCAGGAAATGAGCACATCCGCCTCCCTTCCGTCCCTGATTGCAGCAGGCGGGTAGTCGGCTGGCACTGCCATCACCAGTCGGGGTGCCTGAGTCGAGAGCGAGGGACCGACTGCCCCTAGATTATCATTGGAAGGCAAAGAAGTGTCTTGGGATGGCCCCTCGATATCGGCCCCCGGCCCTTTCTCCAGCTGATCATTGGCCTCTTTCGCATAGTTTTTACCTAAGTTTCAGGTAGAACAGAAGTTATTATGCTTCTAGATCAAGAGGCGGGAACTTTTGACTGAAAGAGAGTCAAGTTGATTATAAGTTACGAAAACCAACAAGGACATATCCCTGCAATAACCATTTCATTTCCTCAAAATTGGCCTTGAACCAAGATTGACGAATATCGCAGGAATGTTAAGTAAATCTCATGAATCGAGTCGTAGCCCGCCTCCTTCGGCGACTGTTTCCGCTTATGGCAACAATGTCAGCGACTGATGGGAAATCTTTTATTTCCCAAGAAGAACCTGTAGTCGGAATCCAGGACAAGCCAACATTCTCCAGAACAGAGGAGCAGCAAACAGGGAAACTTGTCTTTGGTACTGCCCGGGCAGGTAACCCGCAACTGGCGGCCCATCGTTCCCACTCATCGCATCGCTCGCACTCGTCCCATAGTTCCCACTCGTCGCACTACTCCGGTTCCGGGGGAGGAGGCTATAGTACTCCTTCTACACCGACTTATCCAGTTACACCGCGTCCGAACCCTCCGCCGCCCCCGGCTCCGGCGAGTCCTACTCCCGTGGCACCGAGCACATCCCCCTCGGTACCGACTGTGGAATTGGAGAATCCGGGCCCTTCCACAGAAACAACTGATCCCGTCCTCTCCCAAGTTCTGAAAAAACTCCCAAAAATACGAAGCCGGTGGCCCGAAGAGGTCAGACTGACAAAAGTCAGCCGGTTTAATATTCTGGATGGAAGCAATGTTATTGGCGTCGTCCAATTCAACGCTGGTACCAAGATCCGTCTGCTAGAAATCAAGCCTCAACATGCAGTGGTCAAAATCGCAACTGGAGAGTCTCCTCTGCCTGTGCTGAACACAGACATCATCGAGCAACTGGGTGGAGCCCAGAAAATACTTGCATTCCCCGATGACCCTCCTGTCGAAACGAAAAGTAGCGGGGAGAAATCAGCTAGAATTATCCCGCTATGACATCTCCAGATGACCCTATTACAATTGAAGGTCGTGATCGACTGGCTTGCATCGACCTCACTGTTTATGGCATGGAGACTGTTCTCGCTGCGGCCTATGCCTTGACCGGAAAATGCTTCCTGCATCTCCAAACGGTGGATCAGCACAGGCTGGAGATTCGGCTACGAACCAAAAGGCCGGAGGATGATACCGATGTCTGTATTAGGGAATTTTTTAATAACCTTATTGATCAACGGTTAAGGAAAATCGTAGCAGATGAAACTGCCAAAACTCGGGATTTATTGATGGCTCATGCACTCTCACGCGTTGCATTTATTCGTCCCGATTTGGAAGACTCTAGCCCACAGGAGGATCCCGCCTATGTCTCTATCCCCGACCGACTCAAAATACCTACGTTTTGATCCCCCATTTTATTTGCCGGCAGCTCTGGAATCTGCCGGCCTCAAAGAGGCCAGCCTACCTGTAGCAGCTTTCGATAATGATCGTGTTGCCGCCTCCATGGTGGCGGCACTTCGCCTATCGCTTGAGGCCGCAATCCAAATGGACGAGCAGCAGGATATATGAAAGCCTTGCGCGGATTTCAGTTACCGGCCTATTACGAGCAATCGCCTTCCTACTCGCTGCTTCCTTTTCGCTTCATGAAGCTGGATGAGCAACGACAGGTAATAACCAACGCAGCTGGCGAGCATATTGTCGTCCCGAATGAGACACTGGTTGCATTGATCGAGAAACGCCTGTCTCCTGATGCCCCGGTTCTTCGGGATCTGGAGGCACGACATCTGATCAGTCGAGGGGCGGCTGACACACATATGGAGCTGCTTGCCGCGCAGCTTCGTACCCGATACTCTCGGCTACCTGATCTGACGGCGTTGCATATGTTCGTTGTCACACTACGCTGTGATCATTCATGCGCATATTGCCAAGTTTCCCGAGTTTCGGAAGATCGCAATGCATTTGATATGTCTGAAGAAGTTGCAGACAGGGCGGTTGATATCATGCTCCAAGGCCCCTCACCGGCTCTGAAGATCGAGTTTCAGGGAGGTGAATCCTTGCTGAATTTTCCATTAATAAAGCACATAATTGCGCGTGTGGAGGAAAAAGCAATTGACCGTGAAATTGCCTTTGTCGTCGCAACCAATCTCTCCTTCTTGTCCGATGAGATGCTAGATTATTTTGCAGACCACCAAGTGTTCATTTCTACATCTCTGGATGGGCCTGCCTCCCTGCATAACAGCAATCGACTACGACTAGGAAAGGACGCTTATGAACGAACGATTACCGGTATAAAACGGTGCCGTGAACGACTTGGACCGGATTCAGTATCAGCATTGATGACCAGTTCAGCCGCCAGCTTGGAACAGCCTGAAGCCATCATTGATGAATACGTTCAACAAGGCTTCCGGGAGATATTCTTGAGGCATATCAGCCCATATGGCTTCGCCATTCGCTCGGCGGCCCGGATTGGCTACGAGGCAGAACGATTTCTTGATTTTTATCGCCGGGGCCTCGCCTATATTCTTCATCTTAACGGTGAGGGTGTGCCTGTTCGCGAGGTCTATGCATCACTGCTATTGCGGCGTATGCTGACCTCATATCCAACCGGATATGTTGACTTGCAGTCTCCTACCGGGACTGGCCTTGCAGCTCTCGTTTACAATTACGACGGTGGAGTCTATGCATCCGATGAAGGACGTATGCTTGCCGAAATGGGAGATACGACCTTCCGACTTGGTACTGTTTACGAGAATAGTTGGGATGACCTTTTCACAAAGAGTCCTATCTTGGATATTGCTTATCGCACCATGACGGAGGGGATGCCGGGATGTGTCGATTGTGCCTTCCAGCTGTGGTGCGGGAGTGATCCTGTTCGTCATCACACAACACAGGGAGATATGGTGGGCCACAAACCAACAAGCGCGTTTTGTCAACGAAACATGGGAATTATGCGTCACCTTGTTAAACTGCTTGAGGATGATCCCGCAGCTGCGCGTATATTGAGAGGATGGGCACAATGAAACTTGCTGATCGTGCGTTGTTTGGATTTGGCGGAGAACCCTTTGTCGGCCTTCTTGAACAACGGGTTAATGACAGCCTGTTTGTTATCCGCAATCTAGGTCATAGTGAGATGAAAATGCATCTGTGTATTGGAAGCGATCAACAGATACCTGCAGGTGACGAAATTATTCTTTCTACCGAAAGTGCGTTTCTTGAAGAGGGTGATATCGTACGCTTCAATCCGATCTCTCGTGAAACCAGAATTTTGTATCGAAAACGGAGCCAACATAATTTTTTGTTTTTCACGGAGCGTTGCAACAGCCGATGTCTGATGTGCTCGCAGCCACCCCGCGATATAGACGATGCTTACCTGATAGATGACATTCTTGAAATGATCCCATGGATGTCCAAGGATACCCCGGAACTTGGTATTACCGGAGGAGAACCGACACTTTTGCATGAGAAACTCATGGAGGTGATCCGGTCCGTGAAGCAGCATCTCCCAAAAACCTCACTGCATATGCTTTCCAATGGCAGGCTATTTTCGTATTTACGATATGCCCGCAGTCTTGCCGACATCAAGCATCCCGATTTCATGATCGGTATCCCTCTATATGCGGATACTGCCAGTGTTCACGACTTCGTCGTTCAGGCAAAAGGGGCATTTGAACAGACCCTGTTCGGGATACTCAATCTTGCCAGGACAGGTATCCGCATAGAGCTTCGGATGGTAATACATCGAGAAACACACGCACGCCTCGCGCAATATGCTCAATTCGTTGCCCGCAATCTTCCCTTTGTTGATCAAGTAGTCTTCATGGGCCTTGAGCTGATGGGATATGCCCGAACAAATCTGGACAGACTCTGGATCGATCCGGTTGAGTATCAAGTCGAATTGGAGGATGCAATTAACATTCTCTTCGATGCTGGCATACGGGTGTTTATCTATAATCATCAGCTTTGCCTGCTGCCTCCTTCACTTCATCCTTTCGCCCGAAAGTCAATCTCGGACTGGAAAAATATCTATATGCCTGCATGCGAATCATGCCAGGCCAAAGCCGACTGTGGAGGTTTTTTCGCTTCGGCTTCCCTTCGTTATTCTCAACACATTCGCCCTCTTTCTTGCTAGTGTATCCCTAGCGCAGCAGGATTCGATGACGATTTCACTATCAGTTGGAAGCGTGTCTATCGCTGGCATAGTGGCACTGTATTTAATAATCCTAGTCGGTGCTGAAGAACCATTTAATTTCCTATCAAGGAGCAAGTTAACGCTTGAGACTGGAGTGAAATTTTCCCAGAAAAGGGCAATTTATAAAGAAAATCTGGGAAAAAGATGAAGCCAAAGGAAAACAAGCACGAGAAACAGAGGGAAATGTTCAAGATGGAGTTAATAATGTTGGTGAACATGAACCATCCGATGGTGAAGCTGGCCGGGAATATAAACTGGGCCGAGTTTGACAAGCATTTGGGGCCGACGTATCATGAGAGGTTGGGGCAGCCCGGGTTGGGGACGAGGTTGATGGTATCGTTACATTATTTGAAGTATCAATATGATCTGAGCGACGAAGAGGTGCTGGAGCATTGGGTGGAGAATCCATATTGGCAATATTTATCGGGGATGCAGTATTTTGAGCATGAGAAGCCGATAGACTCGTCGAGCATGACGAGGTGGAGGAAGAGATTGGGGGAGAGTGGAGCCGAACAGATGCTCAAGCAGACGATAGAGAGCGCGGTGAGGATGAAGGGGTTAAAGCCGGTGCAGGTGGTGCATATCAACGTTGACACGACGGTGCAAACCAAGGAGATACGTTATCCGACCGATGCGAGATCGTATGATCGGGCGAGGGAGAGGCTGGTGAAGGAAGCGCGGAAAGCCGGGCTGAAAGTGAAGCAGAGTTATGAACGGGTAGGGAGGGGATTATTGATGATGGCCGGGCGCTATATGCATAGCCGAAAGATGAAGAGAACGAAGGCATGTGTGAGGAAACTGAGGACGAATCTGGGCCGTGTGATACGAGAGATAGAGAGACAAAAGCCTGTGGCGGCATTGCAAGGGTTGCTGGAGACGAGCAAGCAAATTTACAAACAAAAGACAGCAGACAAAAACAAAGTGTATAGTGTGCATGAGCCAAAGGTGAAATGCATATCGAAAGGGAAATCGGGAAAGAAATATGAATTTGGACAGAAGGTAAGTGTGGCATCGACGAGCAAGGGAGGCTGGCTGTTGGGAGCGTTATGTATGCCAGACAATCCGTATGATGGGCACACGCTTGAAGCGCAAATGGAGCAGGTAAAACGGCTCTATATTGAAAAACAGGGGCCGAAAACGGCGCACGTGGACATGGGTTATCGAGGGCACAATTATGAGGGGCCGGTGGAGGTGATCGTGGACAAACGCAGGCGAGGGAAAATCCCCAAACGAGTCTGGCGCTGGATGAAACGCCGTGCCGCCATTGAGCCGACAATCGGACATCTCAAGAATGAACATCGTATGGAGCGCAACAAGTTACGCGGATTGATCGGAGACAAGGTCAATGCCATCCTCAGCGCCGCCGCGATGAACTTCGGAAAGCTCCTGGCTTTCCTTTTGGCCTTTTTTTCCCGCCTTCTGCTCGCGCTTTTTCCCGCCTTGCGCACCTCGCCATGCTTCAAACTCGCTTAATACCGCCCTTCCTCAGCACCGACTAATCCTAGATTCCGCAGTTGGTAGATTTGTCTGGAGGTTGAAGTTTTTGGTATGATGAGAGATAAATGAGAAAAGTCATAGGATCAGAATTTCACCTATTGGGTGAAGACGAGTTGGAGTTCGAAACTCCTGGAGGGAAGGTGTCGTTGAGGGTGAGTGAGGAGGCACTCACGCCGTATGGGGGACTGGTGCCGTGGGCGGCGTTTTGCCGTCACATAGGGATAATGGAGAAGCTGGTGGAGACTTGTCCGGTGAAGAGGACAAGTCCGAACGCGGCATCGGTGCATGACGTGTTGTAGAGTTTTTTTTTGACGGCGGTGACCGACGGGAGGCGTTTTGTGCATGTGCAGCGCTTGAGGGAAGACCCGAGTCTGTGCGAGTTATTCGGGATGAAGGCGGTGGTCAGTGACGACACGATCCGGCGTTTTTTTGCATCGATAGATCGGGAGCAATCAGCGGGCTGGGTAAGAGCGGCGGAGGAACGATTGTGGAAGGCGCTGCCCGAACGGCTCATTCTGGATTGGGATTCGACGGTGCAGACCAAGTATGGCCACCAAGAGGGAGCGCAAGTGGGCTATAATCCGACCAAGCCCGGCAGGTGCAGCTTCCATCCGCTGGTGGCGGTGGCGACCGGAACACGCTTATGCGCGGCTTACCGGTTTCGCAGCGGGAATACGGTGACCTCGACACAATGGAGCAAGGCTGCGCAGGAAGCGCTGGCGAACACATACGGTCGCCAGGTGTGGCTGAACCGTGGCGACATCGGTTTGGGACAAGACCCAGTGATGGCTTGGCACGAGCAGGCCCCGGGACGGCCTGCTTACCTGTTCAAACTGAAGCTGACCGCGAACGTGAAACGAGCCATGGCCTCAGTGCGCGAAGACGACTGGCACGGACCCGGCAAACAGGGGGTCTGGCAGGTCGCCGAGGCGCGGGTGCGCCTGCCCTCGTGGACCTGCGAGCGACGGGGGGTCTTCGCCCGCAAATTGCAAGGCCCCATGCCGGCCAATGCGCAGGCACGCTTCTGGACAGAACACAAATACGAACGGCCGCTTACGTAACCAATCTGCGGCCCTCCCAATGCAACGGCTGGCAAATCCAAGCCCTGTATCGGGACAGGGGCGACGCCGAAAACGTCTTCGACGAACTCAAAAATCAATGGGGCTTCAACGGCTTTTGTGCAAAAAAAGCCGAGTGACTGCGCCGGCCGCGCAATTGCTCCTGCTCGTTTACAACCTATGGTGCTTGTTTTCCCGCTTGCTTGAACCCGGCAGGCACATCGAAGCCTCCGGTTCCCGTCGCTGGTTCATGATCATCGGTGCCAAACTCGTCAAATCCAGCAGAAAAACATCCCTGCTCATCTCCGCGCAAGGCTCATGGTGGCAACAACTAAAACACAGCTACCAACGCGTTATCCTCTGGCTGCGTTCAACTGCGCCGCATTGGACCTCCTCTTCTCTCCTTCTCCCTCTTCTCCCATACTCAACTGTGGAATCTAGGATAATCCTAACGACATGCGCTAGCTTCTTTCGAGCTTTGTCACCAAGCGAGTCTGTCCAACGATCCCACGTTCCGCTGGAGCGAACTTGATCCCCTAAGAAAAGCGTTGGCCGATCCGGACCTTTCCATTGAACTAGTGAAGCGAGATTCCCGTTGGCGGCTTGTCGTCCGTTATACACCGAAAGCTGATCAACAATGATTCCATACCTGAATATTATCGCGTGGGGGCAGGTGGTGCCATGGGGAATCCAACGCAAGATTCTGATTTTCTCCAAAAGGAACTGCGCTTCCGCGGTGGCACTAGATAACTACCAAATCGCACCAAGACATGTGGAAAACGAATAGATCTGCAGTATGAAATACTACTTGAACTACCCATATCGAGTAGTTCAAGTGTCATAAATGAATCGTTTTGGCAAAGATACTTTGGAACGGGCACTGAGCCTGCTTGGCGAGGTTTTGGCCAGTCGTGGCCATCCGTCCTGCCACTTTGTGGTTTGTGGCGGCTCGTCCCTGCTCGCCCTTGGGTTGATCAGTCACACGGCGACACGAGACGTGGACGTGCTTGCCAGGCTCGAAGCACGGCGTCTAGTGCAAGCAAAGCCCTTGCCACCGGAAATAATCACGGCGGCTGACGCTGTCCGTTCCGAACTCAATCTGCCTGCCGATTGGTTTAACACCGGACCCGCCGACGATTCTTTCTTCCTGTTAGGTTTCCCAACCGGAATCGAGGATCGCCTTACAAACCGCTCCTATGGTCCGGTTCTCACCATCGGGTTTGTCGGCCGCTACGACCAGATTCATTTCAAACTCTATGCCGCTGCCGATCAAGGACCAGGACGCCATGTCGCGGACTTGCGCGACCTGAATCCAACCGCTGACGAATTGCTTGCCGCCGCTCGTTGGACCTGCCTGCAGGATCCGTCGGAGGGTTTTCTCTTCGTGCTTTCCGATCTCCTCCGCCACTTGGGCCATGCCGACCTTGCTGCTCAACTTTAAAAACGAGGCTCGCTCTGCCATCCTCGACCTTCTCTGGCGTCAGTGGATCACGCTGGGCGTTTCCGGCCATGCCGCCCAGGCATCCGGCAAAGCCATCTTGGATCCCGAGGCGTTGCTCCTCGCGTCAACGACGCTCGGCCGGATGGATGCCCGTCTTTTCGACGAGATGCTCGACTGGCTTCAGGACCAGGCCGATTGGATCAATCTTCAGCGCCTCGCCCGCCTGCACAAAGACCACGTGCTCGGTGACGCCTCAATCCTGTCCGTAATCGCGACACGTTTGGCCCGCTTGCCCGCGCACAAAAAATGGAAGGCCATGGAAAAATCGTCCGTCGAGGTTTCTGGCTCCCCTGCGCCGCTCTTTCCCGAGGATGGACACTTCGGAACCGCGGATCAGGACTTTCTTGCGGGAGGCTGGCTGCGCGGTCCGGTGCGCTATCGCGGCCTGTCCGTCGCGCCACGCATGGATCACCCCGGCAACTTACTGCTCAAGCTTCGCGCTTTGTTTGGCCGGCAATCGCGCGCCGAGGTCATGGCATGGTTGCTAGCGCACGAGGCCGGCCACCCCGCCGAAATCGCGCGTCAGATCGGGTACTTCCGCCGGTCCGTTCAGATCACCCTCAACGAACTGGAACGCTCCGGCCATGTCCGGTCCCTGCGCAAGGGCAGGGAAAAGCATTTTTCACTCCTCGCTGATGAATGGCGCTTCCTTGCCACTTGGCCGATGTCGCAAGGACCGACCTTTCCCGCTTGGGTGCCTTGGTCCGAAATCTTTCGATTGCTGGAGCAATTGAACGCCTTGCTCAACGACGTGCATCTCTCCGCTTCATCACCCGAGTTGCAGGCCATCGAGTGGCGTCGCCGCCTCGACTATACGTCGCTTGGCCACTCCACGCTACCGGTGCTTTTTTCCCTGCCCATCGATGCTCGTGGCGACGAGGCCATCATGGCTCATTGCGATCGCTTCCGCCAGCTACTCGATCATCTTGGGGCTGGCCCAAACGAAGAGTCAGCTTCGTCGGCGATGCCTCGCTGAGGCTCGAATTTCCCAGCGTAGAGCCATCCCCGCGAGGGGGGGGGGCTGTGAAGTGGTGATTCATTTGATCTTGACTTTTCGTAGTTAAGTCATCATTGATGATTTTAGTCGAACTCAATTCGCCAAATCCTGTATCAGCGTCAGCGGTGCTCTCGCATACCCGTAACTGTGCGCATGGACGCCTCGGAAGTGATTCAAGCCATGCCGACCATGCGGATGGCTGTCTAAACCTCATCACCAACCAACAAAATTCCAATCCCATGCGTCCCTTTGAACGAAACCGAAACCTCACCGAAGACGAGCGCATCCGCCGGGTCGGCGAACTGCTCGTCACCGCTGTCATCCGCTATCGCTACCTCCACCCGGAGGAGTTTGAAAAACCTGCCCGGTTTCCACGTAATCCGGGCCAGAAGATAGCAGGTGGATTCGATCCCGCCGACTTCGTCTCCGACGAGTCAGAGAAACGGATACTGCGCTACCTTTCTGTGGTTGGCACGGCGTCCCCCAAGGATTTTCAGGTGGCGCTGGAAATGTCCTCCGCGACAGTTACTCGCAAACTGGTTCGTCTCCGCGCCAGCAATCTTGTAACCGTATCGGGCAAAACAAACGCGGTGCGCTATCAACTGGCGCCACCTGAGACGGTGCAGCAAGTCTCCATGCTTAAGGCAGTCTGAGCCTTCTCCGCATAGCAGAGGGAATCGGTATCCAAAATTCCAATAACCCGCTCACAAAACTGATTGAAATGAAGCCAACCCAACCACCTCTTCCTCGTTGGAAACGGACATGGGGGAAACTATTTTAAATACTTGATTCAAAACATACGATTTTACTCAGGGAAAAATAGCGTAATCAAATATAAGTAACCGTTTAATGCTCTCCACCCCGACCATTTCCCCTCTGAAAAAGAGAGAAATCCCCCTCCCCCATAGGTAAAAGTTTTGCCGTGGACTTCCGCCGTTTGGTGCCAAAATGAGCAACAAACAGGGAACAAAATCGGGAACAAACAGGGAACAGCAAGTTGAAGCATAGCTCTCACCGCGCCACATCAACTTCCCCGCTTCCCACTGAAAACAGCGAAGAACCTGAAAAAAGGTTGCCGCTTATTTCTCCAACACAGCCAGTGCGTCGAGGAAGACGCCAGCGGTCCAGCCCATCATGGCGGGGGCTTCGTAACTATTGTCGTTGCTGGCGTGATGTGTACCGGTGTCAGCGTTGTATTTTTCCCAAAGGTCTCCCGTATCCGAAAATGAACGACAAACGGTGTCAGCGTATTTTTCCGCCAGACGGCGTGCCTCGACATGGTAACCGTAGCGTTGCAGGCCGCGCCAGGCGATGGTTTGCAGGCAGGGCCAGAGGTTTGGGTGGTCCCATTGGTAGGAATGCGGATTGCTGAATGGGGATTGCTGAATGGATGAACTTGCGAGAGAGGGGGGGGGGAGGGAGTCAACAGGCGCACACGGAGCGCAGGCTGTCAGACCGTGGGTGCGTTCGAGTTGAGGAAGGGCACGCGCGACAACAGAGGCGGCTTGCTGCTCGGTCGCTAGGCCCGCCCAAAGGGGATGCAGGGTGGCGGCTGATAGAACGGAACTGCGGCGTTGGTTAACAAAATCGTAATCGAAAAACATCCCTTGCCCGGCATCCCAATTCAGCGCGTGAACGAGATGGCGGCGCGCATCGGCACGGATGCGCCAGGTGGTAGATTCGGTGCGCGCAGCGGGATCGTCAGATGCAGCGGTGAGTTCGGCCAGCGTGGTTTCGAGGACGTAGAGGTTGCTGTTGAGATCAACGGGGCAGTGGTGTTCGCAGCGTTTGTCGAAGCGCGGCGTGAAGTCCCAGCCGGATTCGCATTCGGCGAGCATGTGACCGGATTGTTCGCGGCAGGCCGCTTCGTCGCCGCCGGGGAGTCCGGCACGGTCTTTGATCTCGCGGAAAAACTGCATCACGTAGTCGGGGTCGGCTTGGTGCCCGTAGCGGGAAAGTCCGGCGGCAGGTGTGCCAGCAGGGGTGGCGCGTCGGGTGGTCCAAAAGGCGTGTTCGGCACGGAGGGCGCGAAGCACGGTGGATATGTCGAGTCCGCCGGGACGTTCGAAGGAGCCGTGCTTGCGAAGCAAGATCACGAAGGGCGCAAAGTAGGGCGGTTGCGAGCGGTTCAGGTAGTAGCTGCGGTTGCCGTTGGGAATGAATCCGTGGCGCTCAATTTCGTGAACGAAATTGCGCAGGTTGTTCTCCGCAAGGGGGAGTGTGTCGGGGCTGCCAACGAGTCCAAACGCCGTGAAATAAGTGTCCCAATAATAGAGTTCCTGAAACATCGCGCGTCGGCAGGGCACGGTGTAGGGATGCGGGAGGCCGAGCAGCGTGCCTTCGTCTTGCGTGTGCGAGCGAAGGGTCGCGTTCCAATTGGCTTGGATGAAATCGCGAACGGCGGCAGCGATACTTGCAGCGGCAGCGGCACGTGAGGTGGTTTCGGCGGGGAAATTTGTTTCGGTAAACGTTGCTGGCATAAACGGTAGGGAGGTCTCTCCGAGGCCTCCGCAATGCAGGGTGAAAAATAGCGCTTATCTTTGGTGGGTGATGCGTGGTGGTGGGCGGATGTATCGGGGAGCGGAGGCGTCGGAGCGGAGGCGTCGGAGAGGCCTCCCTACCGGGGGGGGGGGGGGGGAGGGAAACGAGAAATGTCGCGCAGGTGTTATTTGAGCTTTGTAACGTCGAGTCCGTAAACGATCACCGGGGCGCCGGTGAGTTTGAGGGTAACGGTGCTTTTGTTGGCGGCATCGGCAGGCACTTGTTTGCGCTGTCCGATCGAATTGATGGCGGTAAGCGTCGTCTGGCCGTGCGCAAGGGGAAGTGTAGTGGAAACGCGACTACGCCATTCATCGGTCCAGGCTTCGGGTGAGGCGAAGTCTTTTTGTTTTTCGCTGAGAACGTAGCCGTCGGTTCGATCCCAGAGGATCGTCATGGGGCCGCGCGGAGTGTCGAAAAGCAGGCCACGGGTTTTGCTTTCTTCGCCGTTGGCGGACTTGGGGAATTTGAGCCAGCGAACAAACTTTGCCTGGTCGAGTTCCTCGGCGGCGGCGGCGTAGGCAAGGAGCGCGGGCTTGAGGCTGAGGTCGCGGTTGATGAGACCGAAATAATATTCGCGGTCTTTTGGGTTCACACCGAGTTTGTCGAACCAGACTGTATCAAATAATTGATACCACATGAGGGCTTTCACGTTGGCACTCATGGCGAGGCCAAAGGAGAGGATGGCGTTTTCGGTGCCGTGGCGCAGGGAGTCTTCCCAAAAGCTGTTGGGATAGGCGCAGGCGTAAACTTCGGTGAGCCAGAGTTCCTTGGGTTTTTGCGGAGTGTCGCCGTATTTTTTTACGAGTTCGGCGGCGGTGCGGACGGAGCCGTAGTAGTTCCAGTAGTTGCCGTAAGCGCCGTGCGTCCAGTTTTGCCAAGGTTCGGAGACGGGATAATCGGGCGTGAAGTTGCCGCGTCCGGGGTGAACGGCCAGTCCGTCGAGGAGTTTCCAGCCTCCGGCGTCCTGAATGGCGTCGGCGAATTTAACGTCCATGCCGGCGAGTCCCACGCTGAGGAGTTTCACGTCGGCGGCAGGAGCGCCCATTTCTTTTTGGATACGGCGGATGGCTTTTACCCAGCCGAGATATTTGGCAACGCGTTTGGCGCGTTCCTGGTCTTTCACTGTATCGCCCATGCCGATACTCATGACGGCGTAGTTGATTTCGTTGCCAAATTCCCAGGCGGGGTTGGCGTGATCGACGCAGAGTTGCAGTTGCTCCCGTATCCATTTGTCGCCGGCGGCGGTGTCTTCGTCGTAAGTTTTCTTGGGGATCTGAGTGTGGCGGAGGGCGGTGATGTTTTTGTAGTCGTGGGTGTTGCCTTGGCGATACCAGCGGACGCCCATGCGTTCCATGAGGCTTTGCACGGAGGTTTCGTCGGGAAAGGGCCAGTAGGCGGCGATGCCAAAGATGCTTTCGGCAGAGGTGCCTTTGAACTCGTGCGGTGGGAGGAGTGCGAGGTTGGTGCGGGCAAAGGCGAGTTCTTCCCCGGTGGTTTTGTCAGCGATGGAAACTTCGGCAAAAAAGATGTCGCGCGTGGGGTCGATGGAATCGGGGGAGGGTTGGAATTTGATGTCTTCGGTGAGGGTTTGTCCGGCGGCGAGTTCGAGGTCGCGTGTCTGGCGGGAAACGTAGTTGCCGGCGAAGTCGCGGACCCAGTGTTTTAGGGTGACGGTGCGCGAGGTGAGTGAGGTGTTCGCAAGCGTGTTTTTGAGGGTGAGCGCGGGTTGTTTGTCAGCGGGTTGGCCGGGGGTGGAGGTCCACCAGTTGTAGAGTTTGTCGGTGCCGAGTTTCAGACCAACGGGGCGTCCGTGCCAGCGGGCGGAAACGAATTCAACTGGCCAGTCACTGGGGGAAATTATCACAGAAAAATTCGCAGTGTAAGTGGCGGGGACCGCGGGGGGGGGGGGGGGGACCGCGGGAGTGGCGGGAGTGGCGGGAGGATGCGCAGCGTCGGGGGATTTGATGAAGCCGATGTGGTGGGCGCGTGCGTCTTTCCATCCGAGGTTGACGCGGTTGGTGGAATCAAAGGCGAGGCCAAGGATTTGATCGCCGATTTGATAGAGGGCGATTTTGCCGTCGGGGTGTTCTTGTGGCTGGCCGCCGTGCGCGTGGCGTTTCCAGAGTCCGAGTTTGCCGGCAGGGAGTTCGACCGCGCCGTTTGCAAGGCGGCGACCAAACATGCTGTCGCTAATCTTGGCGTCCGGCGGGACGTTGGAGAGGATGTAGGTGACGTCCACACGACCGGGTTTGGGGGCAAAGAGTCCGGTGAGTTTGAGTTCGCTGGGGGTGTTGTCCGATCCAGTGAGAGTGTAATCCACTTCGATGGCGGGCAGGCCGTCCGGGGTGGTGATTTCCTTGATGGCGCCCGCCGTGGTTTTGATGCGTGGTTTGGGTTTTACTTCAAGGCCGCTGAGCGTGAGCAGCGTCTTGCCGGTTTCGTCCTGCACTTGGATGTCGTTCCATGTCTTTGCCTGGAGCACAATGCCCGGTTGCTTGATGGTTTGTGTCATCGCATTTGTGGCTGCGGTGAGAAGTGCGAGGCCAGTGATGGCAAGGGCGGTAGTGCCAATTAAACTACGGACGGTTTGGATGGATGGGCGCATGGTGATGCAGGGCGGGGTTGTTATGGGAATGTGAGCGAGCACCTGTGAGCGATGGGGATGTCTCGCAGGGGCGTGTGGTGTTTTGCGTTGGTGTTGCCGTTTACTTGCGAGCGCGAAGGCGGCGGCAGGCAATCGTCGCACCGAGAACAAAGGCTCCGGCAAAGAGAGCAAGAGTGGCGGGTTCGGGAACGATGCTGTTGCCAACTTGGAGGAGTCCGGTGCCGGTGATGAGAGCGGATTCGAAATCGGCCAGACCAGCGGCAATGGAGCCAATCGCGCCCCAGAGTCCGTCAGCTTGCTTGGTGCCGTCAATGTAGAGACCGGCGATGCTTTCAATGACGGTGTTGTCCTTGAAACTGAGGACGAGGCCGGAGTTGTCGGTTGTGTGGAGCCACAGGTTGGTGGTGTCGGTGAGGAAGGTTGCGATGGTGATTGATGCTCCGCTGCCAAGGGTGAGGGTGCCGCCATCGATCTTCACGTCGCCGGTGAAGGCGTTGTTGGCCCCGGTAAGAAAGAGGCGGGATTCGGCGCCGGTCTGGATGATGTCAGTGACGTTGGAGCCGATGGTGCCGTTGATGTAGAGGCCGCGTCCGTTGAAGTTGCCCAATCCCGTGCCGGAGGTGGTGATGGTGCCGGTGTGGTTGACGGAGCCGTTCAGGTAGATGCGCGATCCGGAGCTGGTGCCGCTGACGGTAGTGGTGCTGAGGTCGCCGGTGCCGGTGATGTCGCCAGTGAAGGTGATGGCACTGCCATTGGTGTTGCTGGCAAGGATGGCGAGGTCACGGGCCAGCGTGATGTTGCCGGTAAGGGTGGGGTTGTTGCTGGTGACGCGGATGGAGGCAGTGGCGGCGGCGCTGCCGTTGCCGACAACGTTGATGTTGTTGGTAATCGTTTTGGTGGCGTTGACGTTGAGGGCAACGGCGTAGGTGTTGGCGAGATTGGCGTCGCCGAGCGTGATGTCGCCGGCGCCAAAGCTGCTGCCCGATCCGCTGGCGTGAAGGCTGCCTCGTTGGATGATGGTGCCGCCGGTGTAGTTGTTGTCTCCCGACAGGATGATGGTGTTGGTGTTGATGGTGGAGCCAGTGCCGTTGTTGATGATGAGGCCGCCGTTACCGGAAATCGTGCCGGAAAGCGTGATGTTCGCACCGGTGTTGGTGGAGACAACGAGGTCGCGGTCGAGCGTGATGCTGCCGGAAAAGGTGGGACTCCAACTGCTGGTGGAGAGGGTGGCGGTGCCGGTGCCGACAACATGGATGTTGTTGGCAAATGAACCGGTAGCGCCGGGGTAGGCGACATAATTCAGAGTGACGGCTTTGCCGGTGTTGGCGGCGTCGCCGAGGGTGATGAGGCCCGCGCCGAGGCTGCCGGTTTTGGTGGGTGTGAGGTTGCCGCTTTTGATGGTGACACTGGAAAAGGTGTTCGTTCCGCGAAGGCTGATGGCACCGGAGCCGGTGGAGTCGATGGTGAGGGCGTGGGCACCGGTGAGATTACCCGAAAGGATGAAGGTGTTGGCACTGGCGTTGGAGAGCGTGAGAGCGTCGGCAAGGGTGATGTTGGCGGAGATCGTGTCGCCTTTGCTGGTGCTGCGTTGATTGATTTGCGCGCCAGCACCGCCGTTATTCATGGTCAGAGCGGCTCCCGTGAGCGTAAAGGCGTGGGTGTTGTTGGTGTCGCCAATGTTCAGGATGCCGAGGGTGCGGGCGTTGCTGAGGGTAATGGTGGAAGCGGTAGCGATGTTGGTGTTGATCGTGGCGGTGGCTCCAATGCCATCGGCAAACGCAGTGCCGCCTGACCAGTTGTTGAGATTGTCCCAGTCGGCGGTGGCGGCGGTGGATGTCCAGGTGCCATCCGCAGCAAAGGCGGTTTGGGCAAGGCTCATTGTCGCAGCCAGAATGACTCCGAGGATTTTTTTCGTTTTGAATGAGGTTTTCATGATTTTTGGGTTGTAGTGATTTTTTTGGATACAGGTTTGTTTTTGCTTAATTCGATGTGTGCCGAGGGGGGGGGAGGGATGCGGGAAGAAGGCGGGAGGGGGGCGCTAGTGTTTGTTAGAGTTTTAAGCCTTCGTTGAGTTGTGCGTCGGTGAGGGTTTTGCCGAGCCAGAGGGCAATCTCGTCGATGTCCCCGCCAAAGCTGCCAGCGGGCTGCTCTTTGTAATAACCGCGTCCCGTGCCGCCGATGGTGAAGAGTTGCGATGCCTTGCCTCCGCAACGTGCGCGAGCCGTGGTGCCGCCAAAGAGAAATTTCACTTCTTCAGAACCGGCAGGAGTCAGGTAGATTTTGAAACCGGCGCCTGTCTCCGTTTTTTCCTTACCTTCCTTGTCCTTGTAGAGGACGCGCGCGGGAGACCAGGCGAGCGCGAGTTGATACCATGTGTCGCGCCCCCATTTGATAGGTTCGCTGGTGAATACCTGCGTGGTCGCAATCCATGACTGAAAGACGAGCGACACGGTGCGATTGTCCGCCGCATCGGGCGCACTGACGTAAATCATCCACGGGCGATTGGAATTTCGCGTGGCACCGCCAACCGCCACGACGTTGGCCTCAGCTTTGCCCGGATTGCGCAGCCAGAGTTGGAGCGTGAAACGCGGTGCCCATTCCATGTTGGTTTCCCACGAGAGCGTGTTGACTGCGTTGTTGCTGAAACCGGAAATGGCCGTCCCGGAAACGCCATTCGCCGCGCTGGTGAGCGTTCCATTAACGGTACCCGGATTTCCATGACCGGTGGCATCGACCACTTGTGTGAACGTGCCAGTCGCGCCGGATTCATCGCATTTCCAAAGCAGGGTCATGCCTTCATTGCCCGAATACGCATGCAGCGGCACTGCACTCGCGATTGTCAGGACCAGAGTGGTGAGGAGACTGGAAATAATATGGGTTCTCATAGGCGATGGATTGAATGGGCGAGGGGGGCGCTCCGCAGATGACGGTGCTCACTTTATCAGGAGAGGCGGGGTCGATAAAGGTGGCTTTGCGTATAAAATCTTATATTTTGCGCAAGATCACCTCTCTGTCCGTTCAACGAGTCCAAGCGCATCCGTCACACACACACATCATGCCTCTCGCTCCCCTCCCCCCCCCCCCCTCTGGTCAAACTTCGCTCGATTATGCGCGCGTTGCTTTGCTTGTTGAAACCTCCACGACGTGGGCGCGCTCCATTCTCGATGGCATCAACAACTACCTGCGCAAAGGACACAATTGGCAGATTTTCCTAGAGCCACACGGATCCAACGAAAGCATTCGCATGCCTGCTGGTTGGGTTGGCGAAGGCGTGATTGCCGAAATCAAGGATCTCGGCATGGCGCGCCATTTTGCCTCGCTCAACATTCCGGTCGTCAACCTCTCGCAAGTCACATTTCGCGACATTGCTTTCCCCACCGTCACGAGCGATATCGCCGCCTGCGCACGCATGGCCGGGCGTTACTACTTTGAGCGCGGCTACCAGAATTTCGCCTACTTGCGGCTGGAACGAAATGCGCTGGATGCGCAGCACTCGGCGAATTTTGGCGAATTCGTAACCCAGGCAGGCGGCAGCTTCTTTTCTCTCGGCGTAAAAAACCGCGCGTGGGGCGTGGCGGATTGGAACATGAGCATCAAGGCGCTTGCCGACTGGCTGGCCGGGCTGCCCAAACCGGTGGGGATTTTTTCGTGGGCAATCGGACGCGAGGTCGTGCAGGCGTGCCATCTCGCGGGCCTGCGCATGCCGGAGGAGGTTGCGCTGGTGATGCTGTCGGACGACGAGATTTTTCTGGAGATGTCGCACATCCCGATATCCGGCATCATGCACCCCGGCGAACAGATCGGGCACGAGGCGGCGCAGATGCTCGACGAATTGATGACCGCAGCGAAAAGCAAGAAGCACGCCGCCACATTTTCGGGCAAATCGCAGCCGGCAGCATCGCCACCACCGGTCCGCCTGATCCAACCGCTGGGCGTGAAAACGCGGCAGTCGAGTGACGTGCTGGCGATCACCGACCCGGCTCTGCGCACGGCGATCAGCTATATCCGCCAGAGGGTTGGGGAGCCGTTGCAGGTGGACGATGTGGCACGCCAGGCGGGTATCTCTCGACGTTCACTTGAACAAAAATTTGCCAAAACGCTGGAACGAAGCCCGGCGGACTACATTCGCGACGCACACTTGGCGCGGGCCAAGGACTTGCTGCGTGAAACCACGCTGCCGATTCCGCAGGTGGCCGACGCCGCCGGTTTTTCATCGCCCGAATACATGGCGCAGCTTTTCCGCGCCAAGCTGGGCGAGTCGCCTCTGCGGTATCGGAAAAAAATTACAATGCGATGAAACAGATGACGCGACGAAATCAGCCTCAGCCGGAAGAAGAAGAGGGGAGGAGGGAACGAGAGGCGGGGAGAGAACAATCAGTTTTTGCGCAAATTCTAAGTAAAAATGCGCAAGTTCGCTTGGTCTGCATACAGGTAAAATGGTATCTTGATGGCACATCTTTCTTCCGATTCTTCCTATCCATCCCCCCTCTCTGTTTCCAATGCCATGAAAACATCCCCCATCCTCCCAATTCCACGAAATCTCCATCGCTCGGCCTTCACACTCATCGAATTACTCACCGTCATCGCCATCATCGGTGTGCTTGCGGGGATATTGCTGCCAGTGGTCGGACGCGTGCGAGACTCGGCGCGCGCCGCGCAATGCACATCGAACATGAGACAGATCGGGCAAGCTGTGCACTTATTCATAAACGACAACAAGGGACTGGCTCCCCCGGCATTTTACAAACAACAGCATCTCGTCTGGACTTATCTGGCTCCCTACATCGGTAAAAAACCGGCAAATCAGCGATATGCTCTTCGTTGTCCAAATCTTGAGAAGGTCCACCCGACTTATACCAGCGGAACGGCAAACCGCACCTGCTATGGGTGGAACGGAAATTTTAGTCTTGCGCCAGGTAATGACACATTTCGAAGGGTTACGGACGACTACCCCTACAGTCAGGTGGTTCTCATGTGGGATAGTCCGCAAAAGACGAGTAACGATGGCGGTTTCCCTGCCAATGGAAGCAATGGATCATTCGTAACGTTTGCATTCTGGCACGGAAACAAAGCCAATGTGCTGTTGCTGGATGGCCATGTAGGGAAAGTTGGAATCGGCCCTGCCGGGATCAGCAACAATAACAACGGATCAACCAAAGATTACTCAGCGCCGAATGCCCCTAACGGCTTCCCCCGATACGAATGGAGCATCAGCAAATATCCCAGCGTCCCCGGATATAACCCGTAAAGAGCCAGTGTTATGGGCAGAGTCCCGATGAATTTCTCCGCCGATTCACCCTGTCATAGCAGGTGAGCGCACATCACTTTTTGCACATCGCCTATCAGGAAAAGCGGCTTCTCTGCGCGGGCGCTACTTGGCTGTTGTGATGCGATTCCCGGTTTCCATTGACCGGGTGTGCATCACATTTCAACCACGCAAACCCACATGGCTAAAATCACGCTCATCGGCGCAGGCTCCGTTGTCTTCGCCAAAAACCTCGTCTCCGACATCCTCCAGTTCCCCGAACTCAGCGACTCCACGATCAGCCTCATGGACATCGATCCGGCGCGCCTTGAAACCGCACGCGTCATGGTCGAACGCATCATTCGCAAACTCGGTGTTCGCGCCCGCGTCGAAGCCACCGCCGACCGACGCAAGGCCATCGCCGGCGCCAAATATGTCATCTGCACCATCCAGGTCGGCGGATACAAGCCCGGCACTGTCATTGATTTTGAAATACCACGCAAATACGGCCTCCTCCAGACCATCGGCGACACCCTCGGCGTTGGCGGCGTGTTTCGCGGACTTCGCACCATCCCCAAGATTCTCGAAATCGCGCGCGACATCGCGGAAGTCGGCGCGCCCGGCTGCACCTTCCTCAACTACACCAACCCCATGGCCATGCTCTGCATGGCCGTCGATCACGCCCTCGACGGCGCCGTCCCCACCGTCGGCCTCTGCCACAGCGTGCAAGGCACCAGCCAGCAACTCGCCGGCTACGCCGGACTCGACTACGAGCACGTCACCTACCGGGTCGCCGGCATCAACCACATGGCGTTCTTCCTCGATTTCAAATACCGCGGCCAAGACGCCTACCCGCTCCTTTTCCAACTCCTCGAAAATCCGTCCTTCCACCAGGACAAAGTCCGCTTCGAGATGATGCGTCGCCTCGGCTATTTCGTCACCGAATCCTCCGAACACCAAAGCGAATACAACCCGCACTTCATCCATCACGGCCAGGAAATCATCAAACAATTCGACATCCCCATCGACGAATACCTGCGCCGCTGCGAGTCGATCATCGCCACTTGGAAAAAAGCCGAGGCCGAACTCATCGGCGACGACGGCGACATCATCGTCAACCCGCAGACCCACGAATACGGCTCCTTCATCATCCACTCAATGGAGACCAACACCCCGCGCGTCATCTACGGCAACGTCCCCAACCGCGCCCTCATCACCAACCTCCCCCACCGCAGTTGCGTGGAACTCCCCGTGCTCGTCGATGCGCAGGGCCTGCAACCCACGCACATCGGCGACCTGCCTCCGCAACTCGCCGCCATCTGCCGCACCAACATCAACGTGCAGGAACTCACCGTCGCCGCCGCGCTCACCGGCAAGCGCGAACACATCTACCACGCCGTGATGACCGACCCACACGCCGCCGCCACCCTCACCCTCGACAAAATCTGGGCCATGTGCGACGACCTCATCGAGGCGCACCAGAAAGCCGGCCTGCTCGGCGAATTCACCCCCGCGATCCGCAACACCGGACGCACCCGCACCGGCACCGGGGACAAGGTCATCGTGTCGCTCGCGCCCACCAAAACCCTCGCGGCCATCGACGGCTCGGCGATCGAATTTGAACTCACCGCCACCAACCACGGCGACACCGCCTTCGACGGCACGCTCGCGCTCGTCTCCGAACCCGTGGCGCTAAAAACCGCCGCCAGTCTCGCGCTCAAAGTCGGCGCAGGCAAAACCGTCGCGCGCAAAATCAAACTGCAGCCCGTGTCCGCCGCGAAGTCATTTGCCGTGCGTGCGATTCCTTCGACGCCCGACGCCCGTGTATTCAGCAAAGACTACGTGTTCAAGGAACGCCGCATCGTGCGCAACGCCGCCGCCAAGGACGGCGCGCCCATCGAAGTGCGCTTCATGGACAACAAACTCCTCACCGGACAACTCAGGCTCACCGGCTCCACACTCACGATCGATGGCCGCGTCATCGACACCGCGGTCAAAATCTCCGAAAACAGTCCCTGGACGGCCTCAACCATTGAGTTGTTTGTCCGTCCCGAGCACGGTGCCGGCGGCACGAAGCAATTCTTCCTGCTCCCGCGCGAAAAAGGCATCACGGTTCTCGACCGCGAACGCCGCGCGATCAAGCCCGCGACCGGCTCATTCAAGGTGCGCATCGACAAGGGCGGCTATGATTTCTCGCTCCGTTTCGATCTCGCGGCGGCGGACGTCGAAGTCCTCGCGTCTGCATCGAACAAAAAGGCCGGCGCGTTTTATCTCGATCTGGTTGTGGCGGCGGGCGCGCTCGGCGACGCCCACGGAGCCTGCCGCGTGGGCTGGAACGGCAGGACCGACAGTTCCTCCGCCTCGTCTCACTACGCACTCGTCATGCCGGAGTAAGGCTCCGCGCAGACTCCCTTTGGAGGGCGGGTCTCCCGACCCGCCAGACGCGGCAAAGCCGCGCCATCCGGAATTGCGACGCTTCGCGCCGTCGGCGAGTCAGGAGACCCGCCCTCCTCAAGGGCTGTTGCCTTTGACAAGCCCCTCAATCCGGGCCGTGTAACAAGCGGCGTCGAGCGGCAGGGAGACCGGGCGATGCTCCAGCGCGGAGAGGAGCATGGCGTTGGCAAGCTCAAGCGAACCAATGCCGTCGGCGCCCGGAGCGAGCCCAGGCGCGCCCGGTTCAAGAATCGTCGTCACAAAATCAGACATAAGCGCGATGTGCTGCGCATGTTCCCCGTGCCGGTGATGCGGCTCCACGGTTGCCAGAGAAAAGCGTTCGATGATTTCGCTGACCGCTGGCCGTCCAAAAACCTCCGGCGTTTCCCGGCAAAAAGCAGAGACCTGCGCACTTGTTTTTTGCCAGCGCAGAGTCCGGTTTTCGACCGTGACGAGGCCGTTGTCCGCGAAAACTTCCAGACGATTGACGCCAGGAGCCTCGCCTGTGGAGGCCGTGAAGATGCCAGTGGCTCCGTGTTGTGATCCACTATTCGGATACGCAATAAAAACGCTGATGTCATCCTCCACCTCGATGTCGTGATAGCGCCCGAAGCAGGCGTGCGCGTGGACGCTCGCGGGCATTCCGAAAATCCACTGCAACAGATCCAGATTGTGCGGACACTGGTTGAGGAGCAGTCCGCCGCCCTCGCCCGCCCAAGTGCCGCGCCAAGCGGCGGTTCGATAATACGCCTGGGTGCGAAACCAGTCTGTAACCGTCCAGGCGATACGATGCACCGCGCCGAGTTCACCGCCGCGCACAAGCTGGCGCACGCGTTGATAGAGCGGATCGGTGCGCTGGTTGAGCATCACCCCAAAGCGTCCGGGAGCACACGCCGCCACATCGAGCAGACGGCGGGCGTCGGCGACGTGGACGCCGAGCGGTTTTTCCATGAGCAGGTGAAGGCCGGCACGCAGCACTTGGATGCCGAGTTCGACATGCGACGGATGCGGCGTGGCGACGATCACGAGATCGGCGATGGATTTTCCTGTAGCGAGAAGTTCGGCAGGCGTGGCGAAGCCGGCGGCGTCTGGAAAAAGCGCGCGACGCGAGGCGTCGGCATCGCACACGGCGGCGAGACGCAGGCGCGGCACTGCGCCGGAGAGGACGGCGCAGGCGTGGGCCTGGCCGATGTTTCCGAGTCCGATAATGGCGAGACGCAACATGGCGAAACGGGAGGAAGAGGTTATGCGTGTGTGTGTGGGGGGGGGGGGGGGAGGAGAGCATCAGGCGCGGGTCCAGTCGAACACGAGCGAGAAGTGCGCAGACGGGTTGTCACGAAGATTCCGATACGCCTGAACCGCGTCGCAGAAATCAACAGGAGAGTCGATGAAGTGGCGCGAGTTGATCTGCCCGCCGCGAATGGCTTCGACGGTTTTCTGGCGGTCCTCCACACCGCGATCTTTGGGCGCAATGATCGTAATGCCCTCGCCGGGCACAAACTTGAAGGGATCAAGCGTGACCGGTTCGCGGTAGGTGGCTTGCATGACGAGGCGGGGCCAGTTGCCGCCGTAGTAGTGCATCGGGTCGCCATGCGACTGCGGTTTTTTGCGCAGGAGACGATACGCGAGGAGCACGCCGCGCGTGCTGCCGGAGCTTTCTATAACAATGTCCGCGCCGCCTCCGTAGAGGAACGCTTGCAGGCGGGACTCGGCGTGTTCGTCGGCGGCGGACACGGCGGCGCTGACACCGCGTGCTCGTGCGCGGTCGAGACGGTTTTTGTCTATGTCGGTGACGACGACCCGACAGCCGCGCGCCTGCAACCAGGCGGCGGAATACGCGCCAATGATGCCCTGACCGATCACGACGGCGGTTTCGCCCGGCCGGGGCGCCGCGCCTTCGACACCGCGCAGGCTGATGGCGGAGGTTTCGACGATGGCGTAATCGAGCGGATCGGCCCCGGCGGGGAGCAGCACGGGGCGTCCACTGCCGAGCGTGGAACTGATATGCGCACTGGCCTGCCCACCCCAGCAGGCGGAGGCGCCTTCGAGTCGATTGTGGGCGCGACTGGATACAAGGTCGCCGACACGGAAGCCGGTCGCGCGTTCTCCGACACGCGTCACTTCGCCAACCACGGAATAGCCAGGGATCAGCGGAAAGGGGGCCTTGTTCTGATAAAATCCGGTCAGGGCGCGCAGTTCCGATCCGGTGGAGACCATTGTGTAGAGGGTGCGAATTTCGATGTCGTCGGGTCCGCATTCTCCGAGCGCGAAATCGCCGATGCGGATGTCATCTGGGCCATGAAAGACGATTGCCTTGACGGGTTGGGTTTTCATGCGGCTGACGTTTGCGGTGGCGGTATAAGACCGACAACGAAGGCGTTACCGATCACGATCAGTAAGCTTGCGGGACAAACAAAACACACCGATTCTCATAGGCTTTGGACGCCATGCCCAACCAACGCGAAATTGCCCGGCATCTCGGCCTCGCCCAATCCACGGTATCGATGGCTCTGCGCAACGATCCCACGATCCCGCGCGAGACATGCGCCCGCGTGCAAGCGGCGGCGGCACGGCTCGGATATCGTCCCAATCCGATGGTCGCCTCGCTCATGGAGCACATCCGCGCCGGGCGGCGGGTTGAGGAACGCGCCTGCATCGCCATTTTAGTGGACGCGGCATCGGAGGCGGAGTGGCTGCGCGGCGGCGGACTCGGCGGGCAAACCTACCGGCTGCAATATCAAGGCTACCGCGAACAGGCCGCCTTGCGGGGCTACCGCACGGAGTGTTTTTTTCTGCGCGCACCGGGCATGACGGCGGCACGGCTTGACCGGATTTTCGCCGCGCGCGGCATCGCGGGCGTCATTCTGGCGGCCCCGAAAAGAAAGGACACGCCCCCGCCTTCATTGCGCTGGGAGCGGTATGCTTGCGCCACGCTTAGTTACTCGTGGCAACATCCGACGGTGGACCGGGCCTCCACGCATTTCCGGCATGCGGCCGATGTAGTTTTTTACAAACTACAAAAATTCGGTTACCGTCGCCCCGGCATGTGCCTGCCAACCGAGTCGGTGGACGGAGTGGATTCCAACTGGAAGGCGGGCTTCCTGCTCTGGCAGGACCGGCAGCGGACATTGCCGGGACGCAACCGGGTGCCCCTGTTTGCCGGGCGTCCAGGCCCGACGCCGCTGTCCGAATTTCGTGCGTGGCTGGAGCATTGGAAGCCCGACGTGCTCGTGGGTCTCATCGGACACGAGCGGGAATGGCTCGACACGCTCGGCCTGCGCGTGCCCGGTGACATTGCGATGGTATGCCTGAATCGTCCCATTGATCCGACGCCGTATGCGGGGATTGACGAAAACAACATCACGGTTGGCGCGATGGTGTGCGACATGGTCGCCAACAAACTCCTGCTCAACGAACGTGGCCTGCCGGTGCGCCCCAAGACGATCCTGATCGAAGGCGACTGGTTCGATGGCGAAACGTTGCCCGCACGATGTTGAGAGCCGCTCCAATGCCGGTTTGCAACGTCAGCCAAATTCCCGCCCCCCCCCCCCCCGGTGGTTGCGTGTGTTCCTTCCGGCTATGTTTTTCCGGGCAACGTTTCTCCGTCGATCCAGTCGCCCTTGATATGCACCGTCTGGCTGTGTTTCGGGAAACCGTGCTCGTTGTGCGTGAGCTGATTGACGACCACGTCGCACAGCGTTTCACCGACCTTTCCGTTATTCTCATCGACTCCGGAAAAAATCGAACCGCGGGGACGGTTCACGCAGACGACAGCCAGTTGCCTGAAACTCAACCCCAAGGCATCAACCCACTGCATCTCCTCTCCCCACAAACAAAGCAACGCATCCGGGTTCCACTGCTTTCGCCAAGTGACAAATTCTTCCAACGTTGTGTCTCTTGGAGACCCCAGAAGCGGAGCCAGCCGCTGCCCCGGCGGCACCCAAAGCTGGCAGGCGAGATAAGAGCCAAGCCACTCTTTGATGTGGTGGGGCAAAAGCGCGGTCTTCGGAAGCACGAGTCCGATACGCTTGTATCCTTTTCCCATGACACGCTGGAAGGCCAGCATCATGTTGCGGTAACTGTCAGTGCACACGCAGTCGATGCCATAGCTGTTGTAGATTTCCATCGGCGTGGCGCAGGAGTAGTGATCCCAGTCGAAAGCGTGCCGGTTCTCCTCAAAAAACCCCTCCGAGCAATTTCCGATAATGACTCCCCGGATGCCGCGGGTGGCGAGTATCCGGTTGACCCGTTCCCCGCTCATACCGCCGGCCTTCGTAAAAAACCGCTCCACACGATAACCCCGCAACTGGGCGCGCTGGTTCAAGTGTTCCCACCAGATGCGGAAGACCTCGTGCGAATTCACCCTTTCCTTCCAACCCACATCGGAAACCAGCGCCAGGCAACCTTGTCCCGGCGTCGTCCGCCCCGAGTGGATGCTGGCCATCAATGCCGTGACATACGGGTGGGCGCGGTAGCCCATTTCCTTCGCCGCGTTCAGCACGAGCGTCCGCGTCTCAGGAGTGACCAGCGGGCTGTTTCGCAAGGCCCGCGAAACCGTTGTCTGTGCCAGCCCGAGGTGTTTTGCGAGGGCGCGTTGATTGGGCATGAGCGCAGACCGTCTGCCGTGAATGACTCGTGAGTCAAACCGAATCAATTGCCACCCGCCCGCCGCTCTGAAAGCTCCGGCGAACGACATTGCAACAGCAGTTCCATCCCGACTTTCCGACTACGCCAACCTCCCCCCCCCCCCCCCCCCCGCGCCCTTGTGCAAACACACGCCATGCAAACAAAATCCCGTTTGATAACATCCTCAGCAACACGTCCGGCGGCCTTTACCTTGATCGAACTCCTCACCGTCATCGCGATCATCGGCATCCTTGCGGCGATCATCATCCCCACCGTCGGACGGGTGCGCCGCAGCGCCGCCGACGCCGCCTGCATGAGCAACATCCGCCAGTTGACCACCGCCTACCTCATGTTTCTCAACGATTACAACATGAAGCCCATGCCCGCCTACATCGGCTCCTCCAACCCCAATCAGTGGGAATCTTTGGCGGAGGGAAATAACTCGGGAGCCTTCGTTTTGCTGCGCTACTATTACAAACCCGGGCCACGCTACATTTGGACCACCAACGGCCAGTGGATCGTTGAAAAAGTGGAACATTGCCCGGCGGGACGGATGACCGACCTCACGCGCACGCACCTGCCTGTGGGAAGCAACTACAGTAACATCGACTACGGAGTGCGCGAAAATGGCGGCGGTCAAACAAGCTATGCCCACCACACCGCCCCCTCGCGCACGCCGCTTTTGTGGGACGGGTTGTCCTCAAATTGGACCCAATGGGGCGGTGCCAATCAAAAAGTTGTTCCGCTGCGCCACTCCGGAGGCAAGGCGATCAATTGTGGTTTTCTGGACGGCCATGCCGAGCGTATCCTTCAAGACGATACAGACGGACGCCTTTTCATGTCATGGTGGGACCACGCCACGAGCAAGCCGGAGCCCGACAACTCCAAACTCCGCGACGGCGTGAAAATCGGCGTCACCCAAATCCCCTCAAGCTGATTCCCCGCCCCAGCCAATCCCCCCTCCCCCCCCCCCCCTGCCCTGCCCTCTTCAAACACTCAAAATACGCAAAACCATGAAGCCACTCACGCCACTGCTAAGCGGAGCCCTAGTCACAACTGCCCTGTTTATCCTCGGCATTACATCCTGCCCGGCCGCAACCGTCGTCGCCTGGGGTGACTCGCTGACCTACGGCACGGGGGCCGATAACCCCGCTGCTGGCGAAAAACATTATCGGAAATGGTTCGCTGAATTCAGCGGAGCGACCGTCATCAACAAAGGTGTCGGCGGCGAAGGCTCCGGCCAAATCAGAACCCGCCTCATCGCTCCGGAAGCCGAAGAACTTCGGAAGGAGTTCACCATAATCTGGGCCGGAAACAACAACCCCGACTCCACAGACAAATGGGTGCAGCGCCACATTGCGGAAATGGTCGCCGCCCTCCCGCATCAAAATTACCTCATCGTTGGCGTCATCAACCGCTCGACCGCGCCCTCTGGCAGCACAACGTGGAACAACATCAACGTCATCAACGCTGACCTGAAAGCGACCTATGGCGCTCACTTTGTTGATGTCCGCCCGCTGCTTGTTTCGTCCTACAACCAAAACGTGGCGCAAGATGTGATCGATTACGGAAACGACGTTGTCCCCTCCTCGCTGCGCACCGACACCATCCACCTCAACACCGAGGGCTACCGGATCGTCGCGCAGGCGATCTACAACTCGTATCTGACCATGATCCCCGAACCCGCGGCCAGCGCGGCCATTGTTGGCGCGGTGGCTTTTTCCGCGCTCCTTTTCGTCCACAAAAAGAAAGGACGACGTGCCTGATGACTCGTGAGTCAATTCGACCACATTGCGACCCGCCTCAATCCTCCGCCAGCGTCCGTTTTGTTTCCCAACCCTGAATCCGCTCCATCCAAAATCAACCCAACCAAACCCATGAAAACGCAAATCTGCTCCGCCTCCTCCCGCACCGTGCGTGCGTTCGCCGCGACTGTCGCCTGCCTCCTGTCCTTCGCCGGAATCAATGCCTCTGCCCAAACCAAATTGATCGACGAAAACTTCAGCAACGGCTTCCCGGCGGACTGGTCTCGCATTGGCCCCGCCTCCCAACCCACGGTCGAATCAGGCGAATTGCGATGGAGCTACGCTCCCACGGCCGTCGCCGCGAATTTCACTTCGGTGACATTGGCGAATGCCAACGACTACATCGAAGCCAGCTATTCAGTCCGCTACACAACGCTCAACGTGGCAGGAACTGTCACAACCGGAGCGTCACTGGCACTCTACAACTCGAACGGAACTCCCGTGACGGTAAACGCCACGGACGACAAAGGCTACAAGGCTTACAAGGCGTTTGATGTCGGAGCAGCCGGAGTCCCGGCAACCGCCAACGATCTGGCGCTCTTCTCAAACAACCAGTTCTCGCAACTCCGCTGGTCGAGCGCCGGGAACACCGAGATCGCGGGCGTTGCGAGCGGCAGTCCCACCGCGTTGAACACGACTTACAGCATCGGTCTGAGAATCGAACGCCTCGCCAACGACGGCCTGTCCATCACCTACTCGTTTGGGGCTCTCAGCAAAACCCACACCGTGGTGTCGACGAGTGTCCTGACTTACACGTTCGACGAGATCAGCCTCAACCTGTTCGCCGGAGACAACCCCGGAGTCGGCTTTCTCGACAACGTGCTGGTCACGACCAACGTCGGCGGTGCCATTCCTGAACCCTCGACCTATGCGCTCATCCTGTCCGCTGCCCTCGCGCTCGTTGCCTGCCACCTGCGCCGCCGCCGCTGAATCCCTCCAGAAATTACACAGAGGGCAATGAGGTAGCACAGAGGTTGGGGTGTTCCAAAAGCAGATTGATCAACGGGAGTCGTTGTGACCTCCCCGCTCTCTGCGTTCACTCCCCGCCCTCTGTGTAATTTTAGGCACACCCTTAATTCGTAACTCTTAAAAACCATGGCGTTTCCCTCCCGGCGTTTGTTTCTCCCGTTTTGCGGACTCTGTCTCGTTGCGGGCGGACTCGCCTCCGTCCCGCTGTGCGCTGACACCGCCCTGCGCCACACCGTCGAACTCCCGCGCGTCTGGAAAGTCCAGCCCGCCACCTCGCCCGAAGTTGCGCCCGCCGTTGCGGATTGGGGAAACAGCGCGACGGGCTCATGGAAAGACGGCGTCAGTCGCCAGGGCACAAGCTGGCAATCGGCCGGTCTCCGCGACATCCATTCCCTGTGGTTCGAGCAGGAAATCACCCTGCCCGCCGACTGGCGTGGCAAAAGCCTCGCGGCCGATTTTCGCCGCATCGAAGGCGACGCCATCATCTTTCTCAACGGCCACCGCGTCGCCGAACTCCTGCGCCCCGGCGGCGAAATCGACCTCACGCAATTCGCCGACTTCGGCGGACGCAACACCCTGCGCGTGTATCTGACACGCAACTACACCGGAATCTCGCGCAACTACGAACAGGACGTGCTGCGCCACTACGTGCGCACCCGGCAAAAACTCCCCATGACCGACTGGGGCCTCGGCATCACCGCTCCCGTCACCCTCACTGCGAGGTCCGCCACCGCCGCCGTCACCGACATCTTCGTAAAAACCTCGTGGCGAAAAAAACAACTCGCCATCGAAATCGAAATCGCAGCCGGCCAGCCCGCGCAAAACGTGCGGGCGACTGCCACCATTTACGACGCCGGTAACAAAACCGTCCTCACACTCTCCAGTGACCCGCTGACCCTGCCGCCGGGCCGCTCCGTCCACACCCTTTCCGCCCCTTGGGCCGATCCCATTCCCTGGGAACTCGACCAGCCCACTCTCTACACCGCAAAAATCCGCCTCGAAGCCGCCGGCACCCCCATTGATGCGCCGCCGCCCGTGACCTTCGGATTCCGCGAAATCTGGACCGAGGGCAACCAACTCCTCATGAACGGCCATCCCTCCCGCTGGCGGCTCACCGAAATCTACGGCGCGAACAAACACGGCCTCTCCCTGTATCGACTTCTTGGCTACAACGTCGGCCAGATCCAGCCCCACGGCGACCTCTGGTGGTGCGGACGCTGGGCGTCGGAGACACCAATCTTTGACGAAGAACTGCTCTCCGAGATGGACCGCCTCGGCATGGGCGTCACCCTGCCTGTACCGTCCGTCTCCTATCTGCGCGAAAATTTTCACAAAGAAGGCGTCGCCCAGGCCTACGAACGCGAAACCGCCTACCACCTCAAAAAATACCGCAACCACCCCTCGATCCTCGCCTGGGTCGTGGCGATCAACAGCTACGTGCCCAAAAACGCCATCGAACCCGAAAAAATGGGCATTCGGGAAACGAACCCGCGCGGCCAGGCCAAGGTCATCAACGACGCCGTTGCCATTCTCCACAAGCAGGACTCCACGCGCCTCGCCTTTGCCCATGCCGACGGCAGCACCGGCGACATCTCCACCGCCAACACCTATCTCAATTTTGTCCCGCTCCAGGAACGCGAAGAGTGGCCCAAAGCCTGGGCAACACAGGGCGACATGCCGTATTCGGCGGTCGAGTTTGGCGCGCCCTTTTCCGCCAATTATTGGAAAGGTAAACAATTTCTCCTCACCGAATACCTCGCCATGTATCTCGGCGACCAAGCCTACCTCGACGAAAAGGAGGACGCTCTCAAAAACACAATCGACTACGCCCTGCTCAACCAGAACGGCTTCGGCAAATGGGGAAAAATCGACCTCTCCCTGTATCCGAAATACAATGACTTTCTGGGTTTCTTTGTCCGCAACACCAACCGCGCATGGCGCACCTGGGGGATCAACGCCGGCTGGCTCTACTGGCTGATTGGCGAACGCTACGGGCACCCAAACCTCACGCTGGACGTCGATGCCTACGAAAAACTCAACTACAACTTCCTGACCGCCCCCCTCACCGAAAAACCCTCGTGGGCCAATGCCAACTTCGACATCTTCCAGCAGGCCAACCAACCCCTCCTCGTTTATCTCGCGGGCGCGCCAGTCTTCACCGACAAGACCCACGCCTTCCACGCCGGGGAAAACGTGAAGAAGCAGATCGCCACCATCTGGGATGGCGCCGTCCCGACGACTGTCACCGCGAAATGGATACTAAAAAACACCGCGCAGGGCGGGAGCATTCTCGCCACCGGCAGTGAAAAAATCACTCTCGCCACCGGCGAAATCCGCCTGACTCCCTTCAGCATTGATCTTCCCAAAGACATCAGCCGCCGCACTCCGTTGTCGCTGGAACTCACCGCCGCGCAGGACGGCAAAATCGTCGCGCAAGACACCTTGACCATCGAAGTCTTTCCGCCTGCCGCGCCCCTCACGCCCCCCCTCCGTATCGCCCTCCACGACCCGCGCGGCAAATCCGCCGCCGACCTGAAAAAACTGGGTATCAACCCGCGTCTCTGGACACCCGGCTCCTCCCCCCTCCCCCCCCCCCCCGACATCGACCTGCTCATCATCGGACGCGAGGCGATCATCCCCGGCGAACCGCTGCCTTGGCGCGCCGCCGACATCCGCGACGGCCTGCGCGTTCTCGTCCTCGAACAACACCCGCTCGCCTGGCGCTCGCTCGGATTCGACACCATCGAAACCATGCCCCGCCACATTTTTGCCCGCGACCAAACCAGCCCCCTCTTCAACGGCCTCGAAGCCGCCGACCTCATCAACTGGCGCGGCTCCCCCGATCTGTTGCCCGAAGGCGAGCAAGTCGTTTCCTCCGACGCGCCCCACGCGCCCAAATGGACCAACCGCCACGCCGTGGCCTCCGTCGCCCTGCGCACGCCGCAAGTGGCGGGCTTTACCCCGCTCGCCGAAGCCGAGTTCGACCTCGCCTATTCGCCCCTCCTGCAATGGCGCGACGGCAAGGGACACATTTATTTCAGCACCCTCGATTTCAGCAAGCGCATCGGTATCGACCCCGCCGCTACATTGCTCGCCCGCAACCTGATCGAGACTGCCGCCACCACAACCGCAAACGCGACATCAACCCGTCCGGTGTATTCACTCATTGGTGACGAGGATAAGACGCTGCTCAACAAACTCGGCATCGAAGCCATCAACGGATTCCCGACATCCGAAGACGCCGCCACGAACGCTCTCCTCATCGTTGGACGCGACGCCACCACGACACCCGCCACCGCAGAACGCATCCACGCGTTTGCAAACGCGGGCGGAACCGTCCTGCACCTCGACCGCCTCGCGACGGAATTAAACACCGCCGGACTCCGCACCTCCACCCGCACCGTTTACCGCGCCGTGCCGGATGCATCAGCGCCCCTCCTGCGCGGCATCGGCCCCAACCTCCTCCGCTGGCAGGACGCGCTGAAGGTAAACGCCTTCACTCCCGATAACGATAACGCATCTGCCCAAACCCGCGTGCTGGCCGACGGCCTCATCCTTGAACGGCGCATCGGGCAAGGCCGCAAAATCTATCTTCAAGTTCACCCCTCCATGTTGGAAAACCGCCACGCCAACGACTCCGATCGCCGCGAAGCCACCCAACTCAGCGTCCAGCGCCTCCACCGTCTCATCGCGCAACTCCTCACCAACCTCGGCGCCACCCCCTCCCCTGCAATATCGAGCCGTCTGGCCATTGCCCCCAAAGCCCCCTCCATGAGCACGCTCGGCTCGTGGCGCGTGATGGGACCGCAACACACCGCGCAAACCCGCGCCGCCCGAATCCTCGGCGAAACATTTCCCGGTGAGTGGGTCGCCATTCAGGGCGCCGAAAACCCCAACACCCTTCACAAACGCGCCGATGGCGCGACGCTCGACTGGAGACGCACAATCGAAGCCCGCAAGGATGGTTTTGTTGACCTTGCCGAAGCCCTCGGCGGCGCGAAACACGGCCACGTTGCCTACGCGACCCGCGCCATCAGCAGCGACCGCGACCAGACCGTGACACTCCTCCTCGGCGTCGATTACTGGATGCAAGTCTGGGTCAACGGACGCTCCATACTCAAAGTGGACGAAGCCCACGGCACACCCGTTCCCAATGCCTTCAAAGTCAAAGTCCCTCTCAAAAAAGGGAAAAACATCATCACCCTCAAAGTCGCCTCCGGCACCAACGGTTTCGGCTTCTGGTGCCAGTTGCAGACCGACGACGACGCCCCTACCGCCGCCGCCGCGCCCGGACAGGACGCCGTGCCAAACGTCAAATTTTACACCGACCCCTTCCGCATATTCGACCCCTACCTGTTCACCTACTGGTAGTCTCCAATCCCTCCCCCCCCCCCCCCCGCCCACGCTCTCCTCTCCAACACCACGCACACATGAAAACCAGAATCATCCGAACAACAGGCAGCCTCGCCGCCATCCTGCTCAGCCTCCTCACCGCCGCCGCCGTTCCTGCCGCAAGCGCAGCCGAACCCGTTGCCGAAAAAATCATCGTCAAAGACAGCTTCAACGCCGGTCGGGAAAACTGGGAATGGAGCGGCAGTATCAATCAAGGCGGACTCATCCTCACCGCCCCCAACGCAAAACAATGGGCCGGCGCGCAAACACTCCTCAAAACCTCGCCAACCCTTCCCGCCAGCGAAGCGCAGGCCCTGCGTCTCCACCTCACCATCGAGCAACTCGACAACGCCGCGGAAGGGAAAACCAACGCCGAGGCCCGCCTCTTTTTTCTCCCTGCTCCCTTGAAAAACCCATCCTTTGCCGACCCCTTCGGCGAGCCCGACGCATTGACCCTTTTGATTTCCGCCAACACCGATCGAGGCACGCTCTCGCTCAACCTCTTTCGCAAAACCGGTCAGGCCAAAGGCGGTTACGGCGACAAACTCTATGAGGCCACGCTTCCACTCGGCAGCTTCCCGCTAACGCTCGACTGGTATCTTTCCCTCACCGGCTACAAGCTCAACCTGACCCCCAAGGCCCAGTCGGTGGACGGCTCCCGCGAAGGAGCCTGGACGCTGGCCGGCACACCCCTGGCCGGGCAACTGCGCTACGTCATGCGCGCCGTCAACATCGCTGACAACGTGCAATCCCGGCTGCGCCTCTCCGATTTCTCCCTCACACACACCACGATCCCGGAATAAACGCCGCCCCTCCCCCCCCTCCCCCTCCCCCCCCTCCGCCCGAACGCCACTCCACGAAATGCAACCAGACGAGTATCCAAACCTAAACTACATCGGAAAACTTAAGAACAGAAAGAGCACCGAAATCCGTTCTTCCCGGCTCGGAGTCGGCTTTGAATGCCTCGACCGCGACATGTGGGACGCCAATCAGGCGTGGCCCGTCCTCAACGACCTCGGCGTCAAATGGGCGCGAGTCCAGACCGGCTGGGCCAAGACCGAAAAACAGCCCGGCTCCTACGACTTCGCCTGGCTCGACGACATCGTGGACAAACTCATCGAGCGCGGCGTCACGCCCTGGCTCAGTTTCAGCTACGGCAACCCGCTCTACACCGAAACCACGAATCCCGCCGGAGTCGGTTTCCCACCGGTCCGCACGCCGCGCGAACGTCGCGCATGGCAGGATTACATCCGCGCGCTCGTCACCCACTTCCGCGACCGCATCACCCATTACGAAATCTGGAACGAACCCGATCTCCTCAGCTTTTGGAAACCCCTCGCCAAAGCCTCCGAATACGCAGATTTCGTCCGGCTCTCCGCCCTTGCCATCCGCGAAAAGCAACCCGCTGCAAAAATCATTGGCGGCGCCATCGCCTGGGGCATGACACCGTGGAGCATCAAGTTCCTCGAAGACTGCTTCAGGCACGGCATGGCCGAGCACATCGACATTGTAAGCTATCACGGATACAAATCCGTTCCCGAGCGTCACAGCACGCAGGAGTTTCCGGCGTTCCGGCATCTGCTGAATAAATACAAACCGTCTCTCATCTCGTGGCAGGGCGAAGCGGGCGTGCAGTCCCACGTGCCCGAGCGGGCGAAGGGCGTGGGCGCGCTCTCGACCATGAAAGCCAGCGAGTCGATCCAGGCCCGCATGTTGCTGCGCCGCTTCCTGCTCGAACTGGGCAACGACTGCGCGATGAGCAGCTATTTTCACATGGCCGATTTTGCCCACTACGCCGAGTTCAAGGAGACCTTCCACTACGGGCTCATCCGGCTTGAGGACGGCACGCCCAAGCCCGCCTACCGTGCGATGCAATCCCTTGCCACGCTCCTGTGCGATCCCCTCGAAGTCGCCCATGGCCGGACGTCCTGCCACATGAGCATCCTCTCCGACACGAATGATCCCCGCGCGACCAAAGTGGCGACCTGGCAGGTCAACTTCATTCGCGGCAACGTCCCTGTGCATGCCTGGTGGCTGCCGACCTCAGTGGAGGACGACCCCGTCCTTCAGCAAATGGAAATGACCTGGTGGCTCGAAGCCGGCCTGCACCTTGAGAACCCCGTGCTCATTGATCCGTTGACGCAACGGGTTTACTCCACGCATTTCGAGATGGACCGCCGCACTTGTGCCGAGACGTGGATGCAACCCGACCCTGACGCCGAGGGCGTCCGCGTCTTCAAACCCCTGCCGATCAGCAACACTCCGCTGATCCTCACCGACCGCTCCATCGTCGAGATCGCCCAATCTGCATAGTGGACAATGCAAATGACGAAGCGACGGTTTTTGAGACCGTCGCTCCGTGTAACTTCAGACCTTAACAAACGCGGGCAGAGCGGCGTCGGACAACCAGTGCCACGGACAACGCCAGACCACCGATGATCGCGACCCAGGTGGCAGGCTCGGGGACGACAGTGGCACTCAGGGTGAACGAGAGTTTTTCGTAATACTCCGAACCGGGCAGCACGAAACCGTTGATACCGTTCACGGGACTGGACAGCGAAGCAACATAACCAGGCGTGTTGGTGTCGAGCGCCAGCGTGGAAACGACCACGCCATCGCGCAGGAAAAGAACCGAGACATCGTAGAGAAAATTGTCGTCCAGATCGAGCGTCGTGGAAAACGCCGTCAGGTCATACAACTGATCAAACGAGATGATAACCGGGCCATCATAGGCGAAAAGTGCGTTGCCGCCCGCCGTGTTGCCATCGTCGAGGATCGACACGGGATAGTCGTCATCGATCTCGGTGTCGATGATCCACTTGGTGACCTCGGTGCCGAACACGTCGTCCTCGTCGGCATAGATGGTTTCGTAGATGCTCTTCGCGTTGTTGAATGAAACGGAAACCGGCTGCGCGCCCGGAGAAAATACGCCGGTCGGCAACGCGTTGAAATCGAAATTCAACGAGTAGGTCTGGGCGCTGGCGGACGTGATCGCTCCGGCGGCGGAAAGTAATGCCATGGCGGATACCGAGGCAAGGATGCGGAATTGTGTGGTTGTCATGTGAAGTGAATGAAAAATCGTTGGAGTTTTGCGACGCCCCATATGGAGTGCGGCGATTCATCGCCGCTTTGGACGGCGGGATTTATCACGCCGCCTTCCGGCAGAGGCAGGGCGATGAATCGCCCTGCCCAAAGCAGAACTGAAGTTCCGCACTCCATATCGGTGATGTCTCTGTGGATGCGATGTGGATGGAAACGGAGAACGTCGGTTCAGTTGGTCGCGCCGCCGAGCGCGGCCTGCATTGCGAGGAAGAAGACGTCGGTGTTGTCCACCACGCCCCGGAAGAGGCTGGAGGCGCGTCCGGTGGCGGTGAGCGGGATGTCGGAGCCGGTGTGCACGGCCTGGCTGCCGGGCACCTGGCCAGTGATAAGGAAACCGCCGGCGGTGTCGCGCGAGGTGGGCGTGGTGTCAGGCGAGGCGTTGGTCAGCCAGTCCTCGTAACGGTCGCAGTTGGCGGCGTAGCCGATGAGCATGCGGTTGTCGATGTCAGTAGTTTCTGGATACCCGTCGAGTTCGTTCATTTCGTACCAGGGGAATTTGGCGGCCTCGTAGGTGCCAACGATGGCGTTGGAGCTGGTGCCGTTCTGCGAACGGGCGACAAGCTCGGCGTTGCTCACGGTGGAGGCGCCGATGATGTTGACGCCGGCGCATTCATGGTCGGCGGTCACGATGATGAGCGTGTCGGGATTTTGCTCGGCAAAGCGTTTGGCGACGCCGATGGCTTTGTCGAATTCGATGGTGTCGGTTATCCAACGCTCGGTGTCCATGTTGTGCGCCTGCTTGTCGATCGAGGCGCCCTCGACCATGAGGACGAAGCCCTTGCTGTTTTTGGACAATACCTTGAGGGCGGCATCCGTCATTTCTTCGAGCAGCGGCTGGTCGGGATACCCGTGGGTGTTGACCACGGTGGCGTTGCCGCGGCGACCGTCGATCTTGTCCTTGGCCACGCTCATGTTGGAGAGAGCGAAGAGGCCGAGGAGCTTGTCGGGCGTGCCTGCGGCGAAGGTGTTGTCGAGGTCGGTTTTGGTGGGCACGTAGGTGAAACCGGCGTCCTCAAAATCCCCGATGAGATCGCGGATTGCGTTCACGCTCGCGCGTTGCGGGATGTTCCAGCCGGTGGCGAGTTCCGACCCGATAACTGCGCCGGTGCCGGCGGTGCGACCGGAGCCTGTGGTGGTGGAGGGAATGAACCATTTGAGGCCGCCGCCGAGGAGCACGCGGAGGTCGGACTTGTCGACTTGTTCGTCAAGATAGCCGTCGCAAATGCCGGTGCCGGCGGCGCGGTTCTGAGTATGACTGCCGAAGGCGCCGGGCGTGGCGTCAAATACGTCGGCGGTGGTGACAATGCCGAGTGACTTCTGGCGGGTACGGGCGAGGAATTCGCCAATGAGTTCGATGCGGGGATTGTCAAACGCATCGGTCGTGTCATCGGGAAACACGCCCTGTTGGTTATTGTTGCCCTTGTTGCCGGTCGAGTAACAGGCGGCACCGGGCGCGGAGTCGGTGATGATGGAGTTGAGCGAGGCGGTGCGCACGAGCGCAACCGAGGGCATGTCGTCCATTTCGAGCGGGGCGAGGCTTTTGCCGGAGAGCACGCCGCGATACATGATGCGGGCGGCGGAGCGATGCGCGATGCCCATGCCGTCGCCAATCATGAAGATGATGTTCTTGGCGACGCGGCCTTTGCTGGTGGTGCCGATGATCTCAAACGTTCCGGTGGCGGTAACCGTGCCGGTGACGGTGACGCCATTGCTCTGCTCGGCGGTGACGGTGAGCGTGCGCACGCCGGCCTTGGTGTTTTGGTAGGCGCGCAGTGTGGGGGCCACGGTGCCGTCGGGCAGGCCGACGACGTCGCACGGGATGAGCGTGACATTGGCAACGCCACCCGGGGCCTCGCCTGCCTCGGTGCTGCCGACCACCACGCCATCGACGGCAAAGGTGGCCTTGGTGATGGTGCTGCCCGTGTCCGGCTGCACCGTGGCCTGGAGATCGAAGCGTTGTCCGGCGAGGAAACGGGAAACCTGCGGGATGTCGGAGCCGGAGAGTGCGTTGCTAAACAACAGGCTGGGCGGCGTGAGTCGTGACACGACAGGCGCGGCCTGAATGACGGCGGGCGTCAGGACGGAGGCGACCAGCGCCGCGCCTGCCAGCGCACGCAAGAGGGTGGCGGCGGCGGGTGTGGTTATTGTGGTGGTTGTGGTGTTCTTCATGTGGACGATAACGGATGCGATTTTTTGTCTCTATTTTCCGGATACGCCCGCGGTCTGTGCGACAGCCGACGCGGAAAGGGTTGGCGGAGCGGCGGAGGCGACGCGAAGCGTGTCGCCCGGGGTGGGGACTGGGTCGAGGACGAGGCGCACATAGGAGACGCGTCCGTCGGGTTCCTCACGCCGTCCGAGTTCGAGACGGCCTGTGAGCAAGAGCGGTCCCGGCATATAGGGCACGGCGGCGGCACGCGCGGCTTCGCCCTGAAGTGTGGAGCAGCAAAACTGGGCCGCCTGCGCGAAGAGCGGCGAAACAAACGGCGCGGCGGACACGTGGCTGGCGGAGGTGCGCGAGGCGGGCACGTCAACGAAAACGATGCCCGGAGGCAAATCGTCGCAAAGGCCATATTCGGCTTCGTTGGTGGTGAAGGCGTAGGGCGCGAGGATGATACGGTGGGGCACAGGGTGCTCCTGCCTTACCATAAATCCCATGACACGGACGCGCCGGCCATCGAGCGACTGGATGCGTCCGGTGAATTCGAGTCCGCGCGGTCCGGCGGGGGTTTGATAGATGTCGCCAAAACGCAATTCGGCGACGCCTTCGGGTGCGACGGGGAGCGTGCCTTGCGAGGCGAGTTGGGAGGCAAGGGCGTCGGCGTGCCAGCCGAGGGAGTTGGAGTGAAGCGCGGAGGGCGCGGCGGCGACCAGCGCGGCGGTGAGAGCGATGGCGCGGGAAAAATCGGTGATGCGAAACAACGTCATGCCGCAAGTATGGCGGCAGCGTGTTACGGCAATGTTGAGGCAATGTTAACTTGCGGTGACAAGCCGGCTGACGGCCAAAACCTGGCGGGGGTGCAAGGTGATGTCGGTGGAAAAATCAATGAAGGCGTCGCTTTCGCTTTGGAGATCACGCCAGACTTCAGGGGATGGCGCGACGTGCGTATCTCTGAGATGGATACGCAAACGGCGCGGAGTGTCGTTGTGATTGGTGATGATGTAAACGATGTCACGCGGGTGGGAGGGGGGAGTGGCATCGTGCTCTTCGCTGGTAAGGCGGGAGACTTCGATGTTGTCGGTCTCGTCTTCGAGCGTGGCAGTGGGACGGGCGCCGGAGGCAAGAACGGCGTCGTGGAGGAGGCGGGTCATTGCGGGCTGGGGGGATTGCGCGTATTGGCGAAAAACTTCCGTGCCGGCAATGATCGCAACGCCTTTCCCGTAACGATGGCGGACAACGGCGGCGGTGCCGGAGGGAGAACCGGCGTAGCGGGCGAGGGGTTCGCCGCCGCAGAGTTCGTAGTCGCTCCAAAAGAGATGAACGGTGGATTCGGTTTCTCCTTTGTCGCCCGCACTGACAGCGGTGTTGAGAAACTGGATACGTGTGGCGGTTTCGCGGGTCTGGCGGTCGCGGGTGCGGCAGCCGAAAACTTCGTCGAGTCCGAAGGACGGGGCGGCGTATTGGAGACGTCCGGCGTCGTCGGTGAGGCCGAGGGGGCTTTCAGCAATGATCGTGCCGCCGGCAACCACGTAGTCGCGGAGTTGGGCGGCGAGGGCGGGGCCGACTTGCTCGCACATGGGGAGCAGGAGGAGACGGTAACGGGGGAGTTCGCCGAGATTTTGCTCGGTGATGCAATCGGCGGGGATTTGGTTGTCCCAAAGAAGTTTGTAGGCACCGAAACGGGAGTCGTGCGTGTCGCGGTAGGTCGTCGGGTGCCACGCGCCGCAATAGGGATCGGTGCGGAGCTGGGTTTCTTCGAGTGTGAGGATGGCGGCTTCGCGGGTGGGGTGAACGCGGTTGAGGAGGCGGGCGTGGCGTTGGAGGTTTTTGGAGAAATCGGCGATGTAACGGGCGCGGGCGCTGGGGGTGCCGTCCCATTGCATGAGGTTGAAACGCGCGGCGAGCGGGAGATCGACGATGCGGCTGCGATAGTTCCAAAGGACGATGGATTTGGCGTTGTGCGCGATGAGGTGCCAGAAAGTTTGGATACGGCGGTCTTCGGTGATGGTGCGTTTGTTGGGGCCTGCGCCGGTTTCCAGAACAAGGGTGCGGCGGTGCGGATCGGCGGAGGTGCTGCGGAGGCGACTGAGTTTGTAGGCGGTTTCCCATGCGGGGCGGACGTCGTGCATGTGCTCCTCGGTGTAGCAGGAGACGCCCATGATGCTCATGGCCTGACCGGCGGCACCGACGTCGAGGCCGTAGCGGGGAGAGGCGTCGTCGCCTTCGAGGGCGGCGAGGTGATAAACGAGATTGGCGGTGGTGGGGCGGCGGCGCGGGTCGTGGCGATGGGTGAGTTCGTGAAGCTCGCGCAGGGTGTCGTGGAGCCGCCATTGGTTGAAGCGGGTCCAGTCGGTCCAGATGTTGGGATCGAGGGGAGCGGCGGGAGCGCGGACCTGATCCCAGGCGGTGTAGTTGACGGGGAATTGTCCGCCCCAGGCAGCGTTGAGGGGATCGAGGTTTCCGGCGTATTTGTTTTTTAACCACACGCGGAATTTTCGTTGTGTATGCGGGCAGTAACAGAAGGGGGAGGCGGGTTCGTTCCACGTCATCCAGGCGAGGAGATTGTCGCGGGGGGCGAGATGTTTTATGGTGCGCTCCATGAAAGCGAACGCAGCGGCGCGATAAACGGGATCGTCGGGACAAAACGACTTCATAAGGTCGTTGTTGCGCGCGGGTGACTCGGGGTGGGCCATGCGTTCATGGCAGCGGTCGGACTCGCGGAGCCAGGGGGGGGGAAAGCAACCGCAAAGGGAGCCGAAGAGTCCGCCAAAGTGGACAATGACGCGCAGGTCGTGACGGGCGGCGCAGTCGAGGGCGTGATCTTGTCGTGAAAAATCAAATACGCCTTCTTTTTGTTCGATGCGGTCCCAGGGGGCGAAGATGCGGATGGTGTTGAAGTGGAGGCGGCGCATGGTGGCCATGTCGGAGTCCCACTCCTCCATGGGCCAGTCGGCGCCGCGCGCGTAGGGGGCAGTCGATGCACCAAAGAGAAAGATGTCGTCAGGGAGGGAATTGGAGGATGTGGACATGAAGGAAAAAGGCGTTCCGATTGGGGAACTCTTATGGAGTCGCGTGCGAAGAGGACGACAGGAGTCTTTTGCAGGGCAGGACAGCCATGCTGCTGACAATCAGTTCTTTGGGACGGGCTTTTTTATCAGATAAATGCAGCGCGCAAGAGAGGGCGTATCGCATTTATGCATGCAGATGGATGGGCGGAAAACGCGATGGTGGAACGGACGGATGCTGCGCACCTCGCTCCCGGAATGCCGACAGGATGCCGGCGCTTCCAAGCGCTCACGTGTGAACGACACCCGCCCGGTGAATGTGAGCAAATTGGAATTAGCGCCGGAGTTTGCAGGCGGCGGCAGCAGCCACGAGGGCGAGTGTGCCGAGCAGGAGGGTGGCGGCGGTTGGTTCGGGAACGGCAGCGCTGGTAACGGTAAGAGTGTCGAGACGCACCAAACCCGATGCATTCGTAACATAAAAACCGATACCCGTGATGCTGGAAGAGGGGAGCGCGGCAGTGGCACCGACACTCATGGCGGTGCCGGGGTTCAGTGCGAAGGCGTTCCAAGTGGCGGTGGAGAAGTTGAGGGTTTGTGTAACGCTGGCGGTTTCAGCCGATGCAAATGTGCCGGCGGTGTAGGTGCTGGAATTGGAATAGGTGCCAGAGGAGACATACCATTCGCCGCCGGACTGGACCATCAACTGGACTTTGCTGCCCGTGCTGGCATTGCCCATCGTCCAAGTGACGGTGGTGTCAGTGATGTTGATTGGAGTGATGGTTCCAATCGCAAGGTAAGGGGTGGTGATGCCAGCGGAGTTGATGGCGAGGAAACCGTAGTCCCCGTTGGGATTACCTTTGTAGCCACCAATGATATAGACGTTGCTTGTCGTAGCGGTCCCGGCCGTCGCACCTGCATAGGCATTCCAGCCGGAAATGGTGGTTATGGCCTTGTTGGTCTGCGCCGAGAAACCATCAAAAGTTTGCTTATACAGTTCGTTGGAGGTGGCTCCGAGTGGAGCGGCGAGGATCGATATGGATCCGGCGGTCAAGGCGAGGAGACAGCGGATAGTTTGTGTATTCATTTTTTATGACGTTATGGATTGATGTGTTTTTCGGGTGGATACGGACTAAGGTGCGTGATCAGTGTGTGTTTTTTCAATGAGGAGGGAATCGAGGCGGACGATAGCGCGGCCTGCGCTGTTCTCCACAAGGAAGCCGATGCCGTTAATGATGGCAGAGGGGAGGGCGGAGGGTTCTCCAAGAGAAAGGGTTTCACCGGGTTTAAGGGTGAGGCGTTGCCATGCCCTGGCGTCGGTCGTGACAGGGATGGTTTGGGTGATCGCGGCAGGACTGGCGGCGGAAAATTTCGCGGCATCGTATCCGGCATTGCTGTGGGTGGTGCTGGAAACAAACCATTGGTCTTCGATGCGAACGAGGAGGCGAACTGTGGCGGTGCGGTGGCTATTGCCCATGCGCCAGGTGATCGTGGCTCCGGTGGCGTCGGTTTTTGGAAAGACGCCGGTTGCGGCATAAGTGCCTTGGGGAATGATGAAGGCAAGAAAGCCGCCAGAGTCGGCTGAATTTCCTGGATTGGGCGGGATGAGGACGAGACGTGTGTCGGCTGTGATGTCAGCGGCATCGGGTGCGGAGTAACTTTGCCATGCGATGCGACTGAGGGAAATGTTGCGGTTAAATCCGTTGTCGAAGTTTTGCTGATACAACACCTCGGCATTGAGCGCGGTTGCGCAGCAGAGGAGGAGCAGCGCAGCTGAAATGTGCAGGAGGTGGCGACGGACGGTGCGGAGGCGGCGTTGGGTTGTTCGTTTGTGCATGTTTTTGGATACGTTTTTAGATGGCGTGTATTTTGGTTAATCGGTGAGTTGCCGCCAGGGGTGGCCGGCGGCGAGAGGGGCGATATCAACGGAGGGGAGACCGGTGCCGATGACTTGGAGTTCGTCGAGTTTGCCAGTAAAGCCGATGGCGGGCGCGGACGTGCCGGAGGGGGCGGGCTGGAAGCGGACGAGGGGAGATTGGTGTGTGCGCTGGTAAAGAGGGCGGACGCCGTCGATTTCGGCGGCGGCGCGGCCGTCGATGTAAAGGCGCACGGCAGCGAGGTCGTAAACAAAGGCGAGGTGGTGCCAGCCGGGGGAGAGGGGAGGGAGAGGGAATGGGTGTTCGTAATGTTGTCCGCTGCGGTTGAATCGGAGATGGGCGGTGTTGGGGGCGTCGGGGGTTGAGGCTTTTGGGGGAAGAAATTCGAGTTGGAAGGGACCGGCGTGGAGGGTCGCGGCAGGATTGGGCGCGGCAGTGTCGGCGGGGGGGGGGGGGGAGGGGAACGCGAGGTCAACCCAGAGGGCGAGGGTTTGGGGGCCGACGGGACTGGATTTGGATCGAAAGCGGATGCCGGTGTCGGGGCCAAGCTGGAGGGCGGAGCCAATGCGGCCTTCGGAAGCGGGAAGCCAGCGGTAGCGACTGGCAGGGTCAGTGGGACGGGGGCCGCTAATGGCGTCGTCGCGTTTGGCTTTTCCAATCTCGATCCAGCCGCGTCCGGCTTGCTGGCTGGCGCCGGTGTCGTTGAGGCGGAGCCCGGCGGTTTCGGAGAAGTTGAGGTTGAAGTAGGGGATGGCGCGGCGGCGCAGGGGAGTGGTCCGGACTTGGTCGGAGGTGAATGGGTTGAGGGAGGATTCGGAGGTGCCGAGGACGAAATCGGAAAAAGTGCCGCTGGTTTGTATCCATTGAGTGGTGACATGCTGGATGGCTTCAGGGGCGGGGTCGCCGATGATGATTGCGGGAGAGATGGCAACGGTGTCGTCGGCAAGGAGGGCCATGGCGTGGAGGACGCGTTCGCCTTCGCGGGAGGGGTGAAGGGGGAGAGTGCGAATGGCGGTGGAACGGGGGGGGAGGGGGTAGTCGATGTTGGGGTCGGTGGCGTCGGTGGTGAGGGTCATGCCGAGGGTGAGCTCGCGTCCGTCCAGGGTGGCGGCGCGGGTGAGGGTGCCGCGGGCAAGTTGATCGAGGGTGGCGGTGAGAGCGGTGGTGTCGGGGTGTTGGGCGTAGTTGAGAGTGAGGGTGGCGTCGGGGGTGGCAGTGAGGCGGACGACGCGCATGCGGTATTCACCGCCAGCGGGACGGGCGGGGAAGGTAGCCATGGCGGCATTGAGGGGTTGCACGGCCTGATCGAGTTTGCCGTAGGGACTGTAAAGGTCGTGGAGGGCGCCTTTGTTGATGCGGAGGGAGAGGGGGAGGGGGTCGGAGGCTTCGATGCGCACATAGAGATTGCGGAGTTGATCAGGGGCAGCGGGTTCGGCGTCGCGGAAGGTTCCGAGGCTGCGGGTGCCGTCGTTGAGGATGAGGCGGCGCATGGGCGCGGGCGTGGCAGCGGTGACGGTTGCGGTGGAGAGGGCGTTGCCGGGAATGCCGGCGGCGGGGCGGATGTCGAGGGTGAGTGTATCGTTGGGCGCGATACGCGAGAGTTGGATGGCGTAGGGGACGGGGTATTGGACGAGGTTGTAGCGGAGGGTGACGGGAGGGAGAGTCAGGTCGCGGTGAAGGGTTTGCCAGGGGGCGTGGGGTGCGGCGTCGGCGGGACGGCATTCGATGGTGATGCGGGGTTGGAGGGCAGAGGCGGCGAGGTCTAGCGCGGGGCGGGTGTTCCAGGCGAGGTTGAGGAAGGCGTCTTTGTTTTTTCCGGGCGCGGGGAGGTCGGCGGTGAGAATGAAGGGGGGGGGAGGGAGGGGCGTGGTGGTTGGGAGGATCGGATGGAGGGCGATGCGGGCGCGCCAGACGATATCTGTATCGGTGCTTGGGATACCGACGATTTGAAAGAAGAGGTCGTCGCCCTGAATGCATTCGACAGGATAGGAAACAATGGGCTGCGGAGTGGCAAAGGGGCTGCGTCCGGTGGCGGCGATTTCGTGATAGTAGCGGAGGAGGGTGTTGTGGCCCCAGATGTTGCGGCTGGAGGGAATTTCGAGGGATTCCTGGGGGTCGTTCCATGTGACGAGCATGGTCTGGCGGATGCCGAGGCCGACCCAGGTTTTGAGGTTGTCGCGAAGGGTGGCGATGCCGTGGAAGGGAACGTGTATGGCCTGGCCGGTGCGGTTGGAGCTGTCGTAACCGGCGGCAATGGCGGGGATGTAGAGGAAGTTTTTTGGGGCGTGCTGGCGGAGGCGCGCAACGAGGGCGGCGGCTTGGGCGGGGTCGAGAGCGCCGTGGCTCCAGCCTTGGGCGGCGGTCCATTCGATGGCCGGGAGTGTGGTGTCGGAGAGGGAGGAGGGAGTGAGTCCGCGGAGTGTGGGGACGAGGGCAATGTCGATGCCGCGGGCAAGGAAGGCGTCGCGGATTTTGGCGAGGAGGTCGTCGTTCACGGACTCCCAGAAGAAGTGCACTTGGCGGCCTCCAAGGGTGTAAACATGCGGGTTGCCGGCATAGGTGCGGGCAAAGATTTCGATGGCGGCGATGTTTTTGTCGAAATCGCGCGGATAGAGCCATTGGGGGGCGATGTAGAAGAGGCGTCCGGTGGCGGCGTGGATTTCGCGGGCGGCGTCAAACATGGCGGGATTGACGGAGCCGAGCATTTGAAAGCCGTTGATGCCGCTTTCGAGTGCCTGGAGCATGTCCTCCTTGTAGTCGTCCTTGCTGGCGGAGTGCTGAGAGTCGAAGGGCCAGGCGTCGTGATTGCCGGCGGCATGGGGATGCGCGTGCATGTGCCCGTGCGGAACCATGGGCATGTAGTGCGCCCAGAAGATGACAGGGGAATCATTTGCTCCAGACACGCAGGTGATCTGCATGGAAATTCCAATACAAGCAGCCATGAGGATTGCGGGGATTTTCATAGAGTGATTGTTCCTATAAATCAGGGTTCCCAGATGACGCCGTTGTCGATACCCTTGGCGATTTCACACGGTTTGAAGGCTTTCACGTGAGCATCGCAAAAGGCGACGTTGGCGCGGCCACTGCCTCTGCTTTTCAAACCTCCTCCGTGATCCACAACCGCCGGGTCGCCCGGTTTGGGATCAGGGTGGCGAAAAACAAGCGTGCTTGCATCGCCGGAGATGTTGGTCGGCGATAGGAAATCGGTGTTTGTAGTCCTGCAATCCCCGGCAAGGACGGTGCGCGAGGGTTGGTCGATCTGGTGAAGCGGTTTTTTGGAGGCGTTGTTCCCGAGGAGCGGCGAATTGACCGCATAGCTGGTGGCTCCGGTCACAGTCAGATCCGCAGCCGAAATAGAAGGGCACTCAAAAATGGTGCCCAAGGCATCGATTCCCCTCGAGGCGTTTTCCGAGCGTCCTGCATAAGGAGCGACATCCTTCTGCCAGACCGTGGGACGTCCCATCTGCCAGCCTGGCGGAAAATATCCACGATGATCGCCCGTATAGAGCAAGAGGGCGGTGGCGATTTGACGCAGGTTGCTGACACATTGTGTCTGGCGAGCGCTTTGGCGGACTTTTCCAACAGTAGGGATGATGATCGCCGCAAGGATGCCAATGATGGCGATCACGGTCAGCAGTTCGATCAATGTAAAGGCCTGCGCAGGCAGCGTAAAAAAGCGGTGTGAAAGAGGGTTCGCAAGATTTGTTGATGAGTTGCGGGTTGTGTTCATGGGGCGATGAAGGGGAGACGTATTGCAATGCAGACAGATGGATTTTTGAGAGGAAACAAAATGAGGGTGGTGGATTTTGAGAGGACGACAAACATGGTGTTGTCGAACAGTTGCGCATATGTCCAATTCATGATCGATTTTGCATCCAATGATTCCCAGCAATTCAGCCCCATCCTCCGGAAAGCCGCCTTCAATGTTGAGCATCGCGCAACGCGCGGGCGTGGCAAAGTCAACGGTGTCGTTGGCCCTGCGCGGACATCCGCGCATCTCGGCGCAACAGCGTGATCGTATCCGCAGTATCGCCACGGAGATGGGGTATCGGACCAACGCGCTTGTCGCGCGCCTGATGCACGAGCTGCGTTCGGAACGGAAGCAGCGGTATATCGGCACGCTCGCATTCATCAATGCCTCGCCGCTCGAACCGTCGCGGGCGCAGCCTTCCAGCATTGATGAAAACTGGCAGGCCGGGGCCGGGGAACGTGCCAGCCAGCTTGGCTACACGCTGGATTCGTTCCGGCTGCATGATCCGGATGTGCGCCCGCAACGGCTGGCGAGAATTCTGCATGCGCGCAATGTGCAGGGCGTCGTTTTCTACTCGCTCGACAACGACTCGAAGCTGGAAAACTGCGAAGCGGTTTGGGAAGGATTTCCGTGTGTGTCCATCGGCACACGTGTAAGGAATCCTCCGTTACATTTTGTCTGCAACGACCACTACACCACCGCTCTTCACGCTTGCGATGCGTTGCGGGCGCTGGGCTACCGGCGCATCGGATTGTGCACGGTACGCTGGCTCGACAACGTGCTGGAACACCGGTTCGTCGCCGGTTACCGGCAGGCGATGTCATTGGCGGCAGAGGGTGCAGAGGGAGTGGAGTTGCCTGTTTTTACGCTTCATCATCCGCACGGCACCATGAAGCGCCACGAGGAAGAGGATGGGAGAGCGTTTCAGACTTGGGTGAAGAAATACCGTCCGGATGCCTGTCTTTCGGTGCATAACTATGTTCTGGATTGGGCGCGCAGACTGGGGTTGCGTCTGCCGCATGACCTCGGCGTGGCTTTGCTTGATCTGCCAAAGGAACTGCGCGACAGAGTGGCCGGAATGCAGCCGCGCCCGGAGTTGGAAGGCATGGCTGCAGTTGACGTAGTGATTGGCCAGATACTGCGCCGGGAAGCGGGCGTACCGCCGTTTCAGCAGGGGACGTTGATCGAGAGTTCATGGGTGCCGGGGCCGACGGTGCGAACGGCATGATGATTGGTAAATAAGGATAGAATAATCATTTTTCGCTGCTTACCAACCGGCGATGATCGCTTCCATCTGGAGACTGGCGGGGGAGGAGGAATGTCCGCCTTCGGGATTGAGGAGCAGAATTTTTTCGCGTGAAGGCATGCGATTAAACGCATCCACGATCCCCGCAGCCGGACAAATGTTGTCCTGCATGCCCGCCTCCACGAGGATTCGGGAACGGATGCGATGGGCAAGATTGACCGCGTCGAAGTAAGACCAAACGAAACGCTGCCGAATCCGATCCTCCGCCGATCCTCCGTAAATGATCTGGCGGGTATCGGGAAACTTGCCCGTGCTAGCCGAAAGCTCCACGTCGGCGTAGGCCGGCACGGCGGCATAGGTGGAGGTGATGCGAGAGTCCACCGCCGCCAAAGCCAGCGCGAGGTAGCCACCGCGGCTCCCTCCGCTGACATGCACACGAGACGCATCCACTTGTGGCAGGGTCAGCGCATGGTCGATTGCGCGTATCCAATCCAAAATGTTGGCGAGCATGTAGAGATCCTCGGGACTGCCCGATTCGGAACGATGCTGGGATGCCGGCTGCGGTGGCGGCGAAAACTCCGAAGACGGCCCCAGCCCACGCGGACTGACCGCCAGCACTACTTTCCCCCTTTCCGGCTTTGCCGTCGTGACCGGGACACGCGGGTACACACGCATCCTCAGCGGATGCCTGCCTGCGTCGGTCGGAACCGCCAGAAATGCGAAGAATGGAATCCCACGCCATCCCGTCAGTCGCACTTTCCATAGAGTGGTTTGTTCATCCGATTCTGGCAGTTTTTCCATCCGTGTCTCCATGGGAATCGAGGCGAGCTCAGCCAGTTTTCCGTTCCAGAATGCATCGAAATCCTCCGGGGGCGTCATGGTTCCGCGGTAATCTGCAAGCGCTTTTTCTCCGGGCGAAAAATAGTCGAGGATGACCGGACCAAACTCGCCTCCTGGCAAGTGTGCGGTCATGTGCAGACGAACAACGCCAAGCGACTTTCCGATGGGCAGATCAACAAGCGTCGTCCGCTCGCCCAGAGAAACGGAGCTTCGGTAAAGCGTCGCGCCGTCCAACGTTCCGCCATAGCTGACGCGCAGCCTGCCAAACTCCTTGCCGGCGGTAAGCAGCAACCTGATCCGGCGATGGTACGCGCCCGTCTCCAGCCGCACGCCAAACAACGGCTCCAGGCGCGGCGCATGTCCATCCGGGAGCCGCTCGCCGACAAGAAACGCAGCACCATAGGAAACCGGCACGCCGGGCTCCGCCGTTTTGGGCAGAACGATGCGCCGTGCGCTCTTCGGCTTCCCCGCCCCATCCGAATCCAAATCATGGATACGTATCATGAGCGGCAGGAAAAGTCCCTCCTTCGGCTCCGCGTCGATGTCCCTCCAGGGAATGATCGCAAGCAGCTCGTGATCGTCCTCGGCTGAAACGATACGTGCATTCGCCTCTCGCACCTCGTTTCGTTCAAGAAAGTCGTAATAATATGCCACCCGCCCGTCTTCCAGCGGGCAAAACGCAAACGTCCGTCCTCCCACGCTGATCTCGATCGCGTCGTAATGATTGAACACCCAACCGGCATCGATTGCCGGATCGCTTACGACAGCCAACGATGCAGCGTGGACCGAATCGTCCTTCATGCGCACGCGCAGCAACAATCCGTCGTTGTTCCACGCCAGCGAAACCGTTCCTGAAAACGTATCGTTTTTTTCTCCGCCAATTCGCAAGCCGGGCACGTCTTTCCAAAGGATGTCCGAAAAACGCCCGGAGGTGTCTGCCATGCGTTTGATCGGAAACGGTGTTCTCCACTCTGGAGTCTCCTTTGGATGATGCTCGGTACTCGCAAACAATTGGATCCAACACAATGCGGCCACACTGACTGCCATCTTTCTGTTCATGAATTGGGGGGGGGGGGGGGGGGGGACGGGAGAGAGATGAAATCAGCGCCGATTGTCCTTGGTCTGATAAACTACGGCGTAGAGTCGTAGTTCTCCTTCGGTGACAAATATCGTGACCGGTGCGCTGGTATTTTTTCTCGATTCGAAGGCGGACAATGCCGTCAACACCTGCGCGCGCGTTCCGGCATGACGCCCGGGAGGGCGATTGATGACCTTGACCACGCCATGATCCTTGTCGCGTATTTCGGCAACGAATACAGACGAACTGTCTATGACCAAATCAAGCGCCATGAACGACTGACTGCGCAGTGCGAAAGAAGTCCCCGCGCCAAGCCGCAGCATACCGCCGGCGGATACGTTGTAGGCTCGCAAAAGACGGTTGTCAGGCGCTTGGGAAACGAGTTCGCCGGTGTGCGACGGCAGGAAATCAACCAAGGCCCCATCCGGCACCCTGGAGGCATCTTCAAGCGTGGGACCTTTGGACGCCTCCATCGAAGCTCCCAGACTGACGGCGGACGCAAGCGGAACTCCGGGAGACAAAACTCCCGCGATGGCCTGCGCCCAGACGCGGTACCCGTCCGGGCTGGAGTGAATCGGATCCTTGTAAAGCGTCAGTCCGCGCAGTTCCCCCTCGCGGACATAGGCGGCGGTATCGGCGAGCGCGCAACCATAGCGATCCGCCATGGCACGGACAAAAACTCCATCACGCCAAAGCCGGTCGGCCTCGCCTTTCCTGGCAAACGCATGATCTGTGAGCAGCAAAACCTCGATCCCCCGCGCCCGCAGCCGGCGCACTGCGCCCTCGAAGACCGGCAGCCGGTCCACTCCATCGTTGGGCAGCAGGGCGACGATGACCAAATCACTATCGTAAACCGGGGACGTCAGCCGCGCGCCATTTTCGTCCGCCACCGCCTCGCCCAGCAGGGCAAAGGTGTAACGGGCGTTGCTTCCACCCAATGCGTAACGGGCCAGCGTGACGCCATTCCCTCTGCCGACCAGATAACGGGTCTCCTCGGTGCCCATCCCGAAAAGCAGCCGCAACCAGCCCTCGGCCGCCCAGCCGCCTTCGACCAACGAAGTTCCCAGCGCGGCCACTTTCAGCGGTTCGCCGCGAGCGAGTTTTCCCAAAGCCCGTGGAATGCGGGTTGCCGGCAACACCGGCTCAACCGCCTCGATGCGCGTGATGCCGGAGTCGGAAGCATCCACCTGCGCCAGCCCGATTTCCCCATCACCAATGGCGCGGGGAAGCGTGTGCAGGGTGCGCGTTTTCAAGTTGAGCACCAAGGCCTGCGAACGTTTGGACAATGCCGTCACCGTTGCCGCCGGCCAGCTCACGCCGCCGATGGCACCTGCCTCCACCGAAAGCTCAAGTCCGTTCGAAGTGATTCCCACGGCGGACGCGAGACAGACCGGAGCGGACAACAGCACAGCCATACGCAAGACGACCTTGCGAATGACTGACCACCGGGAGTGAAGCGGGAGATCAATGATGCTCATTGTTTAATCACGGACAATCAGGCGCACCGGCTTTCCATTTCCGTGCAGGAACCGCAGGACAAATCCACCCGCTCCCCCCGTATCGTCGATTTTGAAAAGCACTCGATTACGTCCTTTTTTCAGGAGCACAGGTAACTTCTCCGCATCGACTTCGATCTTCCTCGAAGCGGCGTTGCGCCCGGCCAATTCACCGTTGATCCACAAGACATAGCCGTCGTCCGACCCCAGCGAAGCGAAGCAAGGCGTGTCTTCGGGCACTTCCACCACGGTGTAAGCGTAGGACACGCCCTCGACCCACGGATGGGGAATCACAGGAGTGTCAAATGATGCCTGATACCATACCAGCGGCATCTTTCGCAATCCCTCGGCATGCAGTAGGAAATCGGGATTCGGTTCGGAGAGAAACGCCCGGGTGTTGCCTTGGAATTTGCCCTCGCGGTTGCGCCAGTTTTTCCACGGTCCCACCATCTTCCACCTTCGAACAAAACCCTCCTCGTCCACCGCAATGGAAGAGTCATTGAGCGCCTCCTTGTTCGCGCTCAAGGCGAATGCGCACGGCGCGCCTCGCGAAGCAACCTGCACCAGCACATGGTTCATCCCCTTCTTGATTGGCACCGTGAACGAACGCCACGCGCGTCCAACCAGATCGTAAGACAGATCGGAAAAGTCGATACGGTTTGTCCCATTCAACCAGATGGCCGCCGGCCCGGTCGCACTGAAATACAAAGTCATCTCCCCGGCCTGCCCGGACTGAATGGAAGTGTAGGCGCGATGCCAGGCCACCTCGGAAGCATTCTTCCCGGACAACACCACGTACGGCAGGGGATGATCGACCACCCGGGTCTTGTTTGCAGGCCAGACGAGTTCTCCATTTGCGGCGGTGAGGTTTTTTTCCAAAGGTAAGTTTTTATCGGGCGTGCTGCCGGAGTCGGGGATACCGTCCAGCAACGTCCAGCGGGTAATGACGCCACATGTCTGCGTCCTGCGCGGTGGCGCGCCGGTGGTGTAAATGTTACTCTCCGCCTCTGCGCTGACCACGTCCTCGATCTCTCCTGAAACACGCTGTCCCCAGGAAATGCGTCCGGATTTCAGCCGGTCGAACAAACGCCTGTCGCTACTTTTCAGATACAACGCATCCATTTCGACCTGAATATCCGTGAGGGAGGGCAGCGCCACCGGTTCGCCCGTGAAATCGAAGGCGGAGAAAGCGATTCCATTCAGGTCTGTTTTCAGCAGGGAAACGACCAACGGGAATTGCGCTGCGGTGATGGCTGCGGCGTAGCGCGCCTCCTCCGGTCCGGCATCAGGTTTCTCGAAGGCCATGATGAGCACGTTGTCGTCCAACTCGATCCGATGAAGAAAACGGTATCCACCGAGAGTCGCGTAGAGCGCGTTCATGTGAACTGCGCTGACGCCGGGCGCGAAGGGGCCGCGCAGGAACCAGTGGCGGGGACCGCTGCCCTCGTAAAAGGTGGTCCGGGTGAGCAGCGCGCCCGCGCTCCAGCGGCATTCGACCGCCCAATCCAGCAAGGCCCTCTGCACAATCTCTCCGCGTATGAATGCCCGGGAACCGCCTCCCAATCCGTGGATCTCGCTCATGCCCAGCAGCATCTTTTTGTCCGGCTTCGAATAGGTTTTCACGAGCCGTTCCAGCGTCCGGACACCCTCCAGGCCGTTATCCTGTAAAAGCGAAACTCCGTAGGGGTGGTGGAAAATGCCATCGCTGTAGTCGAGTCCGCCCAGCTTCAGGAACTGTCCGCTGTAGCCGTTGCCGTCCGCTGCGAAATCCATCGTCTGATTCATGAGCACCGGCAGGTCGGGCGCCACCCGCTTGATGGCGGGATAACCGGGCTTGTAGTAGTATTCGATCAGGCCCTTGGGATCGATGTAGAGATTGGACTCGTTCAAGAATTCGATGGCGTCGATCTTGTCGTGATAACGCGCGGCCAGCGTCGCCATGAACTCCGCCAACGCCTCGGGATCGGGCGCGAAGAGCCGGTTGGGATTGCTGGACGGTCCCATGGGTGCCGAACGAACAGCGTGGCTGCTGATGTCGCGAGCCGTCTGGTAAAGCCAGCGACCCGACCCGGGATCCGGATTTCCAAGAATCTTTTGAGATTCCGCCGGGGAAAGATTCAGCGGTTTGTGCGGCACGCAAATGATCGTCGTGCAGCCGTTTTTCGAGGCGACCTCGACACGCGCGTCCAGATAATCCCAGACATACCGGCCGCGTTCCGGCTCAAGTTTGTTCCAGTCAAAAATGTCGCGCTGCACGCGGAAGCCAGTCTGGAAATTCGTAGCGAAGAACTCACCCAGCGTCCAATGGCCCCGCCAGTTGAAACTGATCTCGGTGCCGAACTCGGTGCCGCCGTGGTAGCCTGCGCCAAAGTCCACGGGAGCGGGGATTTTTTGCAGGTCCGCCATCACGGTGAAGCGCTCCCGCCCCACGCCCAGCAGCGTCTGCGAGGCGGCGTCGCGCACTTCCAACTCGGCCCACCACGCGCCGCGTTTGATGCCGGACAGCACGATGTCGCCCTGCCTTGGGGAGGGCGACAGGGACGCGGAGCCCCGCCACGCGATTCCGGCCTCTCCACCGCGCGTCAGGTCGCGCAAGGTCAGGGTCAAGGTCACGTCGCGTTGCGCATCCGCGTCTGCGCTCCAGCGCAGGGTGACGGGCCGGTCCGCAAAATGGATACCGTTGCGCGCCGCCGGCAGCAAAACCACCTCGACCGCCCCGGCCCGCGCCCGTGTGCCGGCTTCTCCGGGCGGTTTGTCCGTCGTCCAGCTCACATCGTCGATCCAGACTTCAAACGGCTCCTCGCTGTCGCTGGAAAACTCGATCCGCAGGGGGACAATGCCGGAGCGGGCGGGCAGCGGGCATTGCCACAACTGCCAGCCGGTCGAAAGTGCGCCTTGCAACAATCGCGGCGCGGTTGGCACCCGCCCCTTCCCGTCATCCGGGCAGGCTCCGAATAGCAGCCTGACACCGGGCCGGCCCGCTTTGGTCCAGAACGAGAAATGAGTCTCGGTGTTTTCCGCGAACAGCGGCGACTGAAAATCGAGATAGGCGACGCTTTTTCCCTGGGCCCGGGAGAGCTTCAACGACTGCTTGCCCGTGTGCGCGACGGTCGTGTCCAGCACGGGCAGCGCGGGCGTGTCGCTCGACGCCAGAGCTGACTTGGTCACCCGCCAGCCCGGATAAAACGGCTCCGCGCCGAGTCCCAGCTCGAACGAGCCATTGGTCAGCAGGTTGACGGACACCAGGCCGTCACCGGACATGGTTTGCGCGCCGGCAGGCATGGACGTCGCAAAGGCGACAGGGAGGGTGATCATGAGGGCTCGAATAATCGTCATTTGAAAATGGATACTGCTCACTCGTCTTGCCTCGAAAGGCAGGCGGGCGGCCAGCTAGAATGTAAGGGATTTTGACTACAAAGACCTATTTCGTTCCGCGTATCACCCGCACGTTGGCAGTCTGGACGTAGTAGTTGAGACCCGGGCCTCGTTCGAAACCCCGCCCCAGCGGACAAATGGACACTTCGTCGAAACGGGTGGCGGCAACCTGCGCGGGATCGGTGGTGACGAACTTCCGGGTTACTCCATTCACACTGCAAGCGAATGCCAGATTTCCATCTTCCTGCCGTGTGATTCTTAATACCAGCGTGTGCAACTCGCGCGAGCCCAACGTCTGGCCGCTGTCACCGGCTGAGATTTTTTTCTGGGGAAACGGCGATCCCAGGCCGGAGGCCAGATCGACTTGCAGGTCTCCCGCCTCATCAAGAGGCAGCTTGGCCAGCCGGTACCCAACATGGTTGGCGCCAGCCGCCCCGGGCTCAAATCCCTTCCGGATATTTCCTGCCGCGAGCGGCGCACCGGCAGAGTCGTGCAACCCGATTATGAACGCAGGGGTCGGGCTTTTCAGGGGATAAAGGTAGCGATAATCCAGACTCAACTGGATGAAGTCCCCCTCTTTTTTCAGTTCCACTGTCGGGAACGCACCAACGATCAGGGTATGCTGGCTTTGCGCGGAAAATTCCAGCAGCTTTCCGGTAAACGCATCCGAGGACACCTCCTTGACAACCGGAAGCCGGCCGCCGCCGCTGGAGAATCCATACCACAATGTTTCGCTGCGTATGGACGCGGTTTGCGCTTCCTGCTCCGCCTTCGAAAAATCGTCCTGCAGCACGATCTCTTCCGCTGCGGAAAGGTTCAAGCCGCCACAGAAGACAAGTATCAAAATTGCGAATACAGATATGGCCGCATATAGGCGATGGTGGTTCAAGTTTTTCTTGTTCATGGCTGCAGGATGGGCACACGCCCTCTGGTGTAGTTGATTATTGGTTACAGACAAAATTTCACTGGGCCTTGTATCCCATGTCCCACTTTTCATAGGTTTCCAGTTTGGTGGATGGCCAGGACTGGCCCAAGGCAAGGGGCGTGTTCATGAAGGCGACGTGCCCATCAAGGTAAAGATAGTTGGCGCCTTTTCCCCCGTGAATGCCAATGCCGCCGATGTCGAATTGCCCTTTGGGCGTCATGATCGAATCGTTCCCCTTGGTGATGTAGTCTCTTGCCGCGCTTGGAGCTTCGACCAGCAGGAAGGTCCGGCTCGGACGGGGAAAGGCATGGATTGGCAGCCTGCCCACCACGTATTCAACCGTATTTGTGTTGTCGCGCAAATAGACCCCGGTGTTGTCCGCCGGGTATCCAGCAGTGATGGAATAGGTGGCCACGCCACCCGATTTGTCTGCCGGACAGTAAAGTAGTTTGCCCATCGGATGATCCTTTTTGTTGCCGAATTTCATGTCGGGCAGGAGGTTGCTGACAAAGCTGAAAGAGCCTCCTTCACGACTGCGGGGAAGCTGATCTTTGTTTTCCGCCGCGTAATTCATGACCAATACGCCGAGTTGCCGAAGGTGGCTCGCGCAAGTGGCCCGATGCGCGCTCTGCCTTACTTTGGGCAGCACGGAGAGAACCAGTCCGGCCAGAACGCCGATGACGGCGATCACCACCAGCAGTTCTACCAGCGTGAATCCACGACAAAGGGGGCGGCAAGGAGAGGACATTGGGGACATTGAATATGGGGGCGACGGAGAAGAATCATACGGAGGTGCGGCGATGACTGCGAAGCGCCGCAACCAGAAGGCAACCCAAACCGCCAAGCAAGATGGCAGTGGTCGCAGGTTCTGGAATGGCAGCGACGGTCAGCAGGAGGGACTTGTTGTCATTGGCCAGGGAAAGGATGGCCTCGAAACCTCCGAGGGTGCCCGAAAGCTGACCGTCGGACAGCGAGCCAACAATGGAGGTGGAGGTTTCAAACAACGTGTAAACTCCGGCGCCAAACCCCTCATCCGTGGAAAAAACAAAGTCAGAAAAACCGAATACGCCCGTGCCGAGATTCAGTATCGAATCTGCCTGCAGCACGATCCTGTCGCTGGCATCGGTCGCGCCGAGCCGGAACAGCAGCGAGGCGCTGTCGCCCGCCACGGCCGCGCTCAGATCGAGCGAGCCGGTGCCAAGATTAAAGGTCAGTGTGCCGATGGCGTTCTCGGAAGAGCCGGCGGAAAGTTTGCCGCCAGTTCCGATCGTCACTCCGGCGTTGCCAGCGGTGGTGATCGTGCCGGAACCACCCAGAAGACCGCCCGCGATGGTGTAGGCCGCGCCGTCGGTGTGCGTCCCGTTGACCCAGAGTTTCCCCGCGCTCACCGACGTTGTGCCGTTGTAGGTGTTGGCTCTGTTGAACGTGGTGACGCCGGAACCGGTCTGGCTGATATTGAAGGTGGCGGGATTGGTGCCGGATGACTTGACGATGGCCACGTCAACAACAGTCCGCCCCGTGCCATTGAAGACGAGATCGAGAGAACCACCTGCCGCGCCGGTGGAAGTCATGGGCAGTGAGCCTGATCCCGTGACATTGGTGATTTGCAAGACTCCCGAGCCGTTGTTGGTAAACGCCAGTTCGTGGGCGTTTGTCATGCCGGAAGCGCCAAGAGTGATGTTGCGGCCATTCAGATCGAGCACGTTGTCAAAACTGTTGCCCGCCAGCACCGCGATGCCTCCGGGGTCGGACGCCCCCGGCGCGGTTGGGGCGTTGATTCGCCAGGCAGTGCTGAGTTTGATCGTGATGCCGTTGACCGCGGTGGCATCAAAGGTGATGCGCTTGAGAGATTGGTTAGTATTCATGCTAATCGGCACTGTGGCGGCAGCACCAAGGATCGCGTTGTCGGAGGCGCTGGGAATGGCACCTGTGCTCCAATTCGTCATCGTGGCCCAATTGTTGTCACCGCCTCCACCCGTCCATGTCTGAGCAACAAGGGAAGCGCAGAGAAGGAGGGCAGTGGTCATGACGGCGCCGGAGCGAAGGGCTGCAACGAGCGAGGCATGGGGATTGGATGTAACAGTGGATTGATGCATGATCGGGAGCGTGTTCATGGGATTGCTTTCTTGATACGGGAAACTGCGAAGGGTGGAGATATTTACTTCGGGACTTAAGGCTTGCCGGGGAAACACAGGCAAACGCACTGTTGTCGATCCGTTCGACATACCTCCTGCATTTTCCATCCCGAATTCACGCATCATGACACACGATTCACCGTTGCCCTCCATTGCTGAAATCGCCCAACGGGCGGGTGTGGCGAAATCGACCGTGTCCATGGCCCTGCGCGGACATACACGCATCTCGGCGAGGCAACGTGAACGTATCGGGAAAATCGCCACACAAATGGGTTACCAGACGAATGCCCTGCTGGCACGGTTGATGAACGAATTGCGTTCTTCGCGAAAGCAGCGACATGTGGCCACGCTGGCGTTTGTGAATGCCTCTCTGAAAGATCCCAGGCTGGTGACTCCATCGAGCATTGTGGAGGGCTGGGATGCGGGGGCCGAGGCACGTGCCGGGAAATTGGGATACACGCTGGATCGTTTCTGGTTGCATGAGGAGGGGATGAGTCCGGGACGGCTGGCCAGTATTTTTCGAACACGTAATGTGCAAGGCGTGGTGTATCATTCGCTCGATGACGCGGGGAAATCACGGTTGCATGAAAGCGAGCCGATATGGAGTCAGTTTCCCCTTGTCACCATTGGTTCGCGTCCATCGGCGCCGCCGCTTCATTTTGTCAGCAACGATCAATACTCAACCGCGATGCAGGCGTGCGGAGAGCTTCTCGCGCTGGGCCACAAGCGGATCGGCCTCTACATGGCCCGCTCTGTGGACGACACGGTGGAGCATCGGTTTGTAATGGGTTACCGGGCGCGTCTGGAGCAGGAAAAAATAAAATCGCCGCCAGTGCTCTACATCGGACATCCGGGCAGTGATCCGCTTCCGTTTTTGAGGGAGGATTCGGAGGCTTTTGCCGCCTGGCTTGGCAGGCACCGGCTGGATGCGTGCCTGGCTGTGAACGGTCACATTTTTGACTGGGCCAGGCACCTGGGTTTGCGCCTGCCTGATGATCTTGGGGTGGCCTTGCTCTATTTGCCGAAGGCGTTGCGAGGCAAAGTGGCTGGCATGGAGCAGCGGCTGGAGTGGACGGGCATGGCTGCGATTGATGTGGTGATCGGTCAAATCCTCCGTCACGAGACGGGCGTGCCGCCGTTTCAGCAAGGGACGTTGATCGAGAGTTCATGGGTGCCGGGGCCGACGGTGCGGACGACACGATGATTGGTAAATGATTGGACACGGAGGACGGGCCGAAGAGCGGGCATTCGTCGTGTCGAATGGGCCAGATTGATTTTATCGATTACCTGGAATGCGGGCGGAACAGGTATTCTCCAGCACCGTGCCACCTGGAATCCAGTCAGCCAGTGTCCCAATACGCGACACGCAACGACCGCACTCGACAAATGCGGGCAACTCCCCTGCCCTGCCTCATCTGCTTCCGCCATGAATCTGCGCTACGACATCGACCTTCTCAAAAAGCGGCTCAGTTACCTCGAAGAAAATATGGCGGAGGTGAAACAGCGCATCGCCAGGCTTGAGGCATCGTGCGAGACGGAGCAAGAGCGCCCAAATCTCACGGCACAAATCCCCAATGTCAGGCCGCCTGTGGTGGTGACGGAATTTCCCGTGGTTGAACCGCCGCCGTTGCCAGTGCAGGCGGCGGTGGTCGCTGCTGATGGAAGTGGCGCGGGCGTCCCGCCCGCTTTATTCCAAACAGCAGGCGAGACGCCTGCGCCACCCTCAATTCCCAAAGCGGGCGGGACGCCCGCGCCACTCCAGACCGACGAACCGCCGGCTTGGAAGCCGTGGTTGCAAAAAATCCACCTCTGGCCGCCGTCCGCCGCCTATGCCGGCGACGCGGAGGGTGCCGGCGGACGGGCGGGCGAAAGTAATACGGAGGTGCGGCTCGCAGCGTGGTGGACGACGCGCATCGGCATGGCGCTGCTCGTCATCGGCATCGTGTTCCTGGGGGTTTACTTTTCGGTCAACGCCAACCCGGTCGTTAAGTTCACGGAGTTGCTGGCGGTGTCGGTCGGCGTCGCGGCGGGCGGATTGTGGCTGGAGCGCAAAATCCCGAAGTTTGGCGCGGTGGTGTTTGGCGGCGGGCTGGCCTTGCTTTATTTTTGTGCGTTCGCGGCGCACGCAATTCCAGCGATGAGGGTCATCGAAAATCCGGTGGCGGCAACAGGCTGGCAACTGGCGGCTGCGTTGCTCATGGGCGGGGCGGCGTTGTGGCGCAGGTCGCCTGTCATCGCCACGATGGCAACGGCGCTTGCAGTGGCGTCGGCGGTGTTTGCGCACACGCGCGGGATGCCGGGATTCGCGCTTGTCACGGTGGCATTGCTCGCGGTGGGCGGTGTGGTGTTTCACCGCTGGAAGCGGTGGGAAGGTCCGTCGGTGGTGGCGATGCCGGGCGCGTATGCGGTTTACGCGCTGGTGTGGCATGGGTCGTGGTTGCGCGAGTTGCGCATGACAGGCGAGGTGGCGGCGGTGGCGGCGGGCGCGTGGCCGTGGGTGTTTTTGACAGGAATGCTTTTGTTGCACTTCGCGCGCGACTGGCGCGGAACGCGGAGTGAGGGTTCGGAATTTGGATACGGCGAACGGTTTTTCCAAGGGCTCAATTCCAGCCTCGCACTGACGCTCGGGTTCGCGACGGCGGTGTCGTTGCAACGCGAACATCTGGCGGTGTTTTATTTCTCGGCGGCGGTGGTCATGGGCGCGCTCGTGGTGTTGCGACAGTGGCGGATGCCGGGCGATGTGGTGGCGGCGGTTTTTGCGGCCAAGGCCACGGGGGTTTTTGCGCTCGGGTTGATCGAAGTCGGCGAGGGACGCATGATGGCGATCCAGCTTTTGGTGCAGGCGGGAGTGATGCTGTTCATTGCGCGGCGGATGCGATCCCGGTTCCTCGTGGCGTGGACGGGGCTGATCGCTCTGGCGGCATACGGTTACTTTATCTGGCATGTGTTTGAGGGCATCGCCGTCGCGTCGTTTCCGGCGGCGGTGGCGGTTTTGTTTGTAACGGGTTTTTCACTACTCGCCGCGGGACTCGGACGACGCTGCGGAGCATGGCGCGAGGTGGATGAGATCGGCCGCCTGCTGGAGTTTATCGGGGCAACACTCGCTGTGGTGGCCGCGGTGACGGCGGTCATGCATGCGTCACCGCGTGGCTGGGAACCGGCGGCGTTGATGGTGTTTGCAGGCGCGGGCGTGCTGGCGGCGCGGGTTTTTCGCACACCGGGGCCGGTCGTCATGGGCGGAGTGCTCACGCTGGCGGCGCACGGTTTTTTGTGCGCCGACGCATGGGCGGGGGGGGGGGGAGGGGACGGGCATCGGTTGGTGGTCAACGCGCTGGTTGTGCTGGCGCCAACCATCGCGGCGGGGATCATGCTTGCGTGCCGGACGCAGGGTTGGCTGGCGCGGATCGCGCCGGGGTTGTGGGCGCTCGCCATTTTCAGCGGAGCGCAGGTGTTGTTTGAAGTGTGCGGTGCGCGCGTGTCTATCGTGGTCATGGCAGGCCTCGCGTTCGCGCTGGCCGTCGCCGCACCGTGGGCGTCGGCGCGGTGGCGGTTGACTTCGCTCGCCACGTGGGCGGCGTTGCTCGGCGTGGTTTGCTGGCTGGCAGCGGGCAGGCTTTTTCCGTGGAATGCAACAGGGTGGACGGCAGGCGCGGCAGTGTTGTTGTGGCTGACGCCGGTGGTGTTGCGACTGACGGCGTTGCCACGGCATCGCGCTGCTCGTGAGGCGGCGCCGTTGGCGGCGGCGCAGGAGTGGTTGCAGGCGGGTTGCGCACTCGTTGTCACACTTTGCGCCGCGTGGGCCATCGCATGGTCCATCGCGATTCATGGACATGTCGGCGTATGGCCTTTGTGCACACTGGCGTATGGCGCGGTGGCGCTGGCCGTGGCGTTTCTCGCATGGAGACCGGGCGTGATCCCGGCGCTCGCCGCGTCGTGGTTGGCGTGGTTGGCGGCGCTGTTTCCAATCGTGTTCCACAAGCAGCGGACAGCAGAGAGTGTCACACTTTTTGAATACATCTCGTTCTGCATCATGACTCTCATCGTGTGGACTCCGGCGTGGTGGAGCACGCGGTTGTCGTTCCCGTCAAAACGCTGGCTGGCGCTGATCGGCCCGGTGCAGGCAGGATTGGGCGTGGTGGCGGCGTGGTTTCTGGCAACGCGGTTTTTTGAGGGAACCGGGACGCATGTCGTATTTATTTTTGCGATACTCTTCATCGCGCAAGTGCTGCGCCAGTGGAGACTGACCGCAGCGCGTCCCGCCATGCTTGTCCTTGGCGCGGGCGCTTGGTGGCACGCGCTTACGCGGGTGGCGGCGGGATGGGTGCAAGGCATGTCGCCAGAGTCGGGCATGGTGGTGTTGCTGGCGGTCTTGGTCGCGGCGTTGCCGTGGCTCGCCGGGGAAGGGCCGAAACCACTGTCGTTTGTAGTGAAAAACCGGCTACGCTGGCTGGCAGGCGCGGCGGGGTTGTCGCTCGTGTTTTTCGCGGCGTGGAAACAGCACGACACGTTTGCGCCCTACGTCACGGTGATCTGGGGGCTGGCGGCGATTTCGCTTTTCATGTGCGGGTTGCTGGCGCGCGTGCGGCCCTACCGGTTGCTCGGACTGGCGGGACTGGCGTTGTGTGTGCCAAGGATGTTTTTTGTCGATCTGCACTCGGCGCTGTATCGCATCGCGGCCTTCGTGGTGCTGGGGCTGGTGTTGCTGTGGGTTGGATTCTCGTATCACAAATTCCGGCACTTGATCGTCGAGGAAAGACCTGAGAACAAAACCGGCAACGGAACCGATAAAACCGAATCAGAATGAACCACAGAGACACTGAGGCACAAAGGGACAAATCACGGAGAACAAACGTGTCCACGTGTGTGTGTGTGTGGTGGGGAGGGGGGGGGGGGGGGAGGGACGCTTTGTGGATCTGTGCTCTGTGGTTCTGAGTCCTTGTGGTTTAAAAAATGTCTTTAAAAAATGAATACACATTCCTTTGAACATCGCCTTCGGCAAGAGTCCGACGGGTGGGTCGCGGATGGGATCATCACCGGCGCACAGCGAGATGCATTGCTCGCGCGGCATCCCGAGTCGGCGGATGCACCTGTAATGCAACCTGTGACAGCCACGCTTGCGGAGCCGGCTCGGAGTGGAAACCGGTTCGTCGCCATCCTCGGGATGATCGGCGGGGCGTTGCTGCTCACGGGCGTGTGCCTGGTCATCAGCTCCAACTGGGAGGCGATCAGCGACTGGACCAAGATCGGCGGACTCGTGGCGTTGCTCGCGGGTGCCTACGCGGCGGGCTGGCGACTCGCCATCGCGCCGGGGAATTTTCCACGCACGGGTGATGCGTGCTTCATGATGGGCGCAGGGTTGCTGCTCGCGGGCATTGCGCTCGTGAGCCAGATTTTTCACCTCAACTCACGCCCCTCCAACGGCGTGTTGGTATGGTGGCTGGGCATCGCCGCCGTGCCGTGGCTGGTGCGTTCGGTGGGGGCGCAGTTTTTGAGTCTCGTCGCAGGGCTCCTGTGGCTGGGCATGGAGATGGCGCAGCCCGATTCATGGCTCGCAATCATAAACGTGGACTCCCGCCACGATGAGCGGGTCTTCTTTGTTTTTACCGCCATTTATCTTCTGCTGGGAGCGGCGATCTGGCTGGCGGGACTCGCGTTGCGCGGCACGCGACGGGCGGATTTTGCGGGGATGCATGAGAAGTGGGGCGCGCTGCTGGTGTGCTCCGCGCTTTATGCCTTTGGCTTTGCGCGCCATGCTTGGCGCAGCTGGCAAAGCGACGACGACTTCATCGTCCACACCTCTCCGGTTCCCATGCTCGTGGCCGCCGTGCTCCTGCTCCTTGCCGGCTGGAGTGCCTGGCGGGTTTCTCATGAACGCCGCACACTGTTTTCCCTCGCGCCCGGGTTGCTCCCCGCCGTGCTCGTTGCCGGGGTCATGGCCGTTGGGTTTTTTCATGGCGGCCCGTGGCTCTGGTGGCTGAGCGTGATCGCGTCGGTGATGTTGTTCGGGCTCAACATCCTTATGATTCGCGCCGGCCTCGCCGGCGGACGCGCGGGGTGGGTCAATCTCGGCATCGGCTTCATCGCCCTCAATATCGTCACCCGCTACATCGACCTCTTCGGCACGATGCTGCATGGCGGATTGTTTTTTATCGTCACTGGCGCGCTTGTCATCGGACTCGGCATTTTTCTGGAACGAAAACGCCGCGTCTGGATCGCCGTCGTCCGCTCGCATAAACAGGAACAAACCGCAACGCACACGGAGGCTGCGTCATGAGAACAACACTACAAAAAACCTCAAACGCCTCATCCGCCAGAACCGCCCGCTGGGTCTGGCTCGTGGTGGCCGCGCAAGTGTTGTTTCTGCTCATCTGGGCGGGCTACCATGAGCACGTCCGCAGCAACGGGCGCACCGTGTGGCTCAAAACGCTGCCCGTCGATCCACGCGACCTGCTGCGCGGCGACTACATGATCCTCAACTACGAAATCAGCCGCCACACTCAGGACAACGGGAACGCGCTCCCACCCGGCGACGGCACGGAGGGAAAACCACGCCGCCACGCCGAGGTTTACGTTGTGCTCAAGCCCGATCCCGACGACGCCAAATACCACGTTATCGACGAAGTGCGCCTCACCCCGCCCTATCGCAACGACCACCGTCTCTGGGTCCGCGCCCAAGCCACGATCATCACGACCGGCTCGAACAGCGAACAACTCCACTTCCGGCTCGAATACGACATCGAAAAATACTTCGTGCCCGAAGGCAAAGGCACGCCCCGTTTCGACAAGCTCGAAGTCGAAGCCGCCGTGAGCCAGAATCACCGCCTGCAAATCAAGCACCTCTGGCTCGACGAAAAAATTTATCCGTGAAACCTGAACGAATGCCTCCCCCCCCCTCCCCCGCCACTCCCGCCGCCTCCGCACCCTCCCGCCCGGCGCCGCTCTTCACGCGTTCCCACGCGCCGTGGCTGTTGACGCGACCTGTTTTCTGGCTCGCCCGGCTGCTCTACCGCGTGCGCACACGCGGCGCGGAACACATCCCGGACGGCGGCGCGCTGCTGCTCGCCAATCACCTCTCCTATGTGGATGCGCTCGTGCTCCAACTCGCGTGCCCGCGCCCCATCCGCTTCATCACGCACGAGGACATGGCGAAAACCTCCCCCGTGTTCGCCGTCATCAACTGGCTCGCCGGCTCCATCCCCGTCTCCCCGGCCAACGCCCTCGAAACCATCCGCCGCGTCACGCGCGCGCTCCAGGCCGGCGAACTCGTTTTGCTTTTCCCCGAAGGCGCCATCTCGCGCACCGGCCAGCTCATGAAGCTCCAGCGCGGCTTCGAACTCATGGCGCGCAAGGCCGGCGTCCCCGTCGTGCCCGTGGCGCACGACGGACTTTGGGGCTCCGTCTTCTCATTTTCCGAAAACCGCTATCTCTTCAAATCCCCGCGAATCATGCGCACGCATGTATTCGTTTCCTGGGGACAACCCATCCCGGCGGCGGAAGCGGACACGCTGCGTGTGCGACAGGCGCTGATTGATCTCGGACGCGAGGCGTTTGACGAACGCCCGCAACTCAAGCGTCACCTCGGCCGCGAGATCGTGCGCGGCCTCGCGCGTCGTCCCTGGGCCGTGGAACTCGTGGACCGCACCGCCGCCGAACGCCGCGTCTGGTCCTCCGCGAAAATCCTTGCCGCCTCCGCCGCCCTCTCACGCCACCTTCGCCGCACCCTGCGCGACGACGCCCGCGTCGGCATCGTCCTCCCGCCCGGCGCCGCCGCCAGCATCGCCAACCTCGCCGTCCTCTGCGCCGGCAAAACGCCCGTCAACCTCAACTTCACCGCCGGCCCCGCCGCCGTCGAGGCCAGCCTCCGCCTCGCTGGTATCCGAACGATCATTACAGCGGACGCGATGCGCGCGCGTTTGCCAAAATTTCCCTGGACGAACAATACGCTCGATTTCGTTGCGCTGATAAAATCGTCCGGCGGCGCCCGCGCCATCCTTCCCTGGCTCGTCGCCGCGTGGATCGCACCCAACAAATGGATCGCACTCCTTCTCGGCCTCCCTCGCCACGGCAACAACGCCGAGGCCGGGTTGCTGTTCACCAGCGGCAGTTCGGGCGAGCCCAAGTGCGTTATTTACAGCCACCGTAACATCCTCGCCAACTGCTGGCAGATTTCGTCGCTCTCCGTCCTCCCCGACTCCACGCGACTCCTCGCCAGCCTGCCCCTGTTTCACAGCTTCGGGTTCACCGTCACCCTCTGGTATCCCATGTTGCGCGGCTGCCGCGCGGTCACGGTGCCCGGCCCCCTCGACACCAAAAAAATCACCGAAACCATTCGTGACGAGGAAGTCTCCGTCATGGTCGGCGCGCCCACCTTTCTGCGTCCCCTGCTCAAGCGCGCCGAGTCGGGCGACCTGCGCAGCCTGCGGGTTGTCATCTCCGGAGCCGAAAAACTTCCCGACGATCTTCACGCCGCCTTTCTCGAAAAATTCCACATCGAACTTCTCCAAGGCTACGGCCTCACCGAGACGTCCCCCATCGCCAGCGTCAACCAGCCCGACCCGCCCCGGACCACCGCCACCGCCGAGCCCCAGGACGGCCGCCGCACCGGCACCGTGGGTCGCCTCATGCCGGGCATGACCGCGCGTATTCTGAACCCCGATACACGCGACCCGCTCCCGCTCACCCGCACGGGGCTCGTCTGCCTGCGCGGAGCCAATGTCTTTGGCGGCTACCTCGGAGCACCGGAGAAGACGGCGGAGATGTTTCACGACGGCTGGTTCGTGACCGGTGACCTCGGCCATTTTGATGACGACGGATTTTTGTCCATCGAGGGCCGCCTGTCCCGATTTTCCAAGATCGGCGGCGAGATGGTGCCGCACGGCACGCTGGAGCAAAAGCTCATTGAACTCTTCGACCTCGATCCGGCCAACGGTCCGCCCGTGGCCATCGTTGGCGTGCCGGACGCTGCCAAAGGCGAGGCGCTGGTTCTCCTCACCACGCAACCGCTCACGCCCGACGCCGTCCGTGAAAAACTCACCGCCGCCGGTGTCCCCAATCTTTGGATACCGCGGACCATCGTGCACGTCCCCTCCCCCCTCCCCACGCTCGGCTCCGGCAAGCTCGACCTCAAAGGCTGCAAGGAACTGGCAACCGCACCAGATCACCAACCGCAGTAAAAGCGATGAATCTGTTCGAAATCATCACTGATTGCATCTGGCATGTTTCCCTGAGGCTGCAAGGACGAGCGTCTATACTTCGTTCAGAAGGTGGACCGCATCTCCACTCGCTACGAAAAACTCCACGATTCCTTCTCCGCCATGCTCTCCCTCGTCTCCATCCTCCTCTGGCTCCTATCCTAACTCGCTTATTTTTAAGACAGTCCCCAGGGTGATGCGCATGCCTGACTTTCGAGTTTTCTGCTCCGCTCCCGCATCCGATGCCCATACCTCGGCGCAGGCACTGCGGTTTTTGTTGGATGCCGCCGAGTCGCATCACCTCGTCGTGGTCAACCGGGCGCGCGCCGGTGATCCGGTGGTGGTGTTTGACGGGCGGGGCCGCGAATGGACCGGGACGCTGGCCGAGGCGAACAAGCGTGCCGCCGTGATTGCAGTCGGAACGGATGCGCAGGCCGGGCGACTCGCGCCGTCGCTGCCGTGCGCAGTGACGCTGGCGCAGGCGTTGCCCAAGGGCGGAGTGATGGACGATATTGTGCGCCACGCGACGGAACTCGGAGTCACGCGTATCGTGCCGCTCGAATCGGCGCGCACCCAAGTCCACCTCGACGGCGGACGGTCGGACAAGAAGCTCGAAAAGTGGCGGGCGGGTGCGCTCGAAGCCTGCAAGCAATGCGGCAACCCGTGGCTGCCGGAAATCGCCCCGGTGCGCGGGCTGGCCGAGTTTTTGCGCGAGGTCGGCGCGGCGGAACTGCGGCTGGTGGCGAGCCTGCATCCGGGAGCGCGGCATGTGCGCGAGGTGGTGGCGGAGGCGCGTGCGGCCAACCCCACCCGCACTATCAAGAGCGCGATCTGGCTGGTGGGGCCGGAGGGCGATCTGACGGCGGAGGAGATCGACGCGGCGCTCGCAGCAGGTTTCCAAGCGGTGACGCTGGGCGCGCTCGTGTTGCGCTGCGACACGGCGGCGACGTACGCGTTGAGCGTGCTCAACCACGAGTTGTCGGGATAACCGGCATCGCTTTTATCAATTACCCCCTCCCCCCCCCGTTCGCGTAATCTCGCGGCCTCCGCATTCCCACACCTGCTCACATTCACATGAAGACCTCCTCGCGCAATTACCCGCTCCTGCTGGCAGGCCAGTTTCTCGGGGCCTTTGGCGACAACGCCATCCTCGCCGTCATCGTCGGGCAGCTCACCTACCTCAACCACGCCGGCACCCTCTCCGACGCCGGGTTGCGCACCGCCAGCACGCTCTACACCAGCCTGCTTTTTATTCCCTACGTCCTCCTCGCCCCGCTCGCCGGACACCTCAACGACCGCCACGCCAAGACCCGCTGGCTCGCCGGTGGCAACGCCCTCAAGATCGCCGGCACCCTCCTCTGCGCCGCCGGCGTCGTGCTGGCGGCTCCGTCCACGGCCTCCACAGGCGGCTCCGCCGCATTCTGGCAAGGCGCGGGCTACCTCATCGTGGGCATCGGGGCCTGCGTGTATGGACCGGCCAAATACGGCATCCTGCCCGAAATCCTCCCGCGCGAACGCCTCGTCAAAGCCAACGGCACGGTGGAACTCCTCACCCTCGTTGCCATTCTCTCCGGAGCCATCGCCGGGGCGTGCTTGTCCGACGTATTCAGAAACAACATACTCGTCTCCTTTCTCATCCTCGCCGGGCTCTACGGCGGCGCGCTCGCCTTCAGCCTCTGCATGACGCCCACGCCGTCCAATCCCTCCATCCGCCTCTCGGCCAGCGTCGGCACATTTGCGCGCCACACGTGCGACCTCTGCACCGCCCCCCGCCTCCGCAAAATGCTTATCGGCACGGCGCTCTTCTGGGTGTGCGGAGCCACGATGAAAATCAACTTCCAGCCCTGGGGTATCGGCGTCCTCGGACTCGAAACCAACACCCAAATCGCCCTGCTCGGACTCTGGCTCAGTGTCGGCGTGATGGTTGGCAGTGTCATGGCCGGTCAACTACACAAGGTCGGCGACTTGCGCGCCGCGCCCGGCTACGGCCTCGGTCTCGCGGTCATGCTCGCGCTCCTCTTCAGCGTTGAACACTTGGACTTCTGGCGCGGCCCGGTCATTCACCTCGCCACGCTCAACCTCATCCTGCCCGTGACTGCGTTGCTCATCGCGACCGGAATCGTCGCCGGACTCTTTTTGATTCCGCTCAACGCCGCCCTCCAAGCCGAGTCCGACCCGACCAAACTGGGCAAGACCATCGCCGTGCAAAATCTCTTCGACAACATCGGCATGTGCCTCGCCGGGGCCTATGTCTTCGCCGGCGTGAAATGCGGACTCTCCGCCAGCGGCATTTTTATCGGGCTCGCGCTCGCCATCGCAACGGTGTCGCTGCTCATGCGCACGCGCCGCCAGCCCCCTCCCCCCCCCTCCGGCCAATGAACTGAACCGACCTTCGATCTGACGTTCCCATGCAAACACTCGTCCGCCTCCTTCTCCGCCTGCTCTTCGGCTTTCGCGCCCACGGCGCCGAATCGCTCGCCACGCCCGGCCCGGTGCTCCTCATCCCCAATCACGCCTCGTGGCTCGACTGGCTGTTTCTCTACGCCACACTCGACGACGACTGGCGCATCGTCACCTCCTCGACCACCGCGCAGACCAGCCGGCTCCACCGCCGCCTCATGGTCAACCGCCGTACCTTCCCCGTGGATACAACCTCCCCCTACGCCGTCCGCGAGATGATCGACTACCTCAACACCGGCGGACGCCTTGTGCTCTTTGCCGAGGGACGCATCACGCGCACCGGCTCGCTCATGAAGATCTACGACGGCACCGGATTCCTCGTCCACAAGACCCGCGCCCGCGTCATCACCTGCTACCTGCGCGGCGCGACCCGCCTGCCCTTCGTGCGCCACACCGGCTGGACAAAATGGTTCCCGCGCATCACCGCGCACTTCAGCCCCGCGCTCACCGCGCCCGGCTTCGAGCACTACGCCAACACCATCGCCCGCGACAAGACCACCCTCTGGCTCCGCGACCAACTCGTGCGCCAGCAATTCGAGGCCGACCTCGCCCACGGTCCCCAAACCCTGCCCGCCGCCATCGCCGAAACCGCCGCCCAAATCCCCGGCCACATCGCCCTCGAAGACGCCACCCACGCCGAACTCACCTACCGCCGCCTCATGACCGCCAGCGACGCGCTGGCCACGCTGTGGCCGCGCATCCTCCCCTCCCCCCCCTCCCCCATCGGCATCATTCTGCCTAACATCAACGCCATGCCCGTCGTCCTGCTCAGCCTCTGGACGGCGGGGCGCACACCCGCGATCCTCAACTTCACCAGCGGCGCGGCCACGATGCTCCAGTGTGCGCAACTCGCCGGTATCCGACAAATCATTACCTCGCGCCGGTTCCTCGAAAAAGCCCGCCTCGACCTCGCTCCGCTGACCGACGCCGGCATTGCGCTGCTCCACCTGGAGGACCTGCGCCCGCGCATCCGCCCCGCCGCCAGACTCGCCGCCGTCCTGCGCAACCGACTCACCTGCGGACGCCGCCTGCGCCGCTCCCCCGTCACGGTTCAGACCACCGCCGCCATCCTCTTCACCAGCGGTTCCGAAGGCGTGCCCAAGGGCGTGGAACTCACGCACCGCAACCTCCTTGCCAATCTCCGCCAGGCCATCGCCACGATCGACATCACCGACCACGACCGCATTTTCAACGCGCTCCCGCTCTTCCACAGTTTCGGCCTCACCGCCGGTCTTCTGTTCCCGCTCGTGCGCGGCTGTTACACCTTTCTCTACCCCACGCCTCTGCACTACCGCATCGTGCCCGCGCTCGTTTACGACCGCTGCTGTACCGTGCTTTTCGGTACAAACACGTTCCTCAACGGCTACGCGCGCAAGGCCCACGCCTACGATTTCAACACGCTACGCTTCCTCATTGCCGGCGCGGAAAAAGTGCAGGCCGCGACTTACGAAACCTGGGCGCGCAAGTTTGGCGTGCGCATCCTCGAAGGTTACGGCGCCACCGAGTGCAGCCCCATCCTCAGCCTCGCCAACCGCATGGAGCCCGGCACTGGCAGCGCGGGGCGGCTTCTGCCGGGCATCGACTACAAACTCGAACCCGTGCTCGGCGTGGACGACGGCGGACGCCTTTTCGTGCGCGGCCCCAACATCATGAAGGGCTACCTCAATCCCGAGGCCAACGCTGAGTTCCAGCGCGGCGGCGGCTGGTATGACACGGGCGACATCGCGCACATCGACGACGAGCGTTACGTGCATATCCGCGGGCGCATGAAACGCTTTGCCAAGATCAGCGGCGAGATGGTGAGCCTCACCGCCGTGGAGGACGCGCTGGCCGGGGCCTTCCCGCGCTACGGACTGCGCTGTCAGGTGGCGATCATCGCCACGCCCGACGCCGACAAGGGCGAAAAGCTCGTCGCCGTGACCAACGAATCGCGCCTGCAACTGGCCGACCTCCGCGCCGTGCTGCGCGACAAGGGACTGGGCAACCTCGCCTGTCCGCGCGAGCTGCGCGTGGTGCACGCCATCCCCAAGCTCGGCACCGGCAAGATCAACCACCGCGAGTTGCAACGGCAGTTGGTGGAGGCGGCGTGATTTCAATTTGGAGGGCGGGTCTCCCGACCCGCCAGACGAGCCTTGCGCGTAAGCGCGAGGCTCGCACTTCCGGATACGGATGGGCGCGGCGGAGCCGCGTCTGGCGGGTCGGGAGACCCGCCCTCCAAATTGAATCTTTTCCACAACGAACACTGTACGCATGTTTGACAGATATGGAGCAGACATGGTTCGAGCCATTTAACCCACGCGATTACATCCTGTACCGTGAACACCGTTTGCCGCACTGGGAACAACGAGGAGACGGTATCTGTTATTTCGTGACATGGCGCTTGGATGACGCCCTTCCAGCAGGCCGGTTGCGCGTGTGGATGGCGGAGCGCGAAGAATGGATGAGCGCGCACCCCGAACCATGGGATGCCAGCACACTCAACGACTACAACGAACGATTCCCGGAGCGTCTCGAACAGTGGCTCGACGCAGGCGCGGGCGAATGCGTGCTGCGTAATCCTGCGATGGCGGGGATCGTTCGTGACGCGCTGCTCCACTTCGACGGGCAGCGCTATCGACTGCGGACTTTTGTCGTGATGCCCAACCATGTGCATGTGCTGTTTAACCTCCGACACGCGACGGAGGATACCGCTTTGTCGCGATTACTGAAATCGTGGAAGGGTTATACCGCCACGATGGCAAACCGGGCGCTTGGTCGCAGCGGACCACTTTGGCAGGAGGATTATTGGGATCGGATTGTACGCAGCGAATCTCATCTATCCCACTGTGAAGCCTACATCCGGGACAATCCGCGCAAGGCCGGACTGAGCCCCGGCGAATTCATATTTTACGACGGAGGGCGGGTCTCTCTCGACGAGCCGACGACGAAGCCTTGCGCGTGAACGCAAGGCTCGCACTTCTGCGATACGGATGGGCGCGGCGGGGCCGCGTCTGGCGGGTCGGGAGACCCGCCCTCCGTGGTTGTTACTCGGGGAGGCCGGGGACGAGGTCGGCGAGGCGGACGGGCTGGCCGGTGGCCAGGGAATGGTTGCCGGCGGCTCCGCAGAGGACGGAATAAAGGCCGTCACGCACACCGGCGGCCCGACCAAGGGGATCGGGCTCGGCACCGGGTCCGTCCTCAAAGATGTCGCGCAACATGCGGGCGTCGCCTCCGCCGTGGCCGCCTTCGTTGGTCTCCGGGATTTGAATACGCACGGGGGGAGCCCAGTGGGGGCGCAGGAGGAGGGTCACGGGTTCGGGGACGGCCGCAGCAGTGGTGTCTCCGATTTTGAGGTTGCGGGCGAGGTTGTGGTCTTTGTCGGTGCCGCTGACGTAGGCTTTTTCAACGACTTCGTATTCGAGGCGGCCTTTGGTGCCGTTGAAGGAGACGCGGTAGCCTTCCCAGGGGGAATAGGCGGTGAGGTGGTAGGTCATGACGGCGCGGTTTCGGTAGGAGACCATGACGCCCATGTCGTCTTCGATGGAGATGCCGTCGTTAAAGACGTTGCGGTCGCGCACGTAGCCGTCGGCGGGTTCGGCGTCGAGGTAGAGGGCTTTGAGGCGGGGTTCGGCCCGGAGGTCGAGGGCAAAGGGGTCGGCGGCGAGGGCGGCGGGGGGGAGGTCTTTGGAGCGTTCGCAGAAGTGGATCTGGCCGCGGGCTTCGGCGTTTTCGCGTCCGTAGAAGCGGAGGCCGCCCATGGCAAAGACGGTCTCGGGGACGGTGTTGAGCCACCAGTTGACGAGGTCAAAGTGGTGCGTGGCTTTGTGCACGAGGAGGCCGCCGCTGTTGCGTTTGTCGCGGTGCCAGCGGCGGAAGTAGTCGGCGCCGTGTTTGGTATCGAGCATCCATTCGAAGTGGACGGAGAGGACGTCGCCGATGGCTCCGGCGGCGAGGAGTTCTTTGACTTTGCTGTTCCGGGGGGCGTAGCGGTAGTTGAAGGTGACGCGGAGGTGGCGGCCTGTCTCGCGCATGGTGCGGAGGATTTGGGCGCATTTGTCGGCGTCGGTGGTCATGGGTTTTTCGGAGATGACGTCGCACCCGGCGCGCATGGCGGCGCAAATGTAGTGGTGATGGGTGCGGTCCATGGTGGTGACGATGACGCGGTCAATGCGTTCGTCCTTGAGCATTTTCTCAAAGTCACCGGGGGCGTAAACGGGGAGTTTTTTTGTCGCGGTCGCCGTTGCAGGGGCGGAGGCGTTGGTCGCGGTTTGCCAGGCGTCGGCACGGAGGGGGTTGATGTCGCAGAGGGCGACGATCCGGCCTTGCGCGGCGTGGGGGCCGGCGAGGGCGTCTCGGAACATGAAGGCGCGGGAGCCTGTGCCGACGAGGGCGTAGCGGAGGGGGTGTCCGCCGGACTGGGTGGTGCTGGTGCTCATATGGATGGTTCTATTTTTAGACAGAATTAACAGAATGGTCTCACGCAGAGATGCAGAGGCACAGAGTGGAATGTAGCAGGGGGGAGGGGGGGGAAGGCCAGCACTGGATCGGGCATGTGTTTGACTCTTTCGCTCATGCGCGGCGTGCTGCTGGGCGTCATGCTTCGTTATCTGGGTTTTGGGGAACGTCATTATGGGGAGCGTCCGGTGCTGCCACAGCAGCGGCAGGCGTGGGAGTTCCAGTTTGTGCTGTCGGGGCGGTGCTGGCCGACGACGGTG
>NZ_ABEA03000100.1 GCF_000171235.2 Geminisphaera colitermitum TAV2 | reverse complement strand
GGCGAGGGGCGTGGTTTCGAGGCGGACAGCACCTTCGTTGGCAACGCGGACGAAGCCGCTGTGACGCACGCCACCGAGGGGGGCGAGCGCGAGCGGTGTGAAGCGCGCGGGGAAGTCGCCAAGCGGGGTCTGGGTTTCGATGGTGAGGGTGGTGGTCGTGGTGACGGGTTGGGAGAGGCGGATGAGGAGGTGTTTTGGGGTGGAGGTAGGCGGGACGGCTGCGCCACTCCGTTGCAGGGGCTTCGCTTGCGAAGCCCGCGACTGCGTTTCGGCCTGCGAGTGCTCTTCTGGGGTTCGGTAAATCTGTCCGGCTGGCGCGGGCGTCGCAAGCGACGCCCCTACAGCGGGCGGGACGCCCGCGCCACTTGGCTCGATTTCCCAAGAGAGGATGTCGGGGGCGGTGACACGGAGGATTTCGCCGTCGCCGGTGAGGGCGAGGCGGAGGGTGTCGAGTTTGCCTTGCAGGACTTTGTAGGTGTAGACCCCGGTCTGGCGGAGGAGGCCGGGACTGACGATGATCTGGGAGACTTCCTCGGTGGAGTAAAAGAGGCGTCCGTCGGCGTCGGCTCCGGCGCTCATCCACGAGAACGCCACGTCGCCGTTGGCGGCGAGGTGGCCGGTGAAACGGGAGGCGGCGGTGGATGGCGCGGTGTCGCGGGCGAGGGGTGGCATGGCGTCGGTGACGAATTTCGTTTGTTCGGGGAAGCCGCCGAGGGAAAGGGTGGCGATGCGGGCGGCGGGGATGGCGAAGTTGATTTGCCGCCAGTCGCCCGACTCGGTGACGCGGGCGTCAAATTCGAGGCGGATGGGGAATTCGCCGGCTTTGGGGAAAATGAGTTCGTAGCGGAGGGGGCGGGTGTTGCGCGTGCCGGGTATGAGGGGCGCGGTGCGGATGATGCAGCCGGTCGAGGGGGTGTGGGTGCGGAGGGCGGCGTCTCCGGCGAGGAGGGGGATTGTTGCGCCGTCGATGCGGGCGCGGGCGGTGGCTTCGAGGATGAAGCCGAGGCGTCCGTCGGGCTGGAGGTCGCCGCGGAGGGTGAGGCGGTCGAGGGTGGCAATGCCGTCGGCGGGCGCGAGCGTGAGGCGGAGGACGGAGTCGGGCGCGAGTGTGAAGCGGGCTTTGCGAGAGCCGGCGAGTTGGCGGGATTGCCAGGCGGTGGCAAGGTCGGTGGTGGTGGGAGCGTCGGCAGGGAGGATGTTTTCCATGGCGACGGCTGCGACGCGGTATTGTTCGGCCCACGAGAGATCAAGAGTGCCGGTGAGGGTTTGCGTGTCGTCGCCAGCGGCAATGACGGGGATGGCGAGCGGCCAGTAGCCGGCGGCGGGGAGAGGGGGGAGTTGGGCAGTGAGGCGAAGGGTGGCGTCGAGGGTTTCGCCTTTTTTGAGTGGAGTGGCGAGGCGCAGGTCAATGTAGCGGCGTCCGTCGGGAGCGGTGCGCAGCGCCCAGTCGCGCACACGCGGGCTGTCGATGGCGGTGAGGTTGTGAGTGATGGGGTCGTTGTTTTTTGGGGTGGCGTCGAGGGCGAGCGAGAGGGTGGCGGCTTCGCCATGGAGAGTGGTGGTTTTGAGTTTGATGGTGGTGGCGATGGTGCCGTCAGCATCGAGGGTGAGGGTTTGCGCGGCCTGGGTGCGGACAAGGGCGGGGGTTTTGGAGGCATCGCCGGGGATGATGGCGTGGAGGGAGATTTGCGTGGAGTCGGCGGGCGCGGCGAAGAGGACGGTGGCAAAGAGGCCAGGGAGGGCGAGGAGGCGGAGGTGGCAAGCGAGGTTGGCGAGATGGAGAGGTTTCATGGTATTGGAAAAGTGGATGCGGTTGTGGTTGGCTGGTGGCTTGGCGTGGAGTGCGGCGATTTATCGCCGCTTTTTTGTAGCCGATTTATCGGCGTTCTAATGGGTCTATGAAATGGGCGGGCGGGCGGGATGAATCCCGCCTCGAAAGCGGCGATGAATCGCCGCACTCCATGTTAGAAATCGTCATGCAGGTTTAAGGTATCGATGGGCATTGAATATACGGTGCGGCGAAAGGATAGGGGGGCTGCGTTTTCAAAATGAGCGGCAGAACACCATCGGTAGTTCGTTGGGTCCAAAACCAGTCCGTGATGAACTGGGTTGGTATGGACGTAATGTAATCGGGCCAAATAGGAGCGTTCGTAGGTGAGGCGGGTGTCCCAGTATTGAGCCCAGATTTTGCGTCCGGTGATGCCATCTTGCTGGTTGATGAATCTGGATGTGATGCCGTGAAGTCGGTGAATGAAACGGGATAGCGTAGCAGGGGCGTCGGGCGAAAGTGCAACGATGTGATAGTGGTTGGAGAGGACTGCCCAAGCTTGTAGTTGCCAGCCATACTCGGTCGCAAGTTCATGGAGTTTGTCGTGAAGAAATTGGAGGCGTTCGGGGGCACGGAAATGGTGCTGTTTCTGGTAAGTGGCTGCCGTAACGATGTAGATGCCTTGCTCAATTAATACGTGCAGGGGCGCATGGTGCCAGTGAGGGGGGGGTGGTGAGGATGGGTGGGTAGGAAATGGTTGCTCTGTGTCTTTCATGGTGTGCTGTGCGGGTGAGTGGAGCTTTGGGGTGAGGGTGAGGGTGAGGGTGGGAGGTGAGAGGTGAGAGGTGAGAGAGGCGGGATAAATCCCGCCTGAAAAGCGGCGATGAATCGCCGCACTCCATATTGAGTTAGCGGTCGAGGCGGGCGGCTTCTTCGAGCATGGTTTGGAGGCGAAGGTTTTGGGCGAATGCGCCTTGGCGGGCGTTGGCGGCGCGGAGGACGGCGGCGAGAGCGGGGAGTGAGGTGGTTTGCGCGGTTTCGACGTTTTGGAGTTTTTCAGCGAAGAGGGCGGCGGCGGCGGCGAGTTGGAGGCCGGGCGCAGCATCGGTGAAGGCGGGGGCGGCAGGGTCGTAGGGGATGATCCAGCCGGTCTCGTGGTAGTCGAGGGTGCGCGGGTCTTGGTAACGCACGCGGACGATGCCGAGTTCGCCGGAGCCGCCAGCGGAGTCGGGGCGGGGTTCCACGGTGTAAATGGCGGTGCCGCTTTCGGCGGCGCCAAGCTCGGCGGCGAGCACGGTGTTGTCGCGGAAGTCTTCGGTGCGGAGGCGGTGCTTTTCGTATCCTAAGAGGCGATACGTGACGACTCGGGCGGGGTTGAACTCAACCTGGATTTTTACGTTTTGGGCGGCGACCTGGAGGGTGCCGGCGAGTTTTTGGGCGAAGTCGTCGAGGGCGTCGGCGGGGGTGTTGAGGTAAGCGTAGCGTCCGTGGGCGGCACGGGCGAGGTGTTCGAGCATGGCGTCGTTGTAGCCGTCGTAACCGATGCCGTAGCAGTCGAGGGTGATGCCGAGTTTTTTTTGTTTTTCGACAATGGCGGCGAGCGTGGCGGGGTCGGCGTCGCCGAGGTTGGCCGCGCCGTCGGTGAGGAGGACGATGCGGTTTTGCGCGGCGGGGGTGCGTGTAGCGGCGGTCTGGATACCGGCGGCGTTGAGGGCGGTTTCGAGGTTGGTGCCGCCTTCGGGGGGGATGCCGTCGCGGGCGATCTGGCGGAGTTGCGCGGCGGCGGCGGGGCCGTCGGCTCCGCCGATGAGGAGGCGGGGGGTGCGGGCAAAGCCGAGGAGGTTGAGGGTGTCGCCGGGACGGAGGGTGTCGGCAAGGGTGGAGAGGGCGGCAGAGACGGTTTCCTGCCGGTCAGCGCGTTCCATGGAGCCGGAGGTGTCGAGGAGGAGGGTGAGGGTGAGGGGCTGGCGCGAGTTGCGTCCAGCGCTGGAGGTCTGGAGGGTGAGACGGAGGAGGTTGCGGTTGTGCGCGGTGGGGTGGCGGGCTTGTTCCTGGGTGAGCGAGACGGGCTGGGCCGGGGGGGGGGGGGAGTCGTTGTAGGCAAGGGCGTTGACAAATTCTTCGGTGCGGATGGCGGCGGCTTCAGGCCAGCGGCCTTGGCTGAGGGCGGCTTCGGCGAGGCGGAAGGAGGCGTCACTGACGTTGAGCGAGAAGGTGCTGAAGGGGGTTTGTACGGTGTCGGTCTCGGCTAGGGGGGGGGGGATTCTTTAGCTATGAGTTTGCGCGACGATGAGGTTTTTGAGGGAGAGGCGAGCGCAGCGGGAGGGGAGGCTGGTCTGTTGATCGCTATGCTTTGGGTCTCTTTTTGAAGTGTATCCTGTTTTTTTGCGGAGTCTTCGCGTAGCATAGAAGAAGTGTCGGCGACGCTTAGCTCAGAAGCGGCAATGAGGCCAAGGTGTCTGGAAACGGAAGCGGTTTCAGCGTTGAATGCGTCGGCGGCGGATGGGGCAGATGGGGCATCGGCAGATAGGGAATCGAGGGAGGTGCTTACTGGTTTTAGGGAACGGGAGTCGTAGGCACGGCGAGAGACTTCTTGGGCACCGACAATGTTTCCCCCAGCCGCTACGTATTGGGTTTCGCTTTCGGCTTTGAGGGAGGAGGCGCGGTCATTAGAGGCAAATCGTTCGCTGACGGCGCGGGAGACAGGGGAGGCGCGGAAGGCGGGGGGGGGGCGGAAGCTAGCGACGATTGTGGTTGTGGAACTGCAACGCTCATGTCCGCCCTCTCTTCCATTCTTATCTTCACATCCCCAAGTACGGCGTAGCCGGATACAGTGGTTGGGGATGAGGATGGGGCTGGGCGGGTGTCTTCGTCGCGGAATTCTTGTAGTTGTTGGCGTTGGTTGGCTTCGGGGGCGGCAATGGTTTCGTATATGGCGCGTCTAGGGGTTTCGCGGACTTTGCCTATGGTTGGAATGATGATGGCGGCGAGGATGCCGACGATGGCAAGGACGGTCAGGGTCTCGACTAGGTGGATGTTTGGCGGGAGGAAAATGGAATACCAAGGTTCGGTTGGGCGTTGGCGAGGGGGGGGGGGGGGGGG
>NZ_ABEA03000101.1 GCF_000171235.2 Geminisphaera colitermitum TAV2 | reverse complement strand
GCGGTGGAAAACGGCGGCGAGGAGCAGGAGGACTCCGATGGTGATGAGTGCGGCGAGCACGCCGGTGACGCGAGCGGGGAGGATGCGCCCGGAGCGGTTGAGGCGTAATGAAATGGAGAATACGAGAGAGCCGGCGGCTCCGAGACCGAGCGCGGCGAGGAGCGACATGGTCATGCCGCTCTGACGGAAGAGGCCGCGGGCGAGGGTGCGCAGTCCGGTGACGGGTTGAGGGACGCTGGTGGCGTCGGCGGGGGCGAGGTTGCCGTGGAGAAATTGCAGGCGCCGGCCTTGGTCGGGCGTCACCTGCCAGCGGGTGCTGATGACGGGCGCGGCGAGGAGCGGAGCGGTCAGGCGGATGCTGGCGTTGGCGCGGGTGTCTGAATTTGAAATTGCGGGCGGGACGCCCGCGCCACGGGGGGTGCCGGCGAAGCGGAGATCGACGGTGACAATGGCGTTGGCGTCGGTGCGGGGGGGCATGGGGATGAGGGTGTCGCCGCCATCGACGACGGGCAGGGCTTCGGCGTCGTCCACGCGGGCGGTCCAGAGGCGGAGTCCGGCGGGGACGCCGACGCGGAGGTGCGGGTGTCCGTGACTTTTCACTACATAATGGGCCTCGGTGATGATCTGGCCGTCGCGGGCGACGCGGGTGTTGAGGGAGGCGAAGTCAACGACTTGGTTGACGGTCGCGCCGCGGGCGCGGGGGGCCAGGTTGAGGCGGAGTTCGAAGGGGCGGGCGGTGTATTGGTAGGCGGCGAGGAGCGGGGCGTCGAACATCATGCGGTATTCGGCGGGAATCTCACGGGGTTCGACGGCCACGAGCGCGGGGGAAACGGCGTCCTGGGTGAGGTTGAACTGGAGGTCGCTGGTGATGATGACGTAGCCTTGTTCGGACTGGACGCCGAGGGGACGCAGGCCGGCAAAACCGGTGGCGCCGCCGCGCGGGTCGAGCGGGAGGTCGTAGGTGCCAAGGAGGGTGACGGCTCCGCTGACGGGTTTGTGCAGGCTGACTTCAACGGTGCCGGTGGCGTCGTCGCGTTTCCAGGAGCGGATGTCGCGTCCGGAGAATTCGAGGTTGCGGAGGGTGGCGGGGACTTCGAAGCGGAAGGAGCCGAGGGGCGCGCCGGTGATGGCGTAGTTGATCATGGTGCTGGCGCTGACAAGGCCTTCGCGGATGGCGAAGAGGTGCAGGGCGTCGCTTTGCACGGTCATGTCGAGGCGTTCGATCTTCACGCTGGCCTGCCAGACGGGGTCGCGGAGTCGCCAGGCTTGCTGGAGGCCGGGAATTTTTTTCGGGAAAAACGCGGGGGCGATTTCGGTGAGTCCGGTGGTAAGGCCGGGAGCGGGGGGCAGTGTGACGCGGAGGCCGGGCACGGCGGCAACGCCGACGAAGCCGCGCACGGATTTGGTTCCGGGGAAGGCGAGGGGTTCGAGGGTCCAGTCGGCGAGGTCGGCGGCGCGGTCGCGCTCGAGGCGGCATTGGAGGAGGTGGCGGCCTTGGATGGGTTTTGGGAAAATGATTTTGAGTTCGCGGCGCGCGGGTTGTCCGCCCGGCG
>NZ_ABEA03000102.1 GCF_000171235.2 Geminisphaera colitermitum TAV2 | reverse complement strand
CTACCGCCCTGCGCGGCTTCTTCAACCTCGACCTCCGACGCTTCGAAGACGTCGTGAAGATCAACACCCTCGGCACCGTCATTCCCTCGCAAATCTTCGGACGCCGGATGGCCGGGCGCGCCCGCGGGTCGATCCTCAACTTTGCCTCGATGAACAGTACCCGTCCGCTCACGCGAGTTGCCGCCTATGCGATGGCCAAGGCCGGCATCGTCAACTTCACGCAATGGCTTTCCGTTTACCTCGCCCCCGCGCACATCCGCGTCAACGCCGTCGCTCCCGGATTTTTCCTCAACGACAAAAACCGCAAAATCCTCCTCGACCCTGCCACGCCCGACGGCCTGAGCGCGCGTGGGCGCAACGTCATGCACCACACCCCCGCCGCCCGATTTGGCGCACCCGATGAACTCCTCGGCGCCGTCCTCTGGTTGCTCAACGACGAGCAAGCCGCCTTCGTCACCGGCCAGACCATCGCCGTCGATGGCGGCTTCCTCGCCCATTCGGGTATTTGAAGCAAGCCAAGGAGAGGGGGCATCTTGCCCACGAACGACGCGCAACGTCACCATATCCGCTCAGTCTCCTTCCCCCCATCTGTCTTTCGCACTTCTTACCGCGCCACCACACCACGCTCTCAACGCCGCTGCGGAGCCGTCGCGCCATCGCACCATGTTCCTTCGATGCGCGTGACCATCCGGTTTTTGTCGGGGCCTGTTTCATTATGGTAAAGACGGCTGACCACCAGACTCACCGCAGCCTCGCCCACCGCCTCATGGCTCTGTCGCATCCCCGCAACGGATACACCCACCATACTCGTCGCCGCATCCGTTTTTCCCGGCGGCAAATCCAGTTCCACATATGCCACATCACGCGGCACACGCAGCCCCATTGCACCCAGCCACCGCCACACAAACGCCCGGTCAAGCGTCAGGATCACGTCCGGTTTTTCCCATCGAAACCACCGTCCAAACGTATCCAGATTCCACTCACGCGAGATAAACGGAGCCAGCTGTTCGCTGGCGGGGATGCCATGCGCCGCCGTCAGATAACCCGCCAGCCAAGTATGACCGATGTAAGCATCCCATGAAGCTTCAATCGCCAATCCCACCCTCCGATAGCCAAGCTCGCGTACCCGCAAATACGCATCACGCACGATCTGGCTCTGATCGTTGCTCACCGCCGGAACCATGGGCAGCAGCACATGCGGCTCGATCTGCACGGCGGCCAGCCCATCCCAAACAATCTCTCCTGATTTCGGCGCTTCAAAAACAGTGGTGAAAATCACGCCCCGTATCCCGCGCGCATATAAAATCGAGTTCAACCGTGGCCCGATAATCTGGGCGCTCTCAAATACCTCCAACTTGCATCCCAGTGCCTCTGCCTTCACAAGAGCTCCATCGTAAAATCCCCGATAAGCATGATTTGCCCGCCATCCTTGTGGACATGTATTTCCTGGATACGTCACATAAGCCAGTGTTTCGCGATGCCGTTGATGCTTCCCCGACCGGATTCGCGACATCAACGATGTAAACAAGGGATCAGCCACATAACCCAATTTTTGCGCGGCCTCCCGCACCCGGGCCAAGGTTTCGGCCCTGATACGCGGATCGCGCCGCAAGGCGAGCGACACCGTTGAATAGTGCAGGCCGGTGGCGGCGGCTATATCTCGAATGGAAGGAGGACGGGGCATCAGACGGCAGAGATCAGCCCAAGCTCAAAGTTCATGCAACATCCAATTTCAACGCGTTGAACGCCGTGCCCATTGCTTTGCCAAACAAGGAGCCCCAAACTCACAACCTTAACCCACCCATACGTCATGAACCACCATCCCCGTCACAACAAAACCGCCATCGCGCTGCTTGCTGCGTTTCTCAGCATTGTGTCGCTCGCATCACTCACGCCTCTTACCCGCGCAGGCACCACCATAATCACCAACAAAGACAATCTCGCCTCTGGAGCGACGGCTCACGTTGCCGCCACCTACGACATCGGTTCTGTCGGTCTCACGCTGGGTGCTGGCGACACCCTCAGCCTCGGCGGATACGTTGCCAGGGATGGCAATCCCAACAACGTCCCCGTCAATATCACAGGAAACGGAGCCCTCGTCATCAACAGCGGCGGCGTTCTCGATCTTCAAAAAGCGTGGAAAAACAGTTCCGACGCGCAAGGTTCCGCCCAATACAACATCGGCGGCGCGCTCATCCTCAACAACGGCGGCGTTCTCAATTTTGGCGCGGACTCCACCCTCACCTCGCGCGGTTACGAGGCGATAACCGACGCTTTGCGCATTTCGGTTGGAGGCAACCTCACCCTCAACGGCGGCACCTTCACCTCATCCGCCAACATTCCGCAAATCTGGCTCAAAGGTGCCACCAACACCATTGCCTCCAGTGTCTCCGTTCCCACCGTCGCCACCTTCGTCCTTAACAGCGCCAATCAAACACTGACCAGCGGTGCCGGACTCGGCACGGTCCTGATTCGCCAGTCGTCCGACCAGACCGCCACCCTCTCCGTGACAGGCACCAACTCCGACGGCAGCAACGTGCAAAAAATCCAGTTTTACCAACAAAACAGCGGCAAAACCACCACGCTCAAGCTCGGCAGCGACATCCGCGTCAACGAAAACATTTCCCTTGCCGGCGGCCCCGCCAATACTGCGGGCAACACCGCCACCTACACGATCGATACCAATGGCCGCAAACTCGATATGAGCGCGAGCGGCAGCCGTTTCGAGCCCACCCGGAACAACACCAACGTTGCCACCACATGGAACTTCATTGGCAACGGCGGCACCGTCGAAGCGCATTCATTTCGCTTCAACATGAACGACAACGTCTCCGTCAACATCGGCGCGGGCGTCACCCTCATCGCCCACGCCAACAACGTGACCAACACGCTCGGCAGTCAGGCCTCCGGCTCCGTGGATGCCACCTCGACCTTCATCTACGAAGGCGCGGACACCACCTCGAAGAGCTTCCTCAACGCCAACATCGCCATCGGCAAAGTGGTGGCGCGAAAGGGGACCATTGAGGCATCCTCGGCCCTTAACATTCAAGGCGGACTCGTGATTGAGGCCGGCGGCTCCTTCAGCGCCCTCGCTTACGCCCTCACCACGCCTTCCCTTACCTTTGGCATCGACGGCGCAAGCTTCGGCACCATCTCCGCCACTGGCGCGGTTTCCATCGCTGACAAAACCCTCACCTTCGACTTCGCCGCCGCACCCGCAAGCAGCACCAGCTACACGCTCTTCACCAGCGGCGCGACCGGCTCAGCCGACAGCGTATCCGTCACCTTCTCCGGTCTCAATGCAATCGCACTGACCAACAGTAGCGGCGTCTGGTCCGCCATTCAGGATGGATTCACTTATACCTTCACTGAATCCAATGGCATTCTTTCTGTCGCCAGCGCCATCCCCGAGCCCTCCACCGTTGCATTGATTGCTGGAGTCGGATCCGTCCTTTTCGTACTGATTCGCCGACGCAAATCGTAACGGTTGACTTGGGATTCGACCACAGTTCACGTGCCCCAGCACCCAACCACCACCGCAATCCCATTAATATCTACCACCGATCGACTCCTTGATTAACCCATAAACAACCATGAAAACACTCCCCATATTCTTCCCGTCCAACAAAACAAAAGGATTCACGCTCATCGAATTGCTGACGGTCATCGCCATCATAGGTATCCTTGCTGCCATTATAATTCCCACGGTTGGCAAGGTCCGGGAAAGTGCGCGTCGAACTCAATGCGTCTCCCGTATGCGAGAACTAGGCACCGCCATGCAACTTTATTCTGGAGACAATAAAGACTCCTTCGTCAAAGCCTACAATGCTGGCCCAGGTCGTTACCATCTCCTGATAATCCCCTACCTCAATCAAGCCCTCGCCGATGCCTACAATGCTGGGCGTGTCGATAGTAATGCCATCATCACTAGTGGTTATTTTAAGAGTCCTCCGTTTGAAAAGGTCGAGGGTGATCCTCAAAACCGGGGAGCCTTTGGACACAACCTCGAACTGGAAGGAGACTCCACTGGACCCAAAAGCCCGGCCGTTTATACACACCAACTCACCAGTCCCAGCACGTTTCCCGTTCTCGTTACCACTGGCAATGTGAGCACACTTACCGGCGGCGGTCCTCGTCTCTACGCAGGCAATAGCAGTCCTTATGCGCCTTCTTCCGAAGCTTCGAAATATGGATACATCGGCAGCACCAACGACTGGGGACCTGGCCCTGTTTTCGGTAAAAACGCCATGTTCCTTTTCGGCGACTGGCATGTTGCCCTAAAAAACATTTGTGATAAAAATGCCTGGCCGTGGAACGATGCCAATGCGTTCAAGGTTCGCTAGTCCTCCCCCCCCCCCCACTGCCTTTAGCAAAACACTCTTCATCATGCACGCTCGCATATTCCCTTCCGCTGTACTCGCAGTGGCCTTGTCTCTCCACGCATCCTTCATCTGCACCGCTACTGCCGACCTGACCAATACCGGCTTCGAACAGGGCACTGAAAACTGGGCTTCATTTGTGCCTGATGAGGCCAAGGATGCCGAAACAAGCTTCACTGTTGTATCCGAAAACCCGCACTCAGGGAGCCGTGTGGCGAAGCTCACATCCACAAAATTCGCCCGTCATGGCTGCACTCCGGCAGGCTCACAAGCCACCCTGAAAGTCACACCGGGAGAACGATATCGCATCACTGCTTGGGTGCGTGCTGATGCCGACGCCAAGCCACAAGACAACACTCCCGGCGTGCTCGTCCGCCTTGCGTTGCAAGGCCCGGATAAAAAAGATGCGCCAGGCGGCCACTATTATGCCGGCCTCAACAACTGGATCGCACGCGACCGCCAGCCTCCCGCCAGCAAGCTGCTGCCCACCGAATGGAGTAAGATTGAATCTGTTTTCCAAATACCCGATGACGCGGCCTACATGTCGCTGACGCTGTTTGCCTGGCGCGTGCAAGGGTCGGTTTATTTTGACGATGTATCCCTTGAAAAAGTGTCCGGTGACACCCCCATCACCCCGCTGGAGTCCGTCACCAATTCCGGTTTCGAACAAGACATGACTGATTGGGCTTACTTCTGCCCCCCCGAATCCAAGGCCGCGGAAGCCACCTTCACCACCAGCACCGAAAATCCTCATACCGGACGCCAGTCCGCCCGGTTGTACTCTCAAGGCTTCGCCCGTCATGGCATCCATCCCCGCAGTCAAGCGGTCAAAGTTTCACCCGGTGAACGCTGGTTGATTCGCGCCTGGATGCGCGCGGATGGAGATGTCACGGTTGCGCCCGGCTCGGCAGGCGCGCTCATTCGCCTGACGCTAAAGGACTCCAACAATAAAGCTCCCGAGAAAGGACACCTTTTTGTCGGCCTCAACAACTGGGTTGGTCGAAACCTCGAACCTCCCTTCAATCTCCAACTCCCGCGCAAATGGACCAAAATCGAAGCGGTGGTCGAAATCCCCGCGGACATTGCATCGGCCATGCCAACCCTCTTTGTCTGGATCGCCAAAGGAACGATATATTTCGATGATGTTTCCTTCGAAAAGGTATCATCCACTACACCCCTGACACCGGTTTCGGCCAATCGCAGTTCAGCCAGCGCCCGCCCCCCCTCTGCTCCACCGGCCAGTGAATTGTTAACGGCAGACATCCAGCAGGAACTTTTTTCCACCCTCAATCTCGAGACAACACCTGCACTCAAGCCCGTCCGGCAGGCCGTTGCCCGCAAGGACTATCCTGAAGCCGTGCGCCAGCTCGCCGTCTATCTGCGCACTCGCACCACAAGCAACTGGCTCCTCGCCCCCTTCGATCCCTCGCAACCCGATCCAAACTACAAATACCGCCAGGAGCGCGCTGACAGCGCCGTTGTGGGCCGCATTACCCCCAGCGGCTTGGCGGAACTCTGGCATACCTTCCCCGGCAACATCATCGACTGGTATCACAACGAAACCGCCCACCGCCCCGGCCTCGCGTTTAACCAGGAATGGCAGTATCAACTTTGCCGCATGTCCTTTTGGGGAGACATGGCCAACGCCTACCGCGCCACCGGCAACGAGAAATACCCTTCGGCGTGGGTTACCCAATTCCGTTCATTCATGGCGCAATGCCCGCCCCCCACTGCAGCGGCCAATTTTCGCTATTCCACTTGGCGCACCATCGAATCCGGCATCCGCATGCGCGACTCTTGGCCGCGGGCCTTTCAGGCCTTCGTCCGCTCCCCCTCGGTTAGCGATGAGGATCTCCTGCTCTACATGTATTCAAATCTCCAGCACGCCGAATATTTGAAAAAATTTCCATCGGACTGGGGCAACTGGCTCACGATGGAAATGTGCGGCCTGTTCACCATCGGAACCCTGTTCCCCGAATTTCGTGACGCGACTGACTGGAGACAAACAGCTGTGGCAACCATGCACGCCAGCATTGCCCGCCAGTTTCTCCCCGACGGGGCCCAATATGAACTCGCTCCCGGCTATCATATTGTTGCTCTCGATGAAAACGGCATGGCCATCCCCCGGCTGGCCAAGGCGACTGGACGCATCTCCGAAATCCCGGCCGACTACATCGCCAGCATGGAAAAAGGATACGATTATCTCCTCTATCTCATGACGCCCAATCGTTCCGAACCCCGCTTCAACGACTCCTGGCCCATCACTTGGCTCCGCCCTGTGTTCAACAACGGACTTCTCTTCTTTCCCAATCGCGACGACTGGCGCTGGATTGCCACCGACGGCGCCGAGGGCCGCCCGCCAGCCGCCACCTCGCATGCATTCCCCTACGCCGGCTATTATGTCATGCGCTCCGGCTGGGGAACCGATGCCAATTACCTCGCCTTTGACGGCGGACTCCCCGGCTACTCCCACTCGCACATGGACAAACTCAACCTCGTTTTTTGGGTTTATGGGCGCGAAATTCTTTTCGATGGCGGCGGCGGTTCCTACGAGGACAGCAAATGGCGGCAGTATGCGACAGACGCCTATTCACACAACGTTATCATGGTGGACGGAAAACCTCAGCGCCATCAACTCCTCGATCGCAATGCCAATGTCCCCCGGGAGCCCAATGATGTCACATGGGAAGCAACCAGCGAATACGACTTCGTTGCCGCCACATTCGACCAGGCTTTTTCCGACGTAGGCATGTGGTCCGCCAAACAACCCCCGGGCCCCGTCACGCATACCCGCCGCGTCCTCTTTGCCAAACCCGACCTCGTCATCGTTGCCGACACTCTCGTCCCCACCGATCCCGCCGACACAACCGCCCACACCTATGAAGCTCGCTGGCACCTCATCCCGACGGCGACCATCACCGATCCCGGCACGCAAACCATCACGACCACCGACCCCGGCCTTCCCAACCTTGCCGTCATTCCCCTGCGCACCGACGGCCTCGCCGTTCGCGCCATCTCCGCGCAAACCGAACCCGAACTCCTCGGCTGGCACATCCGCAAGGACATGGACCCGCAATACGTCCCCGCCACCACCGTCACCCACACCCGTGGCGGCCCTGGCATCCAGACATTCATTACGCTCCTGTATCCACTAAAACCTGACGAAAAAAATCCCATCAAAACCATCACCACGCTCAACGCCACCGACACCCGACTCACGCTCGACAACGGACGCACGATCCGCATCCACATCCCCGCCGCGCCCCGCGAAAAAATCACCCTCACCCGCGACACATGACAAAACTCCATCCACTGCTCCCCCTCGCTCTTACGATGTCTCTTGCCAATGCCGCCCCTCCCCCCCCCACCCCCGCGCCCGGGCCAACGACCCTCCGCGCCCTCGCCACCGAACTCGAAATCACCTTTCGCACCCACGTCCTCGACGCCTGGTTCCCCCGCTGTATAGACAACACAAACGGCGGTTTCCTCTGCACCTTCGACCGCGACTGGACACCGGCCCCCGCCGACCAGCAGCCCAAAACCCTCGTCTTCCAATCGCGTATGACCTGGGTCGCCGCGCAAGTCGTTCTCCACCGCCCCGATCTCGCCGGCCATTACCGCTCCGTTGTCCGCCACGGCGCCGATTTTCTCCTCCGCATGTGGGATGCCGAAAACGGCGGATTCCTCTGGCGACTCCCTCCTCTGCCCGACGCCCCCCAGCCCAAACACACCTACGGCAACGCCTTTGCCCTCTACACGCTCGCCGCCGCCTCCGCCGCGCTCGACGACCCGGCCCTCCGCGACAAAGCCATCGCCACCTTTCACTGGCTCGAACAGCACGCACACGACCCCGTCAACGGCGGTTATTTCGACGCCCTCAACCTCGACGGCACTCCCATTCCCATCCGCGAACCCGCCAGCACGCCGCGCGGCGCCGCCCTCGTTGACACCATTGGCACGCCCTTCGGCTGCAAGTCGATGAACACCCAGCTTCACCTCCTCGAAGCCTTCACCGAACTCTTTCGCATCTGGCCCGATCCCCGCCTCCGCGCCCGCATGGACGAACTCCTCAACATCATGCTCACGCGCGTTTATGCCTGGCCCGGCACGCAGCACATAAACCTCACCGCCGACTGGAAAAGCATCCCCGCGCCCATATCCTTCGGGCACGATGTCGAGACCACATTCCTCCTCACCGATGCTGTCGCCGCGCTCGGGCGACCGGACGATCCTGCGACCTGGCGAGCCGGGCGCGCCCTTGCCGACCACGCCCTGCGTATTGGCTGGGATACTACAAACGGCGGCCTCTTCAACACCGGCAGCACATTTCTTGGGCCCACTCCGCCGTTCGTAAAAATTTGGTGGGTGCAGTTTGAGAACCTCAACACCCTGCTCCTCCTGCACGAACGTTACGGCATCCCGGACAACAACCCTGTTTACTGGACCCGTTTTGTCGAGCAATGGCGTTTCATCCAAAACAACCTCATCGACGCGCAGTATGGTGGCTGGTGTCGTGACATTTCTGCTGACGGCACTTTCATTCCCGGCCCCGAATCGGTCAAAGGTTGGCAATGGAAAGCCGCCTATCACGAAACCCGCGCCCTGCTCCTTACCATCGACCGCCTCAAGCGCCTGGCCTCCGTAGCGGAGTAAAGTTGCCAACCCGCTGACGGGCGTTTGGGCTGCTTTCTTCCCAAACGCACATGGCCAACACCTTTTACAACGACTTCGACCAAGAAACCTGGGGCGAGCCGCGCAAACCCGATTACCGCACCCCTTTCCAAATCGACCGCGACCGCGTCATCCACTCGCACGCCTTTCGCAAGCTCCAGTCCAAGACACAGGTGTTTCTCTCCGGCGAATACGATTTTTATCGCACCCGCCTCACCCACTCCATGGAAGTCGCGCAGATAGGACGCTCCATTTGCAGCTATCTCCTCTCGCGTCCCGACGGCCCGCTCGCGCCCGACTTCTACATCGACCCCGACCTCGTCGAAGCCATCGGCCTCTCGCACGACCTCGGCCACCCGCCCTTCGGCCACGCCGGCGAACGCACCTTGCAGGAACTCATGGCCGACCACGGCGGCTTCGAAGGCAACGCCCAGACCCTCCACCTCCTCACCGACACCATTTACGAAGACGGCAAATCCGTGCGCGGCATGTCGCCCACCCGCGCTTTCATGGACGGCGTGCTCAAATACAAAAAACTCTACGGCGAGTATCCACAAACCCAGGACAAACCCGAGCACCACTTCCTCTACGACACGCAAGGCCCCTGCCGCGACTTCGTCTTCGGCAACAACAAAATTCCCGACGAACTTCACCACGCCCCCGCCGACCCGCACGCCGCCCAACCCCTCAACAAATTCAAGAGCATCGAGTGCCAGATCATGGACTGGGCCGACGATACCGCCTATTCGCTCAACGACATCGTGGACGGCGTTCGCGCCGGATTCCTCACCCTCGAAACCATCGAACAATGGGCCTCCACCCAGCCCATGACCGCCGAAACCCAGACCTACTTCGACGAACTCACCGGCTTCATCCGCGCCTCCAAACTCGAACGCGTCTTTGCCGCCAAGATCGGCAAATTCATCCAAGCCTGCGCCCTGCGCGAACGCACCAACTTCATGTCCGCCGCCACCCACCGCTACCGCTTCGAACTCGTCGTCAGCGATGCTGCCAAACGCGAATCCCGCTTCTACAAGGACATGGCGCTCGACCTCATATTTCGCAGCCCGCAACTCCAGCAAATGGAGCACAAAGGCCGCCGCGTCCTGCGCGAACTCTGGCGCATGTGCTGGGACAACTACGTGGATGGCCCCGGCTGCGAGGCCCGCCCCCTTCGCATACTCCCCCCGCGTGTTGGCGACCTCATCCAGGCCGAAACGACCGACGCCGGCCGCTCCCGTCAAATCTGCGACTGGCTCGCCGGCCTTACCGACGGCGCCATCGTGCGCACCTACAAGCGCATGACGGACCCCGATTTCGGCTCCATCCGCGACCTGAACTAACCCTCCCCCCCCCCCCCTCAAAAAACATCACGGCCTCACCAGTCGCACCACCCTTCCCGGTTCCTCCAGCCCCAAATACACCGCGCCCTCCGGCCCCACTGTCACCTCGCGCACGCGACCGATCCCCTTGAACAACACCTCCTCGTGCGTCACGCGCCCGTCGCGGATCACCAACCGCCGCAAATCCTGCGACGCCAGTGACGACACCAACAAATTCCCCCTCCACGCCGGAAACATCGCTCCCTCGTAAAACGCGATCGCGCACACTGCGATTGACGGCGTCCAGTGCCACACCGGTTGCTCCATCCCCTCCTTTGCCGTCAACGCCGTCATCGGCGTGCCGTTGTAATTCATCCCATGCGTGATGACCGGCCACCCGTAGTTCGCCCCCGGCCGGATCACGTTCAACTCATCCCCGCCTCGCGGACCATGCTCCGCTTCCCACAGCAACCCCGTCGCCGGCTCGCGCGCCAGCCCCTGCGGATTGCGATTCCCGTAACTCCAAATGCTCCGCACCACCGCCCCCGGAAACCGCGCTGTATCCAAAAACGGATTATCCGGCGGCACGCGCCCGTCGTCCAGCACCCGGTGAACCTTTCCGTTTGGCCGCGTCAAATCCTGCGCATCGCTCCCCTGCCCGCGCTCGCCGATGCTGAAAAACAAATACCCGTCCTCAAACACAAACCGGCTCCCAAAGTGAACCCCACCCTTTCGGTAAAGCGACGGCGGCGCGCGAAAAATCACCTCCTCATCCACCCACCGCCCCGCTTCAGAAATCCGCCCGCGCACCACCGCCGTCATCGCCGATCCATCCTCCCCCGGATCGCTGAAGGAAAGATACACCCAGCCATTGCCCGCCGCCGCATAGTCCGGATGCACTCCCACGGCGAGCAAACCGCCCTGCCCGCGCGCCCACACGCGCGGCGTTCCCGTAACCGGCTCCGGCCGCAACCGCCCGCCCTCGATCAACCGCAACCGCCCCGCCCGTTCCGTCACCAACATTCGGATACCCCCGCCATTCGCACTCACCGGCAAAAACGCGATCGACCACGGAACCTCCAGTCCGTCGCTCACGAGTTCCATTCGAAAACTCTCCACCTCGCTCTTCGCCACCCCGCCCGGCACCGGCCGTGTAACTTCGCCCCCCGCCCGCCGTGCCGCGCGCGCACCCTCCTCCCGCAAAAAAATCACCAGCGCGCGGATCTGCGCATCGTCGAACGACGCGCCAAACCCCGGCATCGCCGTCCCCGCCACCCCGTCTCGAATCACCCGCGCCAGACTTGCGTCGTCGCCCCCATGTTTCCACGTCTGCCCCAGCAGGTTCGATCCGGAGCCACCCTCGAGCCTCTCCCCGTGGCAACTCGCACACCACTGCGCATACACCTTGCGCACATCCTCCGCCGCGCGGGCGGACACCGTAGTTGAGAAAAAAATACAGAACAGCACGGACGCCGGGGCGGCCAGCCGGACAAAACGGGCAACCCGGTCGGAATGGAAAAAGCAGACAAATAAAGCGCGCATGGAAGATCGGTCTGGCCGGTCCGCACCCAACCCAGTCCCGGCAATTCCGCAAGCTGCGCCACCGCTCTGTAAAACCGTCCCCTCGGAAAATTCCATGGCGCACCATAAATTACGGTCTTTCATTCCGTCTGGCGCTCCCTATAGTGCGACCCGTCATGCGTTACCTCCCTTCCCGCCGAATCCTCCCGGCCACGCTTGCCAGCCTCCTCCTTGCCCTCTCCGCCGCGCTCCAGGCCGAGCCCCGCGTTTTCACCGACACACAAGGCCGCACCCTCAAGGCCGACCTGCTCGAAGCCGGCGAAGAGACCATCCGCGTCCGCCGCGACGACGGCTCCCTCTTCAACATCCCCATCGACACCCTCTCCCAAGCCGACCGCGATTACATCACCGACTGGCTCGACGCCCAAATCACCGCCGCCGCCACCCGCATGCGGATCAACGTCAGCAAATTCAAGGACACCATCAGCAAGTCCGAAGGCATCTCCACCAAATACCGCACTGAAGCCGCCGGCTACCTCATTAGCCTCTTCAACGAATCCATGACCGTCCTCGACGGACTCAGAATCGACTACCGCATCTACATGGTTCGCCAACGCGTTTACTCCGCAACCGACCCCCGCGAAAGCCGCTCCGGCACCATCCCCGTTGAACCCATTGACCGCAAATCCAAGATCGACGTCAAAACCACCACCCTCACCCTGGAGCGCAGCCGCCTCAAATCCGACTGGTATTACCTCGACAGCAACAAACGCGGCTCTGCCGACCAACTCGACGGCATCTGGCTCCGCGTTTATCGCGGCAAAACCCTCGTCGCCGAGTACGTCACCAGCGAAGACCTCAAACGCGAAAACTGGGACCCCCCTCAGACCACCCGCCCCTCGCGCAACTCCAGTAACGCTGACAAGTGATCGCACACCGCCCGGTTGCCCGCCAGAAAATGGATGCGATCCATGCGCAGGTTGAACTCGCGCAGCGGAAACGGTGACGGCGTCACATAACGCACCTCCCCCCCCCCCGCCAGGCACAGCGGCACCGCCGCCGCAATATCCCACACCCGCACATTGTGATCCACCACCCCGCCCAGAATCCCCACCGCCACATAAGCCAGGTGCAACGTACTGCTGCCCAGCCCGCGAATCTTGAAATTCTCCACGATCACCGCGGCCTCCCTCGCGTGCGCATGATCCACCGGACTATGAAACCCCAGCAACGTGTAAGGCGACGGCGCCTCCGCGCTCACCCGCGCCTCGCGGTCGCCATCGCGCACGCCAAAACCCGGCCCCCCATGCATCAACACCCGCCGCGCCATGTCATAAATAACCCCGTACACCGGCACCCCATGCTCCAGCAACGCCAGTGAAATCGCGCAATGCGCGATGCCCGTCGCGTAGTTGTTCGTGCCGTCGATCGGATCGAGCACCCACGCAAAACGCGCCGACAACGCAATAGGCTTCTCCGTCTCCGCTAACTCCTCGCTGAACAACTCATCATCGGGAAACTGCGCGCCCAACTCGCGGAAAATATTCTCCGAGATCGCCACATCAACCGGCGTCACCCGCGTGCCATCGTATTTCCAATTGCTCTGCGTCCGCCCGAACTCCCGGTGCATCAACTCCGTCTGTCCCGACACCGCACGCTTGGCGGCCTCAATGCGGAGCAACAACCCGGACGACGAATCAGACGACAAAGATGACATAAGCCGTGCATCGAAACAAAACCCGCCTCCCAAAGAAAACCCTAAACGTCCGCAAGTCTCGCCCGCTGGGAGTGCGCCCGGCTCGGGCGCGGGGTTAGGCGAGTGGCGCGGGCGTCCCGCCCGCTGTAGGGGCGTCGCTTGCGACGCCCGCGCCCGCCATTCGATGCCACGTCCTGCATACGCGGGCTTCGCAAGCGAAGCCCCTACGCGGGGCGCGGGCGTCCCGCCCGCAACGTGCTTCCCGTAGCGCAGGCGTCTCGCCTGCAATCCATAGGTTGCGCGAAGCGCGGTGCTCTCTTCTGCTTTTTGCTGATTCTGTTATTTGGGAAGGCGGCGCTTCGCGCAATAGACTGACTTGCAGGCAGGATGCCTGCGCTACGCTATGGCGCGGGCGTCCCGCCCGCTCCGTTGCATCTCCGCCTGATCAGGCGAGCGCCCCCTCCCGCGCCACTTTTAAATATCCGCATTGCGCATCCGCTCAGGCGGACATTCCCTCCCGACGATCCGATCTTCGCGCATGTCTGCCACGAACACCACTCCCGCCACGCCCACCGCTGCCGCACCCACGCCGCTCCTCTACGAATCGCATTGCCACACACCCCTATGCAAACACGCCCAGGGCGAACCCTGGGAATACGCCGCCACCGCCGAGGCGCGCGGCCTGCGCGGCATCATCTTCACCTGCCACAGCCCCCTGCCCGACGGCTGGTCTGCCGACGTGCGCATGGCCCCCGGCGAATTTGACCTCTACGTGGACACCATCGCCCAAACCCGCGAACGCTTTGCCGACCGCGTTGACGTCCGCCTCGGCCTCGAAAGCGACTACTACCCCGGCGTCGAACCCTGGCTCGAAAAACTCCACGCCCGCGTCCCCCTGCACCACGTCCTCGGCTCCGTCCACTATCAAATCCACGACTACCGCCGCCGCTACTTCACGGGCGACATCCTTGCGTATCAAAAACTCTACTACGAACACCTTGCCGCCTCCGCCGAGACCGGCCTCTTCGACACGCTCGCCCACCCCGACCTCGTCAAAAACGAATCCCCTGCCGACTGGGATTTTGAGCACATCCGCTCCCACATTGCCCGTGCGCTCGACCGCATTGCAGCCACCGGCGTGGCAATGGAACTCAACACCAGCGGCCTGCAAAAAGCCCTTCCCGAGATGAACCCCGGCCCCGGGCAACTCGTCATGATGCGCGAACGCGGCATCCCTGTCGTGCTCGGCGCCGACGCCCACCGACCCGAGCGCGTGGCCGCCCACTACGCCGACGCCCTCCGCCTCCTTCAGACCGCCGGTTATCAAGACGTGAGCTGGTTTCTTGACCGCCGCCGCCAGACCGTGCCCATCACCGCCGCCCTCGCGTCGCTCCCTCGTAGCGCAAGGTTTTAATAGAGCATTTTCGGTTTATTTTGTCTCACGCAGAGCTGGCCTAGACCCGTTTCGTTTTAGCGACTTCACGGGTCTTGGCCAGCTGTCCTACAAGAACGCAGAGTCGGAAAAATACAATGTTTGCAATTTATTTATAATTAGCCACCTATGTTTTCTCTGCGCCTCTGCGTCTCTGCGTGAGATTCATAACGCCCAGCGTTCCTACAGGACGCTGATGCAAATTTTCATATCAGCTTTTACCCTCACCCATCTCACTGCTCAACTCGCGTCTGGCCTCGTCGAACAAATCGGCCAGCCGCTCCACCTCGCCGGCCAACTCCTTGATTGGCGAAGTCCGTGAGCGCACCTCAATCTCCTCCGCCATGGCCCGCACCCGCGCTGCGCCGACATTGGCCGAACTGCCCTTGATCGTGTGCGCCGCGCGCGTGAACCCCGACTGGTCGCCCTCCGCCAGACGCTCGCGGAGTTCCCTCAACCGCGCCGGCATATCCGCGAAATAGATGCCCAGTATCTCGCGCAAAAACGCGCCTCCATCGTTGTCGCCGAGGGCGCGCAAGTTTTCAACAGCGGAGGAGTCGATGATCGGAATGGAATCAGGCATGGTTGGAAATCGCGTGGTCTAAAACGCGGGCAAGCGTAGTCAGAATGAGCCCCGGCGCAAACGCAGGCGTGGTAGAGTCTGGACGGAACCGTCCCAAGTTATCCCGTTCCCACCGCCCGCATGGCGAGCCCATTTCTCCATCGCATCATCAATGGGGTGCGACTACAATGTGATGTCACTGGTCTCCCTCTCTCCCTTCGTCCGACTGAGTTGGAGGACTGACGGAAACAGGACGCGCCCTATTGTAGGGACCTTTTCGTTTCCGGTAGTGGATGTTGCTGGAAATCACCCGCTGTTTGATACGGGAAGGAGGCACGGGACCGGGTTTTAAGAATTGCCACACCTCCAAGCCGTAAGGCGCGGCCAGACGCTCTATCGTTTCAAGCCAGATTTGTTTTTTCCGCCCTGATTCGAGCTGCTGATAAAACGTGAAATGGAAACCGCTTAACTCGGAAACTTCCTGCTGCGTAAGCCCATGAATCGAACGAAGTTCACGCAGACGGGATGCAATAAAAGGCATGAGATTCATACCTGTGTTTATAGTGTATTTGCCATTGACAAAATACACTACGATCACAGTCTTTTTAAACTTTGGGATTCATCCAGCCCTGTCTCTCTCACCGTCCCGTCACTGCCGCCACGATTCGTTTGTTAACTTACATTATCCTAAAACCACTCGCCCGGCGCAGCGCACGGATGACATCAACCTGACCGTTCAGGAACTTCCAGCCTGCCACGAACGCATGGTCTCCACTGGCCATCCGCCTCCTCCCTCCCTCCGCATCGATGGTCACCATCAGTCCAGAGTCTTGCTTTGGAAAAAATTGCCCGCCGCCGCCAGCAATCGGTGATCCTGCCAGCACAACACCCTCGCGGTGGCCCCAACTGCAAGACCTCGTTCAGACCTTCCCCTTTCTTGCTTGGCTTGAAGACAATACCGGGCGGATTTTTTTCTCCAGCAACCGGCTACCCAACCACCCCTGGCCCCTGCCGGAGCACACGCTGGCCGCCATCCGGCAATCCCTGCAAACCCAGCCCCGGCACTGTACGGTTTCCATCCCCGACAAATACGGCCGCCCCATTGCCCTGAAAGTCACCATGTATCCGCTCCCCTACGTTGACACTGCAGAGCATCCCCTCCGGCTGATCGCTCTCTGCCCTGTCTCCAAGGAACTCGAACGTGACCGTATCGTCATCTCCTCTCTGATCACGCAACTCCTCAAAACCAATCATAAGGAGCAGGCCGACTCCAAACTTACCCCCCAGCAACACGCCATCTACCAAATCCTGACCCACGGCCATCGCTACAAGGAAATCGCCGCGTGCCTCGGCATCTCGCACCTGACCGTCCGTGTTCAAATCACCCGCATGCGCAAGATCCTCGGCCCCGCCTTTATCCCCATTCTGAGGCGCGCCCGTTAACTTGAATTAACTCCCCAAAGTTCGCCCGTCCCTTGACCGCCTGAAAGCTCCACCCGTTCACAGTATCAAAATCAATCTGGAATCTCACCGCACCTTACCAATGAAGTATAAAATCAAAAGGACCCACATCCGTGCCATCCTCGCCGCCATGGCGACCCTCAGCGTCTCCTCTTGGAGCATCGCCGCCACCGCGCCCAACTCTTCCGACAGTTTCGCCGACTCTGTCGCCGCGCTGACTGCGATTGGAACCGGCTCGATTCCCGCCAACATTCAAGCCGCCATCGACCAGCTTGGCGTCATCGTTGGTACCGCGCAAAACGATCTCACCGCAGCCCAGGCTGCCATCGCCACCGCCCAAGCCGACTTCGAAGCCGCCAGCGCCGCCGGTGATGCGACCGCCGCAGCCAACGCCCTGAACGCCCGCACCGCCGCCGAGAACGCCGCCAGCAGCGCCCAAGCCAAGATCGACTTGGTCAACGACGCCATCTTCGCCCCCGATACCGGTGCCGTCGCCACCGCGCAGAGCAATGCCGCCGCCGCCGCCCAAGCCCTCACCGACGCGACTGCCGGCTATGCCCAAGGCACCAAGAACCCCGATGGCACGCCCACCGCCGGCCTTCAAAACGTCATCGACTCCGTCAACGGTCTGACCTCCGGTGATCCCTCGGTTCAGGACGGCAACGCCGCCGTCGCGCTCGCCACCTATGCAGGCAGCGCCCAGGATCTCGCCGCCATCGCAGCCCTCGCCAACGCGACCGCCGACGCCCTCAACACCCTGCCTCCGATTTCCGACGCCGACAAACAGACCGCTCTCGACACCGTGCTCAACGGCTCTTGGGAACGCGAGGCCATCAAGACCAACACCACGGACATCTCCGCCACCAACTCGGCAGTCACACAAAACACCGCCGACATCGCAGCCGAAGCCACCACTCGCGCCGACGCCGACATCGCTCTCCAAAGCAACATCGACACCGAAGCCACCCGCGCCACTGGTGCTGAAGCCGCTCTCGGAGTCCAAATCAGCAACGAAGTTGCCACCCGCGAAAGCCTCATCCGCCAGGAAACCGACGGCTCCATTCACATCGGGAACAACTCGCTGATCACCAATGAAGTTGGCGGCCAGCAGCAACTCTACGCCCAGGACGCCGGCGGCAACGCCATCGACATCGACGTCACCAACGGCTCCAAACTCCGCCAGGACGGTGTTCTCGTCGCCACCGTGGACAACGTTGCCGCCGCCGTTGCCACCGAGACCACCCGCGCCACTGCACGCGAAAACCAAATCGAGGCCGACAGCATCACCCGCGACAACGCCCTCGGCGTCCGGATCGACAACGAAGCCGCCACCCGCACCGCCGCCGACACCCAGTTGCAGGCCAACATCGACGCCACCCGCGCCGACCTCCATGCGGAAGTCGTCGCTGAAACCAACCGTGCCCGCACCGTTGAAACCGCCCTCGACAACCGCGTCACGGGCGTCGAAAACCGCGTCTCCAACCTTGAATCCCGCACTGCGCAAAACAGCCGCGACATCAAGACCCTGCGCCGCGGCATCTCCATGGCGGCAGCCCTCCAGACCCCTGTCATCGGCGAAGGCAAGAACAACGCCGCCAAACTCGGCGTTGCCTACTTCGACGGAGAAACCGGTCTGGCCGCTGGCTACGCCCGCCGCCTCAACGAAAGCGTCACCGTCAACGCCGAAATCGCCACCACCAACGACTTCGACGACGTCATGGCCCGCGCTGGCGTGAACTACACCTGGTAAGATTCCCTTCCCGCCGACCTCACCGGACGACGGGAACTCTGGAAAAACAACCGGCGGATGTCACCCGTGGCATTCGCCGGTTCGTTTTTATCTTCCCGAGGAGGGCGGGTCTCCCGACCCGCCGACGGCGCAAAGCGCCGCCCATCTGAAAAAAACACGGCTGCGCCGTGTTCCGCGCATCTCCTGCCCCCCCCCCCCCCCTCCCCCCTCCATTCCTCTCCTCCTGACTGACCGCGTGAAACTCCTGACCCTCATCCTCACTCTCGCCCTCCTGCCCCTGGACTCCGCGCTCGCCCAACCCCAGCTTCAATCCCCCCCTGTCCGCCCCCCCTCCCCCCCCTCCGACGTCATTTTCCGCCCCGTCTTTCTCACGGCGGATTTTGCCCACTACGCCGGCATGGCCTTCCGCCTCCAACACCCGCCGGACGGACGGCATTACCTCGTCACCAGCCATTCCCTCTTTGGTCCCGCCGCTGACCTCGACGTGCAAATGACTCCCGACGACATTGCCCGCGTCATCATTGCCGCCATCGGCATCTCCTGCGACCACGCCTCCGAACTCGTCACCGCCCGCCCCTACCTGCGCATCCCCGACGCCCGCCGTTCCGACGAAACCGGCTCCGAAAAAGACCTCGCCCTCTTTGAAATCCGCGCCCCCGCTCACGACGCCCCCGCCCTGACGCTCGACCCCGCCCCGCCCATCAAAGGCGACCGAGTCTGGATCTACATCAAGCACCCCGGCAAACCCACCACGGGACTCGAAGGCGCCACCATTGCCTGGACCACCGAAAAAGAACTGCGCTACCTGCTCGACAACCCCGCCGCCGACCTGCGCGGCACCACCGGCGCCCCCGTTCTCTCCGCCACCGGTGGCGTGATCGGGATCAACCTCGGCACCTTCACTGCCAAATCCGGCCGTGTTTACGGCTACGCCTGCCCCGGCTCCTCCATCCGTCGCGCGCTGGAGCCCGGCTGGACCCCCGCCCCGTCGCCCCTCCGTTCGCACCCATAAAAGGAGTGGCGGCATCCTGCCGCCGGTTCGAAGTGGAGCGGGCGTCCCGCCCGCTCCGTGCGTAGCGCAGGCGTCCCGCCTGTCATCTTGTCTATAGCGCGAAGCGCGGTGACTTTTATGGAGTGCGGCGCTTCGCGCAGCAGGCTGGATTGCAGGCGGGACGCCTGCGCTACATCGGAATGCGGGCTTCGCAAGCGAAGCCCCTACGCGGGGCGCGGGCGTCTCGCCCGCTCAGGGAATTGAAGAATGCGGGCGAGACGCCCGCGCCACTTATGCCCCCATGTCATCAGCGTTTCATCAGCGCGGGGGTGATGAGGGCGGCGGTGAAGAGAAATACGCCGGCGATGAGGAGCGGCCAGAGGGGGAAATCGGCGGCAGTGGCAATGGGTTTTAAGGTGAGACGCATCGAGAGATCGCTGTCGGTGCCGACTTGCAGGGCGCGCGTGAAGGTGAGCGTGTCGCCTGTATCGGGAATCGTGGTACGAATGCTGTCGAGCACACTCATCGTCGTCTGTTGTTGGGTCAGGAAACGTCCGGCGACTTTGCGGATCACGGCATTATCCTCGGCAGTGTTGGCACTGCGCAATTGGGCGATTTCGGCAGGGGCGTAGTTGGTGCTGCCGCCTGCAATGAGGGTTTGCGGGGCGAGTTGTTGCGGGACGGCGTCCGTGGGGAGACCGGCGTTGGTGACGGCGGTCTGGCGGAGGCGGTTCATGCCGACTTCGATTTGCTCCATGCGCAGGGCGTTGAATTGCACGCGGGCGTCTTCGTTGAGGGCGTCGTTGCCCTTGGATAGTGTGTTGGCGAGGGCAAGGGCTTGACGGGCTTTTTCCTGGTCGCCGGCTTGTCGGAATTTGTTGCCGAGTTGGATGAGTTTGTCGGCTTCCTTGCCCTTCTTCGCGAGGACCTCCTTGTTGTGGCTTTTGTAGTCTGAGATGCTGGAGAGGAAGCTGCTGTCAGCACCGGAGCGGGCGCGCGCGCCGGCGTATTGCAGGTCGCTTTGCTGGCGGGCGAGCACGCGGCCGCCGGGCAGGTGCACGCGCCAGGTGATGTTCTCAAGGGGCACGTCAAAACGGGGACCGTGCAGACGATGATCAAAGGTAGTGGAATTTTGACTACCATCGCGGGTGGGAGCGGAGTAGTAAAACTCGACGATGGAGGGCTGGCCTTCGACGGGGTTGGGCGTGACGGGGAGAAGGAGCGCGTCGCCATCGGTCGCGGCGCGCACGGGTTCGTCGTTCACAAAGCCGTGCCAGTAGGAGGCGCCGGGGGGGAGGTTGAGGCGGAGGATGCGTTTTTCGGTAAGGCGCACGGAGAGGGTGGTCTGGGTGAGCATCATGCCTTCGTCAGAGAGCACGGTGGTGATGCCGGCTTTCTCGACTCGAAGGGGGAGGAGCCGGGCGGGGTCGTGCGTGGCGATCTGGACGGGAAGCACGAATTCGTTTTCGACCATGCGGAGAATGGCGGCGGGTTCAGGCGCGCCTTGGCGGAGGGTGGCGGGCACGGATTGCCAGTCGGTGGTTTGCAGCGCGGAGGGAAGGGCGCCGAGTTTGAGTTCGAGGCGACCGGAGGCGCGCAGGGCAAGCCAGCCGTGCTGGAGTCCGGCGTCGGTGGAGCGCACGCCGGCGATTTGTTCGGTGGTAGTGGTCGTTTCACTACTGGTGGAGGCGGGGAGCTGGTAGGTGGCTTGAAGCGCGACTTTGCCGAGGGCGCGGCGTTGGAGTTTGATTTCCCAGAGGCCGGGGGTGCCGGGCACGGCCACGCTGTCGGCCACGAGTTGTCCGCTAAAACGGACGCTGGCGGCGGCGGGGGGGAGTTGCACACGGAGGGTTTTGGTGGCGGCGTTTTCGATGGTGTAGTCGAAATTCACCACGCCGCGGAGTTGTCCGTCGCGGAGGGTGAGGTCCTGGAGGTAGGCGCACTGTATCCAGGCGGCGAGGGTTTCGATGTCGAAGGCGAGGTGCCAGTCGCGTTGCAGGAGGCGGAAGGCGAGAGCGCCGCGCGGGGAAAGGGCTGAAGGCTGAAGGACTGAAGACTGAAAATCGCCGGCGATGTTGTTGCGGATGGGGTCGAATTGCGTGGCGTTTTCGCGGCGGGAGACGTGCAGGCGCACACCTTCCTCGGGGGTGAGGTAGAGTTCGCCGGTCTGGCGCGAGGCTTCGCGGAGGAGGACGCGCGGCGTTTCCCAATGCTTGAGACGGGCGAGACCGGGGCCGGCAAAACTCATGGTGAATTGCTGGCGGCCAAGGGTGCGCCCGCGCAGGTGCAGGACGATTATCCGGGTGGCGGAGCCGGGTTCGGTGATTTCGGTCCAGTGGCTGAGGGCGGGGCCGCTGAGGGATTCGACTTCGAGGCCGGCGGGGAGGGGGAGGCTGAGCCGGAAAACACCGGCGCGGGTGATGCTGGCCACGAGCGTAGTGGAGAGAACAATACGATCTTCGCCGAGCGAGAGGTTGTGCGCGCCGGTGACGCGCACGTCGGGTTCGACGGCGGCGGTTTTGAGGACGAGCGAGGCGCCGGCGGGTCCGCTGTGGCGGTAGCTGCGGCGGAGGGTGGCATTCGCGGCGGTATCGGTGGTGCGCAGCGCGGCGGGGAAATCGTCCACGTTGACGGGGAGGAGGCGGGCGGGGGTGGCGTCGATAATCTGGACCTCGTCGCCGGTGGCGATGCCGACAAAACCAATCTGACTGGCGGCGTCGGCGATGATGAGGGGGTGCAGGGTGGTGGTCTGCGGGAGGGGGCCGGTCGCGGCTTGTGTCTCGATGAGGAGCGTGGTTTCGGCGGCGCTGGCGGCGAGGAGCCGGATGTTGAGGCGGCGTTCCGCGGGGGCGGGATTGGGATTGGGAATAAAACGCCAGCGTCCGACGTTGGTTCCGCTGACGTTGGAAACGGTGAGTCCGGGGGGGATGGTGATGTTGAGTTCGGCGAGCATTCCCTGGGCGGGGCGGATGACGGCGCGGTGGCGTCCGTCGATGACACCGGGGGCGGGGGTGTAGAGGTCGGCGGTTTCGGCGTAGAATACGAGTTTCTCGGCGCGGCGGTCACGGGCGCGGGGGCTCCAGCCGATGTCGCGGGCGGGCTGGGGAAGGAGGACGAGGTGCGCGGTGTTGTCTTTTTCCGTGATGGAGACGGCGGCGCGGGAGGTGATTTGTTTGTCGGCGCCGGAGAGGGCAATGGTGGCGGTGTCGGAGGCGGCGACGCTGGTGGGGAGGGTGAAGCCGGCTGCGTCTTTGGCGAGGGGGAGTTCGTAGTTGAAATTCAACGACACGGAGCCGGGTTTGAGGAGTTCGACGCGGAGCATCGTGCCGGAGGGCCGGGTTTCACGGACGAGGCGGACGGCGTCGGTGAGGTCGCACCGGGTGAGGACGGCGGGCGCGGCAAGGAGGTCAAAGCGGTCGCCCGCCTGTCCGGTGACGCGCAGGGTGGCGGCGGCGGTGATGCTCTGGCCTTCAATGGTGATGCGCTGGGTGACGGAATCGGCGGTTTGAGCAAAGGCTGAAGGCTGAAGACTGAAGACTGAAAGGAATATGGCGAAGGCGATCAGGGCGGCGGCGCGGGG
>NZ_ABEA03000103.1 GCF_000171235.2 Geminisphaera colitermitum TAV2 | reverse complement strand
GCTGACAAAGACCTCCTGCTGACCACTCCTCTGGCGCGCCAGCTCTACCATGAAGTCGCGCGCGACCTCCCGCTCATCGACTACCACTGCCATCTCGATCCGCAGACGCTGGCCGAAGACCGCCAATTCCAAAACCTCACGCAACTCTGGATCACCTGCGACCCCTACAAACACCGCGCCATGCGCATCGCCGGCGTGCCCGAACACGACATCACCGGCCCCGCCCCCGACCGCACAAAATTCGACCGCTGGGCGGCCACCGCCCCTCTGACCCTGGGCAACCCGCTCCACGCCTGGACCTCGCTCGAACTCCGCCGCGCCTTCGGTATTGAAACTCCCCTTACGCCCGCCACCGCCGACCCAATCTGGCGCACCGCCAACGACCTCCTCCGCACCTCCCCCGCCCACACCGCCCGCGGCCTGCTGGAGCAATGCCGCACCACCGCCCTCTGCACCTCCGACCGCCTGCTCGACGATCTCTCGCCCCACGCCGCCCTCGCCCGCTCCGGCTGGACAATGGACGTCCGCCCCTCGCTGCGCGGAGACTGTATCCTTGCAACAGATACACCCGGCTGGTCCGAATGGGTGCGACGCCTCGGCACCGCGACCAGCGTGAACATCACGGACCCCGACACCTTTTTCGCCGCCATTCGCATTCGCCTCGACGCCTTCGACGCCCTCGGCTGCCGGCTCGCCGACCACGCCTGCGACCCGTTTGCCTGGCACACCGTCACGCGCGACGAATTTGCCACTCTCCTCACCCGCCGCCTCGCCAGCCCGCTGCCCCCCGACCCCGCCTCCCCCGACGCCATCCGCGACACGATCCGCCTGCGCTCCGGACTCCTTCTGTATCTTGGAACCGAATACGCCCGGCGCGGCTGGATCATGCAACTCCACCTCGGTGCCCAACGCCACACCAGCACCCGCCTGCGCCGGCTCCTCGGCCCCGCCGGAGGTTACGCCGGGATTGGTGCGCCAACCGACATCTCCGCCCTATGCCACTGCCTCGACGATCTGGAACAGGCGGACGCCCTCCCTCGCACGATCCTTTACCCGCTCCACCCGGCGGACTACGCGCCCTTTGCCGCGCTCACCGGCTCCTATGTCGCCGACCACACCCCCGGCCTCATCCAGTTCGGCCCCGCCTGGTGGCACAACGACCACGCCCACGGCATCCGCGCCCATCTCGACGCCCTCTCGTCCATCGGCCTGCTGGCCACCTTCATCGGCATGAACACCGATTCGCGCAGCCTGCTCTCGCAAATGCGCCACGATTATTTCCGCCGCGTTTTTTGCGACTGGCTCGGCGAACGCGCCGCCGCCGGCCACTTCCCCTCCTCTCCCGATGAACTGACTCCGCTCGTGCGCGCCATTTGCCACGACAACGCCGCCCGCGCCCTCCGCCTCCCCATTTCCTCCACATGAACCACACCGAATACTATCACGACAAAATCGCCGTCATCACCGGTGCTGGCGGCACGCTCTGCTCCGCGCTCGCCCGCGGACTCGCCGCCCGCGGCGCGAAAATCGCGTTGCTCGGCCGCACCGCCGCCAGCCTCGAAACCGTGGCCGCGCAAATCACCGACGCGGGCGGCGCAGCCCTGCCCGTTGCCTGCGACGTCACCGACACCGACGCTGTCACGCGCGCCTGCGAAACCATCGAAACACAACTCGGTCCCGTCGATTTCCTCCTCAACGGAGCCGGCGGCAACCAGCCCGACGCCATCACGACCTCCATTGCCTTCACGCCTGACGA
>NZ_ABEA03000104.1:35000-111654 GCF_000171235.2 Geminisphaera colitermitum TAV2 | reverse complement strand
CCACTCTACGATTAGAGCTTTAGCGGCATCGCTACGCTCTCCCCATTCGGATGATGGTCGCCGCCACTCCCATGTCGCCGATGACCACCTCACTGCTCACTCCTTGGACGCCCGGACAACTCGTGTGCTTTTCCGTCCCCGACGACTTTTGATCGGCGCAGTATTCTGGCACTGCCGGACGTGATGCGCCTCTCCAAGCTCGCCCATTTGCCACCGGCATGCATCGTCCTCTGACGATCATGCCGAAAAAGCCCGCCCCCAAGCCCGCCACCGCAGCGCCTGCGGCGCCCACCACCACCGCGCGCACCGCCGGTCCCATCCTCATCCTGCACGCCACCGCCGGCGCAGGGCACACCCGCGCCGCACAGGCCATCGCCGCCGCGCTCGACCTCGAACATGGCTCGCCCGGCCACCGCCTTGTGGATACGCTCGACTGCACGCCCACGCTCTTTCGCGGCATGTACGTCAAAGCCTACATCGAACTCGTCCAGCGCGCGCCCGAAATATGGGGCTACCTCTACGACAAATCCGACCGCACCCCCGATCCACGCAGCCGCAGCGCCCGCTTGCGCCTCGCCTTCGACAAGCTCAACAGCCGCTCCTTCCGCCAACTCCTCGACGACACCGCGCCCTCCGCCATCGTCTGCACCCACTTCCTCCCGCTCGAACTCCTGTCCGACCTCAAGCGACGCGACAAAATCAAGACTCCCGTCCACGCCGTCATCACCGACGTCAGCCCGCACTCCTTCTGGGTGTATCCGCACATCGACGCCTGGCACGTCGCCACGCCCGCCGCCGCCCGCGAACTTGCGCGCAAGGGCATCGACTCCGCGCGCATCCACGTCACCGGCATCCCCGTCGATCCCGTCTTCGAACAACACGCCCCGCCCGCCGTCGCCCGCGCCCGGCTCGACCTCCCCCAGCGCCCCACCATCCTGCTCCTCTCCGGAGGCTTCGGCGTCGGGCCGATGAAGGAACTCCTCTCCTCCTTCACCAGCAGCACCGCCAGCATCTCGCTCGTGGTCGTCGCGGGACGCAACGCCACCCTCGAAACCCAGTGTCGTGAGATCGCAGATACACTTCCCGTTCCCATTCGCGTGCATGGCTTCGTCAACAACATGCACGAATTCATGGACGCCGCGGATCTCATCGTCACCAAACCCGGCGGCCTCACCACCACCGAGATTCTGGCCAAGGGAAAACCCATGGTGCTCGTATCGCCAATCCCAGGACAAGAGCAGCGCAACTGCGAATACCTCCTCGAAGAAGGCGCCGCCGTGCGCCTCTACGACACTTCCGACGCCGCCTGGCACTTGGAAAACTGGCTCGCCGACGCCCCCCGCATGCGCCGCATGCACATGGCCGCCCGCGCCATTGCCCGTCCCAGCGCCGCCCGCACCATCGCCCGCAGCCTGATCGACGCCGCCATCACTCCGTAGAATTGCACACCGTGATGGACGATACCTGGGGAGACGCCGGCAGTGCGTAGCGGAAAAGTGTCTCAAGGCGCGGCGGCCGCATCCGAGCCACCGCTCCTTGATTTACACGCCCATGACCGTGATGATGAGCGAGCGGTGGTGGGGTTTGCGGCGGTGTTCCCAAAGGTAGATGCCCTGCCAGGTGCCGAGGAGCAGGGCGCCATCCTGAAGGGGGATCGTCTCGCTGGTATGGGTGAGCACGGTCTTGATGTGGCTGGGCATGTCATCAGGGCCCTCGATGGTGTGGACAAAATGCGGATCACCTTCCGGGACGAGCCGGTTGAACCAGCCTTCCAGGTCCCTCCGGGCGGCGGGGTCAACATTCTCGGTGATGACGAGGCTGCAACTGGTGTGCAGGCAGTAAACGGATACGAGGCCGTCGCGGATGCCGCTGCGTTGCACTTCGGCGGTGACGAATTCGGTGATCGAATGAATGCCGGCCCAGTGGGTGGGCACGGTGATGTGCTTTCGATGGATTTTCATGGCGGGTGCGGGTGGGTGGTGTGCGGGGAGGATGTCAGGGTTGGGTTGGACGTTGGATGTTCGCCCGGCTGCCCTGCTGAATAGGTTTCGGCAAGGGCATATTATCTTGATGGGGACGGGGGATTGCAACTCTTCCGGCTATCGCGGCAAACGTCGGAACAGCGTCTCGAAGCCGAGGAAGGAGATTGTCGTGGCCGGGGCGGGAGGTTCACGGTCAGCGGTTATGTCTTCGGGTTTCTCCGTATCAGGCGCTTCGTCTGTCAGTGCCAACAGCACCCAAAACCACCATGCGGGAGGGCATCACCGTGCAGGCGGGCGCTGGCCGTTGATCGCTATTCTCGGGGCGCTGGCGGCGTTTGGGCCGCTGGCGATTGATATGTATCTGCCGGCGTTGCCGGCCATCGCGCGCGACCTGCGGGCGGACGACGGGGCGGTGCAGTTTACGTTGTCAATTTTCCTGGTCGGGGTGTCGCTGGGACAGTTGATCTACGGTCCGCTCTCCGACCGGATCGGACGGCGCGGTCCGCTTTTGTTCGGCATGGCGCTGTTCACGGTGGCGTCGCTCGGATGTGCGTTGTCGAGGTCGGTCGAGGCGTTAATCGGGTGGCGGCTGGTCATGGCGCTGGGTGGATCGGCAGGCATGGGCTTGTCGCGGACTGTCGTGCGCGACCGGTTTGAGGTGCATGAGGCGGCGGATGTTTTTTCGATGCTGATGCTTGTCATGGGAGCGGCGCCAATCCTGGCTCCGTTGATCGGCGGACAGATGTTGTTGTTCACGGGTTGGCGTGGAATTTTTGCGACCTTGGTGGCGGCGGGTGCCTTGGTATGGGTGGCGGTGTGGCGATATCTGCCGGAATCGCTGCCAGTGGAGCGGCGCACGAGCGCGGGTCTGACGGGTGCGCTGGCGGGTTATGGACGCTTGTTGGTGGACCGGAGGTTTTTGGGGTTCGCGCTGGTGATGGCGTTCACGTCGGGGGCGATGTTTACCTACATCACGTGCGCGGCGCATGTTTTTATCGAGCTCAACGGCGTGTCGCCACAGGTGTTCGCGGTGTTTTTTGGCATCAACGCGGGCGGCATGATCGCAGGCTCGCAATTGAATCGCTGGTTGCTGCGACGGTTCACGTCGCGCCGGATTTTAGGTGGAGTGCTGACGGTGGTGGCCTGCGCGGGCGTGTTGCTGGCAGCGCAGGCGCTGACGGGTTGGGGCGGATTTCCGGCGCTGGCGGGTTTGTTGTTTGTGACGCTGGCGTCGGGCGGACTGATCGGCCCCAACGCGTCGGCCTTGGCGCTGGCCCCGTTTGGTCGCGGGGCGGGGAGCGCAGCGGCATTGATGGGAACAATGCAGTTTGGGATGGGCGGCCTGGCGGGCGCGCTGGCGGGAATGTTCGCGGGCGACAGCGCGCTACCGATGTGCGCCACGCAAGCTGTGTGCGGCATCGCCGCATGGTGCGCACTGCGCTGGCTGTGTGCGCGAGGATAGATTTTGCAATCCAACTTCCAAGCCGCACACTGGAGACTGTCACGAACCGCACGCGGTTGCGTGCGGAGAGGCGCAACTTACAATAACACTGTAAGTCTTCGCTATCCTTCAACGGAACCGCACGCGGTTGCGTGCGGAGAGCTGGCATGGGCACGATAATGCCATGCCACCCCACGAAGCTTCAACGGAACCGCACGCGGTTGCGTGCGGAGAGCTCCGAGTAGAAGCGATTTCTTGTCAATTGATGAGTATAACTTCAACGGAACCGCACGCGGTTGCGTGCGGAGAGTATTCACGAGGAATCGTCTGTTGAATCGGCAAAAACACTTCAACGGAACCGCACGCGGTTGCGTGCGGAGAGAATCCGTGCCCAGACAACACCCAACCCACACACCCATACTTCAACGGAACCGCACGCGGTTGCGTGCGGAGAGTCCGACTTGACTTGCACACGCGTGATTTCCGGCGAGACTTCAACGGAACCGCACGCGGTTGCGTGCGGAGAGATAACACAAAAAATAATGAAGCGCAAATTGACCTCACTTCAACGGAACCGCACGCGGTTGCGTGCGGAGAGGTCGCATCGCGCGATGTGGCGGATTAACCAAAAAAGAACTACTTCAACGGAACCGCACGCGGTTGCGTGCGGAGAGTAAGAGTAAAGCCGATGGCGATAGCATCGCGGATGACTTCAACGGAACCGCACGCGGTTGCGTGCGGAGAGGGGGTGTAACAAATAGAAGCCGTAGATTGACTGATACTTCAACGGAACCGCACGCGGTTGCGTGCGGAGAGCGGGTGTTACACGATTAGGGATAGCCGGACGTATACTTCAACGGAACCGCACGCGGTTGCGTGCGGAGAGGGTCTCCATCGCCACGACCTGCTGAGAGCCGATCTGCACTTCAACGGAACCGCACGCGGTTGCGTGCGGAGAGTAGGATATAATGTCGAAGCTGGTGGATTGATTACTACTTCAACGGAACCGCACGCGGTTGCGTGCGGAGAGGCGCGCGAGCTCGCTCCCTCCGCCCCCGTCTGCGTCAACTTCAACGGAACCGCACGCGGTTGCGTGCGGAGAGTTGGTAGAATTGCGCTGCGGAAAAGGCTAGGCGACACTTCAACGGAACCGCACGCGGTTGCGTGCGGAGAGTTCACCTTTACAACTACTTGTTGGGAAGGGGGCAAGCTTGCGATTTGCGAGCGGTGGACGAGAACAGGTATGGGATGACTCACCAAATACACTGAAAATTACACAAGTTTTTGTTTTCCAAGGTGCGAACGAGTCAGACGGAAAGGGTGACCACCCTGCCGCTCGCAAGCTCGCTGTCAAATAACCGCCGGGTTTCTGGAATTGTTGCCTCATGTCAGGATGCGCTTCGGTTTTAGGCTCCTTGTCGCCTCACACCACAAAACAAGGTGCATCAAAATGATGATACGCCTGCCCCAAGGCCGAAATTTCTCGGTCACCCCGGCTCTCCGTCGGACCCAAACCAATAAACAAAACCTGGTCCTCTTTGTGATGGATCGTGTCCTTTAACTTCGACTCCAGTTCCACCTTTTCCGTCGGACTCAGGTCGCACTCGAATACTGAATATTGCAGGTGGTTGCCATAGTCCTGACAGATACGAAAAACATGCCTCAAACGCTTCGCATCAGAAATGTCGTAGCTAACTATGTAGGTGTGACGCATGATGTTCGCCAATGCTGGAGGTTCGTAACGGAGAAATCCAAAAACATGAGAGAAAATCGTAATTTGTCACGATATTCTTTGAGCCTTTCCGCATGTCTTCCAAAGAGATTTACCGCGTCGTAAAGGGCACATAAGCGGCAATCTCGCCAGTCAACATTTTAGCCAGCAGGCGGGCCTGCAATTCAAGGGCGCGACGATAACTGACCTTGTAGTCAAAAACTGGATGCGTGATCATTGAACGCATACGTTGTTCGTAAGCGTTGAAAAATTGTTTTCGTCCAGCCGGACTCAGGTTAACAGCGTCGCCAGCTCGCACGAAATCGGTCGGGGATATCATGCGGGTGTTGATTAATGTCAGCACAACCGAGTCAGCAACCAAGGGGCGAAATTCTTCCATGAGATCAAGCGCGAGCGCAGGACGTCCGAATCTCGGTTGGTGGTAAAAACCAACGTAGGGATCAAAACCAACAGCATGCGCGGCGCTGGTGCAGTCTTTGGCGAGAATGCTGTAAGCGAGCGAGAGCAGGGCGTTGACAGCATCGCGTGGCGGACGGCGGTTGCGGCGCGTAAAATCAAAACTGAAAAATTCCTGTCCCGGTGTATCGCGTTTTCCGCTACGTCGCTTTTTTCCAGTTGTGATGTCTGGGGCTTGCGTAGTGTCCGATAAACTACCGGGTTCCGGCTCACGGCCTTCGGCGATGGCGTCGAGGATGTCGTCGCCGGTGGTCTTTATCATGCCTGAAAATTCCTGAAAATAGGCGAGCGCGGCGGAGCCTTCGATGCCGAGGAGTTCTTCGATGCTCTCGGTATTCGCGGCGGCGGTGATTGCATGTTGGAGGCGTCCGAGAGTGGAAGCGGGGGGCATCGCGTGATTGCGCATGATGAGGGTGCGCTGGTTGCGGATTTTGCCTTGCACGAAGAGGCGGGCGATGCGGAGTGCGGTGGCCGGGGTATCGGCGGCGCGGAATTGGGCGATGCGCGTGAAAACGTTCTTCAAGCTGGGGCCGCGAGTGTAGGCGCGGAGGGTGCCAGCGGAGGAAAAATAACTGACTGCGATGTCGCGTTCGGCGAGTTCGTTGAGGAGCGCGGTGGAGATGGTGGCGGAACCAAAGATAGCTACGTGGCTGAGGTCTTTGATGCGAATCTCGTTCACGAGTTCTCCCTTTTCCCTGATCTGGATGAGTTCGCTTTTTTTGAGGAGAGTGGTGCCGGGAGTGGTAATGTAGAGTTCGCGTTCGTCGTCACGCGCAGCGACTAGGCGGCGGGCAGTGACTGGATCGGCAGACGGGGTTTGGGCGGAATGCGCAGCGTTGTTTTTGGAGGGTTGAGGCGGGGCAAAATCGCGGTCAAAGGGGAAGGTGTCCTGAGTGGTGGCAGCGTCTTCGTCGTCGGGGTGCGCGGGTGCGTCGTGGAGGAGGCGCGTTTCGTCGGGGAGGCAGATGGTGACGAGGGAGCAGCGCGGGCATTTGGGAGAGTCAGTGAGGGGGGGGGGGATGCGGCCGGTCATGCAGCGACGGGCGGCGGCAATTTGAGCGTGTATCCAGTTTTCCAATTCAACGGTTACGAGCAGGGAAACGCGTTGTTTGGTGGCGCGATAATAGATGACGCCTTCGTCACAGGCGTAGCCTTGGTCGCGGAGGATGAGGCATTGAAGGCCGAGTTGCATGCGGTCGGCATCCCAGATTTCGGGACCGTTTTCGCCTTCGCGTGGTGTGCCGATTTTGTAATCAACGGGGGTGACACGGAGCGGGGCAAGGAGGTCACCGGGAGCACCGTCGTTGGGTGCAGGCGGGCGGATTTCGATGAGGTCCATTTTGGCGACAACGCCAAGGCGGTCGGATCCGAGAGAAACAGAGCGAGTGTGGATGACGTCGGGTTCCGGGGGCGTTACAGAGGAAGTGGGTTCAGCGTCGGAATCGGAGGTGGTGGACGGGGCTGGTGTTGCAGGAGGAAGGTCGCCTTTGCCGGCATCGACGCGCTTGTGAAGGGCGGCACCGCGACGGGTGTCAGCGTTGTGAGCAAAGAGGGTTTCGACGTGTTCGTAATAAAAAAGGCGCGGGCAATAGACGAATTCGTTGAGCATGCGCGCAGGAAGCGGTTCGTCTTGCGGAGCGTCGCCTTGAGACAGGAGGGGGGCTGCAGCAGAAGCTGAGGGAGGCATGGAACAAGTGTAGGGGAAAACCATTCATGTTCGATGCAAAAAAATTGCCTGAAAGCTGGAACGAAGAGCTAGAGCATTTTCAGTTGAGTTGTGTCCGTTGTCTTGGCGGTAGGGAGGCCTCTCCGAGGCCTCCGAAACCACGCTCCATCTACCTATGAATTTCGCATTCTCACACTCCGCACGGCGGAGGCCTCGGAGAGGCCTCCCTACCAGGTATCAAATGGCTACAGTTTAAATGAAATTGCTCTAAATCGATTCGTAATTTAATAATAGATACAGGGTCGGAGAAAGGGCGAGGTCGTGGAGAAGCATTTCCGCCACCGCTTCTTCGTGCACGGTGCGTTAGGTGCGCGGCCTTGGATAGGTCGGAGGCGGACGATGAGCTAAAAGGGTGGTGGAGCGTCTTCCCCAGGATATTGATATTGCGTAGGTGGGGTGCCTTGTGTGCTGACGATTTTTTTGAAAGGGCGTTTGGCTGCGGACTCCTTCACCGTGGTGCAGGTGACGAGGAAAAACCAGTCGTCGCCGTAATCGAAGTGGAATATCATTTTCCGGCGAGGACGGAAAACTTCGGAAACACGGGTTTTCTTTACGCCGGGGTTCTCGTCGCCTTCGCCCATGTCAGCGAAGAGCGTGTAGCATTCCTCGCTGCGATAGGGATTCTTGAGGTTGTCGCAGAACTGGAAGGCGTGATCGAAGTCGAAGCCGACTGCCTTGATGATGAGCTGCGCGAGAGCGTAGAGTGATTGATCGCCGCCAACGGTGAGTTCGGCGGAGAAGTCGTCGTATTGAATTTTGAAGTGGTATTCCTGCATGGAGAAGATGGGGAGCGTGTCAGAGGACCGGCGCGAAGAGGCCGAGGCCGAAGTGGGCGGCGTAGCCGAAACCGTAGGGGAGCGTGATGGGTTTATCGAATTCCAGGCGCAGAGCGTGGCCTTGATAGCTGGCCCGGGCTCCAAGGCCAGTGCGACGTTGGCGCTGGAAGTTGAGGCAGGGAATGTCTCGAAGAGCGTGCGGCGGTGTAATGCGTGATCCGATACACGTTACTTTGAGGGGGGGGGGGAGGGTGATTCCATGGGTTTCGAGCGAGGCGGCGGTGAGTTGCAGGAGGCGCAGGCAATCGTGTTCAGGCGAACCTTTCTGGAGTCCGGTGTCTGGATCGATTTTTGGGATACCAGTGCGTGTGGATTTGAGGTGACGCACCGAGAGGTAGGGCGTGAGCGAGGTCCAGATTTGCGAGGAACTGAAGTAGGGTGAGGCGTGTTGGAAATCTGACGTTTGGCCGGTCGCGAGGAGCACTATTTTGATTTCAAAGCCTTTGCCTTCCATGCCCCATATTTCACGGATGCGACCGAGGGTACGAGTCGCGTTTTCGTCAAATCCGCAGGGCGCGTGCAGGGTCATGTGCGTGACGTATCCGTGGGGATCGCACTCAGGCAGGAAATAAACGTGAGCGTTACCCGTGAGCGGTTGGCGATCGTCGTCAAGGCCAGTAAGGGATGGGCTGTTAACGCCGTCGCCAAGGTGTTTGCACAGGGTTTGATGGAAGCGTTCGGCAAGGCTGAGGGATTGCGTGATGGAGGGCGGAACTTTGCAGACGAGAGCAAAACGAGCCACGGTGGGCAGGTTCTGTCGTCGAAGAGGAGGAGCTTTAACTGGAGCGATTTTGAAACAGTCGCGAGGACGCGTGTATTCAATCCATCGTGACCCGGGCGGCAGGTTGCGGCCTTCTTTTTTCCAATCGGCGTTATCGAGTTGGAGGGCGTCAAAAAGCGTCTCGGGCAGGCTGGCGATTTTCTTTTTTCCGGTCGCCGATTTTTTGCCAGAGGCGCTTTGTGTTGCGGCGCTGGCTTGCGCGTAGGCGGCGGCTTCTTGGGGAGCGAGCAGACGGATGCGTTCGAAAGCAGTTGTTGTCCGGGGGGGGGGGGGGGGGGAGGTATTGGCTGGCGTTGTCCACGTAGCCGTGTCGGGGGGGGGGGAGGTGTCGCCGTCGTCGAGGAGCGTGGCAATGACAAGGCTTTCGGCACGGCCCATGTAGTTGAGGCTGGCGAGGAGCGTGCCAAGCAGGGTGTGCTCTTCGGGAGTGAGGGCAATGTCCCAGCGTATCCAGAGGCTCTCGCCTTTGTTTACGTGAACGAAGGTGTCGAAGATTTTGGTCTTCGTCTCATTTTTGCCGGTAACAACAGGCATGTAATGGCGGGTGTGCGCAGCACTGGCTTGCGGGAGTCGGTAATCGGGTGCGGCGGAGGCAAGTTTGTCGATGAGGGCACGGAGAACGGTTTCGTTCTGTCGGCGGTGTTTCCAGTGCCAAGCGGCGATCAGGGCGCGGGAGAGTCGCCATGGACAGGGGGGCCATTCGGGAACGCCTTCATTGACGTGACTGCCCCAGGCGGTGGCGTGCCAGCGCCCGGCGGGGAAATCTATTTTGATGTAGATCATTCAAAGGTGACGCTAGTGGTTGAGGGAGTGGCGAATTTTTCTGCTTTGGCGCAGGCAGCAATGAGGCCGGGGAGCGTGGCTTCGATTTTGGCAAGCGTGGGAAGGTCAAAGCCGGCGGGCTTTTCGATGGTGATGCCGACGAGGTCGAGATCACAGGCGGTGCGGGGACGGAAGGGGGAATCAAGGAGGGCGCGGACTTTGTAGAGAGCGAGCGCGATGAGTAGTTTTTCAACGTCAGCGCCGAGTGCGTAGCCGCGGATTTGAGCGAGGTCGATATTGAAGAAGGCGGTGATCTCGCCGGTGAATTCGTCGCGGTGGAAGGGGACGTTGCCGAAGCCTTTTTTGGCGTCACCGGCGGGATTGACGGCGTCGTTTTTCACGCCGCCGCTGGCTGCGGCGTTGGCGTTACTGGCTTCGATGAAGGCTGTAATGGCGCGGGGAAGACGCATGCGGCCGCCAGCAATGTCGGCCTTGGCAATGAAGACGCCGTGGAGGAGGGCATTGATGTCATATTTGAGGAGGACGGCGGCGAGTTTCTGAAGGTCGGCGCGTCCTTCTTTTTCGGTGCCGAGTTCTTTTTTGAGGGTTTCGACAAAGCTCTTGTCCTTGCCTTCAAGGATGTAGGGGCTGTTGAGGCGATGGGCTTCGAGAGTGGAGGTCGTCACGAGGTTGCCGTCCTTGTCCTTGACGGCGACGAAGGGGAGTCCTTTGAGGGGCGGAAGCCAGTCGTTGGCGGTGGTATCCCAACAAATGGTTTCGAGCCGGTTGGCCATGCTTTGGGCGGACTCGACGAGGAGCATGTTTTGGCCGTCGGCGGTTTTGTAGGTGGCGGCTCCAAGGTCAGGGAAGCCAGTGGGCTGAAAGCGGGTGCCGAGCACGGGCTTCATTTTGGCAGTGATGAGAAGGCGTGATGCCGTCTGGAGTTTGGTGATGTCCATGATGATTGTTGTGATTTTGATGTTGGTGGGTTGGTAGTTGGGAATTGGTTACAAAGTTATGTCAACGTAGTGCCCCGGGGGGGGGGGGGGGGGGGGAAGGGAAGCTTCCGTTTGCTCGAAGAGTGCGAGGGCAACAGGGAAACAGGTGGCGGCGAGTTGCGAGTCCCAGAGCGGGAAGAGGAGGGCGGCGGCGGCACGGCGCGAGGCTGCTCCGTCAAGCGGTATGTTGATGTGGAGAACGGGAACGCTGGAGCCGTGGAGGCGGCGTAGTGCCTGAGCGGATGCACGGGCACCGTCGCCGTTGGCGGCGAGATTGAAGATGTCGGGTGTGACCGGGACGGCGCGGGAATCGGGCAGGCGGGCGGCAAAACAGAGTTTGAGCTGCGCGTAGAAGGCGGGCGGGGTGATGTCACGTTCCGTGCCGTCTGGTCGGGCGGGCATGTTGGTGCGGTTGCTGTCCTCCGAGAAATCGACGAGGCAGAGGCCCCAGAGAAGTTGGGCAAGGCGGTCGTCGTCGGTAAGGCCTTCGATGAAGGCGGCGATGTCCACAGGCCATGCGCTGAGTTTGGAAAATTCGGGCCAAGTGTCGTGGCTGCCGGTTTTCGCGAGGAGAAGGCGGCGGCGCATGATGGCGCAGAGGGTGTCGGTGATGGGGACGTTGACAGACGCGACAACGTCGTTGAGGGCGGAATCGTCCCACGCCGCCCAAGCGTTTTCGCCGTGGTGGAGTTTTACGGGTTCGAGGTGACGACGGATGGGCCAGAAGGTGTTTTTGGCGTAGAGGTGGAGCGAGGCGAGTGAGGCTGCAAGGCGGTATTCGCGTGAGCCGGTATCAGCAGCGAGAACCCATGCGCGGGGAAGCGGGGGAATGGGCGGAATATAAGAATCGGCACGCCATTTTTCGCTGGTGGCGAGGGCGCGTTCGCATTCGCCGAGGGCAATGAGGAGTTCTTGCGTGACGCCGGAGTTGTTGGTTTGCGCGGCGGTGGCTTGGGCAAGAATGGCGTTTTCGAGGCGGCGGGCGGCGCGGCGGATGGAGCTGGGGGCCGTGTCGGTTTTGGCTTTGCTGAAAAAGCGTTGAAGCCAGGGGTCGCAGGTGGCGATGAGGTCGGTGACGATGGTGTTGCGCGAAACGGCGAGGCGCTGGAGGGGCGTGGCGAAGTAGGCGAGGCCGTTGCGCACGTAGAAGGCAAAGCGTTGAAATTCGGCAATGCCGCGATCGACACCAAGGGAGGCGACGGCAAGGGTAAAATCAAGGCCGTTGCGAGCAAGGCGTCGTCCAACCCAGGCGCGGCCTTCGGAGAACAGGGTTTTGATTTCGGGAAGGAGGGCGGGGGCGGGCCAGAGGGGCATCCAGATTTCACAGCGGGAGTCGGTTTCGTCGGCGGTGGCGGCGCTGCCGTAGCCGGCTCCGGCGGCCTGAACGCAAAAGGGATAAGCGAGTTGGCCGGGAGTGGTGCCTTCGAGTCGTTTGACGGCGGCGGAGGCGAAGAGCATGGCTCCTTCGATGGCAAGGATGAAGTCCCAGGGGTTGACGGCACTCTTGGCGTCAAAGCCAGTGGAGGCGTTGGCTCCGCCGCTGGCGGCGGGGCTGAACTGGCCGATGGGGTTGTCGGCAAGGCCAGTGACGGGAGTGTCGAAGAGGGCGTTCCGGAGGAAGTCGGCGGAGGTTTTGGCAGGGGTGGCGTCGGGGCTGGCGAGGTCGAAGACTTCGCTGAGGCGCTGCATGAAGTTGTTGGTGAATTCGAGGCGTCCGTCATTGCCACCGGTGCCGAGGAGGGGGGGGTATTTTGCGCCTTCGTCGGTGAGGACGTAGGCGGCGTCGAGCCATTCGAGCGCGGTCTCGGAAAAGGTGTTTCGACAGCGGAGCAGGAGCGTTTCCTTGGCTTCCTTGCTATCGGGTTTTTCGGTGAGGTTGAGCGAGGCGAGAGCGGTTCGAGCGGCGGCAATCGTATCGCGGTAGGCGGCGAAGCGGGGCGTGGTTGAGGAGAGAATCGCGTCGAGGGCCTTGCTGTTGTCTTTCGGGAAAAATCCACTGCCGCCGTTCCATGGGGCGAGGACGGGCGTGGGTTGGTAGTAGTTGAGAAAAAAATCGACGAGGGTGTTGGCGTCGTTCGCGTCGTTGGTCGTGGTGAGAACGAAGGTGTTGCCTTGCCAGTGGGCCCGAGGGTGCGTGTCGGGACGCTGTTCCGACAGGATACGGAAGATGCCAAGAGCTTTCAGGTAACTGGCAAGGGGCGTGGGAGTGCAGCCGGGGAGAAGGTGAGTGTAGCGGAGGGTGTTCATGCGAGCTGGCATTGGTAGCCGTAAGCGATGATGAATATGCATCAGTGCAGGGCATTGCCTAATTTGAGAGGTTCGATGCGAGGTCTTTGGTAAAGGCAACGAATGCCTCTTGCTCAGTGCAGGGCATTGCCTAATTTGAGAGGTTCGATGACGGATTTGTCGGAAGATGTGTATTTGCAGTAGATGCGTTTTGCCGCGCCATCTGCCCATGCGTCGCATTCGTGCGTGGCACCAGTGGGGTGCTTGCCTTTCAGTGACTTGAAATCGAGCGAGCGTGGGTTATCGCCTCTCTCGGCGAATTTGGCGAGCTGGTCAATTGTCTGGTTGATATGTTTTAGGTGGTCGGGCGACTCGTGGCGGCAGGATTCAGCGAAGTTTGGTCCGAAGGTGATTTTGTCCGAGGGCGACGGATAGAGTTCTTTTTTGTAGAGGCTGTTCTGATGTTGCTTGAAGACGAGTTCACCCCATGCAGAGAAGGTGCATTCTGGAGTTCCTTCTAAATCCAGTGTCGTCCAGTAGATGCCGTGTTTGTTATTGGTCACAGGAAGTCCGAGCGAGGCGCGGCGAAAATCACGTAAGTCGTCACAGACAGATTTTTCGTCATCCATGCGCACGGGCAGACGGGGAATGCGCATCAATTCCGATGAACGCTCAAAGAGATAGATCGTTTCATCGGCGTAGAACATGCCGAGGGCTTGGAGGAAGCCAGTTTCGGATTTAAAGCCGCCGGAGAGATTAAAGATGACTTTCGTGCTGGGATTGCGTTGTGGTGCGATTTCATCAGCCAGCCATTTCACGAGGTCGGAGAGTGCGCTTTGGAAGTATTTCCAGTCGCTTGTTTGCAAGTCTTTGTGGCGGCGGGTGGTGACTGCGCTAAAATCATTTTTTAACAACCATGTTTTAACGAGTTCGGCACTGCGTTCTCCGAGCCATGTGTCTGTAGCCAGCAGGTAATGGGTGTCGGTTTTGTGGGCGGCGGGCTGGCTGTCGTAGAAGGTGAGGATTCCGTTCAGTTCAGCCGAGGCTTTTTTGGCATCCTTAATGGACAAGGTTGCAACGTATGTCTTCAGTTTTCCGAGGTGTTCCATGATGCGTGTGCGTTCCGCCTCAGGCAACTCTTCGGGTGTCTTCGCGTTTGCGTGTTCGGTGAGCAGTTTCCGCAGGTAGTCGTCGGCTTCGTTTGTCAGGAGGCTGGTGCCGCAGGTGGAGAGGATGAGGTGATTCATGAGAGTGTATTTGGGTCAGGGGGTGCTTTGAGAAGCGCGTTAAGGCGTTTTGCGGATTTCCGCGGGTTTTCCTTGAATGCGAAACCTTTTTTCTTCCCTTGCGTTTTGTCCGGATTGGCAAGGAGACCGGGATAATGTTTTTCGACCAGACGTTTTATTTCCGAGAGAATATCTGGTTCGGGTGACTTTTCTATTTTCAACAACCACGCTTCATTGAAAAAGAATTGTTGGTTAAAGTTGTTTTTGTCCGATTCCCAATTTCCGTCATGCGCTGCGGTCGCGAGTTCCCGAGCGATGGGGGATAGGGAGATGAGTTTGGTTTGATATTCTTCCTTTGCCATGATGTCCGCTCGCTCTTTTTCAAGTCTCGTTTCTGTCTCTTCGTCTCGTTTGAAGCGCCCATAGCCGATGGCGGTTTTGGCTCCGGCACCGGTGGTTTGAAGGGCGTCGGAAAGCCAGTTGAGCACTTTTTCGCAGTCGGCTTTGTCTTCGTCTGTTTGGGTTCTTGGGGCGATGGCGAATTGAAAGGACTGGTCGGGGGCGACAGTAAGAAAGGGAATCGGGATGGGCGAATGCCAATCGCCGGGGATGGTTTTGCCAGTTTCATCTTGATAATAGTCGTCGTAATGCGGCGTCATTACATCAGCTTTGAGTTGGACTGGGGCAGCAGGGAGGGCGTCGAAAAAAATGACGCTGCCAACTGATGATTTAGTGGAGGGGTTCGCGGATGGACCGAAGATTCGGTTTAAGATTTGGTTTTTTTTGGTCGAAGTCACGACTTCCTGATTTTCAACGTAGGCGCGGAGCATTCCTTTTACAGAGGAGCCGGGGAGAAAAGGGATGCCGAGGGTGGGGTGCCATGTGAGTCCGTTTTCGATGGGGTGGTCGCGTCCGAGTCCGCTGGCGAAACGGTAGGTGGTGGTATAAACGCGGTGAGTGCCGCCGAGTTTTTCGGCAAGGCGGGCGGCGCGGGTAGCGTGCTCGGTGAGCAAGGCGGCGATGCCGCGCTTGGCGGCAGTGACAGTTTTTATCCACGCCAATTTCGGGTTATCAACGGATTTGTCGCTGTCGCTCTTCAGTTCCCATTTGTTGTCAGGCCAAGTGTTGCAGAACTTGTCGAACCAGAGACCGGTGTTGGCGGCGGTAGGCAAAGGCAACGGCGGGATGAGTGCTTTGGGCAAAGGTGTGTTCATGGGTATTTGGTGGTTTTGGTTAATCGGGTTTGCCGGGTTCGAGAAACGCGTTGGCGAATTTTTTAAGCCAGACGAGGTAAGCGAGTGCTTCGGCTTGGGCGCGGAGGTAGTCGGCTTCGGTGTTGGTGGTGATGGCGGTCATCAAGCGACCATTGCTTTTGTGCTTGGGATAGGGCGCGACGGAGTCGTCGCCACAAAGCCACGAAGCCAAGTCGTCGTAGAGCAAGTGGTGGGCGTCTTTCATCTTTCCCTTCGCCCGCGAAAGCAATGTGGCGGCGGCTTGTCCGAGTCCGTTTGTGAGAATGGTGGCCGGAAGTGCGGAGACGTAGGCGACGTAGTTGCCGTAGGTGCTTTTGCCCGCGTGTTCGCGGGCTTGAACACGGGCGAGCGCGTGGGCAGCGCGGCGTTGGGCGAGGCTTTGGCTCATGCGGTACCTCCTTTCGTGTTTTTGGTGTTCACGGAGAACCAGCCCATGCCGACGGTTTCGTTGCCGCCGAGTTGGAGGTAGGGGCGGTCTTTGAAAATCTGCGTGATGGCGGTGAGGGCATCGGCTCGCTCGGCGAGCAGCAGGTAAAAGAGGGAATCGGCGGGGATGCTTTCCTCATACCAGAGGTTTTCGCTGGTTTTGTTTTTGTCGAGGACGTTGCGGGCTTGGACGGGTAGTCCGTAACGGACGAACCACGCGAAATCGTCGTCGTTCAGGATGACAAGTTGGTCGGGGAGGCGGGCGGCGGTTTCGCGGGCACTCGACGGAAAGAGCGCGGCAAGGGCTTTCAATAAGTCAGGGGGCAAAGGGCCAGCGTGGGTGAATTGGCGTTCTTCAAGGAAAAGATTCGCAGCGTCTGAGGCGGGTTTTTCTCCGAGGTATTTTTCCGTGGCCACCTGCACTGGTGGGATTGGCTTTGCTACGGTGGACTTTTCATCGGCGCGTTTGGAATCGCGCTGCCAGCGTTCCAGCAGGTGAGGACATGTAACCCATTTGTAGGCGGAGGAGAGGCTGCGCACGGGGAGCAGGAGGAGTCGGGCGTCGGAGACGAGTAAGGCACCAGCGTTGCCCGTGTTCCCATCCTTGTCGGCTTTGCCGAAAACGCGGTGGCAGGTGGGTTCGTCAAGTCTCTCAGATTCCTTTGCAAGTGCGAGCAGCGCGCCTTTCACGCTCGAACCAGGAATGACCGGGTAATCGGTCGCGGCTTCACGGGCCACGGGCAAATCCACGATGCCAAAGGATTGCCCGGCACCGGGGTGAATGGATGTTTCGGCCAAGAGGCCAAGGATGAGTGAGTTCATGGTAATGGTTTGTTTTTTTCGGATTGTTGAATGTGAAAAGAAAGGGGGGGGGACGGACGGACGAATCAATGTGGCCAGCGGGCGATGAGGATTTGTCCGAGTCCGTGCGCGGTGTGACGGGGTTCTCCGAGCCAGGTGCCGTGCTTGGAGTGGATGGCGTCAAAAGCGTCATTGCTGGCGCGGCAGAACCAGACGCTGCCTGCGGGATGAAACGGTTCGAGCGGGAGGGGCTCATTTTTCAGCGAATCCCAGCCGCCGATTTTTACGGGTTTGCCAACGCAGGCGGAAACGATTTCTGCGCCGCTGCCGAGCGTTTCGGCGAGGTTTTTCAATGCCGTCAGCGGCGTGAGGGCGATGATGGCGAACTCGACTTTGCGGGTGGCATCGTCGGTGGTGGCGTTGGCGTTGGTGGAAAATGTTTCCCGTGCTGGTGCTGGTGGGAACGGCGCATTGTTGGGGAAGTCTGGGGCGTTTTTGCAAATGGCGAGCCGCCCTTCGCCACCGAAGGGGAACAATGTTTCCGGTGCTTTCATTCCGTCAGGCACTCCGGCGATGCCGACGCCGAGGGCGACGTGGCGGGCGAGTCGGATAAAGCCGGGTCTGTAAAGGTCGCCTTCGCCGACTTGTTTGGTGATGGCGTCGCGTTTGAGTCCGACGCGGTTTTCGCGTTCCCAGAGGTCGCCAGAGAAAAAGATTTCGGTTGAGGCGGGCAGTTCGCCGTTGAGCACGGTGGCCAGTCCTGTGGTGGTGAGCCACGCGGATTCGGCGGTTTTGAGTCCGTCCAAATCGGTGTGTGTTTTCTCTGGCAGGAAGATGGGGCCTTGGTCGGTGAGTGTGCGTGTGGCGGCAGGGCGCAGGAAGGCGGCGGGTGTCCATTTGTCGCTTTTCTTTTCGCGCTTTCCGAGGAAATGGAGCGGCGCGGACCAAAGGGGGTTGTTTTCGCGGATGAGAAACGGGGCGCAAAATTGGAGTTTGGCGAGGTTGTCTGCGTCTTTGCCGAAAGCGGTGTTTAATTCGGGAATCCAGCGTCCTGTGCCGTTCCAGCCGTTGGCGCGGGCGAGTGCGGCGCGAAGGGCGCCAGTGATGGTGCGCGGTGACGGCGGGAATTGGGAGAGGGCGTCGGCTTGATTGGATTCGCCGTGGTTGTAGGGGCGTCCGTCGCGGAAAAACCAGGCGTCTTGCGGAGTAAGTGTGTAGTAGTGCATGTTCATTCGTTGCCTTCCTTTCCGTCGAGCGCGAGGAAGCGCACGAGACGGGCACAGTCGAAGTCGAGTTTGAATAGTGGTTTTGGCTGCTCGGCAGTGGTAGTTGGGTTCGGGATACAGAGGTCGGTGAGTTTTTCCATGAGCGCGGCGGCGGCTTCGCGTTGTTGTTTGGCTTTGCCAGGGTCTTTGTCGAGCCGACCGTGAATGAGTTCGGCGGTGAAGAGTCTGACGAAATCACTGCGGGTGCCGCTGAAATCCGCGAAGCGCGTGCGCAGGTTGTAGAGAAACTTTGAGCTGATGGTGACACCACCTGTGCCAGCGCTGGTGCCGTCGTTGGTGTCGTCGCGGAATTTTTTGATGAGCGGGGTGAAGCAATTTTCGGGAGCGTTGGTGTCGGGGTTGGTGGTGAGGAAGCGGTCGAATTTGCCTACCCATTGGCAGGTGGTGCCGCCTGGTTTCAGAACGGAGATTGCGATGGCATCGCGTCCGGCACCTTCTTTGGCGTCGTTTTCGAGCCGCTGGTGGGCGTGGTGCAGCACGCGGCGCAACGGTGCGTGGTAATGCGCGAAAACGACGGCACCGGAAATGGTGGCGGCGGCATCGGGAAGTTTTTCGGCAAATGTTGCCGTGTAGTGATTGCGGATGACGGCGGCACAGGAGAGTGCCTTGTCGAGCGGTAAGAGTGCGAGCAGGTCATCGCCGCCAGCATAGACGCATTCGCTGTCGTGGTTTTTGACGATGGCGGGCGTCGCGGCGGAAAATGCTGTGAGCGCGGTGGTGACGTTTGCCGCGCCGTGTTTGCGGAGAAGTTTTCCCATGCTGTCGCCGTCCATGAGCAGCACTGCGTAAAAATTTCCGGCGCGGTCTTTGGTGAGTTCTTCCAACTGTGAAAGTGCTGCTTTCAATTCCCTGCGGCGTTCGGGGGTCAACGGCGTGTCGCGTTCGTTTTCGAGCGCGGTGCGGTTGAGGAAGTTTCCGACGTGGGCGAACTTGAATTCTGAGTGCTTGTTGAGGATGGCGGCGGCGTCCTTGTTGCTCTTGATTTTGCGAAGCCACGGCGCGGCGGCGATGTCTGCCGTTGACGGCCATGTGGAGGCGTCGAGGTTACGCCCGATGGTTTCTTTGGCGATGTCGGGGAAGAAGCGTTTGACGAAGGCGATGGCGCAGAGGCGTTCGTCGGGATCGAGGTTGAGCGCGTTGTGCGTTATGGCGGCGGCGTTGGCGCGGAGTTTTGCCCAGAAGACATCTTGTTTGGAGCGTTGTTGCGAGCGGATGAAACCGGAGAGTTCCTGATAATCCGGCATGAGCGTGCAATGGTCGCCGCCTTCGGTGGTGAGTGGTGGCGTGCGCCAGTTTTTGCGGCGGTCGAGGAGGCTGCCGTCGGGATTTCCATTTTTGTCAGGTGTGCCGATTGCCCATGAGATTTCCCAGAAATTCTCGGTTTGGCGTTCCCAGATTTCGGTGGCGGACGCGCCGGTGACGGCACTGAAAGGGGCGACTGGGGCGAGGAACTTTTTCCAGACAACGGCGGCGATTTTTTGCCACTCATCCTGCAATGCTTTGGTGGCTGATCGGGCGGCGGTGGCGGCGGCATTTTCGTCGGAAAATTCGGCGACAAAACGGTTGGGTGCGCCGCCGTGTTTTGTGTTGGGGTCGTCGGCAAGTTTTTGGAGCGCGTCGAATTTTGGCAGGAGGATTTTTCCGCCAGCGTCGTTGGTCGCTTTCATTGCGGCTCTCGCGAGGTGCGAGAGCAAAAACGAACCGGAAAAAAGGTCGCGTGTGCGTCGCGCTTGCGCGACAAAGCCCTGAACCGGGCCAAAGGTGAAGTGCAGGTGGGTGCTCATGAGTGCTGCCAAAGTTGGGGGTTGGTAAATTTAACTTTTCCGCTGCCGTTTTGAAGGCGGGTCAGAAAGTCCGTCACGGGTTTCCAGAATGCCACGCCGCCATTGTTACCGAGTGGAACATTCATGCCACCGACGGAAATTTTGTCGTGGTTGGGCGGAAGAAATAGTGATGGCAGGAAGGTCAACACGCCGAGTGGCGCGTCGTCTGGCCCGGCTTGGTGAATGTGGAAAAAAAGTGCCGAAGCGCGGCGGTCAAAGTCGTGTTCGGCGGGTTTTACGCTGTCAGAATCGCGTTTTCCGTAATTTTGCGGAAGTCCAAACGCGACACGTTGCGGGTGAGTGCGCCGCTGATTTGGGAATTGTTTCATCAAGTCGTGATCGTGTTTGAAGTTCCCTTCGCGAGGTTCGCGAAGGACCTTTCCCTCGTGTCCCCAACTGCGGAAGAACACCAAATCGCGTCCGATTTCAGAGAGCGTTTCCAATGGAGCGTATTTAGATTCGTCTTGGAGCAAAAGAACCTGGCTGTTCCCGGCGGCGAATGCAGTCCAAAGCGGTGTGGAAGTGTTTCGGGAGGTTTGGCGAGGGAACAGAAGGTTCAAGGCGTGCGTGAATGCGGCGGTATTTCTTGGTGCTGCCCAAGTTTCTGCGCCGGACAATTGCCTCAGCGTCAACGAGCCGTAGCCGCGCCGACTGCGGCTACCGAGACCACCGCAAAGTCCGAGCAGTTTGAGCGCGTCGGCAACAGCGCGGATTTCCTCGCCGGATGTTTGTTTGGCGAAGGAAACGCTTACTGTGAACTCGAACGGCACGGCGAAACACGGACGGGTGAGCTGGCCCGCCTTTGTGTTTTTCTTGGTGGACTCAAGCCCGTAGCCAAAGTATCGCGCACCGTCGCCGACTGCATCGTCTTTTCCGGAGACGGCACCCGATCCTTGGGCGTTTAACACGCTGCCGATGGGAATTATTTGGGGTAGGTTTTCACTTTCGACGGAGAGCCAGACGCGGCTTTGTCCCGTATCGCTGCTGCCGAAGAGCGCTGCCTCTTGTTTGTGAAGCTCCTCCACGTTTTGGATGCCGCGTCCCCACATCAGTGCCCGCCACCAGAAGCGCAGTGCGCCTTTGATGCTGGCAGGGCGCAGTTCGGCTTCCCCGTTGGGATTGGCTCCGCCAAGAAACATCGGCGTGGTAACTCGGAAGGTGGCTGTGATGGAATTGTTCATAAAAAAGAGGGGGATTGAGCAAACGTGTGCAGGCAGGGGGGGGGGAGGATGGACAAGTCAGGATTGGGTGATGCGGGATTCCCAGATTTTCATGAGCGGCGTCCAATCGGATTTGTCCGCTGCTTCAAGCGCACGAAAATAGGTTTGCCGAAGGTAGTCGGACTCCGGCTCAAGATCGAGGCGGGGGAAATCAAGACGACGAAGCACAATGCGTAAAAAAAGCCGGATTACCCGCCCGTTAAAATCTTGAAAGGGATGAATGCTGAGAAACCGGCCTTCAATGAAGGCGAGCATTTCCAAGGTCTGATCGGTGAGGTCTCCCGCAAAATATTCCCATCGGGTTTTTGTATCCTGAAAATAATTACGCATCTGAACGGACACTTCATGGGGCGGTGGAGGCGTCCAGTTGCCGACGGTCACCGGGATGTCACGCCAGCGTCCTGCCCAGTCAGGAACAAAGGGGGCGGCGATCTTGCGGTGAATGTCCAGCAAGAGGGTTTCGTCAAATGGGATATTGTCGTAGTCCCCCTTGTAGATCGCCGCCTCGACGGTTTCGATCTCGCGAGCAACCAGCGGGGCCAGTTGGGCGTTACTCAGGATGCCTTGCGTTGTTTCAATATAGCGGGTGGCTCGATCCGGGCGTGGTGCTCCTGAAGCATTCTGAGGCTGACCGGCTCCTGTTCGAATGCCATGCTGCGCGCGACGTCCTCCGGAATCCCGTTCCAAAAAACATGAGCTTTCTGCTCCTGCGGAAGGGTTCTCCATTGTTGAACTTTTTGCTGCCAAGTCATGGGGAGAAACTGTGGTCTGATTTGTATTTGTGACAAGTCGTGATCCTTCTGCGTCGGCGGCGCGGAGAAGGGTTTCGAGCCAGGCGAGGCGGAAGATGCCGAGGGTGGGAGCGTCGCGGAGGGCGAGCATGCGCGTGGTCCATGATGGGGTGCCATCAGAGGCGTCGCCCATCTGCATTGGCGTTAGATCGAGTTTGAGCGGGGTTGAGGAATCGAGGGGGACTTCTTCGATGGAGAGGGTTTTTGTGGGGTCGCCGGGAAGTGGATCGTCTTGCCAGACACCGCGGGCGTAGAGGCAGTCAGAATCAGGCGGGCGTTCGCCGGGAAAGGCGCGGAGGGAGAGACGGACTTTTCCGTGATGCGTGGCAATGAGCCAAGCAACGAGGTTTTGGGTCTCGCGGTCGTGGGTGTTGGCTGAGAACTGGAGCCAGGCGAGAGTAGAGGCGAGTTCGTGACGAAATTGAGGGCGTTCGTTTTTTACGCCGGGTAGCCAAGTGGATTTGGCAAGGTAGCGATCACGGAGTGTTTCGGGGATGTCGTCGCGGGATTGGGTCAGGTAGTGCTGGAAACTGGCATGGGCTTTGCCGGTGTCGTGCCAGCGAGCGGCTGTGATGAGTTGCGCGGTCCAAGGCGCGGCAGCAGGAAGGGTTTGGAGTTTTTCGTCGAGAGCACGGAGGACGGCTTCGGTGTGCTGCTCGATGCTTTGGTAAGTGTTGGCGAGTTGGCTTTCGTCGTCGTGTGCGCCGTCGCGAGGTGCGGGTTTGGCAGTGGGGGGGGGGGGGAGGGGGATCGGTTCTTTGGTTTTTTCACCGGTCCAGCCGAGCGTTTCGGAGTAGCCGCCGCAGGTGGCGTTGATGAGATAAATCTGGCCGGGCGCGATGCGCCAAGTGTCACGAAATTCCTGCCACTCACCTTCAAGCGGTACCCATTTCCAGATGTTTTTGTCGCCTTTGTTTTTGTCGGCGAATTTCTTGAAGTCGGCGACGGAGACGCGGACGAGTTCGGGACGCTGGGGTTGGATTTCGGGCAGAGGGGCGGCGGAGGTGTTTTTGTCGGTTTTGGGGAGTTCGCGCCAGAAGAGTTGAACGTCGCGGTCCTCGCCGTCGCGGATGTAACGGCCAACGTCGATGTCGAGGCCGGAGAGGTCGGGGGTGGTGTCGAAGAGTTCAACGAGGTCTTTGCAGCGGAGGATGCTGGTCTCGGGGAGGGCTTCTTCGGCGTGGAGTTTTTCGAGAGCGGCAGGCGAGGCGTCGGTGGTTTGGCGAAGGAGGGCGCGGGCGATGTTGAGTTGTTCGGGAGTATAGGGAAGGGCGAGGGAGTCGGCGGTCTTGGCGTCGCCGGGAGGGGATTCGAGGTTGATCCAGAGGATGTCGGCGCCGCCGGTGGGGTTGTATTCGCCTTTGCGGTTGCAGCGTCCGAAGCGTTGGACGAGCGAGGACCAGGAGGCGAGTTCGGTGATGAGGGTGCGGGCTGAGATGTCCACGCCAGCTTCGATGGCTTGGGTGGCAATGAGGATTTTGCCGGGGGGGGGGGGGGGGGAGTTGAGGGTAGCAGTGAGTTTTTCGCGTTCCATAGGACGGAAGCGCGAGTGGATGAGGGTGAGTTCGGGTGTGTCGTTAGCGTTGGCGCTCGCAGATGTTGCGAGGGCGGCGGATTTTCGCGCGGGGCGAAGGGTTTTTTCGAGGGTAGCGTAGAGGTCGCGGGCGCGGTTAACGCGGTTGAGGATGACGATGGTGAGGGTGCCGGGTTGGTGTTTTTCGAGAATAGTGGCAGTCAGGGTATCGATGTAGGGCGCGACAATTTTGGCGGAGTCGGCGGTGAGGGTGAGTGGTGTGGATTGTGAATCGGCGAGAGGAGCTAGTTTTTTATTCGAATGCGTGCGTGCGGAAACGGAGGTCGAGGCGTGATCGTTTTCGCCGAGTGCAAGAATCGGGGGGAGGGTGAGATGATCGGGCGTAACGAGGAGGCGTTGATCGAGAGTGGCGCTGGCCCACCAGGTGACGGAGTTGGCGGCGAGGCCGAGGCGTTGACGGAGTCCTTCGAGTTGAGCGGAGGTGCGGACACCGACGCCCATGAGTTGGGTTTCGTCGAGAACCCAGAGGGCGTCGTTGTTGAGGAGGCCAAAATGCATGGGCCAGCGGGCGCGGGTCATGCCGTAGCCGCGGTTAAGAGCGCGGGAGAGGAGCATGTCTTGCGTGCCAATAAGGATGGCCGGGCGTTCGGGGTAGATGTCCCACTCACGGCGGGCGTCGTCGTTTTCCTCGCCGCCCATGAGAATCACGGGCGAATGGTCGCGAAGCCAGATGAGTTGCTCCCGGATGCTTGGGGCGAGGCCAAGTTTGTCGGCATGGTCAATAAGGTTGCCGATCCATTTCGAAACTTCACCACGGGTTTGCTCAACGAGCGTGCGCATGGGGAGGCAATACACGAGGCGGCGGGGCCAGTCTTCTTTTTGGAGAATAGCACGATTCCACAACCACGCAATCACGACAGCCGCAGTTTTGCCGAGGCCGGTGGGAATGGTGATAAGTTGCGAACAACAGGGAGTGTCTGGCGCGGCGCAGGCGAGACGGGTTTGATAGTCGTAGGGGGCGTTGCCGGTAGCCGCGTGGAAAAAGTCAGCGTAGGGAGGCATGTTCGTTAGTGTTGGCTGATGAGCGGTTATGTAAGCAATGATTTTATTGGTTTTGAAATATTATGTCAGAGGGAGTGGGACATATGGTGGCACAGTCTCTATTTTTTTGATTATTTTTTGAGGGGACTTTTGGCAGTGCGTCTGGCGGGAGATTGCTGGGTGTGGTTGACGGCAAGGGCGGCGGCTTCGGTTTTTATGGAACGAACGAGGGCGGCGGGGGAGAGGGCGCGGGCGTGGCGGCCCCAGCCAAGAATGCGGCGACGAACGTCAATGAGGTTGTTGAGGTGCAGGGTGACTTCGATCGCGCCACGAGGTGATGTCAGATCGCGGATGGTTTGCGATGCATGCCAGGGGCGTTCGCGAATATAGGGGGCGGCGGTAGCGTCGAATTGGATACGAACAGCGTTTGCTCTCTCTCCGGTGAAAAGGCCCATGTTGCCGGTGAGATGAGCATGGGCGTCAAAATCGGGAGGCGGAGTGAAGGTTGCTCCGGTTGTCGTTATTTTTTCGATACGCGAGAGCAGGAAATTGCGCAAGGCGCGGCGTTGCATATCGTGGGCGACGAGCAGCCAGCGGTGCTCAAGGATCGCAAGGTGGAACGGGTGAATGAGACGCGGCGCAGGGCGTCGAGCGCGGGGTTTTTTGTAGGTGATACGAAGTTCACGGTGGTTGTGGATCGCGTCGAGCAGGCAGACGAGGTGGCCTTGCTCGGCGTCCGTGGCCGCATCGATTTCAGGGTTGCTGTCGGGTTCGTAAACGAGGCGGTTCAGCTCGGCTGGATCAAGTGAGATGGCAGAACCAAGGGCGGGGGCCATTTTTTCCAAGACGGCAGCAAGTGTCCGCCCAAGCGTCGAACCTCGCCAGGCAGCGAAGGTGCGTCCGGCAAGGATCAGGGCAAGGGCTTCGTCGGCATTGATGCGGGGAAGCGGGCTAAGTTGCAGCGTGTCGTAGGGGCGAGTGTAGTAATAGGTGCGACGGGAGGCATTCCACTCAACGGGGGCATTGTGAAAATCGCGGAGGTGCTCGATGTCGCGCTTGATGGTGCGTGAGGAAATGCCGGACCATTCACGAACAAAGGATTCGGCGGTGAAGGAACGCCCAGTGGAGAGATATTCGTGAAGACGACGGATGCGAGCGATGCAAGCAGGGCCTTCTGAATGGTTGGCAGGTGACAGGCGGGCAGTGAGGGAACTGGCTCGAACCATGATGATGCCATCAATGGCATCGATTGAATTATTTCAAGGCCAATTCCACTGCGTAGTTGCATGTAAGACACAATAGGCCATCTCGGCCAAAAATCAAAAACGTAGAATCACTCGTTCCTCCCCTCCCTGTCTGTTGCTTCTAGAGCATTTACAATTGAGATGTAGCCGTTGTCTTAACGGTAGGGAGGCCTCTCCGAGGCCTCCGAAACCACGCTCCATCTACCTATGAATTTCGCATTCTCGCACTACGCACGGCGGAGGTCTCGGAGAGGCCTCCCTACCAGGTATCAAATGGCTCCAGTTTAAATGAAACTGCTCTAGCGAATCGTGAGGGAGGCGATGTCGATGTCCTCCGGGAGGGTGAGATAACTGACCGAGGTGGTCTTGATGGTCACGCTGCCGCCATTCGGAAGGCCGGGGCCGGTGAGGGTGAACGAGGCGGATGCATCGGTGGTCCAAGTGGCGAGGACGGGCCGGTTATCCTCGGCGCGTCGTAGGACAAGAGCCCAGGCAGTGGCGGTGGCGATAGCAGTATCGGCAGGGGAAATACGTCGGATGAGAACGGGGGAGGAACCGAGCTGACGAGTCATTTCAGTGTAGGCGTGGAATGCGGGTTTCGGTGACCAATCCCAGCGAGTGAGTCCGAAGTTGTGTTCGCGTTCGCCGCGTTTTTGTCCGTCGTCGTGAAGGTCGTAAATGAAGAGGCGTTCCACGCCGGATTCGGGCGTGCCAAGGTAACTGAGATAAATGCGCGGGATGAGTTCCGCCTGTTCCTCTTCCGTCCAACCGCCACCCAGCGAAGGCGTGGAAGCAAGCAAGCCGCCTTTCCAGTCGGCGTAAGTGTAGAGCGCCACGGCAGCAGCATCCGGGATCGGTTCACCACGCGTGTTGCGAATGCTGAGAAGCGGAGTGAACGTGTCGCCAGGTTGGAGACGTGCAGGGGAAAAGAAACGGTTCACGTAAACTTTGGATACAGGCGGGATGCCAGCAGCCAGGGCGGCGTCGGGAACAAAAACATTTTCCGTCTGGTCCGGGATTCCCTTCGTGTTCCAGTGCACGGCAAGGCCCATGCGAAAGATCGGGTAAGTTTCGCTGACGGCATCACGACGTTGCCAGATACCGTTGGCGTCCTGCGTGTTCAGAACGTAAAAGGGCGGGTGTCCGATGGCGACAAGGAGGCCGCCGCGCGCAATCCAGTCACGGAGGGCGGGGAGAAGTGGCGCGTCGATGTGTATCCCATTTTCCGTGACAAGAACAGGACAGTCGTCAGGTGAGAGTGTGGCGATTTCGTCGAACAGGACGCGCCGGAATTGAACTCTGGGAAGCCAGCGACGAGTTGCATCAATCTCGTCACGGTTGGCGCGAATGATGCGTGGAGAGAGCGCAAAACCCGCAGTGATCGGCACGTCGTCAGCGAGCGGACGCCCGATGCGGGCCAGCGCGTGACGAATGGCTTTTTCCATGAAGAGAGGCTGTTGCGAGAGGAGCGGAGATTGGAATGTGCTGCCGCCGCTTTCCAGGAGCCAGACGGGGATGTGAGCTTCGTTATTCGCAGCCATGAGGGCGCGGAATTCGCGCATGGTTCGACGAACGACCGGACTGGCGTCGGGACCGGGACCGTAGCGGTGGACGCCAATGATGTCGTAGTATCCAGCGGCTCCGGCGCGATACATGTCGCGCAAGTATTCACTGTTCCAATACTCAAGTCCGCCAGTGATGACTTTTGCACCGGGATCGATGCGCTTGATTTCCTCATGCGATATTTTGAGGAGCGACACGTATTCGGCTGCGTTGGGTCGCCCGCCCCAGAAGCCTCCGTCCTGTTCGTTCCAGATGACCCAGTGGCGCACGCGGTCATGGTAACGGCCAACCATTGACCGGACGTAGATGCGCCATGCCTCGGGGTGGCGATGGATGGGCACGATGTCGGCGTGTCCTTTTTGGCGGAGATCGCTGTCGAAGGCGCTAAGGATGCCAACGGTGCCGACGCCTGCTTTTTCAAGGCGGTCAACGAGCACGTCGAATTTGGAAAAATCACGTTGGCCGTTTCGGGTGAGAATGCGTGGAAAGGAAAAATCCTCGCGCAGCCAAGTCATTCTGGCCTGACCCACGCGCTCGACCAAGGTGTCGAGGTGATCCCATTCGGTGCTGCGCAAGGGGTGGGAGGAGATGCCCCACGGGCTGCTCGTGGGGGGCGGCGTTGCCACCGCGACAGGCGCAGTGGCTGGAGCGGTTTTGGCGAGGGTGAATTCGATCTGGAAGGCGGAGTCGGCAGCGTTGTCTTTTTTCAGGAAATTCCAGCGTGCGCGTCCCCATTTGTAGGCGACAGGTTTTTCCGCAGTGAATTCCACGCGGTAGCGAATCAGCGTGGCGGGGGTAGGCAAATTGACTTCGCTGGTGGCGGGCGGCGGGGCAACGAAGCGTGTGCTGTTGAGGGATCGCAGTTCGTGCCAAGGGCCTTTGTCGTCGGCTCGCCAGGATACTGTGATGGCAGCCCAGTTGTCGGGTTCCGGTTCAAGGCGGAGCATGTCGCGCACGTTCATGCGGACCACGCGCGAGGTGCTGCGGCTGAAGTCGAATTTGTATTCGAGCACGGCGGTTTTGACTCCGGGCCGGACGTTGACCGTGCGGATGCCGTTGGCGGTGTCGTTGCCCACGCTGAATCCGGAGACGTGCTCGGCGTCACCGAAAAAGGTGCCGGCGGCTTTGGCGCGTTCTCCCGCAGATTCGGGGATCAGGGAATCCCAGCCTGCGGTGTAGGTGTAGCGTCCTGCGTTGATGTCTTGTTCTTCCACTGGCGGCAGCGCGGCGCGGCTTGTCACGGCGATGAGCGCGAACAGGAGAGCGAGCAGGGGGGATGTTTTTAATGGGTTCATGCAATCGCAGATTCAAAGATGGGATTGGATACGGAGAGGACGCGGTGTCCGGTGGTGTCGGGGGCGGATTCGTTGTAAAAAATTGTGGAGCCATCGGGGCTGAAAATGGGATGCGGGTGGAGATGGCAGTCGTTGCGGAGGCGGCTGCGAGCGAGAAATTGGCGGCTGCCAGTGGCGGTGTCGATGAGGAGGATGTCGCTGATGTCGGCGGCGTTTTCCCAGCCGCGTCCGGGGGCGTCGTGCGGACCGGTGGTGTCGATGACGAGCCAGCGTCCGCAGTGGCTGGGAGAGACGTGCCAGTCGCGGTTGCCTTCGCTGATGAGGCGTGGGGAACGGGTGTCGTTAAAAATTTGATACACACCGCGCGGGGAGCGGGGGCTTTCGCCGTAGGCGACGGCGTAGGCGCAGGGGGCGTGAAAGGCCCAGCGTTCGTGTCCGATGGCGAGGCCGACGGCGGCGTTGTCAAAGAGGGTGCGTCCGTGCGGAGCGTGTTGCGCGTGCCAGGCCCAGACGCGTGCGGCGATCTGAAGAGCAGGGCCTTCGTGGCAAAAGCCGATCCAGGATTCATCGGCGGGGCAGAGGTGGAAATGGTTGGCGGACCAGTCAAAGCGAGCGAGGGGGGGGGGGGGGAGGGTGTTGGCGAAACGGCCGTGCGGAGGGAGGGGGATTTCGATGAGGTCGATGGTTGCGTGTCCGTTGATGCCGATGCGTTGACCGAGGATGACGCGGGTGCCGTCGGCAGTGATCGAGGGGAGCGGGATAAGCGTGGCGTTGGCAGGCGGGCGATAGACGAGTGTGGAGGCGGAGCGAGAAAGCCAGGAGTGGCGAGAGAGGCGGGAGGGGGGGGGGGGGGGAGGGACAGATCGAGGATGTGTAGTGCGTTTTCTATGACAAGGGCGAGGAGCTTGGCATGGCTGGCGATGTCGAACCAAAGCATGTCACCGGTGCAGTGAGCGCGGGGCCAAGTGGCGAGGTGCGTTTCGTTGCCAGTGGCGAGGTCGTGTTTCCAGAGGCTGTATTCTGTCGTGCCACGTTGTCCGAGCACGAGGCTGCGTCCCTTGTCCGCAAAGCCGTTGGCGTGCGGATATGTCAGGTAACGGCGTTGCGCGTGGGCACAGAGTGGCCGGGGCACAGGCGTCGTGGACGCGAACGCAGGTGATGGTACGATGAGGGCGGGCATCTCAGGGTTTGAGCATTTCTTCAGTGATGTCGTCGGGGCGGACGAGAGTGACGTGGCCGTCGGCCCAGAGGACATGGCCTTTGCCGCCAAAGGGAGCATCCATGCGGTCGGACATGGTACCGAGCGCTCCGCTGCCCATGCCCCACTTGGTATCGTTGGCAATGGAGTCGAACATCATGATGATGCGCGAGGGGGAGCGGAGGCTGGAAATAGGAACAGGGGTGACAGGCGCTCCAACTGTTACATCTGTGCCGTGCGACATGACCCAGTAGTTGACGCGGTAGGGATAACCGTAGGCGCTGGTTTTTATAATGCTGGTGTCAAGACGGTTGAGCGGACTGATGGTAATTTGGTTGAGTGCCCGCCAGTCGCTTACAGGTGTGCTCAGGTAAGCGCCAAGGGGTGTTTCATAACGAGCGGGGTTGCTCTGGTCGGCGTATTTTTGTCCGTACCAAGACCATTGGTAGGCATCTTTGTTGATGGCTTCTCCCTTGGCTGGCATATAACGGTCTTTGTTGTCGCCGGCCCAGAGCATGACGCCAGCGTGGATTTGTCGGAGGTTGCTGCCGATGGTTGCTGCGCGGGCACTCTGGCGGACTCGGCCCACCGTGGGGATGAGGATGGCGGCGAGGATGCCGATAATCGCAATGACGGTGAGCAGTTCGATAAGCGTGAAGCCAGTCACCTTATGGCAATCCGGGGCAGATGTGGCTTTGTTTTTCATGGGGCGGAAATCTCAATGATCAGGAGCGGCGTTGACGGGCAAGCATGCAAGCAACGACGCCAAAGACGCCGAGGAGAATCGCCGTGGTGGCGGGTTCGGGAATGGCGTTGTTAGCGCGGATTTCAACGTTGTCGATGCGCACGCTTCCGTTGCCAACGAGGCTGGCCAGGGACCAGGTGAGTTTCACGTTGGATTGATTGTTGAGGGCAACGATGGAGGAGAGGTCGGCTGTCCACTCGTAAAATTGGTTGCTGCCTGTAGTAAAAGAAAGTGTCGCCGGAATGGCAACAGGAGCGGCTCCGTCGATGCTGTAAGTGAAAGCACTGAATGTCTTGAGAACGGATGTGCCGGTGTTGGCAGCGCGAACATCCAAGCGGACGCTGAGATCTTTGAGCCCCGTGGTGTTGAGCGTGACGGAAAATGAATTTCCCGTGCTCGGATCGCCCCACGAGATGGAGTGTCCTGGTGTTCCTGAAGCACCGCTGCCTGTCCAAGTGTTGCCAGCCGGATCTGTGTATGTGGCTGCTCCACCATCGGTGCCCAGTTTGCTGCCGGCGTAAGAGATGTTGGATGTAGCGACAAATCCACTACTGCCGCCTGGCGCCAGCGTGAACGCGCCCGTGCCATTGGCCGTCGTGTCAAAGGTGTAAAAAACGTAGGCGGCATAGGTTGCCGGAGCCGAGAGAACGGTGCCGACAAGTGTCAGCAGGGCGGAAAACAGGATGCGTTTAAGGATAGTGGTTTTCATGGGATTTGAGGTCGGTGTCATGGACTGCGGGCAGGCTGTAATGCGCAGCAAACAAGCTCAACGGCAGCAGACTGCGACACGTCGCATTTTTGTCGCAAGGCGCGGGCAACTGCTGTGTTTTTTGCGGGTATGAGCACTCGCCCGCAATCCGGTCCTGTATCCGAAATATCAGCACAAGCGAATCCGCCGACGGTGCGCGAGCTGGCGGCGGAGTTGGGCTTGCATCACGCGACGGTGGCGCGCGCGCTGGGCAATCAGCCCAACGTGGCGGCGGCAACTCGCGAGCGAGTGCTGGCGGCGGCGAAGGCGCGGGGCGGGTATCGGGCAAATGCCTTGGTCAATGCGCTGATGGCGCAGGTGCGCCGGCATCATCGTTTGAAACCAACTGGCGAGGTGGTGGCGTTCTTGACGGGTTTTGAGAGCGAGGAGCGGTGGCGCGAGTTGCCGTCACACGTTGCGCAGTTTGAAGGCGCGAAGCTGCGTGCGTCCAAACTGGGTTTTAGTTTGCAGCCGATGTGGATGGGGGAACGCGGAGCGCAGGCGCGTCAACTGGGTCGGGTGCTGGCGGCGCGCGGGGTGCGAGGTGCGTTGCTGGCCCCGCCGCCATCGGGCGAAAACGAGGACGAGGCGCAGAAGTGGGCGGGCGAGTGGGAGGGGTATTGGGAGAAGCATGTTTTTGTGGCGATTGGATACGGGTGGCGTTGGATGCGTCTGCATCGGGCGGTGCATGACAGCGTGAGCTTGGCGTCAGAATGTTGTGCGCGTTTGCATGGCGCGGCTTGTCGTCGGGTGGGGCTCGCAATCCCTGAGCAATACGGTGCGCGTGGTCGCCATTTGCTGGTCAATGGTTATCTGGGCGCGTGTTGGTTTCATGAGCTGGCAGCGGTGCCACCCTTGTTGTTAACGGGCACAAACGACGCGGGCGACGAGGCGGCTTTTGTGCGGTGGTTTAAGCGACACAAGCTGGATGCGGTGATCGGAATGTGGCCGGACAAACCGCTGCGGTGGTTGCGCAAGCAGGGGCTGCAAGTGCCCCGGAAGGCGTGTTATGCGACGCTCGATCTGGGCGACCGACGCGGGCAACTGGCCGGGATGGAGCAGGACAATCACACGATCGGCGCGGCTGCGATGGACTTGTTGGCGAGCCAGCTTTTTCTCAACGAAATGGGTTCGCCCCAAACGCCAACCGTCACGCTGGTCGATGGCACATGGCGGGACGGGCCAACAGTGCGGCGAGGGACGTAGTGGGGACAATCGAGTTCCAGCGACGAAGGACATCGGCGGCGGGTTTTCCGGCGAGGGTGAAACCGGTGTCGCCCGCTGGGTCGGTGGCGTATTGGGGACGGGGTTGTTGTTCGTCCCACTTCCACCAATACTGGGCCCTTCACGCCTACCGCATGGCCGCGAACGACGCCTACACCGGACTCGAATACAGCAACGACCAGCGCGACAACAAACGCTACCCCGACACCAACCGGATCCGCCTCTACAAACACTACCTCGACCCACGAAACGACAACACCCCGCCGCCTGCGTATGACCGCACATTGCCCGACGCGCGCGTCCCGCAAACTCCCCCCCCTCCTCCCTACGTGTTGTCTGTTGTTTCCGCCAAAAACCAATCCGTCAAAATCACCTGGGTTCCCACGCCCGACACTCAAAACTACTCCATCAAACGAGCCCTTTCAGAAACCGGTCCCTTCGAAACCTTCGCCGAAATCCCAGCCACCAAGCAGCAATACGTGATGGACCACACCGACACGACCGCCTCTTCCGGCACGAAGTATTTCTACGTGGTCACAGCATCAAACCCCCACGGCGAAAGCCCCCCCAGCAAAGCCACCACCCCAAGCGCCAACTAACCCCCAAGTGGTGTCCTAAATGTGGCGCGGGCGTCTCGCCCGCGCACGCTATTCGATGCCACATCCTGCATACGCGGGCTTCGCAAGCGAAGCCCCTACGCACGCAACGCGTGCCTCACACAAACGCCCCCTGCTCGCGCAACGTCTGCCGTAACAAAGCCGCGTCAAGATCACGCGTGCCGGACAAGCCCTGTTTCACACAAAGCGCCGCCGCCGTTCCCGCGCCCTGCCCAATCGCCATCACCTGCGGAGTAATGCGAATGGCGGCGTGCGCCTCGTGCGTGCAGTCAATGCAGCGCGAGGCAACGAGCAAGTTGTCCACACCCTGCGCGCAAATACTCCGGTAAGGAATCTCGTACCACCTGCCCGCCGGCGGATGAATCCGCACCGTGCCCTCACCAGACGGATTGTGAATGTCGATGAACCAGTTGCCACGCGCAATGCAGTCCGCGAACTCCGGCACCTTGATCACATCGTCCGCCGTCAACGTATAGTCGCACGTGATGCGACGCGATTCGCGGACGCCAATGTGCGGAGCCATCCCCGACAAATACGCATTTTCAAAACCCGGCACCCGTTTGCGCAGAAACGCGCTCACCTCCGCCACCTGACGCCGCCCCTCCAACATGGCCGCCGTCACATCGCCCAACTTCGTCGGATCGCGATTGATGATGCGCGTCACATTAAAACTCCACTGACCACTCCGAGGCATATTGAACGCCAACACATCCTCACGCGGCACAGTGATCTCACCACACGCCTTCGCCGCCTTCCACGCGCGAGTGAAACCCGGATCCTCCTTCTTGCTGATCTCCGCGCGCGCATCGTCCGCGCCATCCATTGTGAAAATCATGCTCATCGGCTGACAGCCCTGATCCGAATCGCGCCCCTGCGCAAAAGGCACACCGGCGAGCACGCTCACATCACCATCGCCCGTGGCGTCGATCACCATGCGACCCGTCAAAACATGACGCCCCTGCTTGGACTCGATCACCACGCCACTGATACGATTGCCCTCACGAAACACGCCTGCCACCTGCGCGAAAAAATACGGACGCACCCCGGCCTCCGTGACGAAGCGATCCAGCACAATCTTCGCCACCTCGATATCATAAGTCGCGCCGGAGCCGTAGGTGTTCTTGGTGGATAACCAGCCGCCTGCGTCCCGAAGACGATCGGACAACTCCTCGAACAATCCGCGCACAAAGGGAAACGGCATAATCGCGCCCAAATGCCCGCTCGTCCAAGTGCCGCCGATCAAACCAAAACGTTCGACGAGGATGACGCTGGCTCCGTTGCGCGCCGCAGCGATGGATGCCGCCACGCCACCGGGACCGGCTCCGAGGACAAGGACATCGGCCTCGTCGAGAACGGAAAGCTCACGGGCCGGCTCAACAAAAATGCGAGGAGTTTGCTTGCCTTGGTTTTTCATAAAAACGTCATTCCATGCTGAACGACCCAAAAGAAAACAGAGAGCAAACAGAGTTGCAGAAACTTTTAAAAAAGTTGCAAAAATCACAGATCAAATGAATCCCCGCAACGCCACTCCCGCACGGCTCCCCTCCCCCCCCCCCCCTCCCGCCAACGCAAGCACCACCGCTCAGGGCGGGATTGCCGGTGCGCGTTCATTTGCGCGATGGCAGGCCATTTATCCGCAACTGATCTGGGCCTACGCGGGACGCGTCGATGCGCCAACGCAACACCTGCTGGAAGTGTTCACCCGGCGCATGACAGCGTGGCTGGTCACACGCGGCCACGTGCAACTCGTATCCGATGATACGATACTCACGGTGAAACGCGGCCAATGGGTTTTCTTTTGCGGACGATTTCAAAAACACGATTTCAGCCCGGCAGCCGAGTTGGTTTCGATCAGCCTGCGCATCCCCGCCGAAAGCGAGACGGAATGGCGTCATGCGCCCTTTGTCGTGAAGGCGGCGGAGCATCCGCAACTGGAGAAAACCGCCCGCGCACTCATCGCGCTGGTGACGCGCAACAGCCCCGCGAGCAACAGAAGCGCCTTGCAACGACCAATGCCATTTGCGGAAGCCTTGCGAATCAACGCCCGCGCCTTCGAGTGGGCGGCGGCGTGCATGGATGCGCGAATGGCCGCAGGTGTTCCGATGGGCGAACCCCGCCGCGGACACCCCAAAGTGACACGCGCCCTGACGGTGTTGATGGGAACGCCCTTGCACGAGGCTTGTTCGGAGACGCGACTGGCGGCGGAAGTGGGTTTGAGCGCGGGACATTTGGAGCAACTTTTTGTGCGCGAAATGGGCACGACACCGCGACGCTTGCGCGAACGACATCGCCGCGACGAGGCGGCGCGCCGTGTGCGTCACGACGACACAAGTCTCAAACAGCTTGCCTGGGAACTCGGCTTCGGCAGCCCCTCCCATTTTTCCAACTGGTTCCGGCGTGTATTCGGAATGTCACCACGCGCATGGCGTCGCATGGAAGGATGAAGGAAGGGGGGGGGGGGGGGGACGAGGGACGGGGAAAAACGAAGCTAGGATGTGTCGTATTTCTGGAAGCAAATGACGTAAAATCGTAAATATGGTCGAGCCCGGATCGGTTAACATTTGTCCACTTTGACAACCGTGAAACCATTACCCGATTCCACCTCAGAAACGGTCCAAACCGCCTCTGGAATTCCCTCCGGAAGCCTCCCCGCTGGAAGCACCACCGGACGACGGCTTGTATTCACCGCCCCAAGGCAAGCCGTCTTGCAACCGTTCGCGTTGGATTCGCTTTCTCTTGGCGACGATCAAGTGATTGTCCGCGCCGAACGCACGCTGCTGAGTCCGGGCACCGAGCTTGCGTTTTATGAAGGCACTCATCGCGGCTTGCCCGATCCCGCCAACACATGGGCCAAGTATCCGTTCAAGAGCGGTTACTCCGCCATCGGCACCGTTATTGCCGCCGGCTCCCGCGTCACGTCGCCGCGCCTTGGCGACCGTGTGATGCACTACGGACCTCATGCCACATGGTCGCTGTTGTCTCCGGAAAAGGAACCGTGGGCGCCCGTCACTTCCGACCTGCCGGATGACGCGTGGTTGATGGCCCGCATGGTGCAAATCGCGGAAACGGTTTCCTATGGTCTTCGTGCGACGCCGCAACGCGCGCTGGTTCTTGGCGCCGGACTTGTCGGCGTGCTGGCCGCGCAAGTTCTGTCAGCGCACGGCGTATCGGAAGTGGCAATACTCGACACCGTGGCCGACCGCGTTGCACTCGCCCGACGTTGCGGACTTGAACGTGCGGTGGCCGTCCGCCCCGGCGATTTAGCGCCCGCGCTCGCGCTGTTGAGCGACGCGCCCGATTGCGTGGTGGAGGCCACCGGCGTTTCCTCGCTCATCCCGCTGGCGCTCGGCGCGGTGCGCCGTCGCGGCGACGTCGTGTTGCTCGGTTCGCCACGCGTCCCCGTCGAACTCGATGTTTATGCGCACATCCATTTCAAAGGCGTTGCCCTTCTCGGAGCGCACGAAGGCATGGTTCCGAATCGCACGACCGATAAAACCCCCTCGCGACAAAGCGGACTGGAGCAAGCCATCGCGTGGATGAAGGCAGGCCGGGTTAACATCGCGCCACTCATTTCAACCGTGATTCCGCCCGAAGATCTGCCCGCGACCTACGCCCGGATTTCCGCCAACCGCGACAAGCTCCTCGGCGTGGTCGTCGAATGGAAATGATAAAACCATAACAATCCTCCCATGAGCACTCCCTTGACCACAGTTCCCTCCCCCCTTCGCATTGCCATCGTCGGCTACGGCAACGCCGGTTCCAAATACGCCGGATTGCTTGAGCGCGGCGCGATTCCAAGAGCCGTGCTTTCGGCGATTGTTTCCCGTTCCGCAAAACAAGCCGCGCCGTCTGCAACGCCGCGTTTTTCCAACCTGGCCGCGCTTGTCGCCGCGCAAGCCGCCGACGCGGTTATCATCACGACACCGCATCCCAGCCATCCCGCGCTCGCAGAGGAAGCCGCCTCCGCCGGACTTCACGTGCTCGTCGAAAAACCGCTGACCGTGACCATTGACGAGGCCCGGCGTCTTGCCGCGTTGCCCGCCCCCCCCCGGCAAGTGCGGGCCGTGATGCTCGATCGCCGGACAAATCCGCTTTGGCGCCATGTGCGCGCGGAGGCACGATCCGCCGCATTCGGGCCGCTGCGCCGACTCGGCTGGACGGCCACCGGCTGGTTGCGCACCGACGCCTATTATCGCAGCGCCGCCTGGCGTGGCACGTGGTCGGGTGAAGGCGGCGGCGTTCTGATCAACCAGGCCCTGCACGATCTCGACCTGTTGGTGTGGATTGCCGGCGGTCTCCCCAAACGGGTTTTTGCCCGCGCGACATTTGGCCGCGACCATCCGATTGAAACGGAAGACAATGTTCACGCGCTCCTCGAATGGGACAACGGTTGTCTTGGACATTTTGTCGCGTCAACCGGCGAGGCACCCGGAGTCCAGCGTGTGGAACTTGCCGGTGAAGGCGGCCTCCTTCAGATGGAAAACAACTCGACCACGATCTGCCGCAACGCCACCCGCACCTCGGAACTCCTGCGCACATGCCCGGATGCGTTTCCACAATTTCGGGCACCCCGAACTCTGCAAACTTTCGCCGCCGACTTTGACACGACAGCCGCGACCATTGCCCAATTCGCGTCTGCCTGTCGTGGCGACCCTGCGCCCGATCTGCCGACGTGGGACGATGCACTGGCGTCCGTGGAACTGGCCAATGCGTTCATTCTTTCCGCCGAGACGGGCGCGTTTGTCGATTTGCCTCTGCCCGCCGGAGCGGCCACCGCCTGCCTGCAACGGCTTCAAGACGGGACGATGAGCCGCGGTCGAGCAAATCGAGTTTCATGAACTGGTGTTACGCGGGCAGCACCAAGGAAAGCGGGTCTCCCGACCCGCCAGACGCGGCGTAGCCGCGCCATCCGGAATTGCGGTGCTTCGCACCGTCGGCGGGTCGGGAGACCTATACGCGCTAACATCTTTTCAATCGCCACGCATTTCTTGAGATTATTTCAGCAGAAAACAGCGATTTTTAGATTTAAAAGGCTGGTTTGAATCAAAAAATGAAGAAAAAAACGAAACATGTTAGCGCGTATAGGTCGGGAGACCCGCCCTCCACCCTCTATGAAGGAGTCGTTGGAACCGGTTTGCTGCGTATTCTGGCAACCGTTTCCAACTGTGCGCGCTGGCAGCGTTGCGGGGGCAGACCCTTCAAAATCTGCTCAAGATCATCCACGACCAAACGCCCCATCCACGGCCAGATTTCCGGGATGTTGCCCGCGCGATGCGCTTGCAAAAGGGTGTTTGGCGTGACGCGGGCGCGATGGCCGGCGGGGATCGGCTCGTCGGGCCACACATCAATGGCGGCGCGTATGCGACCGGACGCCGCAGCGTCGAGCAAATCGTCGAAATTCACAATGCCCGCCCGGCTGGCCAAAACAACAATGGCGCCGGGCCGCATGGTGGAAAAATAACGGGCGTCAATGCCCCCGGCATTCTCCGTGGTGGTCGCGGCAAGCAGAAACACGACGGACGCCCGCCGGAAACATTCGTCGAGCGAGGCCGGGATGACGCCCGCCTCGCGCAGAATCTCAGGATGTATCCAGGGATCACATACGAGGATTTCCCCGCCAAAGGGTTTTATGAGAGGCAGCAGGGCGCGGCCCAGGTTGCCAAAGCCGACAATGGCGAGTGTTTTCCCGGAAAGGAGAATCGAGTCATGATTGTCTCCCTCCCCGTAAAGCGTCTCCTGCCCGGCGCGGATGGACGCATCCGCCTCGTGGATACGGCGTGCCGAGGAGAGCGCCATGCCCAGGGCCATTTCGGCAACGGGCCGCGCAAACACCGGCCCGGTGGAGAGCACCGGGATGCCGCGGCGATGACATTCGAGGTAGTCGATGTTGGGCAAAAAATTGCTCTCAACATTGAAGACCGCCTTCAATTTTGGCGCGCGATCAAGACGTTCTTTCGGCAGCGGAGACTGGCCGATAAGCGCCACGGCTTCGGGCAGATAACGGTCAATGTGCTCCGGCGGGGCGGGCGGGCCATCGTGCCAGATGACCTCGCCAAGTGATTCGAGGCGGGCCTTGGTCGCCGCGTCGAAAATCAGGTCGAGCGGGCGTGGATGCGGATCCAACAGGATGAGCGGGCGTTCGGATTTCATGAGTTGCTAATTTTATGCGGAATTTTGTGGCGCGGGCGTCCCGCCCGCGCCGCTCCGTTGTAGGGGCTTCGCTTGCGAAGCCCGCGACTGCGTTGCGGCCTGCGACTGCTCTTCTGATATTCGGTAAATCTGTCCGGCTGACGCGGGCGTCGCAAGCGACGCCCCTACAGCGGGCGGGACGCCCGCGCCACTTTTGGGTCAAAATAGACGGGCCATGAGACCGGTGAGCGTGGCGTTGGCCGGGATGCGAACCACACGCGTATCCGCCGCCCACATCGTGCCCGACTCGCCATTGAGTCCGCGAGGGAGTGTCGCAAATGTGATGTCGAGTTGAGTTGCGTCAGCGGGGAGCGCGTCGAGTTCGAGGAGGACGGCTTGCGTCTGGTCGGCGAGCGGGAAACGCGCCGAGCGCACCGTCAGAGGAGTGGTTCCCGCTTTGAGCTGGATTGTTTTCGGTGTGAGCGAGGCAGGCTCCAGCGGTGTTGAGAAAAACACGGCAAGCGTTGTATCGCGGGCAAAGATACGGACGATGCGGGGGCGCTCTTTGTAGAGTGCGCCGCCGGGTGGTTCACGATAGAGAAAGGGCGGGCCGTAAACAGGCTGGTCGCCGTCGTAAGCGCCCGCGTCTGGAGCGCGTCCGGTGTGCCAGAGTGTGAAGCCGTCGATGATTTTTCCGGCGTCGCGGGCGGCGCTGTCGGGCGCAGTGCGATAGTCGTTCCGGGCGGGATCGACAAACTTGGGATCGGTGGCCGCGATGCCGTGCGTTTCGTAACCGGCGGCGGAAACATCGGGCTGAAAGGGCGCGGAACTGATGTCGTGGTCGAACTGGCAATCCTGGCCGGGCCATTCAATGAGACCGAGATGGGAGTCGCCCTGATGTGTGTAGGCGTTGTTGAAGTGGCGCAGGTGGTCGTCGGCTTTGCGCACTTTGCTGCCACGCGCGAAGGCAGCGCCGTAAGCGAAACTGTTGTGGTAAATGTGCAGAGGGTAATTGAGCGTCTCCTTCTTGTTGTAGTCGGCAAATTTATACACGGTCCATGCTCTGACTTCAGTGGCGCCATCCTGATCCCAGCGTCCGGTGTTGCCGTAGATGTAGATTTCTCCGCCCGCAACGCCGTCGATGGAAAAGACACCTCGGGGGCAGGAATCCAATCGGTTGTGATAGACGTGGAGGTTCCAGGTGAAGTTTTCCGGTTCGATCACGTTGTCGCGGAAGTGGTGAAAGTGGTTGTCGTAGATTTCGATGTTGGATTGGTGGCGCGCCTGCGCTCCGGTCGCCTCGCCGAGCCACCAGCGCAGGCCGTTGAAACCGTAACCGGCGTTGTTGTGCCGGATGACCGCGCCCCCCGCCGCCGCGCCGCCGCCGTAGATGCCGCCGTTGTAGTGTTTGAACACGCCGTGGTGGAGTTCGGCCCAGTCCCAGGTGGTGTAAACGCGCGTATCCTGAGTCCACTTACAGGCGTCGATGAGGATGTGGTGGGAACGGTCGCCGCGGGCGGAGATGGCGTGCTGGCCGGTCTCAAGAATGTCGCAGCGGAGGATGGAGATGTAACTGGAGTCGTTGATGGTGATGGCGTCGGTCCAGGCGTTACGGATTTCGACGTCTTGTAATGTCACCCAAGATACGTTTTCAAAGGCGAAGGCTTGGTTGCGTTTTCTCGATCCGGGTTCCGCACCGCCGTCGATCACGGGTTTGGTTGTAGTTCCGGATGCGATACCGGCGATGATAAGGGGGCGTTCGGGTTCGCCGGAGCGGGTGACGCGCACGGTGCCATGATAGGTGCCGGGCTGGAGTTGAATGATGTCGCCGGGCGCGGCGGCGGCAATGGCTCGCGTGATGGCTTCGGCGGGGCCGGGCGGGACGTGGTGAACAGCCGCAAATGTCGTCAGCGGCAGGAGCAGGGTCAGGGCAATGGAATACAGGCGGGGAATACGCATGAGGGGGGGGGGGAGGGGGGGATTAAGGGGTGGAAGAGCTAGGGTGCTGTTTTAAGGCAGCTACGTGGCCGTCGGCGTAGAGGTAATTGCGTGTGTTGCCGTGAGCCATCGGTTCAATGGAGTAGGTGGCGGTTTTGATTTTGGAATCCAGATCAACGAGCACCCATGCGCGGCTGGGCGACGCGATGTCTTGCATGGTCCATGGCAACTTAAGTGGATCTTGTGGATCGGCTTTGTAGCCGAAAACAGAGCCCGTGCTGCCGTCGGCTTTGCTGACGTTGGCGTTGGTGTAGTAGGCGGAGTAATCTTTGAGTTTGTCGTCCGCACCGATGATTTTTTTCCAAGCAGGACATTCGAGGAGGATGGCGTATTTGACGCCGTCGCGTTCGATGGTCTGGCCGGACATGTAGGGGAGAAGTCGGTCGGGGCTTGCGAGCTGACCGTTGCCTCCAGTGGTCGAGGCTTTCTGGTTGCTATAGAGGGGGCCGGGGAATTTGCCGTCTTTGCGCTCGTTCATGTAGAGCTGCATGGCGGTGCCGATTTGCCGGAGATTGCTGGTGCAGGTGACCCGATCGGCCTGCCGTCGCACGCGGCTGACGGTCGTCACCACGAGCATGGAGAGGATGCCGATGATCGCGATGACGGTAAGCAACTCAATCAGTGTGAAGCCGAAATGATGGGGTGAGCGATGTTCACAGGTTTTCATAGGGTGGTTGCGGTAGTTGGGGGGGGGGGGGGGGGGGGAGGAGTTGTCAGCGGCGTTGTTGGCGGAGACGGATGGCGAGCGCAAGGGCGCACACGCCGAGCAGGACGGCGAACGTTGCGGGTTCGGGGATGTTCCCGGCGGCAACGAAAAATACGCCCGCCAGTTCGGCGAAGGTCAGCGTGCCGGAAAGTTTTTCCGCGCCGAAGTTGACATAGTTGAGCGTGGCGTCGGCGAAGGCGTTTGTACCGACAACGGACAGGAGATTGGTGTAATCCACGTCGGTTGCGCCAGTACCGAGGAAGTCAACGGTGAACGTCGCCTCGCCCGTGCCGTTTTGGATGAGATTGCCGGCGATTGAGAGGCTGGCATTGGCACCGAGGTCGAAGCCGAGAATCGCGCCGCTGGCGAGCGTGACGTTGTTGACAGTGAGCGCAGTGCCCGCCGCGAATGTCGCATTCGAGGACACACTCACATCGCCCGTCGCCGCGAGGCTGCCTGTGACCATCAGCGTGCCTTGTTCAATGGTGGTGCCGCCTTCGTAGGTGTTTGCTCCGGCAAAAATCTGTGTCGCCACGCCGGTTTTTTTCAGGGCAACGGCTCCGGTGCCGGTGCCATTGGTGATGGTGCCGGAGTAGGTGCGAACGGTGTCGGTGGTGTCGCCAGTTTCGCCTGTGATGGCGAGCGTGAAGGTCGCGCCCGTGCCGGTGGTGGTTTCGCCAATCGTGCCGCCTGTGCCGCTCAGGCTGCGCACGAAAGTTGTTTTGGTTTCCGTATTTTCGACGCCGCCAACGTTGAGATTGAGCGTGCCGCCGTTCATGATGAGGGTGCCAAGTGAGGCATCGGTTTTCATGCGGAAATTCATCGTGCCCGCGGTGATTTGCGTGATGCCGCCAATAGTCAGGGCGTTGAGACGATTGGAAATGCTGCCACCCGTGGTACCGAAGTTAAGCGTGCCATCGAACAAGGAAACGTTGCCGCCAATTGCGAGGCTGAATTCGGCGGTTGCCTCAGCTGTGCCGCGATGCCGGAACGTCAGAGTGCCTATGTCGTATTTGGTGAGGTCGCCGGTGATCGTCAGGGTGCGGGCCACAGCGCCGCTGGTGCGAAACACGATGCTCCGGGTAATATCCGTCACCACATCGGCGGTGCCGTAAATCAGCGACGCCACAGTGCCGTCGCTGGTAAATGACACTTCGGTGTTAGCACTGAGGGTGGTGCTGGTGATGGCGATCTGGTCGCCAGAAGCGGGACGTGTGCCGGTGCCTGACAGCCGCACCCACGTGGCATCTGTGGTAAAACTACCATTGGTATCCGAGACATTGAACACAGACTGGGCCGGAGCGACGGCGACGCACATCAGCGAGAGCAAAAGAGGAAGGGCGAAACGGCTGCGAGATATGGAGACAAAAACAGGGGAAGACATGGATTGGGAGTGCATGAACGAAAGATACTACGATGGGGATTGGATCGACAATATCGACTATCCGTAAAAATTAGGATTTTGTGCTTTCCTGAAGAGTGAAATGGAAACACGATTTGGCCCGCCGGTCTCATGCCGGATGCACAAGTCCTTCGCCACGCAGCTTCCGTTTGCCCATTCAGTTCCCGAGTCTGTTTTCGAGCCGTCTGTTTTCGAGCCGTCGCCTCACATCATGTGCCGAGATAAAAATCCTGTTGATTTCCGGTTTCATTCGTTTTGCCGCCACCGCTTGCCGGTGGAGTCAGGCGAGGGGCTGTCGTTGCCGGTCCGGCCCGGGTTCACGCGCAGTCTGGTGACGCTTTGCGGCATCGCCCGCGTGGAGTGGGCGGAACACCAGTTTTTGTTGGAAACGGACGTGGCGCTGCATCTGGGCGGCGGGGAAGCCACACGGCTCGCCGCCGCGGAACAGGGGCGATGCGTTGTGGCTGAGGTGTTGTTTGAGGGCAGGCGTCCGGCGGAATACGCCGCGTATCTGAATGCCAACTACGGGATGGGGTTTCCCGCCGCGGATCGGAAGGAACTGGCCGCATGTCTGCGAGCGTTCGCCCGTCACGCAAGACGGGAAGGCGCGGGGGACGCGAGGGGGGGGGGAGGGGGGGCACAGATCGCTTTTCGGTGGTTTTTGATGACGCATCGCAATGCCCGGAAGCGTCGGGATAATCTTGGCGGTTTTCTTAAGGGGGGACGCGAGGAGTTGACGCGTGTTGCCAGCGAGCACGGTTTTTCGCTCGCCGTGCTGGCGCAGCATTTCGGGTGCAGTCCGTCGCACTTCGCGTCGCAGTTGCAACACGTCTGGCAACAGCCCGCCGCCGCGCTTTTGAGGGAGGCGCGGTGGGCTTGCGCGCTGCGCCTCATGGAGACAACGGGGCTGCATTTGCGCGACATTGCGAAAAAATGCAGTTACGCCTCGGTGCCTGCTTTTCACGCCGCCTTTAAAAAACGTTTTGGTCTGTCTCCGGGCGAGTTTCGAGCGCATCCGGAGCGGTGGCCGGACTTGGCAAATCCAGCGTCGGAGTCGCAACAAACACCGGCACGCACAGCGGTTTCAGCGATGAACGACAAACGTCCGCAACGGAGCGGCCAGCAGGTAACGCTTGTGCCCATCAGGGTTCCGGTCGCAACGACGCCGGCGGTGGTGCCAGAGGCGCCCTATTACCACTTCGATGGAGGCGAGGTGGATTATCCGTTCAAAAAACCTTTCCGGCTTTCGATTCAGACGATTTCCAACGCAATGCAATGGGGTCTTACGCTGGAGGGATGCGGGGTATTTGAGGTTGGGGGACATCGCATCACGGTCGGACCGGGCATGGCGATCATGTTTCCGCAGCCGATCAATGCCACATGGGTTTCGCCCGACGAGAAGCCGTGGCATCGTGTGTGGATCAAGATGCGCGGGGCGTGGGCGATCCAGACGATGGAACGGTTCATCGAACAACATGGCTGGCTGGTTTCGATCCCGGTGCGTTCGAAGCCCGTGACGCTGGCGCGGAAGTGGGTGTCGTTCTGGCATCAGGAAAACGGGCGGCTTTCGTTCGACGGGTGCGAGGCGGCTTTCGAGTGGTTTTTGAGCTGGAGCGATTTGGTGGAGAGCGGACGCGTCACACCGCTGGCGGCGCCCAATATGCGGCAATTTTCGTCGCGGCAATTTTTCCGGCAAATCAAGTCGATCACCTCCTATGCGCGCGAGGTGGGTTATTCGCGTTCGCACCTGAGCCGGAAATTGAAATATCAGTGGACCGAGACGCCTCAACCCGGCACGTTTTTGCGAAAACAAAAGCTGGCCGAGGCGGCGCTCGATCTTCGCACCACGTCGCTCTCCGTGGAGAAGATTGCGCGTCGCGCGCACTACGCGCATACGAGCACATTCATCCATGCATTCACCCGCGAACACGGCACGAGTCCGTTGCAATACCGTCTCCACGCGCAACGCCAGCAATGAGGACCAGCCATGCGACTTCGACATAAGCCTGTAAAAATTGCCTGTTTCACCTCCGGCATGAGCCTCGTGGGCCGTCGCGTGTGGAACGGCGTGGTGGCTTTTGCCCGCGATAGGCGGGATGTAATCGTGCAGCAATGGTCACTGGCCCGGCTGGCCGACCCCGGATTCATGGCGGCGTCCGGATGCGATGGGGTGGTGATGATTGACGGACGCGCCGGGGATTTTGCCCGCCTGCCGCAAGGACTGCCGGCAGTGACAACCAGCGCCTATTTGAAGTCCGCCGGCATACCGCGAGTGTGCGACGACCAACGCTGGCTCGGCGAACTGGCGGCGGGGTATTTCACGCGCCGGGGATTCCAGACGGTGGCGTATTGCGGCTATCCCTTTCATCACGGCTCGCAATTGCGCGGAGCCGGGTTTGCGGAGGCTGCCGGGGCGGCGAGGGCCAGGGTGCTGGTTTACGAGGTGAAGGGTTCGCCGGAGGAAGACGTGGCGTTCAATTCCGCCAGGGAACAACGCCGGCTGCGCGCGTGGTTGCGCCGGCTGCCGAAGCCGTGCGCGCTGCTGGCATTCAGCGACACGCTGGCGGGACTCGTCATGCAACTGGCCCTGGATGAAGGGCTGCGGTTGCCGGAGCATGTCGCGCTGCTGGGCATCGACAACGACATGCTCCTGCAACGGGCGCTTCCTCTGGGACTGTCGAGCATTGAAATCGGTTCGGAGAAAACCGGAAAAAAGGCAGCCGAAGTAGTATTAAATTGGATACGCGATGGAACGGCCCCGGCTGCGGAAACCCTGGTGCGTCATGCGCGCCTGGTGCCGAGGCAGACCACGGACCGGCATTACACGGAGGATGATTTTATCGCGCAGGCGCTGGATTTCATTCACGAGCACAAGACCTCGGCACCGACGGTGACGGAGATTGCGGCCCACATGGGTTGCACCCGGCGAACGGTGGAGCGGAGGTTTCGCGCGGCGCTGGGAAATTCCGCGCACCAGGTGATGCAGGAACTGCGGCTGGAACGAACGCAGGCGTATTTGCTGGAGTCGCAGGCGCCACTAAAGGCGGTGGCGCTGGCGTGTGGTTTTTCGAACGACCGGCATTTGTGCACCGCGTTTCGCCAGCGATTCGGCATGACACCGGGCGGGTTTCGACTGTCCGGCGCCGGTTGATTGAGCCCGAAAGATGTGGTCAAAAAATCCATGTTTTTGGCACGACTCTCCATCCTGTTCGTCGATCGATTTCTGTAAGATGGGCGACTTTCACTCTAATATACATGAGCAAGATCCCCGTTTCCCTCCAACTCTGGTCCCTCCGCGACCTGACCAAAGATGACTTTGCCGGCACCATGCGCAAAGTCGCTGAAATCGGCTTCCAAGGCGTCGAGACCGCCGGTTACGGCAACCTTTCCGCGGAAGACGCCGCCAAGGCCATCGCCGACGCCGGTCTCAAAGTCTCCGGCCAGCACATCGGCCTCGCCGCTCTCCGCGCCGACCTCACCAAAGTCGCCCAAGAAGCACTGCTCCTCGGCACCAAGCACGTCATTTGCCCGTCCTCGCCGCGCGCCCTCTTTGTCAGCCCCTCCGCCTGCGCGCAGATCGGCGAAGAACTCAACGAAATCGGCGCGAAGCTGCGCGGTTTCGGTCTCGAATTTCACTATCACAACCACGCCTTCGAACTCGTTGAACTCGCCGGACGCCGCGGTTTTGACTGGCTCCTCGACGCCGCCGCGCCGCGCAACCTGCTCTGTCAGGCCGACGTTTATTGGGTCCACACGGGCAACAAAAACCCCGCCGAATTCATCCGCGAACAAGGCCGCCGCATCAAACTCCTCCACATCAAGGACGAGAAGGAAATCGGTCTCGGCCCGGTAAACTTCCAGGAAGTGTTCACCGCCGCCGAAAGCATCGGCTCAGTCGAGTGGTACGTCGTCGAAGTCGAACGCTACAACCACGCCCCGCTCGAATCCGTGCGCCTTTCCTTCGAACAACTCAAAAAGTGGGGCAAAACATAAGCAGTGAACAGTGAACAGTGATGCAGTGAACAAAACACATCACTGCTCACTGCTTCACTGTTTCACTGCTCACTGTTCACTGCTCACTGTTTCTTCCCATCATGGCTAAATCTACCAAAACCAAATCCACCAAAACTGCGTCCGCCCCGGCGTCCGCGTTTTCGCAAAAAGACTCGTTCAACGTCGCCGTGATCGGCGCCGGCGGAATCGGCCTCGACCACATCAACTCCTTCAAGCAACACCCGGCGGCCAAAGTCGTTGCCATTGCTGAAGTGTCGCCCGAACGCGGCAAGGAAGCCGCCGACAAATTCGGTATCCCCGAAGTCGTTACCGACTACCGCAAGCTCCTTGCGCGTCCCGACATTGACGTATTCTCAATCGCACTACCCAACTACCTGCACGCGCCCGTGTCCCTCGCCGCCCTGCGCGCCGGCAAGCACGTGATGCTCGACAAGCCCATGGCGACCAACGCCAAGGACGCCGCCGCTCTCGTCGCCGAAGCGAAAAAGCAGAAAGTGCTCCTCATGGTCGGCCAGAACAACCGCTTCACGCCCGAAGTGCAGACCGCCAAAGGCCTCATCGCCCAAGGCGTGCTGGGCGACGTTTACCACGCCAAGACCGCCTGGACCCGCCGCTCCGGCATCCCGCGCATCGGCTCCTGGTTCACGCAGAAAAAGTTCGCCGCTGGCGGCGCCACCTACGACATCGGCGTCCACGCGCTCGATCGCTGCCTGTATCTGATGGGCGAATTCGAAGCCGCCGCCGTCAGCGGGCAGACCTACGCCAAATTCGGTCCTCGCGGCCTTGGCGACGGTTCATGGGGCAAGGGCGAGATTGATCCCAACAAACCCTTCGACGTGGACGATCTCTCTGTCGCGCTCATCAAGCTCAAGAGTGGCCGCACCGTGTTGCTCGAAGCCTCTTGGGCCGCGCACCAGCCCTTCGCTGATTTCAACGGCACGCAAATGTTTGGCACCGAGGCCGGCATCCTGTTCCCGCCGCTGCAACTCTTCCGCAACACCCCGCTTGGCTACTCCAGCGAACTCGTCAAAACCTCGACCGCGCTCGTCAATGGCAACCGCATGGTTCACTTCATTGACTGCCTGCTCGGCAAGGCCGAACCCTACGTGAAGCCCGAGGAATCGCTCGCCGTCCAAAAGATCCTCGACGCCATCTACCTGTCCGCGAAGACCGGCAAGGAAGTGCGGATCAAATAACACCGCCTGCCTGACGCAGCCGCGCCCTGCCGCGCGCGGCATCGCCAAAAAGTCAGGGCCCGCCGATTACCCCTAACGGCGGGCCCTTTTGTTTTCTCGTCCGGTCCCTTGCGGGCCGGACGTCCATGTTACCCCTTTAACCCTGCTGGGCAGGGAAAGAACACCTCAACTCTGAGCAACCCGCGTGCCAATCCGTGGCAGTGCTAAAATTTTTCGCGTCGTTTCCAAACCACGCTTCTCCCCCCGCCATTTTTTCGTCTTGTTCATGCGCATGACTCAGCCGCCTTCGACTACCACCAGGCGCATTCGTCGCCCGTCTTTTGTCGCCGCCTTCGGCCTCTGCCTCCTGCTTGCAACTGGCTCTCGCCTTCACGCTCACGCCGACCACCACGACACCACCCTCGCAACGGCCACAACCACCTTATCCACACCGCCCGCTGCCAAAAACGAAGGCTATGCCACGGGCGTTGTCATCAAACCGTTGCTCAAAACCCGCACGGACAACGCCGGCCACCCGCTGGTCTACCCGGCCACCGGCCCGGCTGAAGTCACGGGACTCATCGTGGAAATCCCCGCCGGACAGGAAACCGGCTGGCACCGTCATCCCGTGCCCTGCCTCGCCTACGTGCTCGAAGGTGAAATCCGCGTCCACCTGCGCAATGGCGACGTCAAAGTCATCCAAGCCGGCCAGGCCATCGCCGAATTCGTCGATCTCGACCACAACGGCGTAAACCCCGGCCCCGGTCCGGCGCGTCTGGTCTTCTTTGTCATCGGCACCGCCGACCAGCCCTTTACGGTCAAGACGCCCGCCCAAACCAGAGAAGAATAAACCACAGAGACACCGGGCACCCGAGGCAGCCATTCGTCATTCGCCTTTCGCCTCACGCCCGCTCCAATACGAGCATGGATTCGGCGCCGTTGAAAAACGCGTAATCCACCGGCACCTCGCGTGCACGAATGCCCTCCGCCGCCAAGCTGTCGCACAACGCGGCGAGTTTCGCATACGGCAACCCATCCGGACCGCAAACCGGATGAATGCGCACTTCGCCACGACTCACGCGCATCATCTCGCGGCACGCCGCCAGATGAAACGCCGCATCGAACTGCGCCACGTGCAAAAACAGCAAATGCCCGCACAGCACCAGGTCGAACTCTCCATCGGCAAACGGCAGCGCCGGCAGGCGCGCGCCAACATAGCGCCCTGAGACAAACCCGCCATCGTAGTCGTCGAGGAAGCGCGCCGCTGCCGCGCGTCGGTCGGCCTCGGCTTCGTCGATCGAACCAAACACCGGACCGCAACGCACCAGCCCCGGACAAGCCCGGAGCTGCTTGAACATCGTGGCATAGTCGATTTTCACATACGCCTCAAGTGTGCCCGGTGTGCAACCGTAGAGCGGATCGACCGCCGTTACGTCGATGCCCAGTTCGCCCGCCTCGACGGCAAACGACGCCGGCCCCGCCGCCACATCAAGCACCCGGCGTCCGCGCAATGTGACAAGGTCGTGCTCAAGCGCGAAGAACCGGACATACTCCGCCAGCGTCCGTCCGAAAAACCGGACAACCGGCGTCTCCAGCGAAAGCGGTGGCGGTCCGTCCGATTCATTTTGGAGGGCGGGTCTCCCGACCCGTCGGCCCGGCGCAGCCGGGCCATCCGGATGGGCGACGCTTCGCGTCGTCAGCGGGTCGGGAGACCCGCTCTCCACTAACAAGGCGGCATCGGCTGATTCAGCAATGGATACAGTAGCAGTCATGATTTTTTTACTTTGGAAAACAGTTGGATTGGGAAACGAGACGGAGAGGAAAACGGACGGGACTGATGGATTTTTCGGGAAAACAAAAAGCCCGGCTCTGGTATTCAAGAGCCGGGCCCGGTTTGGATGGGAAGCACCGCGTTATCGCGGTCTGCGTGTCATTGCGCACGCGTCACCATCGCCGGGCCGGTCGCCACCAGCCGTAACCGTAATAGCCAAAAAAATACACCGCTGGCACGAAAGGCGTGGCGGTGCAGACTGGCTCAAGGTTGCTGGCTGACTTCATAAAAGACGAAAACGAAGGAGGCATGAATGCCCTTTCCGAACCAAAACGCAAGCACGACGACAGCCCCCGTATTGTCGGAGGGCGGGTCTCCTGACCCGCCGACGAGGTTCGCGTCAGCGAGCCTCGTCCATCCGGAAAGCGCGGCTGCGCCGCGTCTGGCGGGTCAGGAGACCCGCCCTCCGATGTCTGACATCACGTCCAGCCCCCCCTCCCCCCCCCCTACATCCGAACGAGATGTTTTATAGGTTGGCCGGTGCACGAAATTTGCTTTCCTCCCCATTGTGCCCACCACCCAAACATCCTCCCTAAAGATCCTGTTTGTCTCCCCTGAAGTGGAGCCCTTCGTCAAGGTTGGCGGACTGGCCGACATGGTCGGGGCGCTCCCCAAGGCGCTGGCGGCCCTGGGACATGACGTGCGCATCGTGTGCCCCGCCTACGGCTGCGTGAAGATCGGCGGCCCCGGCTGGCGTCCGCGCCAGGACCCGCTCGGCGTCGATGTCGGCGATCAGGCGGAGTGGGCCCGCACTTGGGAAACCACGCTGCCGCGCGCCACGACACCCGTGCCTGTTTATTTCCTCGAACACCACCGCTTCTTCGGCCGCCCGGAGGTTTACACCGGTCCATGGGGCGCGCACGAAGACAACGACCTGCGCTTCGCCTTCTTCTCGCGCGCCGCGCTCACCCTCTGCCTGCAACTCGGCTGGACCCCCGATGTTGTCCATTGCCACGACTGGACCACCGGGTTCGTCCCCGTGTACCTCAACACCGTTTTTCAAAACACCGCGCTGCGCGGCACGGCTTCGGTCTTCACCATCCACAACCTCGAGCATCAGGGCACCTTCAGCCGGCGCGCCCTCGACTACGCGCGCCTGCCCGCCTCGGAGTTTCGCCCCGACAGCGTGGAGGCGCTCGGCGGCGTCAACATGATGAAAGCCGGCCTCTACCACGCCACCAAGCTCACCACCGTGAGCCCGACCTACGCGCACGAAATCCGCACGCCCGAGGGCGGCTGCGGACTGCACGATGTGCTCACCTTCCGCGGCGCCGACCTCATGGGCATCCTCAACGGCATCGACACCTCGACGTGGAGCCCGGAGATCGACATGAGCCTGCCCTCGACCTACAGCGCGGCGAACTTCAACGGCAAGGCTGTATGCAAGGCGGCACTACAACGCGAATTTGGCCTCAAGGTTGACCCGGGCATGGCGGTCTTTGGCATCGTATCGCGTTTCGCGCACCAGAAGGGGCTCGATCTCGTGGCCGAGGCCCTGCCCCACATCGTAAAGCGGATGCATGTGCAATTTGTAATTCTCGGCGCGGGCGATCCGGGGCTGGAATATGCGTTCCGCGGCATCGCGGAGGACTACCGCGGACAGGTCGGCACTTATGTCGGATACAGTCCCGGCCTCGCGCGGCTGGTGCAGGCAGGCAGCGATTTTTTTGTCATGCCGAGCCGCTCCGAACCCTGTGGACTCACGCAACTCTACGCCATGCGCTACGGCACTCCGCCCATCGTGCGCGCCACCGGCGGCCTCATCGACACGGTGGACCGGTATAACCAAGAGACGGGCGACGGCACTGGTTTCTTGTTCAACGACGCCACGCCTGCCGCGCTCTACAACACCGTGGGCTGGGCATGCTCAACCTACTACGATCGCCCGCATCACATGCGTCTGTTGCGTCGCGCCGGCATGTCGCGCGACTTCACCTGGCGTCGCAACGCCGAGCTCTACGTGGACGCCTACCACTGGGCGATTCAGTCCCGCCGAGAAGGGCTGAGCGCAGGACGCACCGACGCGAAATCGAAGGCAATTTAGAGCAGTTTCATTTAAACTGTAGCCATTTGATACCTGGTAGGGAGGCCTCTCCGAGGCCTCCGCCGTGCGTAGTGTGAAAATGCGAAATTCATAGGTAGATGGAGCGTGGTTTCGGAGGCCTCGGAGAGGCCTCCCTACCGTTAAGACGACGGCTACATCTCAACTGAAAACGCTCTAACCCGCATATTTCACACACTTACCAATCAGTCATCACGGAAACTGTTCCTTGCGCATCCGCCCTCCCCCCCCCCCCGGCGTCTGCGGTTTTACTGAGGACGCGGTTTTCGCGGGCGGGAGGAGGACTTTGCTTCAGACACGTTCTTGATTGTGACTGGTTTTTTCGTGACGGGTTTTTTCCCTGCGCGTTTGGATGGGGGTTGAGGTGGCCTTTTGCGGGCAGCAGCTTGAGCAGGCGCAGGTGTGGCAACGGGAGCGGGAGTTGGAGTTCCTGGGTCGATTTCGATGCCGAAGACGTCGCCGAGTTGATCGGCGGCAAGCGCGGAGGTGTCAGCACCGATCTGGACGGCACCCGTGGTAGCGGCGGCAAGGAGCTCCATGTGGTCAACGCCGCGCAGCGTGAAAAGGAGTTCGGGTTGCGTGTCGAGACGCGCTCCCACCCCGTAAAGAACGGCAGCAAGGTGTTTGCAAAGGCTGGCCATGTCGGGGCAGGTGCACTCCATTTTGATTTCAGAGGGCGCGGGAAACAGGCCGTCCTTGCGGTCGGTGATCACTTGCATGACGCCGTCGGACAAGCGGCCTTTTAACAGATCAACGAGTGAATTGATGTTGCCTGCGCAGCGTTGTTTGATCGCGTCCCAGCGCGCAGGGGCGAGCGGGGCAATGGTGATGGTTTGCCGGTAAAGTTGGGAGCCCATGACTTGCGCCGTGATGCGCCCGGGGACGATTTGCAGGTCGATGACAGAGCCGTTGCGCACGTAGGTGCGGCCTCGCGGGAGCCGGTTGGCATAGTCGCTGAATGACTCCAGGTGCTGGCACCAGGCATTGCCCCAAAACGTAGTGGAAATTTTCTTGCCAGTGATGTTGACGGGGGAGAGGGGTTCCCCGTTTTTGGCTGCTTTTCTGGCTTCTTTTGCCGCCTTGGCGCGGCGTTCGGCAACGGGGACGTAGGGGGCAAATCCTCCGTATCCATAGTCGGATACATAAAAGCCACGAGAGCGGTTGGATCGGGTGGTGGTAGTGCGGCGGCTGGAGGTGCGCATGTGGTGTGTGTGGACGCCTTAAAGCAGGCAGGAGGCAGGGGAGGCAATGTAACATTTTTTTGGAGACGGAATGCAGGGGGGGGGGGAGCTTTTTTTGAATAAGTGGCGCGGGCGTCTCGCCCGCATCTCACAAACTCAGAGCGGGCGGGACGCCCGCGCCACGCGCTTTCATCGGGGGGGGGGTTATTCGTCTTGCATGGCGGCGCGGAGGTCGAGGCGGACGAGGTTGAGGAGGTCGGTGTCGTTCATCTCGGTGAGGAGGGTTTCGCCGCCGGCTGCAGGACCTAGGATTTCGTCGGCGAGGTTTTTTTTATTGTTTATCATGGCGTCGATTTTCTCCTCCAGCGTGCCGGCGCAGATGAATTTGTGGACAAGGACGTTTTTTTTCTGGCCGATGCGATAGGCGCGGTCGGTGGCTTGGTTTTCAACGGCAGGGTTCCACCAGCGGTCAAAGTGGATGACGTGCGCGGCTTGCGTGAGCGTAAGGCCAGTGCCTCCGGCTTTGAGCGAGAGAATGAAAAAGGGCGGGCCGTCTTCGCGCTGGAATTGTTCAACCAGGGTGCGTCGTTCTTTTACGGATACACTGCCGTGCAGCACGAGGCCGGGGCGTCCAAAGATGCCGGCAAGGTGGTGGTGGAGGGGCGTGGTGAGTTCCCGGAATTGGGTGAAGACGAGGGTTTTTTCCTGTCGGGATGCGATTTCGGAACAGAGTTCGGCGAGGCGTTGGAATTTGCCGCTGGCATCGGGCGCGTAGTCGCCGGAGCCGGTGAGTTGCGCGGGGTGGTTGCAGAGTTGTTTGAGACGCAGGAGGGTGGCGAGGATGAGGCCGCGGCGTTGCATGGCGTCATTCGTGGCGGCGGCGGGAGGGGTGTCGGCGGCGGCGCGGAGTTTTTCGCCGAGGTCTTTGACGATTTGCTCGTAGAGGACGGCTTGTTTTTTGCTGAGTTGGCAGTGGGTGCTGAGTTCGGTTTTGTCGGGGAGGTCGGCGATGATGGCGCGGTCGCTTTTGAGGCGGCGGAGGATGTAGGGGCGCACGATTTGGCGCAGGGGGGCCCAGGCGCCGGGTTCAGTGTTTTGGGCGAGGCGGCGGGTGAAGGTCGTAAATTGTCGGGCGGCTCCGAGGAGGCCGGGGTTGAGGAAGTCGAAGAGTGACCAAAGGTCGCCGAGGTTGTTTTCGATGGGTGTACCGGTAAGTGCGATACGCATGGGGGCGCGGAGTTCTTTGACGGCGCGGGTTTGGCGGGTGCCGGGGTTTTTGATGGCTTGGGCTTCGTCGAGGATAACGTGGCTCCACTCAATGCGGCGGAGCCAGTCTTGTTTGAGGAGCATGCCGTAGGTGGTGAGTACGATGTCGGGGGAGTAGCGAGTAGGGACGAGTTGTGTGGTGAGTTCGGCGAGGGGATCCGTCGCAGCAGCCAGGGCGGAGAGGGTCGCGGGTGGGGCTTCGGAGGGGTGGATGGCTACGAGTTTGAGTTCGGGGGCAAAGCGGGCGGCTTCAGCGAGCCAGTTTCCGAGTAGTGAGGCTGGCAATACAATGAGCGCGGGGGCGGCGGCGGGAGAGGTGGCGGGAGGGGGGGGGGAGGCAGGAGGAGTGGAAATGGCGGGAGAGGAAGCGGCGGGAGGGGCGGGAGGTGTAGTGCGTTTTTGGCTACGGGCGCGGAGGAGGAGGGCGAGGATTTGGATGGTTTTGCCAAGGCCCATGTCGTCGGCAAGGCAGGCTCCGAGGCCCAGGGTGGTGAGGAATTGGAGCCATTCGACGCCCGCCATTTGATAGGGGCGCAGGGTGGCGTTGAGGCCGGGGATCGTGGTTGGGGCTTGCGAGGATTGGGAGGAGGGGTGGGGGGGGGGAGGGGCTGCGGAGTTGCGCAGGGTGGCGAGGGTGGTGGATAGCCAGTCGCCTGCGTTGATGTGCGACCATTCGCGGAGGGTGGCGTTGGCGGGTTCGGGTGTGGCGGAGTCGGTCGCGGCACCGGCAAGCAGGCGGAGGCCTTCGGCGAGTGTTATGCCGCCGTCACGTCGGGCGCGTTCAAGGGTTTTCCAGTGTTCGAGGACGTGACGGATTTTTTCGGGGTCCACTTCGACCCAGCGGCCTTTGAGGAGGACGAGTCCGCCGTCGCTGGCTGCAATGCGCGCCCATTCTTCCTCGGTGATGGGTTCGCCGTCGAGCGAGAGGCCGATGTCGAAGTCGAGGAGGGCGTTGAGGCCGAGTCCGCCGGGGGGCTTGCCGCCAATGGTGACGTTGACGCGGGGGCGCGTGGGTTGGCCGTTTTTCCACCAGTCGGGAACGCGCACGAGGAGTCCGCTTTCCTCAAAGGCGGAGATGTCTTTCAGGAAGCGGTGGGCGTCGCGTGGGGTCCAGGTTTGGGGTTGGAAGATGCGTTGCGTGTCCACGAGTTCGCGCACGAGGGGGCTGCGGGTGGCGGCGCGTTGCACGGGAGCAAGGAGGGCGAGGAGGGTGTCGCGGTGTCCGGCGTATTCTTGGAGGGCGCGGCCCAGGGGGAGGTATTGGGGACGGGCTTGGTCGGAGATGCGGTGGGTGTAGGTCGCAAGAAAGGCAAAGGGGCGTTGGGGGTCGCGTTTGTTTTCGGCGAGGTGAAAGGTGACGCGTCCAACGAGGTGCCAGAGGGGGTTTTGCGCGCGAAGCCAGGCGGGCGGGCCGCCGGGTGTTGTCCGAATGCCTGCTTGCGCAAGGGCATCGAGCGCAGTCCAGAGCGTGGCAAGTATGTCGGGGCGCAGATACTCGGCTCCGCGCATGGGGGGAGCGGTGTCAGCAAGCGCGTTGAGCGTGGCGGTATCAGGCGGCGCAATGAGCGCAGGAGCGGGAGAAGCGGCCGTGGCAAGCGCAGTGGTGTCTTCGGGGAGGTGGCAGAGTTGAGTGAAATATCGCCGGGCAAATTCACGCCAGAACAGGCCCGCCGGGGGCAGTGGCGAATCGAGGGCGCAGGTGGCGAGCGCAAGCAGGATGCGGGCACTGGTGGCATCGAGCGTTGCGGCAAGGGGGGGGGGGGCATCCGTTGCACCGGTTGCCGTTGTTGTGTCATTTGGCCCGGTCGCCGTTGTTGCCGCCGTCAGGGTTTTGATGAGTCGCGCATCGAGTAATGATGCGGCGTCGTGCGCGGCGTCAAAACGGAGGTGGCCTTGCGGTGTGAGCAAAAACGGCATGGATGGGCAGGGTTCCCGGTTGAGCCTTGCGGTGTCAACAGGCGCGTTGGTAACAGGAGCGCTCCTTTCACAAATTAATAAAATCCGCGTTTGCGTGTAGTTTTCATTACCGCACAGCGCCAAATCCGCATCCCCCATGCCAATCCGCCCACGAACCCCATGAACCCGCCTCCCGTCGATCTCTCGATTAACGACCTGATCGCGGAGGCGCTCGCAAGGCACGAGGCGGCATTGTTTCGCTATGCCCAACGTCTCCTGCGCGATGAAGGCCACGCGCGCGACATCGTGCAGGAGACGTTCTCCGCCCTCGGAACCACGCCCCCGTCCGCCTGGCTCGACCACACCGGGGCGTGGTTGTTCACCGTCTGCCGCCGCAAATCCCTCAACCTCCTCCGCAAACTCGGCCGCATCACCCTCCTCGACGACGAAGCCACCGCCCAACTCGTTTCCCACGACCCCACCCCCGCCGCCCAAGCCCAGCACGACGACGACCGCCGCCTCATCCTCGAACTCGTTGAAAAACTTCCGCCCAACCAACGCGAAGTCGTCCGCCTCCGCTATCAAGAAGGCTTCAGCTATCAGGAAATCAGCCGCATCACCGAACTCACCTCCAATCACGTCGGCGTCCTCCTGCACAACGCCGTGCAGACCATGCGCCACCAATGGGAGGTCCAAAACCGGCGACACCGGTAAATCCTGCCCCCTCCCCCCCCCCCTCGAACTCGAAACTCTAAACAACAATCACGCCATGACCACGCTGCCGCGCACCACACCGACCGACGCCACGCCCGATGACCCGCGCCTTACCGCCTACACCTCCGGCGACCTCCCGCACGTCGAAGCCGCGCACTTCGTGATCGACACCGCCCGCAACCCCGAAGTGCAGGACGATGTCGCCCGCACCCACGAATTTATCGCCGCCTTGGAGGATGCCCTTGCCTCTGAACCCCTGCCGCAAGTCGATCCGCCCATCCTCCTCCCGCGTCCCGCGCCCAACCTTGCCCGCCTCACCGAACCGAAGCACCACCCACGACGCTTCGCGCTTTTCCCCGCCCTCGCCAGCGCCCTAGCCATGGCCGCCTGCCTGGTCATGATCGCCGCCCTGCTCATCCCGACAGTTGGCAAAGTGCGCGAATCAAGTGCGAGAAGCGCTGCCGCCAGCAACATCCGTCAAATCGGCCAAGCGTCGTTTATCTATGCCACCGACAACCAAGATAAATTGCCAGACGCCGCCGATCTTCATGCCTACGCCGGCCAACTGGCCGCTGGCGGAGGACTCAACGATGCGTCGGTCTGGCTCGCTGGCATTGATGAGCGAAACCTTGGTTACACCACGGTTCTTTCGCCTGACTTTCGCGTGAGTAATAATTTCAAGCCGGGAGACCCGGTGCCGCTCAACCCAGCGTTTCAGTCCGCCAAGCTCAGTTTAGCCGTCCCGCTTGGTGGTATCACGGCCACCATGCCATCGACTACGCCCATCGCTTGGACGCGTGGACTGCAACCTGACGGGACGTGGGCGGCGCACAGCCCGTGGGGTTCATCGGGAGGGCATATCGTATTCGCAGGCGGCAACGTTGCCTGGTATAAAAACTTGCACGACCGGGCTAATCAATTGCTCCGCTATGATGGTAAAGGGACAACCAGCGACATCCGCGAAGCTCTTCCTCCCGGCACCCGTATCGGTGAATACCTTCCGACCGAAGCCGAACAACTGGCATGGTCACAGCAGACCAAAAACATGGGGAATTATTCCGATAGCCGTCACTTTGAGAACTACGCGCCCTTGATCCTCTTGGCTGCCGCCGGGTTGGGAATTGCGGCTCTAATTTACCTGCGACTGACGGGACGAATCAGTACCATGGCCATGCTCGGGCTTGTGGTGGTGGGTTTCGCTCTTCTTGCGTTGTTCATCCCCTTCCTTGGACGCGTGCGCTGATCCTGACGTGGCACAGGGCGTTCCGCTCGCAATTATGGAGTGCGGCGATTCATCGCCGCTATTGACGGGCTGTTTTAACGGCCCGCCTACTCCGCCATAAGGCGACGCGATAAATCGCATCGTCCAAAGCGGCGATGAATCGCCGCACTCCAAAGTGGTCGACGTGGCGCGGGCGTCCCGCCCGCTTCGAAACAAAAAGCGGGCGGGACGCCCGCGCCACTGGAGGAGACACGTTACCGCAACGCCCCTTTGATCGCCGCGAGGAAATCCGTGTAGTCGTCAAACGCCCGAAACTGCGGGAACTGCTCGCGGACATTGGCCGGGGCGTGAAACAGGAAACCCACATCGGCGGCGGCGAGCATGGTCGTGTCGTTGAACGAATCGCCCCCTGCGATCACCCGGTAGTTCATCGCACGAAACGCCTCCACGGCCCTGCGCTTCTGATCGGGGATGCGAAGCTGATAGTTGGTGATGCGATCATCGTCGCCGATCACGAGTTGGTGGCAAAAAAGCGTGGGCCAGTTGAGCTGGCGCATGAGGGGTTGGGCAAACTGTTCAAACGTATCGGACAGGATGATAAGCTGCGTGATGGAGCGCAGTTCGTCCAAAAACTCGCGGGCTCCCGGCAACGGGTTGAGCGTGCCAATGACGGCCTGGATATCGGCCAGTTTGAGCCCGTGCCGGTCGAGGATGGCGAGGCGGCCTTGCATGAGTTTGTCGTAGTCGGGTTCGTCCCGCGTGGTACGCCGCAGTTCGGCGATGCCGGTCTTTTCAGCCACGGCAATCCAGATTTCCGGCACGAGCACGCCTTCCATGTCCAAGGTGACAATCGCTTGTTTCACGCGCCGGGAGTGTTCTGAGTTTTTTTCCGCTGTCGAGCGCAGCCCCTCACGATTTCGCCGGATTGAGCGCAAGCGCCGTGAGATGCCCCAGCCACACCGCCACGAGGCAGAGCGCCACGCTCCCCAACACATTGCCTCCGGCCCGGAGTAATTCGCCCTCTTGGGCCAGCGTCAGCGTTTGCAGGCTGAACGAGGAAAACGTCGTGAAACCGCCCAACACGCCCGTCATGAAAAACTGCCGTCCGTTCACGCCCACCGGCGTGCGTCCGTCTGGGGCCGTCAGCGTTGCAAAAAATCCAATAATAAAGGACCCGATGACATTGACGGCGATCGTGCCCCACGGAAACGCTCCGCCGCCCGTGCTTTGGTTCACGAATCCGGTAAGCGCAAACCGCGCCATGCCGCCCAGTCCGCTGCCAAGTGCAATGAGGAGATAGAGAATCATGATGTGAACATGCCAAAGTCCCGTGGTAAATTATCCATCAATGTCTCACCGACGCGGCCAACGGGTAAGCGGCACCTGTTTTGCATGACGTACGTAGAGGATGCGAATGCTCTCCTCTCGCTGCGTGTAAGTGACGTGGTATTTGAAGCGTTTGAGGTAGCCCAAACGGATAGCCGGCGCAATTTCGGGGCACGATTCAGGAAACTGTCGAATCTGTTGCTCCCACTCTTCGTATTCCGCTAAAAACGCCGCCCCCAAACCAGCCTTTCGTTGAAACCACCGGGCTGCTGCAATCAGCTCCTCGGAGGCCAGTCGGTTAAAGGAGACTTTCATTGCAAGGCGCGGCGAGCTCTTCGCAAAACGCTGGAGGAGGCGATGCCCTCGTCTCCCTCAATATCCATTTGCAAGGCGCGCACGGAGCTAACCGTCGCCAACTCGATCAGATCAAGGCGTTGCTGGATAGCGGTCTTGTGCAGAGGTCGGCGTGAAGCCGTTGATTGTTTGGAACTCTGATATTTGGTGGCGGCGGACATGGTGGTGGAACATGGCATCGCGCCAACCTGCTGGCAAGCTCACTCACTGCACGATGGCGGCGAGGTCGAGGATGACTTGGCGCACGTCGTTGTTTTCACGAGCACGGGTGATGAGCGTGGCAAGCGCGGCAGAGAGAGCCTTGTCGTCGGTGGCAGGCAACGTCTGGTTGTTCAGGGTTGCAACGAGCGCCAGCGAGTCTGAAACCGCGCCGCCCGCGCCTGCCTTGGCCCTGCCAGTATCCTTGAAATCGATACGCACTCGTCCAAACCACGACGCTGGCGTCTCGTCGTTCAAATATGCCTTCACTATTACCCGCTGCTCCGGCTCGCTAAACGCCTTTAAAAGCTGTTCCAGCACCTCAACCGCAACTCTTCGAGTGCCTCGCGCGTATTGATTAACGGTGCTTCGCGGCATCCCAACCATATCAGCAATGTCCTGCTGGCGACGTCCCTTGGTAAGCTTTTTCAATGCAACGGAGAGGTGGCTCATGCCGTGACTCATGTTGCATCATGATTCAATTGCAATAAACGCTTGATTCTCGTTAAGAAACATGGCTCAAAATGAATTATGCAAAATGCGCAAAGTTTTTACGAAATGGAACTACGTTGGGTGCGCCGGGTTCGCATGTCCCCAAACCCCAAATTGTCGCCCTACGTGAAAGATGCCGCACATCGGGAAAAAGAATTACTCTTGCTGCTTAAGAAATTCTTGCCCGCTCCCCCTGCTGTTTCCCCTGCCAAACCTCCTCCTTCCGACGCGACAAAGGATTCCCTTGCTGGATCGTCAAAAAACGGGATCGGCAACGATTTGAAAAAGAACATGCTCGACTCCGTAACAGTGATTACAAGTGCCCGAAAAACTTGATACAGCCATCCAACTGGAAATCAATGGGTTCAAATCAGACAGCCGTGAGTCAAACCCCTTACTCGGCAAGGCACAATACCACTGTTAGCCAAAAACGTTAAAGATGCATCAAAACACTGATTTCAAATACGAACTACTAACGGCAATCGGAATAGGCATAGGACTATTTTACACAGGTATTCTGCTCTGTTTTATCATTCATTTCCTGATAAGCATTTTCATAATGTTTGTTCTCGACAGCAAAAATTCCATTCCCTCATGGCTCTGTATCTCATTTGTTGCCAGCTCATTCATCGTTCTGATTGGGAGTATATATTTTGGACGATCTTATTATATTAAAGCCAAAGCTCGTTCTACTGAAAATGGCATCAAGGGTTGAATCCCCCCCTAAAAAAGAAGAAATCATCATAATGCCCACGTTAAAATAGCAGCACTTCTTAGAGCGTTCTCAGTTGAGTTGTAGCCGTCGCCTTAACGGTAGGGAGGCCTCTCCGAGGCCTCCGAAACCACACTCCATCTACCTATGAATTTCGCATCCTCACACTACGCACGGCGGAGGCCTCGGAGAGGCCTCCCTACCAGGTATCAAATGCCTACAGCTTACATGAAACTGCTCTAGAGCATTGTCGGTTCAATTTGTCGCAAGATTTAAGAGATCACGCAGAGACAAAGAGACGCAGAGAAAACCCATATTACTAATTATAAGTAAATTAAAAATATTGCATTTCCCTTCCTCTGCGTTCTCCGCGCCTCCGCGTGAGACAAAATAAACCGAAAATGCTCTAGAAACTGATATTACGCGGCTGCCTTGACGGAGCAGCGAGCGTCCCGCCGCTCCTTCCGGCACTGCGTAACATCAGTTACAAAGTGGGCACATACAAATCTTACCACGCATAAGTCACGCCTGCCGACCAGGTGCGGGGAGCGCCGGGGACAAGCGGGACTTCCTCGAAATAGGTGTTCCAGAGATTATCCACCTGCACGGAGAGCGTGAGGCCTCGGATGCCAGGCACGCGGTAATACACGCCAAGTGAACTCAAAATCACATCGTCGCCGCTGCTGCGCAGGGGGTTGTCGGCCTGGAGGCGCAGTTCGTTGTCCATGCGCAACTCGATGCCCGCGCCGGGACGCAGCACGAGGGCTGCTGTCAGGCGATGTTCGGCAAAGTTGTAAGCATAAAAACTCGCCGCGCCAGACGGCAGATAATCCTCATTTTTGTGCAGCCATGTGTATCCAAAAACCAAATCCAACCACTCAAAGCTGCGACGCGCCACCAACTCCACGCCTGTCGTGTCCAGGCTGCCCGCAACCGGAATGCGCGCGGCGGATGGGTTGGCGGGATCGTAATACCAGTCCACCAAATCGTCGTCGTGACGGTAAAACACCGCCGCCTGCACGTCCCAGCGCGCCACGCTGGCCAGTGCGCCGAGTTCGATGTTTTGCGCCTTGGAACGGCCCAAATCGCGGTCACCACGAAACAATCCGCTCGTCGGCGAGGAGTTGAGCGCCGTGTAGGTGGGCAGTTGCGTGGATTCCGCATAGGACACGTAAACGCGCCGCACACCATCTGTCGTTGGATTTTCGTTACCAGACGGTTTGCGCACCCATGCCAGCTCGGCGACAGGCGACACGGCGGAGCCGTCGCGGTTGCTGTCGTCGTAATTGGCGCCGGCGGTGGCTACGATCTGGTGCCCGCCCGCGAGCACGAACGTCTGGTCGGCAAACAGACCCGCATAGACCTGCGTGCGGTGATCGAAACGGCCATCGCCGAGGCCGTCGCCTGTCTTGCTCAGGCGCACCGAGTCGATCTCGTCGGCCACGACGCCCGCACGATAGCGAATAGCGGTCGAGGCTCCCCCCCCCCCCCCCCCCCTCCGTGCCGGCGGTGGCGAATACTGGCACGCTGCCCTCCAAACCCGCGCCGAGCGCCTGGGTCACGTGATGATAGGGGATGGCCGGAGGTGGCGCGAGACGGTCAAACGTGTAGTCGTCCACATTGCGCCGGTAGTAGGCCCCGGCCTGAAACCAACCGCCGTCCACGCCCTGCATCACGCGATGGTTGAGCGCGACGAGGAGGGTTTCCAGTTGGTCGGTCTCGTAGCGGTTGTAGGGCGCGGCGTAGAGGTTTTGCAGACCGAAAAACTTTTTTTGCCAGCCCGCGAAGAGATCGGTTTGCGCGTTGTCGCCCTGAAGTTGGAAACGCAGATTGTAACGCTGGAATTCGTGATCGTTGTAATCCAGCGCACCGTCGCCCTGCGACCACGAGGCCGAGGCATCGACGGCGAGCGTGCGTCCGCCGAGTTTCACGTCGCTCACGTAGCCGCTGTAAAGGTCAGCGTTGAACAGGCTGTCGTTGCCCGTGCCGACCGACGCGAAGCCGCCCGTTTGCACCCGTTGCCATCCGTAGGCGACGCTGCCCGCAGTGGCGTTCCAGCCAGAGATGGCGTTGTCCGCGCCCGTGCGCACTTGCGGTGCGCCGAGCAGCGCGGGAGCCACCGGTTGTTCGGAGAAAAGATAATGTCCCGTCTGCGGATCATAGATCGGCACGGCGCCGATGCTGAATCCGGTGTTTTCGAAGGTGCCGCCGCGAATCGACACATCCGCCTGCGCCTCGCTCGCGCTGCGCGCCTGCACGTCCACGAGCGGCTCATAACGCAGCGCCGTCACCGGCATCGCAAAGGAATCCGTGGACTCCTGATTGGCTACGCGAGGCGAATACACCACCAGTTCGGGCAAGGTCAGTTGTTCGGAGTCCGTGGCCGTCGGGAGCGCATCAGCCGCGGCGGCGGTGGCAGCGGCCATGGATGGCAACATTGCCAACAATGCCCGAAATCCCAATCGCGCGGTAGCGCGCGTAGCGTGTCTGCTATGGCGCGGGCGTCTCGCCCGCTGTAGGGGCGTCGCTTGCGACGCCCGCGCACGCCATTTGATGCCGTCTCCTGCATACGCGGGCTTCGCAAGCGAAGCCCCTACGTGTGGCGCGGGCGGCCCGCCCGCTTCGGAACAGATTGCGGGCGGGACGCCCGCGCCACGTTTGGATTCGGATTCTGCAACTTCAATCGTGAGAGACGACATGGCCGCCACCGTTGGCAAACAATAGGACGGCTTTCAAGTCGCTAGTTAATCGAAATCGGAGATATTAAGTTAACCAGCATGTTATCATGCTTATTTTCAGCATGATAAAAAATTAAAATTAGCGTCGCCTTGGCTCGAATTTGTTTTCGTTGCGCGGTTTGCGGTTGCCGCCTGCGCCTTGTGCGCCGCCCACACGACTGCCACCGGGACGTCCTGAACGTCCGGCCCCTCCCCCCCCCCCGCCGGGGCGACCGCCACCACCACCGCCGCCGCTATTGCCACCGCCGCCGCCACGACGACGCGGGTTTTTCATCGGACGACTCGTGTCAACGCGAGGCGGGCGTCCGCCGTCGGAATACGGGAAACCGTCGAGCGTTTGGAACGGAATCTTCGCCCCGATGAAACGCTGGATGTCGTGCACGTCGCCCGCCTCGTCGGGCGTCACGAGCATGAACGCGTCGCCCACCGCCATTGCGCGTCCCGTGCGACCGATGCGATGCACGTAGTCCTCGGGGTTTTCGGGAACGTCGTAGTTGATAACATGTGACACGCCCGCGACGTCGATGCCGCGCGCCGCGATGTCGGTCGCCACCATGACTTCGTAACGCCCATTTTTAAAACCCTCCAACGCCTCGACGCGTTGGTTTTGGGAACGGTTGGCGTGGAGCACGGCCACGGAGTGTTTTTTGGATTTAAGCCGGCGCGCAATGCGGTCGGCCCCGTGTTTGGTGCGCGAAAAAATGATCACGCTCTCGTAGTCGAGCTTGTCGAGGATGGCGCACAAGAGGTCGAATTTTTGTTCAAACGTCACCGGGTAGATCGCGTGTTTGACGGACTCGTTGACCGTGCGTGCGCGGCCAATCTCGATGCGTTCCGGGTTTTGCAACGCGAAGCGCGCCACGTCCTCGATTTCAGGCGGGATCGTGGCGGAGAAAAACAAGGTCTGCCGTTGCTTTGGGCACAGGCCCACGATGCGTTTCACGTCGTTGATGAAGCCCATGTCGAGCATCCGGTCCACCTCGTCGAGGATGAGCACTTCCACGCTATCGAGTCGGATTTCCTTCTCCTTGATGAAGTCCATGAGGCGACCGACGGTTGCGATCACGATGTCGGTGCCGGCGCGCAGGTCCGAGCGTTGTTTGCCGTAGCCGACGCCGCCGTGGATGATCGTGCTGCGCACGTCGGTGAAACGTCCGAAATCGCGGAACGCCGTCTCCACTTGCGCGCCCAGTTCACGCGTCGGTTCGAGCACGAGCACGCGTGGTCCGCCGGGTCGGTGTCCGCCGAGACGCGCGAGCACGGGCAGCGCGAATGCGGCGGTTTTGCCCGTGCCGGTTTGCGCCGAGGCCACCAGATCGCGTCCGGCGAGCACCACGGGAATGGCGCGAAGCTGGACCGGCGTGGGATCGACGTAGCCCATGGCTTGCACGCCACGAACGAGGCTGGAAGGAAGTCCGAGTTTGGAAAACGGCATGGATCACTACCGACCATCCCGCCCTGCGGACGCGAGGTGATTTTTTTCCGATCCGTTCACCACTGAGACACAGAGGCACAGAGTTCAGACCGGAGCTTTAACCACTAATGCACACTAATGGACACTAATAATCAGACAGGGAAACCGTATTCTAATTAAGGATACACTACCCCCTCATTAGTGTCCATTAGTGTGCATTAGTGGTTAAAAAAATCAGCAGACCAGACTGCGGAAATCCGCGAAATCCCCGGCAAAGCCGCCCGGCACGCCCTTGCAGATCACGCTCACGGCGTCGTGCGAATGCAACGACTCCAAGTGTGCGCACGCCACCTCGAAGTCCGCGATGCGCCGGTCGGCATCGAGTTCCGCGAAGAGCAGGCGCGCCGCGTCCTCGACAAATTTCAGGTTGGCCCCGTTGAGCTCGGCAAACGCCTGCTCGTCCTCGCGCCGCACCATCACCTGCGTTTCGGTGCGCAGCGCGCGCACGCAGTGCCGCTGCAAATCCTCCAGCGACAACCGCGCGCCCGGCGCCACCTCCACGCGCAGACGCGCCTTGGAACGCTGGTTATGCCCCACCGCGTAAACCCCGCGCACATCGCGCGCGTGCTCCGCCAGTTCCGCGCTGCACGGACAGGCCGACGAATACACAAAATCAAACTCGATGAACCTCCTAAAAACGCCGTGCCCGTCCATCCGCCCCTCGAACACCGCCGCGTAGTATTGCCAGCCAGCAAGCCCGCTGCGCAGCGCGTCCTGTTTTATTGGATACGAAAACGCCAGCCGCAACCGCGCCGACAACGCGCCCACCTCCCGCCGGTATTTAGCCAGTAAACGCTGCAACGATTCAGGTGAGAACACGTCGTCCTGATGTTCGTAAAACGAACGCACAATGCGGCTCATGTTGATGCCCTTGTCCGCCGCATCGACCGACACCGTGCCCGTTACCGACGTCTCCAAAGTCACCGTCCTTCCCTTCCCCCCCCCCCCTCGGTTGCGGAATCGCAACGGCAGCCGGAAACCCGACACGCCCACGTGCTGGATCGGCACGCGCCCGCCCTCGATGGAATTTTCCGCCTGCATCACGTCCGGCAGCGCGGCCCGGTAGGCAGATGTCACCTTGAACTGCGCATCGTATTTCCTCCGCAGCGGACGCGCGGCGACGGTGGAAACAGCCTGGGATGCAGATTTGGACGTTCTTTTTGGCATCAAAAGGTCAAGCCGTTACCACAAAACCCACGCGGGTCAACAGAGCCCGCTCCTCCCCCCCCCCCCTCGCCTCCCCCGCCCTTTCTCTTGCGCCATTGACCCCGGCGCGGGCCACCGCTTAACGTCTCCCCTTTATGTCCACGCAGTCCTCCGAGTCATCCAACCTCATGGAAGCCGTTGTTTCGCTCTGCAAACGCCGCGGCTTCGTTTTCCCGTCCTCCGAAATCTACGGCGGCCTTAACGGGTTCTTCGATTACGGTCCGCTCGGCGTAGAACTCAAAAAGAACATCCGTGACTGCTGGTGGAACGACTTCGTGCGCCGCCGCGACGACGTCGTGGGCATCGAATCGTCCATCATCATGCACCCCAAGGTCTGGCACGCCTCCGGCCACGTCGGCGGCTTCACCGACCCGCTCGTTGACTGCAAAGCCAGCAAACAGCGTTACCGCGCCGACCAACTCTTTTTCGCCGCCGTCGTCGTTGACGGCACCACCCACGGCTACGTCTCCGCCCTCGAAAACGAAGACATCCCCGGCACCCTTCAGGCTGCCGCCGAGACGTTTAAACGCAAAAAAGCCATCCAAGGCACCCTCGCCCCCGTCCAGCCCAAGGAATTTACCGAAGCCACCGCCGAGCAAATCCCCCTCATCCCCTCCCCCGCCACCGGCGAACCCGGCAGCCTCACCGCGCCGCGCGACTTCAACATGATGTTCGAGACCCACGTCGGCGCCCTGCGCGACGACTCCTCGCTCACCTGGCTGCGTCCCGAGACGGCGCAAGGCATGTTTGTCGATTTCAAGAACGTCGTGGACACCGGCCGCGTAAAACTCCCCTTCGGCATCGCGCAGACCGGCAAGTCGTTCCGCAACGAAATCACCCCGCGCAACTTCATCTTCCGCTCCCGCGAATTCGAGCAGATGGAGATGCAATACTTCATCCACGAAGACGACGACTGGGCCAAGTGGCACCGCCACTGGATCAACTGGTGCGCCAACTGGCTCAAAAGCATCGGCCTGCCCGAGTCCCACCTCTCCGAATTCGACCACCCCAAAGCCAAGCTCGCCTTCTACTCACGCGGCACCACGGACATCATGTTCAAATACCCCTTCGGCGTGCAGGAACTCTGGGGTATCGCCGCGCGCGGCAACTACGACCTCACGCAACACGCCAAGCACAGCGGCAAACCGCAGGAAATCTTTGACGAGGCCACGAAGAAAAAATTCGTCCCCCACGTCATCGAACCCGCCGTCGGCCTCGACCGCATTTTCCTCGCCGTCCTCTGCGCCGGTTATTCCGAAGAGGAAGTCAAGGACGAGAAGGGCAACGTGGAAAAACGCGTCGTGCTCCGCCTCTCCCCGCGCATTGCTCCGGTCAAAGTCGCCGTGCTCCCGCTCCTGAAAAACAAGGAGGAACTCACCGCTCGCGCGCAGGAACTCTACAAAAAAATCAAACGCAAGTACACCGCCTTCTACGACGAGTCCGGCGCCGTGGGCCGCCGCTATCGCCGTCAGGACGAAATCGGCACGCCGTGGTGCGTGACGATCGACTTCGAAACGATCGAAAAAGACGGCACCTTCACCCTTCGTGACCGCGACACGATGCAACAAAAACGCATCACCGAGGCCGAACTCTTCGCCCTGCTCGACGAGCAGGTGTGGTAAACGGGCGACCCATTTGGAGTGCGGCGATTCATCGCCGCTTTGACGGGCCGTTTCAACGGCCCGCCCTCCCCCCCCCCGCCGGGCACCACAGTGCAGCGCGATAAATCTCGCCGTCCAAAGCGGTGATGAATCACCGCACACCAAACTCCGAATATCCATTTTATGACTACAAAACAGGCGCATGGCACCACCGCCGCCGAAGGAACCGTCTTGAGCGTGCTCATTGCGCTCAGCGTGTCGCACATGCTCAACGACACGGTCCAAGCCATCGTGCCTGCGATTTACCCGCTGCTGAAAGACACCTTTCAACTCAGCTTCACGCAGATCGGACTCATCACACTGGTCAATCAACTCACCGCCTCGATCCTTCAACCCGTTGTCGGCAGCTACACGGACAAGCACCCCAAGCCCTACTCGCTCGCCATCGGCATGACGCTCACGCTCATCGGCCTTGTCATGCTCGGCCTTGCGCATGGCTTTCCCATGCTGCTCGCGGCGGCGGCGCTTGTCGGCACCGGCTCCTCGATCTTCCATCCTGAGGCCTCTCGCATGGCCCGCATGGCGTCGGGCGGCAAATTTGGCCTGGCGCAATCCATCTTCCAAGTGGGCGGCAATTTCGGCTCCTCGCTTGGCCCGCTGCTGGCGGCGGCGGTCATCATCCCGCGCGGCCTGCCGCACACCCTTTGGTTCACGCTCCTCGCGCTGGTGGCGATCATCGTGCTGGCACGCGTCGGCAACTGGTATAAGGCCCGCCTCCTCCAGGCAGCGCACGCACGCGCCGCATCCCCCTCCCGCGACAGCTGTAACAAAAATTCCACTACCGCTCTGCGCCTGCCAAAACGCACTGTGATCCTTGCGCTCACGATTCTCTCCGCGCTGATTTTTTCCAAATACATCTACCTCGTCAGCCTGACCAACTACTACACGTTCTACCTCATCGACAAATTCGGCGTCTCGCTGCAAGCCGCGCAGATTTGCCTGTTCGTGTTTCTGTTTGCGGTGGCGGCGGGCACGATTGTCGGCGGTCCGGTGGGCGACCGCATCGGACGCAAAAGCGTAATCTGGACCTCCATTCTTGGCGTGGCTCCGTTCACGCTCGCGCTGCCGCATCTCCCGCTGACGTGGGTGGTGGTTTTCTCGGTGATGATCGGCTTCATCCTCGCGTCGGCGTTTTCGGCCATCCTCGTGTATGCGCAGGAGCTGATCCCCGGACGTGTGGGCTTGGTGGCGGGAGTGTTTTTTGGCTTTGCGTTTGGCATTGCGGGCATTGGTTCGGCGGCACTCGGCACGCTGGCCGACCACACGAGCATCGGCTTCGTGTTCAACGTCTGCGCCTTCCTCCCTCTGATCGGCCTCGTCACCGGCTTCCTGCCCGAGGTGGAAAAACGCCCCAAACGCACCCGCTAGAGCTTTTCAGTTGAGATGCAGCCGTTGTTTTAACGGTAGGGAGGCCTCTCCGAGGCCTCCGAAACCACGCGCCATCCACCTATGCGTTTCGCATCCTTTCACCACGCACAACGGAGGCCTCGGAGAGGTCTCCCTACCGGATAGGATATGGCTACGACTTTCTTGAGATTGCGTTAATCCGTCCGCGGCTTCGCCGAGCTGTCGCGGTTTCCGGGGGCCACGCCGTCGTAGCCTCCGGTGTAGCCGGCTTCCACGTGACCGATGCGCACTTCGTCATAATAAATTTCCCGGTCGGGCACATCGTGACGCCCGGATTTCCATGTCCAGTTATAGACGCCGCACTTGATGTAATAACTCTGCCCGGCAGGACGCCCGCCCTCGTCCAGCAGATCGACATTCGGCCCCTGTTGGACGTAGAGCCGCTGTCCGTTGCGCCAAACTTCCAGCAACCCGTTTTCCTCCGGGGACGGACGGACATGGATCACCCAATCCTGCCACACGTCGCTTTCAACCGAAGCCTTCCACACTGGAACCGCCGACGCCGGACCGCGTGCGGGGCCGTCATGCGGCTTGGTGATTACCTGCAATTGCATTTCACCCTTCTCGATGAAGATCGAAGTGATGTTGCGTCCGGAACGCCACGTATGGTCTCCCTTGTGGGCTGCGGCATGGAACTGGTGCACCATTTCGCCGAACCGGCTCGTTTGCCAGTTCTTCAAATAAAAGCTGAAACCGATCCAGTATTCGTTTCCCCACTTCAACCCACCGTGTTTGTTCACCAGTTCGGTGCGTTCACAAGCGCGGCCTTCGTCTTCAGGACGATTGACGATGCGAACCGCATGCTTCCCGGCGCGGACGATATCGGACTGGACGGCCACATTCGCCGCGTCGGCAGGCAGCCATTGGATGCTCCAAGGCGGCTGGTTCAACGTCCCGCTTTCGAAATCCTCATCGAGTTGCAGGGGCTGAAGCTGGAGCGGCGCGGCTGCCGAAGGCTCGTCTGCCCAGGCAAGCGCAGACAAAAGAAGCGGAAGTGAAAAAATAACAAATGAGCGAAACGACATCATGGCCGGAGTTGGTCGTGCGGTGCGGATTGAGGTTAATGCCGGAAGCGGCGGCGAATGGATTGAAGTAAAAACACAGCCGCGCAAAGGCCGGCCACGAGCAACCCGGCATTGGCGGGTTCCGGAATCGACGCGGCAAGCAACTGCGACGAGGTCAGGACCGTGTTCGAGAGCCTGACTTCATCAATCAAACCCGACCAGCCGCCTTCCATGTTTGAGGCGCTTGTGCCCTGCAACGCTCCGATGGTGAACTGCGCATTCGGCGTGCCGTAAAAGGTGCTGAAACTGTGCGCGAAGCTTTTTGTCTGCAATTCGCCGCCGTTGAGATCTTGCAGATAAAAGGTCACTCCCGATGCCTGGTTGTTCAGGTCAAAGGAAAAACCCACGTAATAATCCACCCCCGCGGTGAGAGTAAGCGTGGAGTTGAATGTGGTGGCGGCCGTCCCATCGGCACTGACCCTTCCAATCAACACGCCCGCGCTGTTCACCCCGAAGCTCCAACTGCATTCCTTTGTGGTGCTGTTGGAAATCCAGCGCGAAGCGATGTAGCGGTTGCCCGTCGCGCTGGTTGTCGCGACATTGACGAATGCCTCGACGGTGAACGCCGTAGTGAGTTTCAGGATACCTGTGGAGGTGGTGCGCCGCAGCAGCCCCGCCTGATCGCCAAAGTTGGCGCCGCGAAGATTCGAGTCCCCCGTGTTCGGAACCAACGGACCAAAGTGCGAACCGGCCCCGGTTTCTGGCAGGAGGAGAGAGGTGACGGTTCCGCCCGTGCTGTTCAAGTCCATGCCATTGCCGCTGGAATCGAGGTAAAGGTTCGTTCCGTTTTCGAAACGCCAGTAGCCGAGGACACTGGCGAAGCTTTGCGTTGTTGTGCCAGCCAGTCCCAAGACGGTGGCGATAAGCATCAGGACAAAAAAGACGCGGACAGGAGAGCAGGGTGATTTCATGGCGGTTGGGTTTGTAGAGGACGGATTTGCGGTCGGAGGAAACATGCCGCCCTTATGCGCCCAATCTGCGGGGACGAACAATGTCATCCGCCTTCTAACTGTAGAATTTCCCCTTTGTTTTCCTCCTGCCTCCCCCTCCCCCCCCCCCCCCCCGCTCAGACACCGGCGTTCCGCCAGGCAGCCTTGTTCCGATCCGGCAACGAGGGGCCGGACTGCCAGGTGCTGTCCACCAAGAGATGTAGTGGCATTTCGGGGACACCGGTTTCGCCGCCGTGCAACATGCCGACGAGTATGTCCACGGCTTTGCGCCCGATGAGCAGACTGTTCTGGCAGATGCCCGCCACGTCGCCACCGCGCCGGGTGTCGAGGTTGGCGAAAGCAACGTCTCTGGGTATCCTCACGCCCAGCATCCTCAGTTTCTCGTAAATCGCGGTGTGGGAAACGATCACGTCCGGGCGGAGTTTTTCGATGTCGGCAAGCAACTGATCAGACGCCTCCATTCGGATGATTTCCAACGGATGTTTGCATTCATCCTCATAAGCCCTTGCACAACCCCAGTAAGCAAAGCCCACTTTTTTGTCCCACCCCTTGTCGATGCGCAGCCCTATCCGGCGGTAGCCGAGCGCTTCGAGGTGGGAAAGCATCAGCCACATGTTGCGGAAGTTGTGGCTGGTGACGACATGCAGGGCCGGGGAGAGCAAACTGTAGCCAAACGACACGGCCGAGAAACCGGCAAAATCGAAATCGATGACCAACTCGGAGTTTGGCTGCGGGGCCAGCAACAATCCCTGAATGCCGCGGGCCTTGAGCACGCGACCGAGCTTCGGCAACGGAAGCCCCTCCTCGTGAAGCCAGAACGTTTCCAGTCGATAACCCAACTCCCGGGCACGCGCATTGGCACCCTCGAAGTATTCCCGGAAGGTATCGTTGGCCAGCAGGTCCTCCTGTCGCGGCCAGTTATTGAGCCATGCGAGCGTGGCCTGATAATGCGGAGAGCGAACGGTTTTGCGGTAGGCGTTGAGCGCGGTAAGCGCCGGGTCGGGCCGGTAGCCAAGGCGCGCCGCCGACGCCTGGATTTTTTCGCGCGTTGCCTGCCGGATTTTCGGGCTGTTGCGCAGAGCAAGCGCCACGGTTGTGAAATGCAGGCCAACGTCGTCGGCAATATGGCGGATGGTAATTCGCGGGGTCGTCATAGAGCGGGCTTCAGGCGTGTGGATTCTACAGTTAGAAATCAAACATAATTGTTGCCCCAAAAGAATCTGCCATTTGTGGCTCCCATGCTTTTTCAGCACAGCACTCCTCCCCCCCCCCCATGAAAAACAGCCGCGCCTTCACTCTCATCGAACTTCTTACCGTCATCGCCATTATTGGCATTCTGGCGGCGATCATCATCCCCGTCGCTGGCAAAGCCCGGGCAGCCGCCGCCAACGCCCGGTGTGTCACCGGCCTTCGCCAGTGGGGCATCGCAATCCAGCAATACCTAAACGACAACCGCGACAAACTCCCCGGCCCGGCCAACACCTACGTTATCCACACCAACATCGGCAGTCAGACGAATCACCTGCCCAACATCCTCGCCCCCTACATCGGCCTCGCTGACGGAGTCAGGAGCAACCCCGATTCCAATCTACCCGACTCCTACTTTTGCAGCCTCTGGCTCAAGAAAACCCCTAACCGCAACGGCCCGTTCCTCATGCTCAACCCCAACCCCAAGGATACCAGCGGAGACGAAATAAAATACGTCTGGGGTTACAAGGGCACCGGCACGGTCACATCCCCGCAATATCCGAGCCACCAATACAGCGAGGTCGGCAACCATTCCCGCACGATTGCCCTGAAGGACATCGATAAGGGCAATCTATTGAAGGATTCCGGATACGATGACAAGGTCCCCGCCGAACCCGTCCACGGACGACATCGCAACAACCTCTACTTCGACTGGCATGTCGCCGCCACTGCCGTGAAGTGACGCACCGCCGTCCGTCCGGGAAAAAGCCGATCAGGGGATCGGCGTTCCCAAACACCGCGGATCGCAAATCCTCCGGTGCGGGCTGAAACTCCGAACTACGGTTTGTGCCTGCTGCATCCTCCACATCGGGCCAATGTTTGCCGGAACACCCGCCGACTTCGCCCGGATCATTCAAATCCTTTCGCCCGACGGACGCTGGCCCGACATCGACTACACTCACCAAAACCGCCTCAACTGGTCCCCCGCCCAGCACCTCACGCGCCTCGCCCAACTGACCGTCCTCTGCGCAGCCGACGCCGCCCCCGTGACCCGCGCCATTTTCAAAAGTAGTCATGATGAGATCTGACAGTTGAGGGAAGTTCCATGGGGATTCAGGGTGGTCAAAAAGCAAATAACCGTCTTGGAATTAGGAGATTAAAAAAAAGACCCGAACACTGTTTTTGCAGTATTCGGGTCATAAACCTGGCAACAACCTACTCTCGCAGAGCCTAACGCTCGACTACCATCAGCTGCTCGGGGCTTAACGGCCGTGTTCGGGATGGGAACGGGTGGAACCCCCGGCATATAATTACCAGGAAGTGGATCTCCAAGATTAATGGAGAAAGTGTAAAGTCTGAGTCTTTTGTTTTGTCCTTATGTAAGGAGGTTAAATAAACGCCTAGGAACCAGTAGAGATTTGCATAAACTTTCAAGGCAATTAGTAACAGTAAACTGAACGTGTTACCACGCTTACATTTCTGTCCTATCAACCGGGTGGTCTACCCGGGCCTTGCACTGTATTGCTACAGATTGTGATCTTATCTTGGGATGGGCTTGGCGCTTAGATGCTTTCAGCGCTTATCCCTTCCGAACATAGCTACCCGGCGCTACCGCTGACGCGATAACCGGAACACCAGAGGTTCGTCATTCTCGGTCCTCTCGTACTAGAGAATGAACCCCTCAAATCACAAACGCCCACAGCGGATAGAGGACCGAACTGTCTCACGACGTTCTGAACCCAGCTCGCGTACCACTTTAATCGGCGAACAGCCGAACCCTTGGGACCTTCTCCAGCCCCAGGATGTGATGAGCCGACATCGAGGTGCCAAACCGCGCCGTCGCTGTGAACGCTTGGGCGCGATCAGCCTGTTATCCCTAGCGTACCTTTTGTCCTATGAGCGATGGCGATTCCATATTCAACCACCGGATCACTTGAACCTGCTTTCGCAACTGCTCGACTTGTAGGTCTCACAGTAAAGCTCCCTTATACTCATGCGCTCTATAGCCCGATTACCGACCGGGCCGAGGGAACCTTCGTAATCCTCCGTTACTTTTTGGGAGGATTCCGCCCCAGAAAAACTGACCTGCTATCACTGTCCCACAACCAGATCATGGTATGTGGTTAGACGCCTAATTAACATAGAGTGGTATTTCACATTGTGACTCCGACTGGCCCTGAAGCCAGCCCTCAAAGTCTCCCACCTATTCTACGCAATGAAAATCAAGCGACAATAACAGCTTACAGTAAAGGTGCATAGGGTCTTTCCGTCCTGCTGCGGGTAGGCGGCATCTTCACCGCCACTACAATTTCACCGAGCCTCTCTCCGAGACAGTCAACAACTCGTTACACGATTCGTGCGGGTCGGAACTTACCCGACAAGGAATTTCGCTACCTTAGGACCGTTATAGTTACGGCCGACATTCACGAGGGCTTAGACGCGAAGCTTGCACCTCACGCTTTCACCTTTTCGCATTGGTCACGTGTCACTCCCTATACATCGTCTTGCGACTTAGCAGAGAGCTGTGTTTTTGCTAAACAGTCGGTTGTTGCAATTAACTGCGGCCCCTTGCGGGGCACCCCTTATACCGAAGATACGGGGTTAATTTGCCGAGTTCCTTAGAGAGATTTAACTCGCGCGCCTTGGAATACTCATCCCGGATACCTGTGTCGGTTTGCGGTACGGGCGGCCTGCATAGTGGCCAGTCAAATTTTCTTGGAATCTCCTTTGCCAACACCCACTCAGCCGTAGCTTTGCAGTGCCCTGTCAAAAGGGTCTGTTGGTTCCGTCAATCCGTCTTCGACTGGATAGTTACAGGCGGGTGCAGGAATATTAACCTGCTGTGCATCGACTACTCCTTACGGCCTCGTCTTAGCTCCCGACTAACCCTGAGAGGACGAACCTTCCTCAGGAAACCTTATCCTTACGGCGAGGTGGAATTCAACCACCTTTATCGTTACTTATGTCTGCATTCTCACTTCCAAGAACTCCACGGTCGGTTACCCCTTCCGCTTCACTGTCACTTGGAACGCTTTCCTACTGCGCACCTTGCGGTGCACCCATGGCTTCGGTATATAGCTTGAGTCCCGATCATTTTCGGCGCGAATTCGCTCGATGGGTCAGCTGTTACGCACTGTTTAAATGATGGCTGCCTCTAAGCCAACATCCCCATTGTCTAAGCAAACTCACATCCTTTTACACTGAGCTATATTTTGGGACCTTAACCGATGGTCTGGATTATTCTCCTCTCGACAATGCAGGTTAGCCCGCACTGTCTGACTGCCGACCTTCACCCCATGGTATTCGGAGTTTA
>NZ_ABEA03000104.1:0-30000 GCF_000171235.2 Geminisphaera colitermitum TAV2 | reverse complement strand
CGCTCATGGCGTTGGTGCCGGAGTCTGTGAGCATGTCCAAATAGACATCCTTGGTGCTGAGGAGGAAGCTGTTGAAGCCGGCTTCCTGAATGGCGGCGAGGCGGCGTTCGACGGGGACTAGGTTGAGTTTTTGGACGACGCGGACTTTGTGCATTTCCAGCGGGATGTTTTCACCGCTGAAAAATTTAACGCTTCCGGAGGATCCGTTAACGGAGGGAATGGGGGTGGTCATGGTGAGAAATAAACTGCGGAAAACGCCGCAGAATCGCGTCCGATTCAATCTTAAATCAACCGAGAGGCAATAAAGCCGCAAGAAACGCAAGGGTAACACACTCCGGTTACGCGCTGCCAATTGATCTACGAGAATGCCCACCCTTATGAGTCAGGTGACAATCGCCATTCGCTGTGCCCGCAGCGTCCTCCCCTCGTGCCAGATGCTCGGGATGCTCATCGTCGGGCGCGACGCCGTCCGACCGCCGCCGCCCATCGGGTTTGATTCCCCTCGCTCCAGGATCGACGCCAGTTGATTCACCGCGGTGGCCCCGATGTGTTCGTAGTCCACGCGCAACCCCGATTCCTCCCGCCCCGCGATGCAATCGATCCGGCAAATCCCCACATCCTCCGGCACACGCATTCCCTCTGCCGTCACCCACTCGCTCACGCCCGGGCCGTTCACGATCAGCACATCCGGTTTGAATTTTCTCCGCCACCGCGCGAATGCCGCCGCCGAATAATCCGCCTCCGCGTCAAACAAACAACTGAAACGCGTGTCGCGGTGAAATTTCACGAACAGCATGCACGCCGACAACACCGCCCACCGCCGCGTTTCCTCATCCTGCCGGTGCATGGCCAGCCCGATCCGCCGGTAACCCCGCGCATGCAACCGCTCCAGCATCATCGCCGAATCATCCGCCAGATAACGCACCACGCGCGGCAACGTCGGTTCCTGCAACGAATGCCCGATCTCGACCCCCGTCAGGTGGGCCCAATCCATGTCCAGCGACACCGGTGAATTTTCGATCACGGGATGCACCGGACACACCACGCTGCCCCGCATCCCCCGCGACCGCAATTGCCTGCCCAACGCCCGCTGACGGTCCGCCGCCACCGGGATGCGAAACCGCTCAATCCCGTAACCCAATTCCGCCGCCCGCCGTGCCGCCCCCGCGTGGATCTCCACCAGCCACGGATACTGCGCGTAATCCTGCACCGCGACCGACGCCAAAAACGCCATTGTTTCCCGGTAAACCGGTTTGTCCGTCCGCCGCGCGAACGTCAGCGCGTTGGCCAGCAACGGATCGCGCACATAACCCAAGCGCCGCGCCACCGCCTGCACCACGCGCCGCGTCTCCGCGTCCACCGAAGAAAACTCCCGCAACGCCCGCGACACCGTCGAAACATTCAACCCCGTCTCCCGTGCAATCGTGCGCAAACTCACTCTCATGCCTGCATTTTCTCACATACGATCCCCAAAAAGCAACTGTTGCTTCTCGCCACCATTGTTTCATTCCGCCCCGTCCGTTTTGAGTCCTCACGTCGTTTCACCCTGACCCAACAACAACCAAAAAAAATCCTGCCATGAAAATTCCTGCAACGCCTACAGCCACCACCACTCGCGCGATGCTTGCATCCGCACTTTCCCTGCCAGTTTTCGCACTCGCGCTGGCGACGCTTGCAACTCCCAACGCCGCGCACGCCCAGAAACTCGAAACCATCGCCCTGTATGATTTCAGCAACGCCACGAATATTTTTGAGGATGCCAGCGGGAAGAAAAACCACCTGTCAAAGCCCACCTCCGGCGTCTCCCAATCAACAACCGAATACAGCACCGCGGCACCCACCGAATACAGCGCCTACTTCGACGGCACCCAGACGACCGGCGGGGCCAAACAAATCAACTTCTCAACCTACACCGCCCTCACCTTTGACTGGCACATGAAGGCAGCCGCAATGAACGACAAGACATACCAGATATTCCAGACAGGGTATCAGTCCGATCTCGCGGGATGCGTCACCATCAACCTCGTCATGAATGCGGATTCCACCAGTGCCGAACTACGCATTTCCCATCGGCTGGCAGAGGCGTCAAGCTGGGGGATGGCGAGCTTCACAATAGCAGCCCCCACCTCGTGGAAACACTACGAACTCACCATTGATAACTCGGACAACACAGCCACGGGGCACATCACGTTCTCGCTCAATGGCATCGTTCAGACAGCCATATCGAGCTCTTATTCAGTCGGCAAAACAGGAAGTTTCGTCACAACCAGCCAATATTCCCGAATCGGAAGGAACGGTGCCAACACGGATGTAAACTCATTCAAAGGCTACCTTCAGAATTTCGAAATTTACGCCGGCACGCCCACGCCCGTCCCCGAACCCGCAACCACCGCCATGCTGATTGGACTGGCCGGAGCCCTGCTCGCATTCATTGCCCGCCGCCACGGACGCCGTTAATCGCCAACTCGCTGGCGTCCCCCCCCCCCCCCGCTCCACACACACACGCACCTGACCACCCGCCTGCCTTTGCCTGCGGATGGCAACCTCAATTGTATCTGTTTTTTGGCTACACAACCCATTCCTGCCACACCCCCCGCATGTTTGCATTTATGACCTCCAAAACCTCCAACTGGCAACGCGCTTGCCACGCACTCATTGCAAGCGCCTTGATCACGACCGCCACGCTTGCCGCATTCACCGCCCCCACCGCGTCCGCTGCCACCACCCCCTCTGCGTCCGCCGGCGCCAGCGGCCCCGTTCTCGAAGCCAAAACAGATCCCCTTTACAGTTGGGTTCCATGGACCGAAGCCGACCTCGCCTCTGTCACCGTCAACACATCCGCCGCCGACCCCTTGAAAGCGACCTCCCGCCTCCTTGACGGCAAACCCGCCACAACCGTCATTATCAAAAAACTCCAAGACGGCCTCGCCACGCTCGCCTTCAAACAACCCCGCAAAATCCGGCAACTCGCCTTCGTGCAAAGCGCCACCAACGACTGGGCGCTCCCGCTAAAACTCCAACTCCGCCTTGACGGCAAAGACACCCTCGAAATCGCGCTCCAAAACGCGCCCGGCAAAATCCAATCCATCCCCTTCAACCGCACCCTCACCCAACTCGAAATCCGAATCCTCGGCATCCACAACGACGCGCAACGCAAACACCCCTGGGGCGGCTTCCCCGACATCGGCGAATCCCTCTACGGCGCCGCCGAATGGAGCTTCCTCGACACCCCCCTCCAAGACCACCAACGCGACCTCCGCATCACCGTTGAAACCCCCGTCGCCACCACTGCCACCGCATCGTTCAAAATCGGCCAAAAACGCCGCTTCATGCGCTTCGACCTCCCCCCCCTCCCCCTCCGCGCCGGCAAACACACCTACACCCTCTCGCTTGACGCCCTCAAACCCGCCGAAAACTACGGTTACGACATCCGCCCCCGCCACCTCGAAACCCTCGTTCTCAACGGCCCCGACGGCAACATCCCCGTCCGCCTCGACGCCCTCGAACCCCTCCAAGCCCCCACCACTCAAGACCACTGGGAACCCCTCCCACCCCTCAGCTTCCCCACCCGCCAGATCAACGGCAAAACCTGGACCGAAGGGCACAGCCACCGCACCACCGGACGCTTCGCCAACTCCACCTACAACGGCCTCGTCAACGAAGTTGTCAGCGGAAACTGGATACGCGCCTACACCGCCAACGGCGACAGCATCCACCGCCGGCAAGATTTCGATTTCAGCATCGAAGGCCAGCAAGACGACACCACCGACAGCACCGGCGAACTCTGGCGCCTCAAACGCAGCGCCTGGAATCCCGACACCGAAAAAGTCACCGCCAACTGGACCACCATGATCCTCGAACGCCGCGGTCACGACAACGCCACCACCCGCATCCTCACCGGCCTCCTCGCCCCCGGCTTCCTCATCGACGCCCCCAAAAACCTCACCCTCAGCTCCCGCGGCGGCGGCAAACTCCCCGTCCGCAGCGGCGCACCCGACGAAGACGAAGCCCGCTTCATGAAACCCGACACCACCAAGTCCGGCAAACCCATGATCGGCCCCTCCGCCGTCCTCACCTCAACCGGCCTCCTCACCCAACCCCAAACCATCCGCAACCTGCGCGAACCCTGGATTGTCGCCATCTGGGGCATCCGCGGCGACGAACCCACCTTCTGGGGCGACAAAGCCGTCGCCCTTCTCCTCACCGCCGACACCCACGCGCCCATCGAATGGACCCCCTCCGGCCTCCGTCTTCCCCCGACCCGCTGGGGCCTCTCAACCGCCTTCCACGGACTCCTCAACGAAGGCTGGGAAACAAGCACCGTATCCGAACGCGCACGACAACTCACCCGCATGTTGCGCACCTACCCCGTTGACTGCCGCGAATACTACCTTGTCGAGGACGACACCGTGCGCATCCGCAACGAATTTCGTTACGAACGCTGGGGCTCCCCCGCATGGCAGACAACAGACTACGCCCCCATCCCCCCCATTTACAACTGGGCGCGCGACTCCATCGCCTGGCATGGCATCCCCGCCGGTTCCCCCACCAGCATCAAAGCCAGCATCAAAACCCCCATCGGCCCCTTCCGCTGGAACGACGGCGCCACGCTCGACTACACCCTACCGCGCATCCCCGCCCGCCACGCCGCCGCACCCCGCCGCGACGCTTTTGCCAGCACCTACAAAGCCATGGCCGACGGCATTGCCGCCAAAATGGGCGCCACCGCCCCCCTCGTCTCCCACCCCAGCAACCACCCCTGGCTTGTCGCCTACCGCGACGCCTGGACGCAGGGCCTCATCGGCGGCAGCTTCCACGAACCCGCAGCCCGCCAAACCCTCATCGACTTTGCCCGCCCCAACGTCGAACGCATGTATGCCCCCTCCTCCTGGATACTCCGCCGCGAACTCTTCACCAAGGAACCTTACCAAATCCGGGGCTGGCTCGACATCTCCACACTCCCCGGAATGTTTGGCGACCCCAATTCCAACGTCGGCCAGGCCGCGTATTCAACTTACCTCTACGCCCTCTATTCGGGCGACTGGGACACCATCCGCCGCCTCTGGCCGCGCATCATGGACACCCTGCGCATTTTTGAGGTTCTCAACGACTGGGCCATCCCCGGCACCACCTCTCGCGAAGCCGTCAAATACGGCTCCATTGACATGGACACCATCGCCTACGCCGGTGTCGCAGCCATGCACCGCATGGCGCAAGTCCTCGGCCAGACCGAGGACGCCAACCGCATCGCCTACCTCCAAACCAAAATTGCCGCCGCCACCGCCCTCCGCTTCAATTTCCCCCGCTACCTTGATCCGGAAAACAAACACCCGCGCCTCTACGGAGTTGGCTTTGCCGAAGACGGACCCGCCATTGAACGAGCCGCGCCCAAAAACACCATCGGCCTCGACCACATCGCCATGTGTCTGACATGGACCGGCGAAATGCCCGAAATGTATGACTTCTATCTCAACATTCTCGGCACCGACTTCTTCACCCGCTTCCAACGCGACTTCATGGACAAACAATTCAGTGGCTGGCGTGAAATGGCTTACAACCAGAGCCGCAGCGCCGCCCACATCGCCAACCGCGCCTGGCTCCCCGACTGGCCCGCCGACGGCCTAAAGTCCGACCTCGATACCTGGCTCGCCCATACCAAGCAGACTACCCCCCCTTACAGAACCTCCGGCATGTTTGGCGCCTACACCGCGCACGAAACCGGAGTGTGGCTCATCGGCTGGGAACCCGCCCGCTTCGTCAATTCGCGCTATGACCACGCCACCCGCCTGCTGTCCCTCGAACTGGAAAACGCACAACCTTTCGAACTCGAAGTCCACTCCCCCGCGCTGATCACCGAGCTCAAAATTGATGGACGTTCACAAACCTTGGAAAAAATCCGTTCCGAGAACAACCGCCACACCCTCCCCCTCTCCCACGGAGGCAAAATCGAAATCCACTTCGCCACAACACCACACTAACCTGGTAGGGAGGCCTCTCCGAGGCCTCCGCGCCTCCCCCCCTCCATGACTCCACTCTTCACAACCAACCTCACCTCAAAACGCAGACCAGAACACCGCTCCGCCTTCACCCTGATCGAACTGCTCACGGTCATTGCCATTATCGGCATCCTCGCAGCAATCCTGATACCGACAGTCGCACGCGTAAGACAATCCGCTCGTGACACCAAATGCGCCGCCACGATTCGCCAATACGCTTTCGCCACCCAACTCTTCGCCGAGGACCACAAAGGCAAATTGCCGGAAACAGCATACAGATCGGGTCATTACGGGCACTATGATCTCATCGACTACTTCAATGTTAAACGCACCGGTGGAGATCGGATCACAATGTTCAGTTGTCGCGTTAAACCGGGAGCGAAAGATCCTGATAACCCCAATTGGATTTATGGCCTCAACGAGTTTATTTCCATGCAACCGATCTCGTCCATTACACAACCCTCGCGTTTGATTCTCGCTACCTGTTCAACGGGTGGCTGGCTCGACAGGGGCGCAATGTCCGGTTCGAACTCCTACCTCAAAACAACACCGAAACCGCACGCCGGGAAAGTCAGTGTCGTTCGTCTCGCCGGCAACGTCACCCGTGAAAAAGTGAGCACCCTGCTTTACGCGGATGTCACCCGCGACACCCCTAAATACGAGCCCACGCACGAAACCACCTACTTCTTCGGCGGCGATTCCCAATACGACCAATAGCCCCCTCCTTCTCTCTCGTCACACCACGAACCATCTTTTTCCAGTGATCACCATCGAAGAACCACTTGCCTACGCACCAACCAAATCCGCGCCGTCCACCCGTCCTGCCAACGCCGTTGCCCTGCACCGCGGCATGACCTTCGGCTTTTACGCCCGCAACGGCTACTACGGCAGCGCCGAAGCCCGCCGCGAAGTGGACCGCATGGCCACCCTCAACATCGAATGGATCTGCCTCGTCGTCACCGTCCTCCAAGACACCTTTGCCAGCACCCGCCAATACCGCGATTTCAAGCAAACCCCTGCCGACGACGAACTCCGCGACATCATCGACTACATCCACAGCCGCGGCCTCAAAGTCCAACTCCGCCCCATGCTCGAATGCTGGGACGGCGCCCAACGCATCCAAATCACCTTCCCCAACGAAGTTGAAATCATTCCCGGCAAACCCATGACCCACTGGACCCGCTGGTTCGACAGCATGGTTGAACGCACCCTCCACTACGCCGCCCTCGCCCAACGCGCCGGATGCGAAGCCTACGGACTCGACAGCGAACTCGACCACACCATCCACCAACAAACCCACTGGCTCCGCGTCATCGCCGCCGCCCGCAGCGTTTACCACGGACACCTCACCACCGGCCACACCCGCATCGTCGATTTCGTCAAAGAACTCCGCGAACACCCCGACCACTGGTTCCGCCAACTCGATTCGCTCGGCTCCAGTTTTTACTCCCCGCTTGGCGACGGCCCCGACACCACCGAGGAAGAAATGCTCGCCCGCATCCAACCCGACGTCGCCTACTACCGCGAAGCCGCCGCGCTCCTCGGCAAACCCTTCTATTTTGCCGAATGCGGCTGTTGCTCCACCACCGGCTCCATTGCCAAACCCTTCGGTTGGGACAACCCCGGCGGCTACGACGGCGAAGGCCAGGCACGTTTCCTTGAAACCATCCTCCGCGCCTTCTGGCAGGAACCCTGGTGGATGGGCCTGTATTGGTGGAAATGGGAAGAACAAAACGACCGTCCCTGGCTCCGCGACGACCCCCGCGGCGACAAAGGATTCCCCGTCTGGCAAAAACCCGCCGCCAACATCATGCGCCGCTGGTACGCGCGACCTCATTCCTGAACGCCCCTCCCCGCCCCCCCCCCAACGTCCGCCCCGGCACCCACAGCCCGCTGACCAGCGTGCTATGCGCCTGCTCCGGCACGCCGCGCTCGCCCCGGTGCATCATCCCGATCAGCATGTCCACCGCCGTCGCCCCCATCCGCGACCAATCCTGAAAAATCCCCGAATAACGCCCCTCGCGCTCGTGACACGACAGGTTCACGAAACCCACATCGTCCGGAACGCGCAGCCCCGCCGCCTTTGCCACCGGTTCGACAAACCTCGGTGTCGGAGCCACGATGATCTCCGGACGACACCTTTCAAACCAGCGAGCAAACACCTCCACGGACCGCCCCTCCCTCGCATCCTCGTCACTCACCACCCACGGCGCGATCCGCTCACGCACCGGCCACAAGCGTTGCCCGTCCACAAACGCCGCCCGCCACAAATGATGCACCTTTTCATCCATCCGCCACGGCAGGACCAGCGCCACCCGCCTCGCCCCGGCCTCGCGCACACGCGCCAGAGCCAGCCTCATGCCATGGAAATAATCATGCACCACCCGGTGAAAATCCGGCTCGATCAAATTGTATCCAACTTCCATGACACTGAACCGCTCCCACGGCATGTCGATCCGGTTGCCCGCCCCTGAATGCGGCGCGATCAACACCCCGTGGATATTGCGCGCCTCCAGAATCTGCGCAAACCGCACGCCCGTCATTCCCGGCTCCTCGCGCCACCAATATGACAACCGGTAACCCCGCCGCGCCGCCTGCTCGCGCGCACCGCGAAACATCTGCCCGTAAGCGGACAATCCGCGCTCCCGTTCCCACTCCGCCGGCTTGGCCTGACGACTCACAAACGCCAGTTCCGCCACAAACCCTTCCGCCGTCATCGCCGCCCTCCCCCCCCCCTTCCCACGCCCCCGCGCCGCGCGCGTGCTCATCAGCGCCTGCACCAGCGGATTAGGCCGGTAGCCCATCCGCTCCGCCAATTCCCGGATGCGCACCCGCGTCGCCTCCGGCAATTTCGGATGCCCCCGCAACGCCATCGACACCGTTGTCCGGTGCACGCCCGCCGCACGCGCCACTGCCTCCATGTTGACGTCCTTCAACTGCGATTGAGATTCCGTGGCGCGTTTCATTCTACGATGAGACCAACGCCAGACTTCCTCTCTGGCAAGCCTCCGCGCAAGGTCCGTCCGACACTCCGTTTTCCTAATTTCTAGTTCTTAATTTCCAAATGCCCTCCACACTCCACGAACCCGCCCGCGACCTCCCGCTCGCCAACGCCAGCAACGCCGACACCGACGTCATCGTTGCCGGAGCCGGCCCCGCCGGAGTCGCCGCCGCGCTTGCCGCCGCTCGTACCGGCGCCCGCACTACACTCATCGAAGCCCACGGCTGCCTCGGCGGCGTCTGGACCACCGGACTCCTCTCCTGGATCATCGACGCCGCCAACAAACCCGGCATCATGCGTGAAATCACCCACACGCTCGACCAGCGCGGCGCCCGCATCCCGCGCGTCCAAGGCGGCGCCAACTACGCCTATGACCCGGAGCAAATGAAGCTCCTCCTGGAAGAACTCGTGCTCGAAGCCGGCATCCACGTCCGGCTCCACACCCAGGTCGTCGCCGCCCGCGTCGATCCCGACACCCGCCGCCTCACCCACCTCGTCACTGAATCCAAAACCGGACGCGAAGCCTGGACCGCGCGCTGCTTCGTCGATGCCACCGGCGACGGCGACCTCGCCGCCCGCGCCGGATGCGGTTACGACCTCGGCCACCCCGACACCGGCGAATGCCAGCCCATGAGCCTCATAGCGCTCGTCACCGGCATTCACGCCCGCGACATCCCCGACTTCATTGGCGGCAGCCTCCGCGAACCCAAAGAACGCCTCTTCGCCGAATTCCGGCGCGCCGGCATCGAACCCTCCTACGCCGCGCCGATCCTCTTCCGCATCCGCGACGATTTTTTCGCCTTCATTGGCAACCACGAATACGGTGCCTCCGCCCTCGACGCCGGCCAGATCACCACCGCCACCCTCCGCGCCCGCGCCGAGATTCACCGCCTCGCCGCCGCCCTCCGCACCCTCGGCCACCCCTGGCAAAACCTCCGCGTCATCACCACCGCCGCGCAAATCGGCATCCGCGAGGCGCGTCGTATCCACGGACTCCATACCGTCACCGCCGCCGAACTCGTCAACGGCGCCCGCCATGACGACGCCATCTGTCGCGCCACCTTTGGCATCGACGTCCACAGCACCAACCCCAACGGCGAAAAATCCTACGACCCCGTGAACCGCACGCGCACCCAGCCCTACGACATTCCCTTGCGCGCCCTCATCGCGCGCGATGTTGACGGACTTCTCCTCGCCGGACGTTGCATCAGCGGCGACTTCCTTGCCCATGCCAGCTATCGCGTCACTGGCAACGCCGCCGCGCTCGGCCAGGCCGCCGGAGTCGCCGCCGCCCTTGCCGCCCGCACTGGCAGCCTCCCGCAATCGCTGCCCTGGCCCGAAGTGCGGGCCGCCCTTAACCGTATCGAACAACTACAACCTGTCACCGCATAATCCCGCGGCGCAGGCGTCTCGCCCGCCTTCTAAAAATTGCGGGCGGGACGCCCGTGCGCCACTTGCCACTTAAAACATAATGCCTCCCCCCCCCCCCCCCGCCTCCGCGACAAAACTCCGCCTCCGCGACCTCGCCGCCTTTGGCGCGGGCGGCGTGCCCTACAACCTCGGCATTGAGTCCCTCAAAAACCTCGCCAACCCGATCTTCAACATCGTGCTCGGCGTGAACCCCGCCGTCATCGGCACCATGCACATGATCGCGCGCCTCTGGGATGCGTTCACCGATCCCGTCATGGGCTCCATCTCCGACAACAGCCGCTCGCGCTGGGGCCGCCGCCGCCCCTTCATTGCCATCGGCGCACTCCTCTCTGCGATCGTCTTCCCGCTCATCTGGTTTGTCCCCGCGCAATCCAGCACCACTGCCGCCGCCGTCTGGTTTCTCGTTACCTCGCTCCTCTTCTACACCTGTTTCACCCTCTTCAGCGTCCCCTTTTTCAGTCTCAGCCTGGAACTCTCGCCCGACTATCACGAACGCACCCGCGTCACTGCTGCCCGCTCGCTCTTTGCCACGCTCACCTCGCTCATCATCGCGTGGGCCTTCAAACTCGCCCAACTCGACATCTTTCCCGACACACTCACCGGCATGAGATGGGTTGGCATCGGCATGGGCGCACTCTTCCTCATCGGCGGACTCCCTCCCGCGCTTTTTCTGCGTGAGCGCTATCAGAAAATCGCGCAAAGCCAGCCCAAAGTCCCGCTCTTCAAATCCGCCCGCGTCACCTTTTCCAGCATCCCCTTCCGAATCATCCTCGCTGTCTCCGTGTGCATGGTCATCGGGATAAACACGTTCAACGCCCTGGGCATTTATGTGAACACCTATCATGTTTTTGGAGGCGACACCAAGCAGGCCGCCATGCTCCTCGGCCTCACCGCGTCCGTCAGCCTGCCTGTCGCCTGGGTATCAATCCCTGTGATCACCTGGCTTTCCGGGCGTATTGGAAAAACCAACACCATTCGCATCTGCCTCGGCCTCGGCATCCTGGCCGGCATCCTGAAATGGTTCCTCTTCAACCCCGCGCACCCTTACTGGCAACTCGCGCTTCCGTTCTTTCTCGTCCCGAGTTCATCCGGATTCTGGATACTGCTGCACTCGATGAAAGCCGACATCTGCGACGAAGACGAACTGCGCACCGGCAACCGTCGCGAAGGCATGTTTGGCGCCGTCTCCGGCTGGGTCCACAAACTCGCCGCCTCGCTCACCTTCACCCTCTCCGGCGTCATCCTTGTGCTCACCGGTTTCGAACAACAACTCGGCGGCGCGCAAGCTCCCGAAACCATCCTCCGCCTGCGCATCTATTTCTCACTCGCGCCGTGTTTCTTCTTCGGCGCCTGCCTCGTCCTGTTCATGTTCTATCGCCTCGGCGCGACCGAAGTCGCCGCCATCCGCCAACAACTCGAAAAACGACGCGCCGCCGTGTGACGCTTCACGGAAAATCACTCCGCCCCCACTCATACGACGCTGTCGCTGGGACGCTTCTCACGTGACCGTCAAAATACAGCGCATTGCGACGACTGCCGTAGAACGGCTTGTCCAGATGCTTTGCCTGCACACTGCCCGCCTTGCCGCTGACTCTATACAACTCGTTGTCAAAATCCATCAACGCCACCTTGCGCGCGGGATCAACGATGCGCGTGATTTTCTTCGGCACAGCATCCTCACCCGCTCCAGTTGAGTTACCAAACGGCTTGATGCGCGTGGGTTTCTGAGTGTGGTCGTTGACACCGCCTCCGTCATCCACGTTATCCGTGGCTATGTAGGCAGGCGTTTCGGTGATATCAGCCACCTGCTTGTCGAAACCAGGCGGACAAATCTGCGGCACCAACTGCCCCTTCGGATAGCCCGCACTTCCGATGTATTGAGCCAACCGATACGTAATTTGATGATCCTGCCAGCGCATCGACACGTATTGCATCTGGTTGATCGGCCCTGGCAGCATATCTTTATAATCCGCCGTGTGCAGGTAAATCGCCATGCCAATGTTCTTCATGATTGCCAGCCCCGAAGCCTGACGCGCCGAAGCGCGCACCCTGCCTGTCACCGGAATGATGATCGCCGCCAGAATGCCAATAATGGCGATCACCGTCAGGAGTTCGATGAGTGTGAAACCAGCAGCAGGATGGCGTGATGTTTTCATTTGAACTTTCAATTTTTCTCAGGAGGAGGGGGGGGGGGGGGGGAGGGGATAAATCAAGTGGAACGCGAGCGCCTACCTTGTAGTAAAATAACAACTACAAACAACATTCCGCCCAAAAACACGGCTGTGGACGCCACCTCTGGAACCACTGTCACGGCAACGTCGGCATAGCTCGTTCCAAGACGGAGCTCATCGAGAGAAATGCTTTTCGTCGCGCCCGCGGGAGCATTTTCGTTAACGCTGATGCGCAGGCTGTCCAACGAGAAGGAGTTCCACAGGTTGGTTCCCGTGATCGAGCCCGTCGCGGCTCCGATCGAGGGTTCCGTGCCGAGGGCAGGATTGATCCACAGATACACCGCGTCGTTGCCTGCCGTCGCCGTGTTCACATCAATGCGCACCACGACAAACGCCTGCGTCGAAGAGGTTGGAACACCGGTAGCCGAACTGTAATTGCTATTGTTGGCGCGCACTCGCCAGTTGGGGGAGCTGCCAAAGGCGCCGACGCTCAGGATGTCGGTGGTGCCCGAGCGCAGCATCAAGGAGGCGAAGAAATTGTTACCGCTCCCGGTTGCCGACCACGCCGTGTTGCCGACGAAGGAGAGCCAGTAGGTCGTGGTCGTGTCGGCCGCCGCGGTAATCGCATCGAAGGTGCGGCTAATGCCGCCGCTCGCGACTGACGTGATGCCGACGCTGCCGCCAGTAGCGACCAAAGCGTCGGTGTTGGTGTCAGTGTAGTCGAGGCCGGCCTTGAGATTGATCGTAGCCGGGCTCGCGTGTTGCGCCCAGGCTGCGTTGAAGCCCGAGCCGCCTTCTTTGCCGACGATGGGAGCTTCGTAGTCGAAGCCTTCGTAGAGCAGCAGGGAGGCGCGAACCGGAAGCACTGCCGACGCAACGAGCAGGCAGGTGGCAAGAAACACCGGGAGTGTCTGAGTGGTTATTTTTGTAGTGTATTTCATATGACGCATGGATTGACGGTTGGAGTTTTCTGGAAGCGGGAAAGGGAGCTCACTGCGCGGGACTGTTCATGAACGGAAGCCGGGCTGCGGCCTGATGAAGTTGCGAGATGGCCTGCGGAGGGAGTCCACGCCCGTAAACGGTGAGTTTGACGAGTTGCCCGGTGAAAAAACCTTCGCCGGGCATGCCGTCCACGGTGGCAGCGCCAACCTTGCCAGCGGAGTTGCCGCCGATGGCAAAGCCCTCCGTGGAACGCGTGCCGAGGCAAGGTTTGGATTCCTGCCGCTCGCCGTTGAGCCAGAGCGTCAGCGCAACACCGTCATAAACCGCCACAACGTGATGAAACCGGTCAGGCGCGAGAGGCTTGCGACTGCGCACCTCGACAAACGGATCGGGATAAGCGCGCAGCTCAGGCAAACGCGAAAGTTTGAGGTGTCCTGTTTTTTCCATGACAAGACCGGCCTGCGCGCCGCGTTGCCAGCAGATGACTTCGTGGCGTCCGGTCTGGCCGGGACGAAAAATAACCTCAACCGTCAGCGGACCATTGCCCGCGGTGTCTTCGGCAGCCTTGAGCAAAGTCTGTCCGTCAAACTGCATCGCGCGCGCGGTGCCGCCCGAGCCCGGCAGATCTACAAATTTCAGCCCGTTCTTTTCCGGGAGCGTGAGTTCGTTGCGATAAAGCGAACGGTCCTCGATCACGTTTTTCGGTTTGTCGAGTCCGGCCACGTTGCCCATGAGCGCGGGTTTGAGCCCCGCAAAAACCCAGTCGGCTACGAGCGCGGGCGACGGAACAGGAGGCGCGACCAGCACCGTCGGCGAATACGCCCAAGTGCCGTCCTCAAAGCGGGCGAGCACCGCAAAATAATCCGGGCCTCGCTCGGCAGGCGTCCATCTCGCGGCAGACTCGACAACACTGCGCCGCTGCTTCGTGGCATCCGCGGACGGTGTCAGCGTCACCCGTTTGTTGAGATCGACAACCTCGGCGCCATCCCTGTCGAGCGGTGCGAGAAAACGCATCAGGTGCCCGCGCTTCATGCCTGCGACGGACGCCCCTGCGGAGCCGGGACCGCTGAGTTCATAATCTACAGCGTAGAGACCGTTGCCCGTGGCCTTGGCGGACGCGCTTTCGCTGCCATTGATGCGAAGCGCGAGGCTGCGCTCGGGACCGGCGAGGCGATGGAGTGGCACGTTGTAAAAGAGCTGGTCGTTGTAGTTTTCCGTCTCGCTGACGACGATGTCGGGCAGGTGGTGATAACGGATTTCGCCATTCTCCGTCAGCGCTCGCACCGCCACCCGCAGGACGCCGGGCGCGAGATCACTGGCGAGCGGTTCGGCAGACTGCGCATACCACGCTTTCATCGCGTCGAGACTTGTAGTTGAAAAATCAGGACTCGTTTCCCGCATCACCACGCGACCACTTGCCGCATCAGTGACAACGATCTCGCAACGCACTTTTTTCGCGCCGTTGCTCGTGGGCAAGGGCAGCACTTCCACGCGCAGCGGCTCGCCGGGATAAAGCGATTTGCGATAACTTAGCACGATCTCCGGCACGCCGTCGCGACCGGTCGGCAGCGGACGTCCGAACCAACCGGCGAGGTAACGCTGCATGATGGCAAGGCGGCTGCCGAGGTCGCTGAATGACGGGCAAAAGGTGGTGGCCTCGTTCCAATCGTTCCACGTCGTGAGGTGCACGAAGTCGGGCGCGCCGCTTTGCAAATAAGCCCATTGCTCGCGCAACTCGGCGGTGTGGCGCGGCGAGATGAAATTGCGGCTGTAAGTGCGCGCCGAGTAGTAGCCGACATGCACCGATCCGCCGACTGTAAGGTTGGGACGGAGACCGGAAAATTTTTCCCGAACCTGACGTGCGATGCCAGAACTCGCCGTGAGCGAAGATCCGCCAAAATGATACACGGCATCCGTGGCTGGAATGATCCGGCGCGCCTCTTCTGGGGCCACGTTGCCGAGCGCGGGCTTGATGCCGGCGAAACCGTAAATCCAAAACGAATCGCGTCCGCCCGCCGCGACGCCCTCGACCAATTCCGTCCATTTTTCCGGCGTCAACTGGACATGCACCGAATGGTGGTAGGTCTGGAAAACGGGACGCCCGCGCGGATCGTCGGTGTCGTGCGAACGGAGCCATGCGGGATCGTCGCCAAAACGCTCCAGCATGTAGAGCGCACCCGCAACCGTAAGCGGGATGTCCTTCAGTTCGATAAACGGCAGCATCCTGAAATCAGCAAAACCCTCGGCGCGGATTTCGCGGACGAGCGTGAGCACGCGTTTGAACGTCGTGAGCCCGGCGCGCACGCGTTCGGGCGTGAAAAACAGGATGTCGGTATTCACCGCCGTGAGACCGTGCGCGGCCATCAGGCGTATCTCATCTTTCAATACATCGAAACCTGCGTCCGTCCGCAAAGGCACGGCGGGAAAGTCGTTTTGCCGCTGATATCCGAGAGCCGTGAGATCGGCAGGAAACCAGGGCAGATAACACGTGATCGCCTCCTTTTGCATAGGACGCAGGGCGGGCTTGCGTTTCACGGCAGGCCGCGCGCCTTGCTCGAAAACAGGATCGGTGATGAAGGACGTTGTGTTACCCTTGCGATTTCCCGCCAGTCGGATGAGTCGCGGCGGCTTGGTGCCAGCGGGACCGGCTGCGCGAAGCGCCTTGCCCGTGCTCGGATCGATGTCGGGCTTAACCTCCGCGCCACTCGCTGCCACGACATGGCGAACGTCACCGGGTTCGCCGACTTCGAGAAACAGGTATCCATTAAAGCAAAATACGCCGATGCCCGCAGAACTGGAGTCAGCGGTGTCGGTCCAGAGACTGGCCCACTTGCCTCCCTTGTGCTGCTGCACGCGGGCGCGTCCGGCGGCAAAACCGAGGCGGTAGAGCGGCGCTTGATCCGCATCATGGAGTTCGATCCACGCGCTGTCCTTCGGTCCCACGTCCGCAAGGCGACAGGTAAAACGCCAGTTGTCACCTTCGGGGCGAAACGCATCCGGCGTGGCGGCAGTAGCGACGGCAGTAAGTCCCGCAAATGCGAGACACAGCAGACAGAAGAGAGGGAACTTTCGTTGACCAGGGGCCGGGTGCATGGACTTCACGTTGCAACAAAGCACCGGATTTCAAGATACCAAAAAGAACACGAAACTTTCGTGAAATTGATATTCACCACGATTGCCTTCCCGGTTCGAAAAAGTAGAAAGTAGGAATTAGGAATTAGAAAGTTCAGACCGTCTCGCAGCCGGAGTCCGTTTTCCTAATTCCTAATTCCTAATTCCTAATTTCTCCTCCCTCCCCCCCCCCCCGGTTCACGAACATGCTCCACTTTCTCGACCAAATATCGCCACAGATTCACACCGTAGACGCCGAGCAGTTTCGCCAGTGGGCCGGTCCACCGCGCATTATCTACGATCACGAACTACTCCTCGTGGAACACGGCGAGTGTGAAACGCGTTTTGAAAACGAGTCCCCGATCAAGACCGGCGCGGGCGGCTTCATCATCAAACCCTGCGCCCGCCCGCACTCCGGGGTGCAGACCTCGCATGGTGCGCTTCACCTGCGCTGGGTTCATTTCGACTGGGTGGCGCGCGAACCACTCATGACGGAGTCCGTGCCACGCTCGTGTTATTTCCCCGGCACCCCCGACGTCAGCCGTTACCGCCACGCGCCGACCTTCGTGCCGGAGAAAATCCTGCACGGACCGATCCCCGATCCGGCGGGCGTGTTCCAAGCCTTTGACCGGCTCAAGGAACGCTGGCGCATCGGCACGGCCCGCGAACGCGCCTCGTGCCGCGCCTTGTTTTTGGAAATCCTCATCGACGTGCTCGGCGAGCAAACCGGCTATCTGCAAACCCCGTCCGGCCTGCACGAAACCAATGACGCCGACCAACTCGTGGGCCGCATGCGCGAGATCCTTAACCGCATGCTCGGCGACGCCACGACGGCCCGCCAGCCGCTCGAAAAAACACTCTGCCGTCTCGGTTACAGTTACCCGCATCTCTGCCGCGTTTTCAAACAAAGCTGCGGTGTCAGTCCGCTCACCTACTACAACAGCATGCGCATGGAGCGCGCGCGTCTGCTCCTGCGCGACACCACGCATCCGGTCAACGAAATCGCCCTCATGACCGGCTTTGCCAACCCGGCGTATTTCTCGTATTTGTTTTCAAAATACACCGGAAAAAGTCCGCGCGTTTACCGGACCGAAGGATAACCTCTGTGTGCAGGGGGGGGGGGGGGGAGGGACATTGCGCCACCATGGAGTGCGGCGATTTATCGCCGCTTTGACGGGCCGTTTTAACGGCCCGCCCAATACTCCACCGGGCAACGCGATAAATCGCGCCGTCCAAAGCGGCGATGAATCGCCGCACTCCACAAACACGGGGAAATTCCCGCGCCACATCGCTTGGATCAATTTTGCGAAACTTTTTGCCGGAATCTTATCGTCTCCCCCGGCCGCGCGTTTCCGCACGATGTGGACACGCACCATGCAAAACGCTTTCCTCAACGAAAACCTGACGACGCCCCTTGCCGGCCATTGCGATGTCTTCGTCTGCGGCGGAGGTCCTGCCGGTATCGCCGCCGCCATTGCCGCCGCACGGAGCGGCGCCCGCGTGACTTTGGTCGAAGCGCATGGCTGCCTCGGCGGCGTCTGGACTAGCGGTTGCCTGTCCTGGCTCATCGACCACGAAAACAAAGGCGGCCTGATGGCGGAGATCAAACAGCGCCTGCACAACAAAGGAGGCTTCGCGTGTGCCGGCGGCGAGGCCCGGACCAACGGGCGCAATGGCAACAGCAATGGAACCAGTCATGCAGAGCCGTCGTCCGCCTATGATATTGAGACGATGAAACTCGTGCTCGACGAAATGGCGACCGAGGCTGGCGTGCACGTGCTCCTGCACAGTCACGTCGTGGCCGTGCGCGTCGATGCCGCCGGCACATCGGCATCCTCCTCCCCCCCCCCCCCCCCCCGCCCGCAACAGCCACCGCCGTCACCGTTTCACGCACGCCGTGATCGAATCCAAAAGCGGACGCCAAGCGTGGACGGCAGACATATTTATTGATGCGTCCGGCGACGGCGATCTGGCGGCGCGGGCCGGTTGCGGTTTTGATCTCGGTCATCCCGACACCGGCGAAACCCAACCCATGAGTCTCATGGCGCTCATCACCGGTGTATCGCCGGATGCGATACGTCAGCATCACGACCGCAGTTCCGGTGAGAAGAGAATAGCGGCCAAACAAAATTTTTACCGGCATCTGGAACTCCACGGTCACACGCCGTCCTATGGAGCGCCGACGCTGTTTCACCTTCGCGGCGACCTCTTCGCCATGATGGCCACGCACCAATACGGACGTTCGGCACTCGACAACGAGGACGTGACGCAAGCCACGCTCCATGCGCGGGCGGAGATTCACGCGATCATCCGCACGCTGCGCCGCTCCGGCGGCCCGTGGGCGGGCGTGCAACTCGTGGCGACCGCCGCGCAGATCGGCGTGCGCGAGGGCCGGCGTATCCACGGACTCTATACAGTCACGCGCGACGACATTGCCAGCGGGCGTCAGCACGACGATGCGATTTGCGACGTCACATTTTGCGTGGACATTCACAGCACCCATCCGGCACGCGGGAAAAGTTATGACAACGGCGGCATCATGGTGCGCCCGTATCAGATCCCCTTGCGCGCCGCCATCGCCGCCGACGTGGATGGATTGATGATGGCGGGACGTTGCATCAGCGGAGATTTTTTCGCGCACGCGAGCTACCGGGTCACAGGCAACGCCGTGCAAATGGGTGAATCCGTCGGCCGCGTGGCCGCGCTGGCTTCACTCTCCGGAAGGCTCCCGCAAGCCCTGCCGCAAAACGAAATCCGGGCCGCCCTCGACAACGTCGAAGATTCCGCCCTCGTCTTTGCCTGAAGCGCCCAATCCCGGAGGGCGCGGCTACGCGGGGGGGGGGGGGGAGGAAGAGGCGCAGTAGCACCCGTAGCGCAGGCATCTTGCCTGCCGTCCAAGCTACTGCGCGAAGCGCCGCACTCCATGAGACGCACTCCATGAAAGTCACCGCGCTTCGCGCAATAGACTCGATGGCAGGCGGGACGCCTGCGCTACGGGCGGAGCGGGCGGGACGCCCGCGCCACTTCAGACAGCAGGCAAGATGCCTGCGCTACGTCGGAGGAATAGTCTCAACTTGAAAGCGAACTAGATAAGAATGAGGGCTTTGGCCGGCGCCTTAGCTTTTGGGCGTTTCGGGCTGTTTGGCCGTTTCGGGCTTCTTCTCAGACTTTTCAGGCTGCTTGGCAGGCTCAGGTTTCTTCTCGGTCTTTGCCGGCGCAACCTGCGAAGGGGGGGGGGGGGGGATGATCGGCTTATTGGACTGGATCTGCTTGATGAAGTTTTGCGCGTTGTCCACCTGCTCGGCGTCGAAGAAGCCGTGCAGTTGGCGAATGCGCGTCGGGTGACGCATCTTGCGCAGGGCCTTCGCCTCAATCTGACGAATGCGCTCACGCGTCACCTTGAATTGCTTGCCCACCTCTTCGAGCGTGCGACTGTAGCCATCCACCAAACCAAAGCGCAACGAGAGCACCTTGCGTTCGCGTTCGGTGAGCGAATCCAACACGTCGATGATCTTCTCGCGGAGGAGCGAGTAGGCCGTCATGTCGTAGGGGTTCTCGGCGGATTTGTCTTCGATGAAGTCACCAAAACTGGTGTCGTCGCCGTCGCCTACGGGGGATTGAAGCGAGATGGGTTGTTGGGCCATCTTCATGATCTGCTGCACGCGCTCGACGGGCAGGTTCATTTCGTCAGCAACTTCCTCGGGCGTGGGTTCGTGGCCGAATTCCTGCAGGAGTTGCTTCTGCACCTGCATCACTTTGTTGAGCGTCTCGATCATGTGGACCGGGATGCGGATGGTGCGGGCCTGGTCGGCGATGGAGCGGGTGATGGCCTGACGAATCCACCAAGTGGCATAGGTGGAGAATTTGTAGCCGCGGCGGTATTCGAATTTCTCGACGGCCTTCATGAGGCCCATATTGCCCTCCTGAATGAGATCGAGGAAGGAGAGGCCGCGGTTGGTGTATTTCTTGGCAATGGAAATGACGAGGCGAAGGTTGGCCTCCACCATCTCGGTCTTGGCCTGGTGGGCCTCGCGGATGTGGACGTTGGTTTTGCGAACGACTTCGATGAGCTGGGCGGGTTCGATGCGTTGCTCGACCTCGATCTCACGCAGGCGGGCGTGAATGGCCTTGGTGTCGATGGCGGCGTCTTTTTTGGTCTTGGGGGTTTTGGCGCGGTCGAGTTGGGCGTGGAGGAGCTCGATTTCGCTGAGGACGGGGCGGTTGGTTTCGAGCCATTCTTCGTAAACTTTGAGTTTGAAGAAGAATTTGGAGAAATTGCTGCGCAGGGTGGTCTCGCGCTTTTTGTGTTTGCTGAGGATTTTTTTGCGGTCGGCTTCGTTGCGCGCCTTTTGAAATTCCTCCCACGAATCGCTGACGGATTCTTCGTTTTTCTGCGTGGTTTCGACGAGTTTGGGGAGGGCTTTGAAGTAGGATTCGCGGCTCTCAATGCGTTTGTCGATGACGATGCGGTCAAAGCGTTCTTCGCGGGTGAGGAGTTTGGCGCCGAGGGTGGCGATGTGACGGCCCACAATCGAGGCCTCGAACAAGGCCTCTTGAGCCTTGGATTCGGCGGTTTCGATGCGTTTGGAGATTTCGACTTCCTGTTCGCGCGTGAGCAGCGGGACCTGGCCCATCTGCTTGAGGTACATGCGCACGGGGTCGTCGAGGATGTCGTTGTTGGAGGTGCGCGACTCTTCCTCCTCCTGCTCTTCCTGGCGCTGTTTGTAATCTTCGACTTGGTCGGGTTCGAGGATTTCGATTTCGAGGTTTTGCAGGATGGAGAGGACGTTGTCGATTTCCTCCTGGTTTTCGACGGACTCGGGGAGTGCCTCGTTGATGTCGTCAAAGGTCAGATAACCTTGTTCTTTTGAGAGGCGGATGAGGTTGCGGATTTTTTCGTTGATGCCGCCGGCGGGCAGATCAACGCCTCCATCTTGAGTCTGCGCGATGGCAGCCTCCACGGCTTCGGAATGACTATCAGTGGCAACGGACGACTTGGCTTTGCGCGACATGGATTGTGGATGAATAACAGGAATCAGGGGAGACCTACGGAAATAGAGAAACGGTGAATCACAGCTAATATCTGGAAAAAGGCAAAAAAAGAATTGCCGTTAAGAAATGGCATGGATCGAGCGGTTTTTTGCGCCGTCCGCCGCCCCATCATGATGCCCCCGCCACTTCCTTCGCGTTCAAGCGACAAGGGCGATGGGCACGCGCAACTGGCGTTGTAACTCGGTGCGTTCCTTGAACATCGCGATGGGGTCGTCGCTGCCGCCGGAGGCGATCGCAAGGTCGAGCTGGCGCAGCCGGGGCTCAAGCGCATGGGCGCGGAGCTGGCGGATCGCTTCGATGGCGACTTTCAGGGGTTCGTCCACTTGCAAGCTCTCAAAGGAAAGCGAGGCGATCATGTTGCGCTCCTCGTCCGTCTCCAGCAACGGGTCGAGGTGGTCGAGCCCGGGCCAGTCCTCGCCGTGTTCAAATTCATTCAGGAAACGGTTGAGCAACGCGCCCGCCGTGCGGGTGGTGTTGATCCAGTTGCGCGGAAAACTGCGCGCAATGGAGGGGCCGAGTTGTTCGTGGTGCAGGCAGAGCCAGAGCAGGTGTTGCTCAGCGGTGTGCTCGAAGGCTTGCACGGCTCCGAAGGTGTTGCGGCCCGCGTCGGCGTCCGCCTCGGCCTGCCGGGAGGGGGGGGGGGGGCGTCCGCCGATATTGGTCCGGGCGTCGTGGAGGAGGGCGGTTTCGTCCACGCGCAGGAGCGCGGCGGCTTCTTTCAGAAAGGCGGCGCGAACGACGTGCGACTCGGCGGCGTTGACAATCTCGCGAACGCCTTGGGCGGCGCGGGCTTTTTGTTCGGCGGAGGCGCGGCCCGGATCGGGCAACAAGGCGGCGCAGGCAAACTCCATCGGGCCGCGCGCGCCGGAGCGGAGTTCCTCGTAGGCGGCGAGTCCGCGTTCGAGAAAGAGCACATCGGGGTCGATTTTCGCTTCGCCGGGAGCGGCGAGAAAACGGACTTCGAGGCCGGCCTTGAGCGCCATCGGCAGGAAGCGGAGGGCGGCGGCGCGGCCCGCGTTGTCGCCGTCGAAAAAGCACTCGACTTGTGTGTGGTAGCGGCGGAGCAAGTGGAGTTGTTGCTCGGTGATGGCGGTGCCTTGCGGGGCGATGGCAGTCTTGATGCCGACGGACCAGGAGCGCAGGGCGTCGAGTTGGCCTTCGACCATGACGAAGGGCTGGCCGTCTTTCGCGTGCTGGCGGGCGCGGTCGAGATTGAAGAGCAGATGGCCTTTGGTGAAAATCGGGGTCTCGGTGGAATTAACGTATTTGGCCTCGTAAGAAGGTTCGTCCTTCGGCGTGAGGTCCGTCTGACGGGCGGTGAAGGCAACGACGCGTCCTTGGTGGTCGCGAATCGGGATCATGAGGCGGCCTTTGAAGCGCGGACGCACGGTGCCGAGCGTGGGCAGCGCGCCGTCGCGAATGTAAAACAGGCTGCTCTGACGGAGGGCTTCTTCGGAAAACTTTTTTTTAAGCGCTGCCGCAACGAGTCCGCTGCCTTGAGCGTCGGTGGCGCCGATGCGAAATTCGTCGGCGAGTTCCATGCTGAAACGGCGCTTGGTCGTCCAGTAATCGCGCATGTAATCGCCCGCCCACCCCCCCCCCTTGGTGCGGAAAACTTGGTGAAAATGCTCGGCGGCGAAATCGTGCAGGTCGAACAACTCCTGACGCAGCGAACGTTCCTCGCGCGAGGGGCCGCCGCTGCCTTCTTCGTATTCGATGGGCACGCCAAAACGTTTGCCCAGCGTCTCCACGGCCTCGCCAAAGGTAAGCTGCTCCGTCTCCTGAACGAAGGTGATGATGTCGCCCGCCTTGCCGCATCCGAAGCACTTGAAGAAGCCGCGGTCTGGATTGACGTGAAACGAGGGGGTTTTTTCCGAGTGAAACGGGCACAGTCCCTTGAACCGTCCGCCAGCGCGGCGCAGCGTGGCGACGCGCGAGACAACATCGACGATGTTGACGCGCACTTTCAGGTCGCGGATGCAGGCTGGCTTGATGACGGGCATGGGAAGTCGAAGGTCGGAAGGTCAAAAGTCGGGCCGCGAAAGTCAAAGGTCGAGTCTTGCCCCGCTGGGGACGGTTTCGCAAGGTCGGCACTTTCGTTTTCCGAATCTCACCATTCCAGTTTTCCGCATCATGGCCCAGTTTCAATCCCTGCCCGGTTTCCGCGAATTTTATCCCGACGCCTTTGCGCGCCGGAATCACATCTTCCGCATGTGGCGGCAGGCCAACCACGCCTTCGGTTTTCAGGAATACGATGCGCCCATCCTCGAACCGCTCGAACTCTACAAGGCCAAGTCGGGCGACGAAATCGAGGCGCAGCTTTTCAGTTTCACCGACAAGGGCGGACGCGACGTTGCCCTGCGTCCCGAGATGACGCCCACCGTGTGCCGCCTCGTCGGTGCCAAAGCCAACGCGCTCAAGCGTCCGATCAAGTGGTTCAGCATCGGGGAATTTTACCGTTACGAACGCGCGCAAAAGGGACGCGAACGCGCCTTCTTCCAGCTCAACTGCGACATCTTCGGCGAACCGGGTCCCGAAGCCGAAATCGAGCTCATCGCGCTTCTCGTGCAAGCCATCCGCTCGTTCGGACTCACCGCGGCGGATTTCTACGTGCGTCTCAGCGACCGCAACCTGTGGTTTTATTACCTCGAAGCGCTGGGTTTCGCCGACGCGCAAATCCGCGGCATTCTCAGCGCCGTCGATAAATTCGAAAAGATCGGCGACGACGCATTCAAACCTTACGCCGAGGCACACGGCGCGCTGACACCGGAATTAAAGGCCAAGGTGCTCGAATTTCTGGGAGTCAAGAGCCTGCCCGCGCTCGAAAAAATCCTCGCTCCGCACATCGCGCAAAACCCGACAGCGGGCGAAAAACTCACCGCCCGTCTCGCCGATTGGCGCAAGCTGCTCGGCGGCCTTGAGGCGATGGGATTGGGCGAGTTTGTGGAGGTTGATTTCGGCGTCGTGCGCGGCCTCGCCTACTACACGGGTTTCGTGTTCGAGGCGTTCGACCGCAAGGGCGAGCTTCGCGCCATCGCGGGCGGTGGTCGTTACAACGATCTTGTAGCGAAACTTGGATACGGCGACTTGCCCGCAGTGGGTTTCGCCATCGGCGACGTGACGATGGGCCTGCTCCTTGAGCAACGCGGCCTGACGCCCGCCTACGTGCAGGCGGCGGACATTTACGTCGTCATCGGCGACAGCACCAACACCAACAGCGAGGGGGGGGGGGGGGGGGTAGGAAAAGAGCGCATTGCAGCCTTTGGTGCGATCAACGACCTGCGCGCCGCCGGTTACCGCGTTGAGTATCCATTAAAAACTACAGCGTTCGGAAAACAGTTCAAAGCCGCGGTCGAATCCGGCGCGAAACTCGCCCTCATTTTCGGCAGCGACGAACTCGCCAAGGGTGTTGTAAAATTCCGCGACCTCACCGACCGCAGCGAACACGAAATCCCCCGCGACCAAGTGCCCGCCGCCGTGCGCGATTTTTTCAGCGGGAATACCAAAACCGCCGACTGATACCATTTCTCGATCGAAGATATAACACCGGATCAAGGAACTCACGCGGAGTCGCGGAGAACGCGGAGAATAAACAACAACAACACTCCGCGCCTCCGTGTCTCCGCGTGAGGTGTTTCTGATTGGAAAATAGTATGAGCGGTTTCCGGGTGACGCGTTCCGGTTTGCCAAGGTCGCTTATGGTGTTGCGTCGCCTTGTTTCATGGTCGCCAGCATTGTCGCGCCTTGGGGGGTCAACCGATACTTTTGCAGACGGCTGTTGGGTTTGTCGGGAATGGTTGGCTCTATCAGGTTTTCGGCGATCAAACGCCGCACCTGTTTGTTGAGTTTTCCAGAAACCGTCTTGTGACCCAATCGCGAAGCCAAGGCGGCTTTGCTCAGTGATTCGTTGCGCAACAAAAGCAGTATCCTAGCCGCAATAGCCGACTCTAGCCGTAACTCTAGCCGTAACTCTAGCCGTGACTCTGGCCCCGACTCTGGCCCCGACTCTGGCCCCGACTCGGGCCGTCCGACTTCGGGGGTGACTTCGGGGGCCACAGGCTTAAGTGCCCGCAGATACGCCTCATCGAAGACAAATTCCATCCATACGCCTCCGGCGTCGAACCGCAGTTGCGGCAACGGAGTGGCGGCCGCGCGACAGGCGTCGAAAATGCGTTCGATGCCCCGTCCCCACGCCTCGATTTCGCCTGCGCGGAAGAAGGCGTTGGCGATCTCCGGATTGTAGGGATGCGAGGTATGCGGTGTGAGCAAAGTGGCCGCCGTCCAGCCTTCCGGCAGCACGGCCGGATTCCACAAAACCAGCCTGTCGTCATAGACGCGAATCTGCACCGGCGCGGGAATCATGTAATCCCGATGCACGAGTGCATTGAGCACTGCTTCGCGCAACGCCTCGCGCGGCACCGGGAAACGTTCCACGCGCACAATGCCTTCGTAGGTCACCGCCGCCTTCAGGTATTTGGTGAGCAGCAAATCCAACGTCTGTTGCGACTGCTGGAAAAGGTCGCCGTTGATTTCGTCGTGATAAACGAGATCGCCGCCGGGACGAAAAAAACCCACCTTCACGAAAGCGCCGGTGAAGAATTCAAGCGGATCGGGATGGAACAACAGGACGGCCGCCCGCTTGAGGTAATTGCCCTCCGTGAGCTTGAGCTTGCCCAGCAGTTCCACGTCGGACGCCTTGAGCGCGGCGGCATCCAGCCGCCCGCTGCGCCCGGCCTGTTGGCGAAACCGGATGAAGGCCGCTGGCGACAAATCGCTCGCCGCGACGCCGGGCAGCGGCGAACAATCCCAAGTGCGCCCGTAGCGGCGGAGCAGGAAACGGTCGAGACTCGTGCCCTTGAGCTCCTGATTGGTGCTGCCGACGCGCTGGTAATAATGCCCCCGATAGCTGATGGGCGAAGGATAAGGCGGCACCGCGATCTCCAGCCAAGCCTTGCCCGCTTCCTGATGGAGATTGACCGGCACGACGATGCCGAGCAGGTCGCGGATCTTGTTGGGCAAATCCTCCAGCAATTTCCGGGCGTCTGGCACACCGACCACCTCGCCCCCATCATTGCGCCCGATGTGCAGCACGCCGCCGTCGGCGTTGGCAAAACCGCAAACCCAGCGGAGATGGTCATCCCGCCAAGATTCTTTCCATTCGGCGTGCTGGGCTTCGGGCATGGGCGGATTACTTGATTTGCAATTAAGGTGGGCTGTCATCCTGCCTCTTCCCATGGGATATTCTCAAGCGGTATTCCATAAATTCAGCTACGCCTGCGTCTCTCGAAACTCCGACGGCGTCATCAGCGTGTGACGCTTAAAAACCTTTCCAAAGTGGTCGGATGAAACGAAACCGCACTCAAACGCGATATCCGTGACCGTTGCGCCCGGCTGGTTGCGCAGCCGCTCCTTCGCCTGCGCGATGCGCTCGGCCAGCACATAGCGGTGAAAACTCACGCCGAGCTGACGCTGAAAACTGCGCGTCAAGTGCTCCGGCGTGATTCTGAAACGCGACGCCACATCCCCGAGCGCGAGCCGTTCGGCCAGATTGTTGCGCACATGCGAACACGCCTGGTTAACCAATTCCCCGCGCCGCCCGCCACGTCGAACATCCCCTCCCCCCCCCCCCGGCCCGCCTCCCGTCCCATTGCGCCGCACCAGCGTCAACAGGCCGAGTACGCAACCCAGCACCGCATCCTGCCAGCCCTGAAGCCGCAGGTTCACCTCGCTCCGCAAGCGTCGGGACAATTCATCAAAACGCGCAAAATCTCCCTCGCTGAGCGCGAACGGAAACGCCTCCGACTTCGGCACCCAGTCCAACAAAAACGCCGCCCCGCCGCGAATCCTGACCGCGAAATCCTCCGGCACGAAGCCGATGTTGATTCGCTGAAACGGATACGTGCGATCCGCCACGATCTGGTGCGGATGCCTTCCCCAAAAGATCAATCCCTGCCGGGTCGTCTGCAAATAATTGCGCCCCGCCACATGAAACAGCGCCCGCCCCTCCAACGTCAGGTGAATCTCGATCCCCGGCTGCGTATGAAACCGCGTTCCCTCCAGCACATTCCGATGCTCCACATGCACCAGACCGGAGCGCAGCGACGCCTCCAACGTGTAGGCAAGCGGATGTCCCCGCCCCGGTTCTTCCGGATAATTTGCCGCTGGTTTCATGATAACGAATCCCCCACCCTGTCCCGCTGCGCCCCGCCAAGTCAACGCCGCCCCGGCCCGCTTCAGATCAATTTCAGACGGCACGCGGCTCAAGCCGTGGCAGGCGGCCCACGCCCCGCCTCGGGTAAACTGGTCTCCACATCACCACGTCATCCCCCCGTCCATTCGCCATGATTCGTATCGAGAATAAAGAAACCAGTTCCGCCATCGAAGCCGCCCTTGCCGACCTCCGCCGCGACCTCGCCACCGTGTTCCCAGCCGCTGCCGAAACGCCTTCCGCGCAATGGATTCTCACCATTGCGCACGACAACACCCTCGCCCCGGAAACCTTCGTCCTCGAAATCATCCCTGACCCCGACCGACACATCCGCATCACTGGCGGCGACGACCTCGGCATCATTTACGCCATCTACGAATTCTCTCACCGCTACCTCGGCGTCGATCCCCTCTGGTTCTGGAAAGACATCCCCCCCCCCCCCCTCGCCACCTTTGACCCCGGCCCCGCCCCGCAACGCATCACCTCCCAAGCTCCCGCGTTTCGCTATCGAGGCTGGTTCATCAACGACGAGGACCTCCTCGACTCCTGGCCCGCCTCCTCGGGCCGCCGCTTCGACGACTGGCCGCGCCGCACCGCCACCGAAAACCCGCCCCTCGACGACGTCGCGGCCGACGACTACGAAGCACGCCTCCTCCTCTACTACACCCCAATCGCCACGCCCGCGACGATGGACCGCGTTTACGAAGCCCTCCTCCGCCTGCGCGGCAACCTCATCATCCCCGCCTCCTTCACCGACATCACCCACGAACCCGAGGCCGCCCTCATTCGCGCCGCCATCCGGCGCGGCCTCTACGTCTCGCAACACCACGTCGAACCCCTCGGAGTCTCCCACTTCGCCTACGAAACCTGGTGTTCAAAAAACAACTACACCGGCGCTCCCTTCTCCTACCGCGAAGCCCCCGACGTGATGCGCGCCTGCTGGCGCGCCCACACCCAACGCTGGCACGACATCGCCGGCGACCGCGTCATCTGGCAAATCGGACTCCGGGGCCGCGGCGACCGCGCCCTTTGGAGCCACGACCCCGCCTCTCGCACCCGCGCCGCCGAGTTCATTGCCTCCGCCCTCGCCGACCAGCTTGCCATCATCCGCTCCATCGACCCGCGCCCCGCCCCCCCCGCCACCCTCACCCTCTGGCTCGAAGGCGCCCAACTCGTATCGAGCGGACAACTACAAGTGCCCGCCGGTGTCACCTGCGTCTTCGCCGACCACCACCTCACCCAGGAAATGCAGGAAGACTTTGCCACCCTGCCGCGCACCCCCGGCCTCCTTCGCGGCTTCTATTATCACATCGCTGTCTGGACCTGCGGCCCCCACCTCGTGCAAGGCCCCCCGCCCTCCAAAATCGCCCGCATCGTCAACCAACTGCACGCCCGCGGCGACACCCACTACGCCATCCTCAACGTTTCCAACGTCCGCGAACACGTCATGGGCGCACAGTGCTTCATGGAACAGGTCAATGCCCCCGCGCCCCTCGCCGCCGACGCCGGCTGGCTCGCCCGCTGGTCGCCGCCCGGCCTGGCCCCGCTCCACGAAAAACTCCTCGCCGCCATCCCCGAAGTCACCCCCGGCTTCCGCCTCTACGACGGTGCCGTGCGCCACTTCATCCACCGGGAACTCATTGCCCGCCGCGACGAGGCGCGACGATCCACCAACCCCGCCGCTCTACTCGGTGAGCCCTCGCCCAACCCCGCACGCGACACCCTCAACGCCCCCGGTTTTCCCGACCGCCTGCGCACCGCCATCGCGCGCCTCGCCGACCTCCATGCCACGCTGCGCGACCCCGCCACCGCCGCCGCGCTTGACCCGCGCCACCGGTCCTTTTTCGCAACCAACCTCCTCGCCCAAACGCAAATTCTCCTCGGCCTCTACCGCGCCCTCGCCGCCCTCTACGCCACGCCCGCCGACGACACCGCCGCCATTGCCGGCCTCGAAACCGCGCTCGCCGCCTACCCCATCGGCGAACACCCACCCCGCTGGCGCGGCTGGTATGCTCACGACACCAAAATGGCCCTCGCCACCCTCCTCGCCCTGCTCCGCCAACTGCGCCAACTGCGCCAACCGCGCAA
>NZ_ABEA03000105.1 GCF_000171235.2 Geminisphaera colitermitum TAV2 | reverse complement strand
CCCCCCCCCCCCCCCTCCGTCAGCCTGTTTGCTCTCCATGGATTATTCCTCTGTGCCTCCGTGTCTCTGTGGTGAATCCCTTCATCATATTTTTCTGACATGAGCCGATCCACACCACTCCGCAAAATCGCCCTCGTTTGCGACTATCCGCCGCGCCAATGCGGCATCGCCACCTTCTCGCACGACGTTTACCGCGCCCTCACCAGCCAGTTTCCCGACATCGACTGCCGCGTCGTCGCCGTCAACGACCCCCTCCCCGAAGGCGAATCCTACGACTACCCGCCCGAAGTCCGTTTTGAAATCGAGGAACAGGACCAGGACTCCTACCGCCGCGCCGCCGACTTCATCAACTTCGGCAACACCGAAGTCGTGTACATCCAGCACGAATTTGGCATCTACGGCGGCCCCTCCGGCAGCCACATCCTCACCCTCCTGCGCCACGTCAAAGCCCCCGTGGTCGTGCACCTCCACACCATTCTTGAGGAACCCGGCGCCGACCAACTCCGCGTCATGCGCGAGATGGAACGCCGCGTTGCCCGCTTCGTTGTCATGAGCGAACGCGGCGCGAACATGCTGCGCGACATCTACAAAATCGCCCCCGCGCGCATCGACATCATCCCGCACGGCATCCCCGACATGCCCTTTGCCGATCCCGCCAGCTACAAAGACCAGTTTGGCGTCGAGGGCAAAAAAACGCTCCTCACCTTCGGCCTCCTCTCTCCCGGCAAAGGCATCGAGTACGTCATCCGCGCCCTCCCCGAAGTCGTCCGCCACGTGCCCGATCTCGTTTACATCGTGCTCGGTGCCACGCACCCCAACCTCGTGCGCGACCAAGGCGAAAGCTACCGCCTCGGACTCGAACGCCTCGCCGCCGAACTCGGCGTGCAAAAACACGTCGCCTTCTACAACCGCTTCGTCGAACTCGACGAGTTGAAGGAATTTCTCGGCGCGACCGACATCTACGTCACCCCCTACCTCAACCCCGCCCAAATCACCTCCGGCACCCTCGCCTACGCCTTCGGCTGCGGTCGCGCCGTTGTATCCACTCCCTACTGGCACGCCGAGGAACTGCTCGCCAACGGACGCGGCGTGCTCGTGCCCTTCCGCGACAGCGCCGCCATTGCCCGCGAACTCAGCACCCTGCTCACCGACGACGCCCGCCTGCAAACCATGCGCAAGCAGGCCTACCAACTCGGACGCGAGATGACCTGGCCCCAAGTCGCGCACCGCTTCCTCGGCAGCTTCCGACAAGCCCGCGCCGCGCACGTCGCCCGCTCCGCCGCCCGCTTCACCCTGCACACACTGGAAGAACAACGGCACGAACTCCCCGAACTGCGCATCGAACACCTCCGTCGCCTCAGCGACTCCACCGGCATCTTTCAACACGCCGTCCACGCCCTCCCCAATTTTCACGAAGGCTACTGCGTCGATGACAACGCCCGCGCCCTCCTCCTCACCGCCGCCTTCGTCGAAGCCACCGGCGACGCCACCAACGAAACCCGCCGCCTTGCCTCCTCCTACGCCGCGTTTCTCAACCACGCCTTCGTCCCCGCCACCGGACGCTTCCACAACTTCATGTCCTTCGACCGTAGTTGGCTCGACGATACAGGCTCCGACGACAGCCTTGGCCGCTCCCTCTGGGCGCTCGGCGCCTGCGTAGGCCGCTCGCGCGACCGCCTCCTCCAACGCTGGGCCGCGCAACTCTTCGAACGCGCCCTGCCCGCCATCGAAGCCACCACCTCGGCCCGCGCCTGGGCCTTCGCCCTCATCGGCATCCACGAGTATCTGCGCCGATTCGGCGGCGACACCCGCGCCAATGCCATTCGCCAACTCCTCACCGGACGCATCGTCGCCCTGCACCACGACACCGCCACCGACGACTGGCCCTGGTTCGAACCCTCCCTGACCTACGACAACGCCAAACTCTCCCACGCCCTCATCCTCGCGGGCCGCTGGATGCCCCACCCCGAGGCGCTCGAAACCGGACTCCTTACCCTGCGCTGGCTGACCACCGTGCAGACCGCACCCGCCGGACACTTTCGTCCCGTTGGCAGCGACGGTTTTTATCCCAAAGGCGGCACCTGCGCCCGTTTCGACCAACAACCCATCGAAGCACAAACGACGGTATCCGCCTGCCTCGAAGCCTACGGAGCCACCAACGACAACTTCTGGCTAACCGAAGCCTACCGCGCTTTCGAGTGGTTCCTAGGTCGCAACGACCTCGGCGAACCGCTCTACGATCCAGCGACCGGCGGCTGTTGCGACGCCCTGCACAGCGACCGCGTAAACCTCAATCAAGGAGCCGAATCCACCCTGGCCTTCCTCCTCTCGCTCCAGGAAATGCGCCTAGTAAAACGTTCGCTAGAATCCTTCGAACGTCCCATCGAACCCGGCCAGCCCGACCTCTAGCGCAATTCCATTTAAACTGTAGCCATCACCTACCTGGTAGGGAGGCCTCTCCGAGGCCTCCGAAACCACGCTCCAACTACCTGCGAGCTTCGTATCCTCCATCGCACTACGCACGGCGGAGGCCTCGGAGAGGCCTCCCTACCGAATAGGAAAATCACCGCTCCCCCCCCCCGCTCGCCCCTCCTCCCGCCGCCGCCCCCGTCACCGCTGACTCCGCCCGGCCCTGACGCAACAATTCGCGCGGAGCGATCCCGTGCACAGCCTTGAAGCAACGGCTGAAATGATACGGATCATCAAACCCCACCCGCTGCGCCGCCTCCTTCACCAAACCACCCGTCTCCACCAAAAACTCCGCGGCCAGATTCATTTTTCGCCGCAACAAATACTGGTAAGGACTCGTCCCCTGAAAACGGCGAAACAAACGGCACACACTCGACTCCTCGATCCCCGCCGCACGCGCCACCTCCGTCAACGTATGCCAATGCGCGGCCTCCGCATCGATCAACGCCTTGCACTTCTGGAACGTTGCCCACGCGTGATCGCCCGCCGGTTCCCAACGCGTGCCATCCTCGATCTTGAGCAACAACAACTCAAACAACTGCGCGCAAATCGCCGGGGCAAGCGGACCCGAACGCTGTCCCTCGCGTATCAAATCCTCCATTACACTCTGAACCTCCGCATGAGCCGCCAGCACACGCACACGCCCATTGCCAAGCCCCGCGCGGGCAATACGCGCACGCATCCCTCCCCCCCCCCCACCCCCCCCTCGCCCGCCAATTTTCCCGCCCGACGCGCACACAAAATACTTCAACATCGGCTGCTTCGGATCAGTGCGGATCGCGCAACGCATGTCGGGCGCGTAAGCGTAAACACTGCCAGGACGCAGCGCCTGCCGCAGCCCCGCCAACTCAACCCAACCGGCGCCCTCCGCCACGTATTCAATCCCATGATACGCATACGAACGACGCGAAATATCGTAATCAGGCCGGCACCGCTCGCGTCCCACCAACGTGACCGCCAGCCCCTGCGCGGAGGGGGGGGGGGGGCCAGATTGGGAAACGAATAACGCGACTCCGTCACCTGCGGCGAAAGCAGGTCGGCGTTGCGAGCCTTGGTGACTTGGGCGCCTGAGTCTATTTTATCCATTAAGTCCCCATTTATATCCATTCATCTCGCATCGTGTCGAGAGGAGACATGCGCTTGAATGGCCCGGTAATAAAAATCCCGGTGGCCGATTTTCTCTAGGCATCGCGACCGGTGCCAACGACCGCCCCGACCAAACCACATACCGACACAACGCCGGAAAACAGTCCGAAAACCCATGAAAAAACTCCCGAAAAAGTCGATCTATCTCGTCGCCAACGGCGACCTCCGCCAATCCGCCAACGAAACCTGTTGGGCGGCCCAGGCCGAAATGGAAAAGCAACTCACCAAAGTCGTTGCCTCCTTTGGCTACAAACTCGTCCGCGCCCATCCCTACAAACCCGCGCTCAAGCACGGCTTCATTTCCTCCCAGAAAGAAGGCATGGAAGTGTTTTCGCAAATGGACCCGACTGCCCCCGTGATTGTTGCCGAGTCGGTCTGGCAATACTCGCATCACCTGCTGCACGGACTGATTGGCCGCAAGGGATCGATCCTCACCGTTGCCAACTGGTCCGGCACCTGGCCCGGCCTCGTCGGCATGCTCAACCTCAACGGCGGACTCACCAAGGCCGGCGTCAAATACTCCACCCTCTGGAGCGAAAATTTCGACGACGACTACTTCCTGCAAAAACTCGGCGAATGGCTCAAGACCGGCGCCACCACGCACAAGACCACGCACGTCAAACGCCTCGCCAAGGCCGCCGTGCCGCCCAAGGCCAAATCCCTCGCCAAAAAACTCGCCGACGACCTGCGCACGAAAAAATCCATCATGGGCATTTTCGACGAAGGCTGCATGGGCATGTACAATGCCATCATTCCCGACGAACTCCTGTTCCAGACCGGTGTTTACAAGGAACGCCTCTCGCAATCCGCCCTCTATTACGGAGCCACGCAAGTGAGCGACGAAGACGCGCAGGCGGTGTTCAAGTGGTATCAGAAAAAAGGATTCAACTTCCACTTCGGCAAGGACGAGGCCACCGAGCTGACCGAGGCGCAGGTCATCTGGCAGTGCAAAATGTACATCGCCGCCATTCGCATTGCCGACGAGTTTGGCTGCGAAACCATTGGTATCCAATACCAGCAAGGGCTGAAGGATCTCATCCCTGCGTCCGACCTCGTTGAAGGCACGCTCAACAGTTCCGACCGTCCGCCGGTCAAGGGCAAGGACGGCAAAATCGTTCGCGACGGCGAACCCATCCCGCACTTCAACGAAGTGGACGAATGCGCCGGTCTCGACGGCCTGCTCACTGACCGCGTTCACAAGGCTCTCGGCCAGCCGCGCGAGAATACGCTGCACGACTTGCGTTGGGGCGATTGGGACAAGAGTGGATCGACCAAGGATTATGTGTGGGTGTTTCTCATTTCCGGCGCTGCCCCTGCCGAGCATCACGTTGGCGGCTGGGCGGGCAGTCACGGCTACCGCCAGTCCCCGATGTATTTCCGTCTCGGCGGCTCGACGCTGTGCGGCATCGCCAAACCGGGCGAACTCGTGTGGAGCCGCGTCTTCATTGAAGGCGGCAAACTCAAGATGGACCTCGGTCGCGGCAAGGCGATCGCACTGCCCGAAGAGGAAACCAAACGTCGTTGGGATGCCACTACACCGGTGTGGCCGATCATGCACGCCGTGACCTACGGTGTGAGCCGCGACCAGATGATGGCGCGTCACAAGGCCAACCACATCCAAGTCGTTTACGCCAACAGCGCGAAGGACGCCGATCTGGCCATGTACACCAAGGCCCAGCTCGCCGCCGAACTCGGCATCGAAGTCAACCTCTGCGGCACCAAGGCCGACGGAAAACCGTTCTAACCCGAATCCAACAAGTGGAGCGGGCGTCCCGCCCGCTCCCGTCTATTTGGTGACTGATAAACACAACGCGGTCTCATTTCGGAGGCCGCGTTTTTGTGGAGGGCGGGTCTCCCGACCCGCCGACGGTGCGAAGCACCGCCCATCCGAATGGCGCGGCTACGCCGCGTCGGCGGGTCGGGAGACCCGCCCTCCGTACGTCACCACCCCAGCCCCGTCGGATCGACCACTGAATCCGCCATCGTCTGCGTGCTGAAATTTTGAATACGATGAAACGTTAGAAAATTGGCGTCGTGCTCGTTGGGCGCGCCGCCGTGTTGATCGTCCCAAGCCGTGCGACTCGCCACCAAGAGATCGTCGCCATTGCCATCTGTATCAAAAAGCCAGTCCACATACTGGAATGCGTGGCGTTTCGAGTCGGGATGATAGAGCGGCACGTAGCGCAGTTCCCAGTTGCGCAGATCAGTAGAGCGGAGCAGCGCGAGCGTGTTGCGGATCGCGCAATGGTTTTCTTTGTCGCGCGCGTGGCGCGGCGGCACGGCATTGGCGAGCGTCCAGTAAACCGGCGCGGAGTCGGGCGAGCGCGGATCGCGGCGAATTGAGAACTTTGTGGGACCGCCCGGCAGATCGATGAAACCCGCACCCATGCCACCCGTGCTGTTGGACGCATCTGCTGGTGAAAACTCCAGCGTGTGTCCATCGTCGGCGAGCGTGACAAGCGCAGCCTTGCCGCCGGGTGCGTAATCGACGCGCAACACATCGGCGACGCGACCATCTGGGAGCGCCACGGCGTTGCCTTCCAGCCAGGCGCCGAAACGTCCGCCAAGCCAGTCACGAGATTGTCGATACATGCCAGAAAAACTCCAACTGTCGCGTCGTAGCAAATCGGCACCAAGCGGAGCCGACATGAGCACGGGATTGTAGCGCTGTCCCCAATGAGTGCTCGCCGTGGCGTCCTCGACCGCGCGCCAGATGCGCCCGCGATGCACCAACATCGGCATGGGCGCGGTGTGGTATTGACCGTAAGGCGTCAGCAAACCGCTGGCGGCGTCGCACGGCTCCGTCCAAGTGTGTCCGCCATCGTCGCTGCGGCGGATCACGAGCAGACCGTGATGGTGCGTGGGACCGAACAGATAGAGTGCCGCGCCACGCGCATCACCGCTGTCGTGGACAAACAAGTTGCTCCAAAACGCAGGCTCCACGCACGCGATCTGCCGCCATGTTGCGCCACGATCCTCGCTGCGAAAAATCAGCGTCGTTGCCCGCTTGTGTTCGGTGGTGCCGGGGCCAAAGAGATCGTGCGATGCCACATACGCGCCGTCGGGGAGAATGGCGATGGAGGGCGAGCCAACGTATTGCCCGATGTCGGGCCGGATGTGACTGATGATGTTGCCCGGCGGCGCTTCGCGCCGAACGTCGAACGTCGAACATCCAATATCCAACGTCGAAGTTGGAACAGATGCTTGGACGGGCGTGGTTGGTCGCGCCGTGTTTCCCGTTGGATGTTGGGCGTTCGATGTTGGGCGTTGGATGTTCGACGCGCAAGCGGCGGTGTTTTGCGTTGCAGGCATGATGAGATGTCCAGCAATCATCTGTTCCCATGCGAACCCTGAAAGCCCTGAGTCGTGCACATGGCGGTAAATACACTGTCCAATCCGGTATGAACCCCGGTGAGATCCGCGACTACTGGCTCATCATGGAATCGTTCCACGCACCGACCTCGGGCGGCATCACGCGCAGTGCGCAAATTCACCGGAGCTGGGCCATGCAACAGCAACTGGCGGAGGGCGCATGGCGAACCATGCCTGTGTATTCGCTGGTCTATGTGACGGAGGGCGGCGGATGTTTCCGTGACGAACGGCACAAGGCGGACGTGCCGGTTTCGGCGGGCGATGTGATCTGCCTGTTTCCGGGAATCGCGCACGCCTACGGACCGCCGCCGGGGGAACGTTGGAACGAAATCAACGTGGAGTTCTCCGGCCCTGTTTTTGACGCGTGGATGGGGGCCGGTCTGCTCGATCCAAGGCAACCGGTCCGCCACCTCGGTTCGCCGCGTGTGTGGTTGCGCCGGTTTCACGATGTGGTGCTGCCGCTCGCAAAACGCAGCGCCGAGCAAACATTGCGTGATGCGGGACGTCTGGTGGCATTGATCGCCGAGATGTGCGCCACGTGGCAAACGCCGCGTCTCGATGCGGACGTGGAATGGGCGGGTCGCGCCCGGACGCGCCTGCTCGCCATGTCCGTCGAGGAGGCGCTCGACCTCGTGCGTGAGGCGCGCCATTTCGGACTCGGCGAGCAAGCGTATCGGAAAAAATTCAAGCGCCTGTGCGGTCTCACGCCGACGCTGTTTCGTTCGCGACACTTGGTGGAGCTGGCGTGTCACCGACTGATTTCGGGGCATGAATCCGTCAAGACCGTGGGGCTTACATCGGGCTTCGGGAGCGAATTTTATTTTTCCCGCCGCTTCAAACAAATCACCGGCATGTCCCCCGGCGAATACCGGCGGCGCACGCTTGGGTGAGAATGCGAAGAATGGCAGCCGAGTCATACTCGACTCGGCTCTTTCACGTCCGGAAAACCTCTTCGCTTACGATAAGCCCACGATCTTCGAGGTGGCTGCGGCTTACGCTTACGGAATTGCGAAAAACCATCCATTCCTTGATGGCAACAAGCGCACCGCATTCATCACCGCGATTGTATTTCTCGAGGCAAACGGCCACCCCTTCACCGCCACGACGGACGACTGAGCAAACACCAATCTGTGTCTGCCCCTCCATACCGAATCGGACAATAGAAAAGCCAGATTCTGCATGGCATTCGATTTGAGGCGGACAATGACGTCCGCTGAAATCGTCACCAACATGAGTCCCCCCACTTCCGTTTTCCCCATACAACATCCACGATCTTCCTTACCTGAGAGACTGGTTGTCTCCAACCGTGCGTTCACCCTGATCGAACTGCTCACTGTCATCGCCATTATCGGCATCCTGTCTGCACTCGTTCTCGTATCGATTGGCAGAGCCCGGCAAGCAGCGCGCGATGCCGCATGCAAATCCAATCTTCGTCAGCTTGGCAGTGCATTTCTTCTCTATGCCAATGACAATCGCGGCGTCCTTCCCAAGGAGCATTCGGAGGTAGGTGAAAGCCCGGCTTGGTATTACCCAAATCTTCTGGAATCTTATGCGCCACCGGCGTGGTGGAAGGACAAACCCAAGGGCAACGCCCGAGGAGGCGTCTGGCAATGTCCTTCCGTCAAGGAGGAAAATCTATCATGGGGAGGGGGATACGGGACTAACCGCAATCACGTCATCATCGCGGATGGCAGCGCAAAACGGCTAACTGACTTCAGTCGTCCGTCGCAAATTTTTATGATCGGCGACACTTGGAGAGTAAACAATACACCTCCCTCATCATGGGTCAGTCTCTCCTGTCCCAAATGCATCGGTTGGGGCAATACCGCCGAGGCCAATCCCATCCACGGCGGCAAGACCAACGTATGCTTCGTCGATGGTCATGTAAAAGCCGTCGTTTTTCAGGACCTGAAAAGCAACAAGAACGACATCTTCGGGCACACCAGTCTGTAATCTTCCGCGTATCCAAAACGATGCGCCGGCTTCCTCCCAATCAACCACCATCAACCAAGTCCTGCAACGGACGCAAAAATACAACCCGCCATGCAAAAAACAATATCAACCGTAGTAGTCGCCAGCGCGCTTGCGCTTGCCCTTTACGCATCCTCGAACGCAGCCGATTTCACCTGGTCAGCCAGCGAAGCCGGCTTGTGGAGCGACGGTTCCAACTGGGCCGGAGGCAATGCTCCGTCCGGAGAAAACATCGCGCTGCTAAATCCGACCGCCCGCGGTCAACTTAATCTCAATGCCAACGCATCGATCGGCAGCTTCACCGCTTCGTTTACGACGGACACTTGGGACATTCGGGGTTTTGACGCGGCGCGCACGCTCACCATCGGCAGTCTTGCGAAAGGCGGCAGCGGAATTGTCACCTTCGGAAATGGAAGCGGGGCGGCCCTCAGTCTGGAAATCGGCAGCATCACCCTGACTGGGGGGCGGTTGGGGCTGGGAGTTCAAAATACCCAAACTCAGCTGACTAGTGTTGCCGTATCCGGAAAAACGGAGCTTTTCGGTACCAGCATCCTTTTTGCCAACGCCACAAGTGCCATTTTCGGGGAGGTAAGTCTGTCCAACACCGCCGCGTTTGAGATCTTTGCGTTTGCCTACAGCGGTCCGTCTCCCCGTTCGGGCGGAATCACCGTCGCCGGTCTTTCCGGCACAGGAGGCACCGTGCGTGTGATTTATGCAGCTAACCGCGACCTGCGCGGCACGCTCACCCTCAATCCCGACGCAGGCGAGTCCTATTCTTATGGAGGAACCGTGGTTGATCGCGGCGGTACCGGCGGCACAACCACGCTTGCTCTGGTGAAGAACGGCGCCGGCATCCAAAAGTTCAGCGGCAACAACACCTACAGCGGCAGCACCACGATCAACGCCGGCACCCTACTCGTGAACGGCACCCATATCAACGGGGGAGCCATCGCCGGCGCCGGCACCTACACTGTCAACGATGGCGGCACCCTCGGCGGCACCGGCACAATCAACACGGCCGGTGCAAATGTGATAATCAATGTCGGCGGAAAACTCGCGGCTGGCGACTCGGGCGTCGGCACGCTCACGTTCACCCTCGGCACTGGCACGCTCGACATCAAAAACGCTATCGCCGCCGTCAGTTCACAAGCACTCCATTTCGATCTCTCTTCCATCGAGGCAAGCGACAAAATCGTGCTCACCAGCGGCACGCTCGACATCGGTTCCGGCAAGCTTGGACTCGACAGCTTTTCGTTCAATTTTCTCAACGAATTTGGCCCCGGCGAATACACCTTGTTCGATACGAGCCAAACCATCGTCGGCACCCTCGGCTCCAATCTCTCCGGCGTATTGGGCGGGCACGAAGTGACGCTGGCTCTGGCCAGCAATAACCAGAACATCGTGCTCATAGTTGGCGCACCGATACCTGAACCAGCCGCGACCGTTATCCTGATTGGGATCGGAGGACTTGTCTTCGCCGGTTTTGCATGCCGCCGCCGCAGGCACGACGGCAACAGCCTCTCCTGACGCATGAAACCTACTGCCCTCAAATCCACGATATTCCTCGCATCCCTGTTCGTATGCACGACCACGGCGTTCCCCCTCGAAGACACATGGCGGCCCCCTTCCGACAACAAGCAAGCGGTATCTGTCGGTGAAGCAGCCCCAAGCCGGGTGGCCATGACGCCAACCAGCACCACGCCGGCTCCAACGGAAAACCGCAACGACCGGATCGGCGTCGCCACGCACTTCGTCCGCAAGCGCAAGATGCTGCACTGGGACCCGCAGAAATACATCCCGATGATTGCCGATCTCGGCGTCGGCTGGATTCGCGACGAACTCATGTGGAACCGGATCGAGCCGGAACGTGGCGAATATCGCATCCCCGACGCCGATTGGGAATGGATCAACCTTGCCCACCAAAATCGCCTCAAAATCATCGTTACCCTCAACGGCAGCAACTCGCTCGTTTACGGGGGCATCGACGACTACGAACCCGAAGCCTACGCAAAAGCCGCCGCCTTCCTCGCCCGTGAACTCAAGGGCAAGGTCCAGGCCATCGAAGTCATCAACGAACCCTTCAACTGGTATGCCCGCTCCTATTTCGAAGGCACCAGTCGGGGCGGCGATCTGTATGGACTGACCAAGAACGGCCAGCCCGAGTCATGGCTGGGCCGATACGCGAAACTCATCAACAAAACCGCCGAAGCCGTCAAAGCCGTGAACCCCGGCATGAAAGTCATCGGATTCGGCGGCTTCCCAGCGATGAATATGCGCATGATTGAAACAGGCATTTCGCCCGCCGTGGATGGCGTAGTGCTGCACCCTTACAGCTACCGCATCACACCGGAAATCATCCCCTACGCCGCATCGGACGAAAACTTCAAACGCAATGGCGGACGTCAGACCGCCGACGCCGAAGGCACTTTCGCCTCGCTCATTCGATACTCGCGCGAATTTTCCGCCATGCACAACGGTCCCCGCGAAACATGGCTCACTGAATGGGGCTACACGACCAAGCGCGACCGCGCCGGTTCACGCAGTAATTTTGCCGGTTTCACCGAACACGCACAGGCGGTCTATATCCAACGCCGCTTCATGGAATGCCTCGGACTAGGCGTGGAAAACAGCATCGTGTATTCGTTTATTGATGACAAAAACAGTCCTCTGGAAACGAGCGAATTCAACGGCGAGGATAATTTCGGTCTCATAAAATCGGACGGCACACCCAAACCCGCTTATGCCGCCGTGCAACGCCTCGCCCGCGAAACCGCCGGCCTCGTCGTCAGCAACGATGTTAAAATCACCATCACCACTCCCACCAGTCGCCCCGACCGACAAACCTTTCATGCCCGCGACGGCACAGAGCTTCATGCGCCTGATCGTGCCATCAGTTATCAATTCAAGGATCATGCCGGAAACACCATCATCGCGCTCTGGTCCATGGAGCGCATCAGCGACCAGAGCGCGCGTCCCGCCGATATCGAGATCAAGGTCAAACCCGACATTGTCATCACCGCCACCGACCTGTGGACAGGCCGCGTTTACCAGCCGCTAGCCGGGGAAAAAAACGGATATCTCTTTCTTAAAGATTTTGCCCTTCCTCCGCATCCCGTGCTCCTGCGCCTGCAAACAAAATAACCGCCCCGCACATCGCCAATGACAACAACCGCTTCCCGGCAACCATTCTGTCTCCAGCTCCGCATCCACTTGCACCGTCTGCTTTGCATCGCCGCGGCGGTCTCCGGCACCTCCCTGCCTGCCGCATCCCCCCCCTCCCCCCCCCCCTCCCTTCTGCACACGAGGCCAATTCAAATGCCGCGCCCTCGCCTGTCCTCAATCCGCACATCGGCGTCACCACCCACTTCGTCCGCAAAATGAAGGCGTTCCATCACTGGGACCCCAAAGTTTACATCCCGCTCATTGCAGACCTCGGGGCAGGCTGGGTGCGCGACGAAATTGTCTGGTCCTTCATGGAAAAAACCAAAGGCGTTTACGAAATCCCGCCGAAAGATCGCGCTTGGATCGACCTAGCCGCCCACCACGGCATCAAGATCATTCTCACGCTCTCAGCCAGCAACGGGAAGCACTACAAAGACCCCTACGATCCCGACGCTTACGCCAAGGCCGCCGCCTTTCTCGCCCGTGAACTTTCAGGAAAACTCCACGCCATCGAGGTGCTGAACGAACCTTTTCATTGGTATGCCAAAGCCTACGGCGAAGGCACCACGCTCGGCGGCGATCTCTACGGACGTGACGCCAAAGGGAATGAGGAGTCATGGCTGGGCCGATACGTCCAGCTCATCAACAAAACCGCCGAAGCCGTGAAGGCGGCCAACCCCGACGTGAAGGTGATCGGCCTCGGCGGATTCCCCGCCATGAACATGCGTATGATCGCCAAAGGGCTGTCACCCAAAATCGACGGCATCACACTCCATCCCTACAGCTACCGCATCACCCCGGAAATCGTTCCCTACGCCGCGTCGGAAGAAAATTTCAAACGCAACGGCGGACGCCAGACCGCCGACGCCGAAGGCACCTTTGCGTCCCTCATACGTTACTCGCGTGAATTCTCCGCCACACACAACGGCCCCCGCGAAACATGGCTCACCGAATGGGGTTGGAGCACCAAACGCGACACCCCCGCCTCACGCAGCAACTTTTCCGGTTTCACCGAAGAAGCCCAGGCCGCCTACATCCAGCGCCGTCTCATGGAAGGGCTCGGTCTCGGTGTGGAAGTCAGCACCCTGTATTCGTTTCTCGACAACAAGAATACCTGGCGAACTCCCGAACTCCGGGAATTTTCCAGCGACGACAATTTCGGACTCCTGCGGGACGACGGCACGCCCAAGCCCGCCTTTGCTGCCGTTCGCCGTCTGACCCGCGAGACCATCGGCCTCACACCCGGCGGCAAACTCCGCTATACGCTCACCGCCACTACCCAACGCCCGGATCACCAAGTTTTTTCCGCCCGCGACGGCACCCGCCTCCGCGCTCCAGACCGTGTCATCAGTTATCAATTTACCGATGCCGACGGCCATCCCGTCCTCGCCTTCTGGTCCATGGAGCGTATCAGCGACCAGTCACCGCGCCCCGCCGATCTGGAAATCAACGCCAATCCCAAAACAATCCGGGTGCAGGCCACCGACTTGTTAACCGGGCGGACTTACGAGCCACCAGCAGCGGAAAAAGACGGCAAACTGTTTTTCAAAGACTTGGCCGCTCCTCCCCATCCCGTACTTTTACGGCTGCTGCCAAGATAACCCCTTTCCCCCCGCCACGTGAGAGTGTGCGTCTCAGAAGAATTTTTTCGCCTTGTTGAACCAACTCTTAGACGTCGGTTCGTCGGCATCGCCGCTGATGCGAGCGAACTCCTCCAACAAACGACGCTGTTCTGCTGTCAGCGTTTGCGGCACCTCGACATGCACGCGCACCAACTGGTCGCCTTGACTGCCGCGACTACGCAAGGACGGCATTCCCTTGCCGCGCAAGCGAAACGTCGTGCCGCTCTGCGTGCCTGCCGGAATTTTGAGCGAAGCCTTGCCCGATAGCGTCGGCACTTCGATCGAACCGCCAAGCGTGGCGAGAGTGAACTTGATCGGCATCTCGTAATGCAAATCGTCGCCATCGCGCTCGAATAATTCGTGATCCTTCACCGTGAGCACAATGTAAAGATCGCCGGGCTGGCCGCCGCCAACTCCCGCCTCGCCGTTGCCGCTGGAACGCAGCCGCGTGCCGGTGTCCACGCCCGCCGGGATGCGCACGTTGACCTTCGCTGTTTGCTGCACGCGACCTTCGCCGTGACACGCTGTACAGGGTTTTTCGATACGCTCGCCCGCGCCTCCGCACGCAGGACAAGCCTGCTCGGTGACGAAGGGGCCGAGACGCGTTTGCACGCGCCCGCGCCCGCGGCAGGTCGGGCATTGCACGCGCTTGGAACCGGGCTCGGCACCGTTGCCGTGACAACGTTCACAAGACATCGCCTTGCGAAACGAAATTTCCTTTTCGATTCCGGAAGCCGCCTCTTCGAGCGTGATTTGGAGATCGTAACGAAGATCGTCGCCATCGCGTCCGCCGCCTGAGCCGCCTCCACCGCGACCACCGCCAAAAAAGTCCTCAAACCCACCACCGCCGCCGCCGCCCATGCCGCCAAAAACTTCGCGGAAGATATCAAACGGGTCATGGAAACCGCCGCCGCCACGCGAACCGCGCGCGCCGCCCATGCCGCCGCCGGGCGCGAAAGCCGCGTGTCCGTAACGGTCGTAGGCCGCGCGTTTCTGCGGGTCTTTGAGCGCCTCGTAGGCCTCGGAGACTTTTTTGAACATCTCCTCCGCCTCCTTGTTGCCGGGGTTTTTGTCCGGGTGATACTGGATCGCCTTCTTGCGATAGGCCTTTTTCAGGTCGTCGTCACTGGCGGTCTTGGAAACGCCCAACAAGTCGTAATAATCTTCCTTTGTGGCCATCTGGTTTTCGGTTTTCGAAAAGAATGCGTGAAGCGGTGTGCGGAACGAAACGGTGGTGTGGTTGGTTAATGGATACAGGATGCGCCTAGATCACCGGCGGATCATCGTTCGCCGCCCCTGAAGTCGCGGAAGCCGGGGCAGGAACCGGAGCCGGGGTCGCCGGACCACTGGAAACAACCACCGTGGCCGGACGGAGCAGACGTCCGTTAAGCGAGTAGCCGATGCGCACGACGTTGAGCACCTTGCCCTCCGGCACATCCGGGCTCGGCAGATGCGAAACGGCCTCCTCTTGGTTGGGATCAAAGCCGTCGCCAACCGCAGGGTTGATTTCCTTGAGTCCGTGGTTGCCGAGCGCGTTCTTAAATTGATCGACCACCAGCACGATGCCGCTCGCAACACTTTCGGTGCTGGCGGTGGGCAACTTGGCTGCGGCGAGACCGAAGCCGAGATTGTCGATGACGGGCAACAGGTCTTCGATGACACGGGCGGCGGCAAACTGGCGCAGTTCATCCTTCTCGCGGATGGTGCGGCGGCGGAAATTTTCCAAATCGGCCAATGCGCGCATGTAACGGTCGTAATTGGCTGCGGCCTCCTGCTTCGCGGTTGCGAGTTGCGCCTCAAGACCGGCGGCCGGAGCCGCGGCATCAGCGGCGGCAGCGGGTGCAGGTGCGGCAGGTGCAGCAGCGGGCACGGACTCGACAGTCGTGGATGGCTCGGGTTGAACGGGTTGCGGTGTTTCAGCGGACTCTTTGCTCATAGGAATCGGGCAGTAAACCCAAGATGCCGCCCGGTTTCAAGGCGTATGGCGGACGAATTGCAGGGCGCCTTGGCGCCCTGAACGCCCAACATCGAACGGGAGAGTGCCGCATTGCAACGGAAGTGCCGCGTGCATGCCGCGTGAGTGAAACGGCAATAGCTTGAAACATTGGATGTTGGACGTTCGACGTTGGATGTTGGACGTTCGCGCGAAGCCGCCCTCCCCCCCCCCCCCCCCGCTGACGCGCTACGTCGCATCACCTCTGCCAAGTAATTCGCGAAGCAGATTTCCTCGGAGTTGCGCCGTCCGGATAAACTGGCGTAGCTTGTGCGCATTATGGCTAGCATGACCGCCACCATCGCTCCTGATCGCTCTCCCGCAACTGCCACCGCTTCCCGCCGTCGCCATACTGTCCGCCGGATTTCACGCACATTTCCGATCCTCACGTCCAGACAACGAAACGCCGCCATGCCAGTCGGACGCCCCCTCCTTTCCTCCGCGCAATTTCTCGACTGGCTCCAACCCGGCATCCACGCCGACCTCATCGGCGGACAGATTTTTATGCACTCCCCCGTCTCCCTCAAACACGCTAAAATCGTCAACTTCCTCGACAGCCTGCTACGTCAATACATTGAGGAATTTGAACTCGGTGAACTTCATCGCGAAACCGTCGCCGTGCGACTCAGCCCGCGTGACACCTTTTTGCCCGACCTCGCTTATTTCACCAACGAACAAGCCACCCGGCTTGGCGACACGCACGTGGACTTTGCTCCCACTCTCGTCATCGAAGTCCTTTCCCCCGCCACGGCCCGACGCAACCGCGAACTCAAATTCTCCGCCTACGAAGCCCACGGCGTGCAAGAATACTGGGTAATTGATCCCGAAAAAGCGGATCACCATTTCTATCGACGCGCAGGCGACATGTTTGGCGAATACGCCACGCCCGAAGACGGCGACGCTCGCATCGACGCAATGAGTATCCCCGGTTTTTGGATACGCCGCGAATGGCTTGCCGACGCCACCCGACTCCCAACCGTTGCCCCCTGTCTGGCCGAATTGCGCACCGCTCGCAAACGTCGCCGTTAATTGCGCGCACGCCCGTTTCATGTCGAGCAACGCCGAGGCCCTCGCCCTGTCCGCCGAGATCAAGACGCTTGCCCTTGGCTCCGCCCCAACTGCGAACCTGTTCACCATTGCCGCTGCCGAAAGCCTTACGGTCGGTCGCGTGCAAACGCTCCTCGGTCTCGTCTCCGGGTCATCGGAATATTTTCTCGGCGGAGCCACGGCCTACTCGCCTGAACAAAAAGAAAAACTCTTCGGCGTGCCACTGAGCGAAAGTCAACCCTGCGCCGGAGTCTCCGAATCCATCGCCCGCCAACTCGCAAGCGGTGCCCGCCAACGCTTCGGCGCCGACATTGCTGTCGCGACAACGGGCTTCGCCGAGCCCGCCCCCGAATACGGTGCCGCGCACCCGATGGCTTGGTGGTCCGTCGCATGGAAAGCCTCCGTCTCGTCAACCGCGCCTGGCGCGCCGCGCATCCCGCACGTCATCGGCGATCCAGAAAACGGATACACACTCGCCGCTTGCGTCGAATTTCCCGGCCACACCCGCGCCGAAGCCCAGGAGGCGACCGCACTCGCCGCCGCCACCGCGCTGCGCAACCTTCTGCGCTCCTTGCGCGCACAGTGACGCTGCGCAAAGGCCTCACGCGCCCCCTCCCCCCCCCCCCCCCCCC
>NZ_ABEA03000106.1 GCF_000171235.2 Geminisphaera colitermitum TAV2 | reverse complement strand
GCCGCGCCGCGTCGCCGTGATGGTGGAACCCGGCATCGCCGACCTGACCGCGGCGCAGCGAGCGGGCTTCGACGCGTTCCAAATCCATTTCAAACACACCGTGCCCCGCGCCCAAGTGATGGAATGGAACGAATTCATCGGGCGCGACCGCCTCTGGCTCGCCCCCAAGCTCCCTCCCGGCACCGACGTGTCGCCGATGCTCCTGCCGCTCGCCGACACCTTCCTCCTCGATACGTTTCATGAAACCGGCTTCGGCGGCTCCGGCCAGACCGGCGACTGGGAAAAATTCGCTCGCCACCAAGCCGCCTTCCCGGAAAAAACCTGGATACTCGCCGGCGGCCTCAACCCGCGAAACATCACCGACGCCATCGCCCGCAGCGGCGCGCGTTTCGTGGACGTGAACAGCGGGGTGGAGGACTCCCCCGGCATCAAGGACCCTGCGCTCCTCCGAGCCCTGCAGGGACTTTTGACGTAGCTCTCGCGACACCGCGCAACCCGCAGGCAAAAGCCGCTTTCAAAACAGATCCGCAATCCCCACTCCCAAGGCGTCGGCGAACGCCACGGCCTCGTAATCCAAAACGTAGCGCTCGTTGTTTTCGATGCGACCGATGGCCGATCTGTCCAGAAACACACCGCGAGCCGCCAGGCGTCCCGCCATGTCCTCAAGCGTCACCTTGGGCTCAAGCGACAAACGGATGCGGCGGACTTGGGCACCTATAAGATTGCGACCCTTGATTGCGGTAGTCTTCTTCATCTTTGGGTGAAATTCACCCATTGACATTATGCCCATGAAGGCCCTTTGGTGGGTGGACTTCACCCAAAGCTATGTCTCTCCCCTATAAATCCGCTGCCATGGCCGGTGTCGCGCCGCCCCATGCGAAGGGACATCGACTACCGTTGACAATGAAGGCGGATGCGCAGGTGGCGGAGCGCGACCGCATCCTCACGATCATCGGTCACGACCTGCGTGGTCCGGCCAATTCGCTAAAGTCGCTTGTGCAACTCCTCGCAGACAACGCGGCGACGTTCACGCCGAAGGAACTTGCCGATCTCTCACGCAAGATCGACCGGGCATGTTCGTTGCAATTGGAGTTGCTTGACAGCCTGCTGACATGGGGCCGGGCGCAGGCCGGGCAGGGATGGGAGCCGACATCGGTGATGGCAAGCGAAGCGCTGGAGGCCGCGTGGGGGCCGCTGGCTTCGCTGGCAGGTGAGAAGAACATTGGCATGACCGATGCGAGTCCGGCTGGTGTAAACGTGCTGGTCGATCCGCCGCTGTTGCAGACGATCCTGCGCAACCTGCTGGTCAATGCCATCAAGTTTACCCGCCCGGGCGGGCGCATTGAGGTGGGCGGACGTTTGCTGAAACCCGGGATGGCGGAGTTGCATGTGCGGGATAATGGCGTGGGCATCGCGCCGGAACGACTGTCCAGCCTGCTCGGCGGTGTGGTGGAGAGCACGCCGGGCACATGGTCGGAACAAGGGTCGGGCCTGGGGTTGCGCCTCTGCCGGGATCTCGCGCGCAAGGCGGGCGGCGGCATCCGGATCGAAAGCGCACCCGACCACGGGACGACCGTGTTCCTTACGCTGCCTGCCTTGAGAATCAATCCGGCAGGCAACGATCTTTGAATCACGAGGCGCCCCGTCCTTGCCGCCACGTCGCCGGGCTGACGCCAAACGCCTGCTTGAATGCCGACGACAGGTGATACGCGGACGAAAACCCCAACGCCTCCGCCACCTCCGCCAACGTTGCCCGCGAATTGCCCAGCAACCGCCGCGCCTTTTCCAAACGCAACCGCCGCACATACGCCCCCGGCGACAACCCCGTGCGCCGCCGGAACTCCCTGCGGAAATACGAATACGCCACCCCCAGCCGCTCCGCCAGTTCCGGCATCGACGGCGGCGCATCCACCTGTTCCAGCAAAAACATCTCCGCCCGCCGCACCGCCTGCTCGATCTTCAACGTCGCCGCCTCCGCATCGCGCCCGTTCCCTCCCCCCCCCCCCCCCCCCCGCCGCCGACGCGACCCCGCCGACGCGATCAACGCCGCCACCTCCCACGCCGCCGCCGACAGCTCCGGCACCGGCAACTCGCCCGCTCCCGTAGCGGACGACTCGCGCAACCGCCCGCAAATCCTCCGCAACACACTCTCCATCGCCGCTCGTTCCGGCACCACGCACGGCTCCTCCGCCGACCACTCGCCCGCCGCCTCCAACCGCGCGCACCCCGGCCCCTGCAACTCCACCCACCACTCCGTCCAACCCGTCCCCCGGTCGGGCGCATAACGATGCCACTCGTGCGGAAACAACACCAGCGCCGTCCCCGCCCCCACCTCGCGCAACGCCTGACGGCGCGACTCAAACCTCCCCCCCCCCTCCGCGATAAACACGATCTGCCACGCCGGCAGCACCCTCCCATATTCCCACGAAAGCGCATGATCCGCCGGGTGCCCGGCTGGCGGATACGCCCCGCCCGGCGCGTTGCGCAACACCCCGGCCCCCGTCACCACCAGCCCCCACGTCTCCGCCGCGGGCGGACACGGCAGATAACGAAAAAAATCACCCGCGCCCGCAATCGGCGCGGCCTTCGCATAAGATCGTCTCGACGGGCTCATTTCCTGTATGCCAAGGCTCATTCCGTGGATTCTCAACCTCGAAAAAATCGGCTACATTGCCCGCTCACGTTTCGATCAAACCCTGTATTCCACCCAATCCATGAGCACCACCAACGCCTACGCCCTCGCCCGCCAACGCTACGCCGACCTCGGCATCGACACCGAGATCGCCCTCGTCCGCGCCTCTTCGACCCCCATCTCCCTGCACTGCTGGCAAGGCGACGACGTCGGCGGCTTCGAGACCGCCGGAGCCTCCCTCTCCGGCGGCGGCATCCAGGCCACCGGCAACTATCCCGGCAAAGCCCGTTCCATCGCCGAACTCCGCGCCGACCTCGAAAAAGCCATCAGCCTCATCCCCGGCACCAAACGCCTCAACCTGCACGCCATTTACGCCGACTTCGGCAGCGCGCCCAAAGTCGAGCGCAGCGAACTCACCACCGCGCACTTCCAGACCTGGATCGACTGGTGCAAGGCGCAAAAACTCGGCTTCGATTTCAACCCCTCCTACTTCTCGCATCCACTTTCCAATGACGGCTTCACGCTCGCCAGCGCCGACAAGTCGATCCGCGAATTTTGGATCGCCCACGGCATTGCCTGCCGACGCATCGCCGCCGACGCCGGACGCCAGCTCGGCTCCCGCGTTGTCACCAATTTCTGGATGCCCGACGGCCACAAGGACACGCCCTTCGACCGCAACGCCCCGCGCCAGCGCATGAGCGATGCGCTCGACGCCATCTTCGCCGAAAAAATCGACCCCGCGCACAACGTGGACGCCGTCGAAAGCAAACTCTTCGGCATCGGTGCCGAGAGTTACACGGTCGGCTCCAGCGAATTTTTCCTCGGTTACGCCGCCACCCGCCAAAAGTGGCTCTGCCTCGACGCCGGACATTTTCACCCGACCGAATCCGTTTCCGACAAAGTCTCGTCCGTCATGCGTTACGTGCCCGGCCTGCTCCTGCACGTGAGCCGCCCCGTGCGTTGGGACAGCGACCACGTTGTCACCTTTGACGACGCCACGCGCTCGATGCTCGAAGAAGTCGTGCGCGGCGATTACCTGTCGCGCACCGCGATTGGCCTCGATTTCTTCGACGCCAGCATCAACCGCATTGCCGCCTGGGTTATCGGCACCCGTTCCGCGCAGAAGGCGCTCCTTGCCGCGCTTGTCGAACCCGCCGCGCAACTCCGCCAGGCCGAGGAAAGCGGCGACTACACCTCGCGCCTCGCCTGGCAGGAAGAGGCGAAGACGCTGCCCTTCTCCGAAGTGTGGGACGAATACTGCCGTCGCGCCAACGTCCCCGTCGGTCCCGCCTGGCTGCCCGAGGTCAAAGCCTACGAAAAAACCGTCCTCAGCCTGCGCAAGTAAGCGGACGGATGGGACAAGCGGCATCGAGGCGACGCATGTTCCTCCCCCCCCCCCCCCCCCCTCCCGACCTGCATTCAGTTATGCAGGTCGGTTTCGATTTCGGCAAATTGCTCCAGCGCAGCACGGAGGTCTTCAACGATTTCGGCGGCGATGATTTCAGGCGCGGGTAAATTCGCGCTGTCTTCGAGCGCATCGTCTTTCAGCCAAAAGATGTCGAGGTTCACCTTGTCGCGCTTGATGAGTTCGTCGTAAGTGAAGCTCTTGAAACGGTCGGTTTCTTTGCGGGTGTGACGGTTTAGAGTGGAAGCGGCATCCTGCCGCTTTTTATCCGAGCCAAGCGGCGGGATGCCGCTTCCACCATAACACGCGATAAAATCCGTGAGGTCGGCGGGCTTGAGCGGGTTTTCTTTGAGCGTGAAATGCTGGTTCGTGCGCAGGTCGTAAATCCAGAGTTTTTCCGTCCACGGGCGTTTGTCGTTCGCGGGTTTTTTGTCGAAGAAGAGCACGTTGGCCTTCACGCCTTGGGCGTAAAAGATTCCGGTGGGGAGACGAAGGAGCGTGTGGACATCCGCTTGTTGGAGGAGTTGGCGGCGGATGGTTTCGCCCGCGCCGCCTTCAAAGAGGACGTTGTCGGGCAACACCACGGCGGCGCGTCCGTGCTGTTTGAGGATGGAGAAAATGTGCTGGAGAAAGTTGAGCTGTTTGTTGCTGGTGCTCGCCCAAAAATCGTCGCGGTTGATGACGAGCGATTCCTTGGCGGATTCGCCTTCCTCGTTGACGATGGTGACGCTGCTTTTTTTGCCGAAGGGCGGATTGGCGAGGACGATGTCGTATTCGCCGTGTTTGCCGCTGAGGGCGTCGCGCGTGGTGACGGGGAGAGTTTTATCTGAATCACCGCCGATGCCGTGGAGCATGAGGTTCATCGCGCAGAGGCGCGTGACGCTGTCCACGAGTTCGACGCCGTGCAGGGTGCCGTTTTTGAGGAAGCGTTTTTGCTCCTTGTCGAGTTTGCGTTCGGGGCGGGCGAGGTAATCGTGCGCGGCGAGGAGAAAGCCGCCTGTGCCGCACGCGGGGTCGCAAATGGTCTGGCCGGGTTGCGGGGCCATCACCTCAACCATCGCGGCGATGAGGGCGCGGGGAGTGAAATATTGTCCGGCGCCGCCTTTCACGTCGGCGGCGTTTTTCTCCAACAAGCCTTCGTAGGCGTCGCCTTTCACGTCGGCTTCGAGGCTCGTCCACGTTTCCTTGTCAATGAGGTCGGCGATGAGTCGGCGGAGTTTGGCGGGGTCTTGGATTTTGTTTTGGGCCTTGCGGAAAATGAGGCCGAGCATGCCGCCGCATTTGCCGAGTTCGGTGAGGGTGATGCGGTAGTGCGTTTCGAGGTCGTCGCCGTCGAGTTTGACGAGCGCGCTCCAGGAGAATCCGGCGGGGATTTGAGATTTTTTGTTGTAGGGCGGCAGGCTCTTCTCGTGCTCCATTTTGAGAAACAGCAGATAGGTCAACTGCTCGACGTAATCGCCGTAGGAGAGCCCGTCATCGCGGAGGATGTTGCAGTAGTTCCAGAGTTTGGAGACGAGGGAGGAGGCGGTCATGCTGAGAAAGTAAGAGTTAAGAATTATGAATTAAGAAAACTGTGGTGGTGCGGCTGCGTGAGGCGGTTGCGCTTTGGAGAGATTTCCCGTCTTGCAATACCTGAAAATGGAGTTGGTTTGTCATCACGGATTGGGAATTCCCGGTCGGCTTTGGGTCTCGGTGAAAACCGGGGCCCTTTGTTTTATGGAGGAGTTTTAAGCCCATAAGGCATTCATCGGATAAGGTCTTTGTCTTCGTCTTCTATCACGGGACTGGCAAGCACTGCTGCGCGAATGCGTTCAAGCAACGCAGCGGGCAAATCCTTGCAATAACCCACTTTTTTGCGAACCACGAGGTCTGCCATTTCTGCCAGTGTGCGGCGGTGTATGACATTGCCATCAACCGCCGTGGGACACGAAAGTTCATCGTAATCGGCAGGGCCAAACTCCACCACCGTTGCCGGTCGCTCGCGATTGCGCTGGCGCACGTTTTCAATTTTCGAGGTGAACACCGTCATCAAGAGGAGCTTTTCAGAAAGCGGGTCGCGATTGAGCACGACGTAGTAGTGTGGCGCGAGCGAGGTAAGCTCGCGGGCCTGAAAATAAAAGACGCTGCCGCAACGCAAACCTAATTTGAGTTCCAATGGCAGCTTGTCCGGAGGCATGGGGCTGGCTCTGCGGACGTTCTCAGCTCAACATGCGTTCAGCGTCGAAACGCTCCTGAATGCCAGCGGCCAGGGCCGCGCGTTCATCGGACGAAAGCGCATGGCAGGGGTCTGTGCCGGGCACAGTGGAATCATCCAGAAAATCCCGATAACTCATCGGAATGCGCGTTTCGCGTCCGGATTTCAGCGGCTCTTCATGGCGCTTCCACTCGGGGTAGCGATGTGTGTATTCGGCAAGCTCGAATTCTTTCAGTTTTCCAAAATTTTCCCACGCCCAAGTGAGCGTGAGGCGGTCGGACTCGGACAGGGTGCGCGCCTCCACTTTGGCGATAGACCGGTAGCTGTAGCGGTCAACAGGGGCGAGATATTGGGCGCCATAGGAGCGCTCGGCATCGCTCATCATAGAATCCATTTCGGCCAGATCTTTCGCGCCGGAAGCGACGGGGCCATAAGGCATGGCGAGGTATTCGTCCCCGGTTATGGGACGCCCGTAACGCCGCAAATGATAGCGGTCGGCAAGGAAAACCAGTTTCAACGCCTTGAGCTTGTTGATTTCCCCGCCGGATTGACGTGCGAAGAAATTCAGCGTCTGCGTGGTTTTACGATGTGAAAAAGGAAAGGACATGGCTTGTTGTGGGAAAATGAGCAGGTAAGGGCAGAAAGGTCAAGAAGGGCACAGGTTACTGGAGGCCGTCTGCTCGACGTAATCGCCGTAGGAGAGTCCGTCATCGCGGAGGATGTTGCAGTAATTCCAGAGTTTGGAGACGAGGGAGAAGGCGGTCATTATAGAGAGTTTCGTTTTTGTGTGCGGATGCGGTAGAGGCGTTCGGTGAAGCCGCCTTCTTTTTCAAAGGCGGCGGCTTGCGCGGCAAGTTGGCGGTCGAGCAGGGCTGTGGCCACCGCTATCAGTGCCAGCGCACCGTTGGCGGCGATTTCCGGGTAGGTGGACTTTGTGGACGGAGTGGACGTTGTGGACCGAGCAGAATTCTGGATGTGTTCACCCTGTCCACGATGTCCACTCAGTCCACTTCGTCCATCATGCACCCCTCGTGCCCAGCGCGCCAGATCATCGGCGGTTTTCGGGCGCAGGGCGATCAGCCCGGCGCGGCGCGGGTCAGCCCGCGCCCAGAGGGGCAACCCGTGCTGCCGCAGGTAATCTTCGTAGTCGAGGCGCAGCTCTTCGAGGCTGGCGCGGGCGACGTTGGTGAGTTTGAGTTCGGTTTTCTTTGACGTGCCGGAGGCTTGGCTGCCCTCGGCGATGTTTTGCACGCCGGAACGCGCCGCCTGCACCATCTGGTCGCGGGTGCGACTGAATTTGTTAATATAACGCTCGGTGAAACGCACCGTCACATCGTAGGCAAGCTGCGCCACCTGAAAGCTCTTGAGCTTCCGGTAGCCGCCGTGCTGGGGGATGAGGGTGCAATCAACCATGTTGAGAATGTTTAATTAAGCCGTTACGATGACGTGGGTAATAGAGGAATGAACATAGCCATTATCACGCGGCGTCCATGTACGACGTTGGCCGTCAAAATAGTGATGTGTGCACTCTGGGAAAAAATCTTCTGGAATATGTATAAGGGCATTAGGGTTATGGAATAGCTCCATTCCATCGCTCCATTTTTCGGTATATCTCCCTACAATGACTTCTTCACAAAAAGGAGTTCCCTCAGTTGCGTTTGGGTCAAAATTATGACGTATTCCAGCTCGAAGCATCCTTACATCTTCATGGCCAAAACCAGCTAAAACACCCATCCGATTAAACTTAGCAAGAGTCGTGGAGTTCGAAAAAAGCACTACACTGACATTTTCAGCACCCGGCTGCTTAAAAAAGCCTGAAGGAATACATTTACTATTCCATTTGTGTTCAATAATTGGATGTTCAGTGATAATTAGTTTTCCATCCGATGATTTTTCCCATGTAGGCCGACTGCCATACAGATAATTACTAAGAGCTGGTGCAGACCACGTCATTGAGCCATCGGCGCAAAAATCATGAATGGCGAGTATCAACGGAACTTTCTTCATATGGTCGAGCTCCCAGTATTTTTTTTGAAGTTTAGAGTATAATGCGCTGCCAAATTTTATCGGCATATAATCTGCCCTCAATTTTTCCATTGCCTCTTTACTCTCTGGATTGGGCGGCTCTTCACCAGTAGTTGGATTGACTGTTGTAGCTTCTATTGCGAGAGGATGTCCCCATTTTGAAATCAAAAAATCAGGACGATTAAAGTCACGAATTATGTTGAATTTTTGCTCATATAAAAAGGCAAATAGTCCAAGTTCCCATAAACGGGCGTTAAACCCAGTTGTTTGGAAATCTTTGGAGTAGTTGCCATCTATATCCACAAAAGCCAACGCAATCTCCTCAATCATGCGGCGTGCTGCTAAATGATGCAGCCCTTCTGATATAATTTTAAAATTCTTATGTAATTTTTCATCAGGAATCTGTGTTCGCATGATTTCATGCCGTTTTCCTGAATTGTCATGCTGAGGGAACACATCCCCTGATGCTGCATGTTCAGTTAACGCTTGGTGCAAGGCGATGCGTGCCATTTCTTGCGTTTCAATAGAGACATTCAGGGCGACTCCACGGAAGAGACCACGTTCATCTCGCCCGAGAACAATCCACGACCAATCGTTATCGGTTAAATCCAAAAGAATGGTTCCAATTACTCTTTCTTGAGAATCTGCCCACCATTCCTTTTCTTTAGTGATGGACTCAGTGTGTGGCTGCCGTGAGTAGCAAAGTGCGTCGAAACGTGCACGAGTGATTTGTTTAACTCCGACTGGGGTATTTGTCATTTTATCCCTTCATTAAAGGTTTGTTGCAGTATTGATTGCCGCAGGTGGGTGGCGCGGGTGAGGTTGGCGGTGACGAGGGTTTCGAGTTCGTCGATGACGGAGAGGCGGCGTTCGACTTCGGCGACTATGCGGGTTTGTTCGGTGAGAGGCGGAAGGGGAACCGGAAGTGCTTCAAATCGACTTTTGTTTAATATCGGAAGCGTTGTTGCCGATGCATTGTCAATAATCTGCCGTTGTCCCAATGGACTATTGATATACCAATATACAAACTGCGATAATATAAGCTCATTAGGAACTGTCAGTGCATTGATTTGCTGATTTGTGGTGCATTGCACTCGAGCAAGTCCTGTTTTTCCAATAGTCGCACCGATACATGTAACCAAAATAGATAATGCAGGAAGAATCCTGCCATATTCTGCGCCCTTATTTGTTAATGAATCACGATACTCGCGAACATTGTAACCAACGTCTAAGTCTGAAGGCTTAAAGAATGGGATGCTCCCGCCGAAAAGTGCGGCGTTATTTTTGGGAGGGGTAAAGCCTGTGGTAGTTTGCCCAATTTGTTCGATGTTTGCCCAAGTCCAGCCTTCGGGGAGGGGCGGGAGGGTGGTGGTGTCGGGGGCGGCGGGGGGCTTGTATTTGCCTCGGCCTTGCCAGTTTTGTTTGCGGTCGCGGAGGATGCGGGCGAGGAGTTGCTCGCCAGTTTCGAAGGTGGAAGCGGCATCTTGCCGCTTGGTTTGGGAGCTTTTCAAACCAAGCGGCAGGACGTCGCTTCCACTTTTATACAGTTCGGCTTCGGTGGGGACGAGGCGGCCTTCGCAGGCGGATTTCAGGACGGCGGCGCGGTTGCGTTTGAGGTTCGCTTGCACTCGCTTCAACGCCGTCACCCCGGCGTCGAGGCGTGTGAATTGTTTTTCGATTTCGGCGACGATGCGGTGCTGCTGCGCCAAGGAAAAAGGAGGAAGGCAGAAGGAAGAAATATCACGAGGCCGAACTGCTGGATATAACGCGCCTTGCACCTTTTGGCACATGGCTTCGATAAAGGAGTTCGTTTGGACTGCGTAGAAGAGAAATTTTGATTCGGTATTTTGTGCGCGTAGAACATGAAATCCCGTGGAGCCAATGCTTCCGTCCAATTCGGGAGGAACCCATGCTACTGCATTCAAATTGGGGCGTGTCATTGAGACTAACACGTCTCCAGTCTTCAAAACTTGCTTTGCTCGGCTGGGTGCTTTCGAGGCGAGGAGAGTTTTTGCATCCTCTATCCGTTTTGTTTCCCTATTGATGCTCCCGATATCCACATAGACAAATTCCCGTCCAACGGGTCCGGTCTTCTCAACATTATCAACGCATAGTGCGCCTAAACTTTTGCAGTCGGCTTTCATTCTTTCGCCCTTTTGATAATGGTTACAAATATGGCAATGAGTTCATCACACTCTTGGCAAAGCGAAGATAATTTCATTTCCGGGACAATCTGGCTTTCTGCCAGCAATTCAAACCAGTAGGCAGTTTCTTCGATTTCACGCAGGCAATCACCTGTTTTGGCGATAAACTCAGCCTTGCTACGTGCGCGATGCGCTTCTCTATAATTTGCGCCAACGGAGGTCGCGGAACGCAAAACCTGTTTGCCCAAGATCTGTGCTTCCGTTGTCTTTGGCAGTGCGCAGAACATTCTGATTACGCGCAGAGCGAAATCTTTTGTGCGTTTTTTTAAGTCTGTTTCTTCCTTCTGCATTCTTATTTCTTCCTTGGAGTTCATGCAACGAGCACCTCATTAAGCTCTTCGAGGAGGGCGGGCAAGGTTTCTCCAAAAAGTTGGTGGGCTTTGCCCAAGCCGCCGCGTTGGGTGAAGGGGGCGTAGTCAAAATCGTCGGGGTCGATGCTGAGGGTGGTGGCGATGTGGTCGCGGATGTCGTGGAGCCACGCCAATTGGTCGGGGGTGAAGGTGATGCCGGCGGCGGCTTTGTCCGTGAGCCAGTTGTTGAAGCGGTCTTGGACGGTTTCGGCGAAGGGGCGGAGTTCGGGTTGCTTTTCGAGGGCGTAGCGGACGAGGGGGATGAGGTCGGCGAAGCGGTTGATGGCGCTGCGGCCTTTGACGCGCTCGGGGGCGGCGGTGGCGCAGGCGTTCCAGAGGGTTTCCTCGTTCCAGCGGGCGTTTTCGTCGCGGAGCTTGGTTTCGAGTTCCTTGAGGGTTTTTTCGGTGAGGCGTTGTTTGTAGGGGCGGTTGTAGAGGATTTGCAGGGCGGTGATTTTGGCTTGGTGTTGCTCGATGTAGGCGCGGAAGGATTGGAGGAGGGCGTCGGCGCGGGCTTTGGCGGCGGGGTCGAGGCCGCGGGCGATGACGTGGTCGGGGTTGGCGGTGTCGATGGTTTGTTCGTTTTCGCGTTTGGCGCGGACGAGGGCTTCGCGGAGGTCGGGGTTGGCGAAGGGGGCGCAGGCGGCGGCGGTGAGTTCGTTTTTGGCGGCGGCGAGGCGTTCGGGTGTGGTTTCGGCGGGGGTGGCGCCGGGGTGGCCGGTGGCGTGTTCGGCGATTTTGTCGGGGTCGATGGATTCGAGGAGGGCGCGGGCGATTTGGCCGAGGGTTTGGCCGGCGGTGTGCGGGAGGATTTTGGCGGCGATTTCGGCGGGGGTGAGCTGGCGTTCGAGGCGGGCGAGGCGCGAGGCGAGGGTGCTGAGGGTGTCGTCGTCGCGTTTGCCGAGGGGGATGGCGAGGAGGATTTTTTCGAGGGCGACGGCGGGTTTTTTGTCGAGGGGCTGGGATTCGGTTTTGTCGGATTCGCAGACGCCGACGGCATCGACGATGATGAAGTGGGTTTTGGCGCGGGCGTCGGCGCCGGAGACGGATTGGAGTTCGGTGGGGGTGAGGACGCGGGTGCCGCGGCCTTTCATTTGCTCGAAGTAGCCGGGGCTGCGGACGTCGCGGAGGAAGACGAGGCATTCGAGGGCTTTGATGTCGGTGCCGGTGGCGATCATGTCCACGGTGACGGCGATGCGGAGCGTGGGGGAGTTGCGAAACTCGGCGATGAGGTCGTCTTTTTTGGCGGGTTTGCCGGTGAGGTGGTGTTTGGATTGGTAGGTGATTTTTTTGCAGAAGTCGTTGCCGCGTCCGAAGACTTCGCGGGTGATGTGGACGATTTCCTCGGCGTGGGAGTCGTCCTTGGCGAAGATGAGGGTTTTGGGGACGAGGGCTCGGGCGGGGAAGAGTTCGGTGGCGAGGGCGTCGCGGAGGGCTTGGATGATGGTGCGGATTTGGGAGGGGTTGACGATGGAGCGGTCGAGTTGCGCGGGGTCGTAGGCGAGGTCTTCGTCGAGGAGTTGTTGGCGGAGGGCGCGGGTCTGGCGGTCGCGTTTGGTGACGTGGTAGCCTTTTTCGATGGTGGCGCCGTGCTCGGTGATGCGGGTGCGGATGCGGTAAACGTCGTAGCCCACGTTGACGTTGTCGGCGACGGCGCGTTCGTGGCCGTAGTCCATGACGAGGTTTTGGTTGAAGAAGGCGACGGTTTGCGCGGAGGGCGTGGCGGAGAGGCCGATGAGGTGGGCGTCGAAGTATTCGAGGACTTGGCGCCAGAGGTTGTAGATGGAGCGGTGGCATTCATCGATGACGATGAAGTCGAAGGTTTCGATGGGGATGGCGGGGTTGTAGGCAACGTCGCGGGGGCGGTTGTCGGCGGCGCTGAGGTCGGCGGCGGAGAGTTCGTCGAGGTCCTCGGCGAGGTCGGCTTCGCCGCGGAGCATAGAGTAGAGGCGCTGGATGGTGCAGATGGTGACGCGGGCGACGGGGTCGAGTTTGTTGGAGGCGAGGTGTTGGACGTTGTAGAGTTCGGTGAACTTGCGTGCGGTGTCGGGTGTGCGGAATTGGTCGAATTCGCCTTTGGCTTGTTTGCCGAGGTTGGCGCGGTCAACGAGGAACAGGATGCGGCGCGCGCCTGCGTGTTTGATGAGGCGGTGTGAGAAGGCGCAGGCGGTGTAGGTTTTGCCGGAACCAGTGGCCATTTTGAGGAGGGCGCGGGGCTGGTCGTCGGCGAAGGAGGTTTCGAGGTTGGTGATGGCTTCGACTTGGCAGGCGCGCATGCCGTCGGTTTTGAGCGGGTGCGCGACGGGCATGGCAGCGAGGCGGGCGCGGAGGGTGTCTTTTCCCGCGATAAAATCGGCGAGGGTTTCAGGACGATGGAAACTGAAAACGCGGCGGGAGCGCGGGTGCGGGTCGCGTTCGTCGCGGAACAGGGTTTCAACGCCAGTGGATTCGTAGGCGAAGGGGAGTTTGGCGATGTCGGCAGGGCAAAGCGTGGCGAGAAAATCGGGGAGGTTTTGGGCGTAACTGGCGGATTGTTCGGCGACAGTGGAGAGTGTGTAACCAACGCGCTTGGCCTCGATGACGCCGACGGGGTTTCGGTCAACGAGGAGCAGGTAATCGCAAGGGCCGGTTTTGAGCGGGACTTCGCGCAGGGCGATACCGCGCGCGGCGGAGGGGTTGAGTTTCTTGTAATCCTGCACGGTCCAGCCAGACGCTTCGAGCATGGCGTCGATTTGCTGGCGAGCTTGCTGTTCGGGCGTGGTAGGCATGAGGGACGGGGACAAGTGAAGGATTTTTGTGAGATGCGCTCAATCACAAGTTCTTGCGCCTTGCGATTTGCCCCCCCCCTCCCCCCCCCCGGCGCTTTATGGCGCGGGGCCCCAGCGGCGGGTGAAGGGGTAGTAAATCATGAGCGGGCGGCCCACGACGTCCTTGGCCGGGACAGTGCCCCAGTAGCGTCCGTCGAGGCTGTTGGCGGAGTTATCGCCGATGGCCATGTAGCGGTCGGACTCGACGGTGAACACCTTGCCGGCGGCGAGGTATTTCTCGTTGCGGTAACCGGGATAGTTGTCGGCTCGACGGGCGTTTTTGTCGAATGCGGGAGAGCCTGTAATGGGCGCGCCATTACGCAAGAGGGCATAGTCGCGGATTTCGAGCTGGTCGCCAGGGACACCGACAAGGCGCTTGATGTAGTATTGATCGGTGGGGGTTCCGGGGGATTGGTAAGCGTGGAGTGCGGTGAGCTTGTCGGTGCGGAAAACAAATCCGTCACCCACGCTGGGGCGCACAAAATGGTAACTGACGCGGTCCACAAAAAGCTGGTCGCCGGTCAGGATGTCGAAGGAGAGGAGGCGCTGGCCGGTGATGACGCTGCGGCCGGTGCGCAGGAAATAGGCGCGCTGGAGTCCGCTGGTGGTTTGCACGGCGCGTTCGACGAGTTTGCCGGAACGTCCGTGGTCGGCGATGATTTCGCGGAGGAGACGCTTGTCGCCGGGGAAAAAGGCGTCGCGCACCACCCAGTCGAAATCGAAATCCGCGGGCACGGTGACGGTCGCCGCTGTATCGCCAACATAGATACGGCATTCGCGGTGCTGGGCGGGGAGAACGACCCAGTTGCGGCCGGGCACGGAACGGGAAAGCACCTGGCCGTTGCCGCTGATGGGGATGAGGACTTCGCCCGTGGCAGGGGAGTCGATGCGACGGGTGCTGGAACCGGTGAGGACGAAGTTGGCGAGGCGCGCGAGGGAGCCGGGCTCGTCGGCGGGAGTCTGGTAAACCTGCCCGGTCATTCCATTGTAGCTGGGCCACATGGAATTGGTCGGTATCTTGAAGGGCTGCACGATGTAGGTGCGGATGCCGAGAATGATGATGGCGGCGACGAGGAAAAATTCGACGTTCTCAACGAGCCCGGACTTGGGGTAGTGGGTGCCGCCGACGCGCTTGAGGACGGGTTCGATGGCTTCGATGGCGACTTTGAGCTTGGCGGCATCAACGCGTTCGCGGAGGGCAACGCGGAGGGCGGCGGCGCGCGCCTGGAGTTCGGTGCGGAGGGCGGGGTCGAGGATGTCGCGCCGGTAGTTGTAAATTTTGTCCGCCAGTTCGAGCCAGTTGGCGGCGTGTTTGCGCATCTTTTTTTCTTCGGAGAGGAACAGGCTGAACATGGCGTGAGTGACGGAGCGGTGAAATGGTGTGACGAGGTGCGCGGCGAGTCCGCGAATCGGCGGATGAAAGCAGGGAACCGCCGATGCGCCACATGATTTTGAAGCGTCCGCCAAAGACGTTGCCACACCGTTCCAGCCCGGTTGCACGCAGGAGGCGTCGGGCACCGAGGCGCGGACCGGGTCTCCCGTCAGCGCCGTTCGTGATGGCGGCCCACCGCCATGACCACGACTCCGGCCAGCCCGGCAAGGAGCAAGGCGCAGGTTGCGGGTTCGGGAACCGTCGTCAGGTAAAGGCCGTCGTTCTCCACCCATGTGAACAGGTAGCCGGGGCCGTTGGTCAGGTTGAAATATCTGTCCGCGTCGAATCCCGTGCCATAAGCGATGTCTTCCAATTGTGTGTAGCCCAAAATCTTGAGCATTTCGCCGGCGGCCAGACCCTCAAAGTCCAGCAGCGTTACATTGATATCCGCACTGCTTGCCGAGAAATCCAAGGCCAGCGTGCCGGTTTCGATCAGGGAATAAGTCGGATCGAAGACGAGAGTCGATCCGCCGCCCAAGGTCAGCGTGTCGCCCACGTTGACGAAGGCGTTGCTGGTGGAAGAGCCTTCCATGCGGAAAACGGTGTTGCTGGCGATGTGCATCGCGCCAGTGAGGTCGAGGGTGTGGCCTGCGGTCAGGATCAGGGTGTCGGTTTCGTGGGTTAGTCCGCCGAGTGTGGAACTGGCGGCGAGCGTGAGGGAACCTGCGCCGGTTTTCGAGAGCGTGCCGACGCCGGAAAAGCCGCTGGCGATGGTGATGGTCTTGCCATTGGTGTCCACCGTGCCGCCGTTGGCCTTCACGTCGATGGTTCCGATGTTGCCGATGAAGTCGGCACCGGCATTGGCCCCGGCGCGCAGGGTGCCGCCATCGAAGCTGAGTTTACCGTTGCCAGCGCCCTTGCCCACGACCGCAGTTTCCAGAACGCCGCCGTCGAGGTTGATGTTACCGGTGCTTCCGGCGTAAGATCCCATGACGGCGGCACCGGAGATGGCCACTTCTCCTCCGGTAACGTTGAGCGTCCCCGCACCATTAATTCCGACGTAAACATGCTTTTCGGCGTCAAATTTTCCGCCACTCACATTGATCGTGCCCCGGCTTCCCGCATCGTAACCAATGTAGGTGTAGCCATGCTGGGTGATCGTGCCGTTTTCCGACAAGTTCACGGTTCCCTCGCCACCATGGCCGACGACGAGAGCGTTTTTCATCTCCATGTGTCCCGAGTCCGTAATCGAGATGACGCCACTGCTGCCGTTCAGACGACCGACATAGATGTTCCACAAACTGTTAACGTGACCGTCGCCGCCGATATTCAGCCTGCCTTTGCCGGTGTATTGGTCTGCGCCGCCAACGTATATGTCGCCGCCCTGGTCGATGCCGGACTGCAACAATCCGCCGTCGACGTGGACAACGCTTTCTTCCGTCCCCGCTCCGATAAATATCTGCCAGCCTGATTTCACCGTGCCGCTGTTCAGGACCAGCTCACCCTTGCCGCCGCCGTTGAAGCCGACACGGATATCCTGCCAACTGGTCAATTCGCCGCCATCGTTGACGGTCACCCTGCCATAACCATCGACGCCGCCGTTGCGACCGCCGATAACCACGGTGTTGTCCGACCAATTGTCGCTGGCACTGACCTTGCCGCCGTCCAGTATCAGGTAACCGGTGCCGCCGTGGCCCACACGAAGATGAGACAAGGCGAGTTCCCCGTCGCTTTTCACCGCCGTCCCGCCGTTGTTGATGAAGATGTTATCCCATGCCCCAGGAATTCGTTCCAGATTCCAATTCTGGGAATCCGACCAGTCTCCTGTTCCCGGATTCGTCCACTGCAAATCAACCGCCTGTGAAGGGACGATCAGAGAGGAAAGGCAAACGATGGCAGCTAGAGCTGAGGCTAGTTGGCTAAATTTCATCACGCCATATTGCCTGAAACCGATAGATCGAATAAGTCAGGTAAAGACCTGATTTTTAATCAATTCGATTAATTTAAATCCCTACATCAAAACACCTAGATAATGACGGAAACTCCTATGATAGAATAGGATGAAACCACTTAAAAACCTCAAAACAATCGCCAAAGCATCTCAAATTGAGATGTAGTCGTTGCCCTACCGGATAGGATCGGGCTACGACTTTCTTGAGATTATTCTAAAACATGAGGGCGGCGAGGATGCCATCATCTCATCGAGAGTGTAGCCGTCGTCTTAACGGTAGGGAGGCCTTTGTGCCCTTTGCCGAGGGCAGCCCTTCGGGCCATCGCCTTCGGCAATGCCATCTCCGCGCTGCTGCGCTCCGTCCGAGGCCTCCGAAACCACGCTCCATCTACCTATGAATTTCGCATCCTCACACTACGCACGGCGGAGGCCTCGGAGAGGCCTCCCTACCAGGTATCAAATGGCTACAGCTTAAATGAAACTGCTTTAGGGAGTGTAGTCACGAGATAAGATTGACTGAGTTTTTTTGTGATGGAGAATGTCAGCATGGCGAAAGATCAACACCGTCACGACATTTCGGACCGAGTTTGGAGCGTTCTGGAGCCGCTGCTACCTGGAAGGAAAGGAGCGTGGGGAGGGGTGGCGGAGGACAACCGCAAGTTCCTCAACGCGGTTCTGTGGATTTTACGCACTGGTGCGCCTTGGAGGGATCTTCCAGAGGATTACGGAGGGTGGAGCAACACGCACAGGCGTTTTTGTCGCTGGAGAGACAAGGGGCATTGGGAGCGCCTGTTGTCGGAACTGATGAACGAGCCCGATTTTGAGTGGCTGATGATTGATGCCAGTCATGTCAAAATCCATCCGCATGCAGCGGGAGCCAGAGGTGGAAACGAGGCGATCGGTCTGACAAAAGGGGGCGAAACACCAAACTACATTTGGCCGTGGATGCGCATGGTATGCCGGTGCGAGTCATTGTTACAGCGGGTTCCACGGCTGATTGCACACAGGCTGGCAGGTTGATTGAAGGCATTGCCGCAGACCATCTGATCGCCGACAAGGGATATGACACCAACGCCATCATCGAAATGGCGCAGGCCGCAGGCATCTGCCCGCAGATTCCTCCAAAGACCAATCGCATAGAACAACGCGAATATGACCCTTATCTTTATCGGATCAGGCATCTGGTAGAAAATGCATTCCTACGACTCAAGCAATGGCGCGGCATCGCAACCCGATACGCAAAACGAGCCTCCTCTTTCCTCGCTGCCGTCCAATTCAGGTGTGCCATCCTCTGGGCTTCAATCTCGTGACTACACGCTCTAGTTCTTCAAAACTTGAATGAAGGCATCCGGAGGGATGGAGACTTTGCCGATGAGCTTCATCTTCTTTTTGCCTTCCTTCTGCTTGTCGAGGAGCTTGCGTTTTCGGCTGATATCGCCGCCGTAACACTTGGCGGTGACGTCCTTGCGCATTTCCTTGACGTTGTCGCGGGCGATGATCTTGCCGCCGATCGCCGCCTGGATCGCCACCTTGAACATCTGGGCGGGGATGATGTCGGCGAGTTTTTCGCAGAGTTCGCGGCCTTTGCCCTCGGCTTTGTCGCGGTGCACAATGCTGGCAAAGGCATCGACTGGGTCGCCGTTGATGAGGATGTCCATCTTGACGAGGTCGGCAGGACGATATTCGCCGAGTTCGTAGTCCATGGAGCCGTAGCCGTGGGTGACGCTTTTGAGGCGGTCGTTGAAATCGACAAGGATTTCGTTGAGGGGGAGGTGGCAGGTGAGCATGACGCGCGTGGCGTCGAGGGTGTCGGTGTGCTCGACAGTGCCGCGCTTTTCCATGACGAGGGCGAGAATGTCGCCCATGCTGTCGTTGGGGATGTGGATGGCGGCTTTGATGGTGGGCTCGGAAATGTATTCAATGGTGCCGGGGTCGGGGAGCATGACGGGGTTGTCCACTTCGATTTCGTCGGCGCCGTGGGATTTGACCCGATAAACGACGCTCGGATACGTGGAGATGATCTCGACGTCGTGTTCGCGGCGAATGCGCTCCTGGATGATCTCCATGTGGAGGAGGCCGAGGAAGCCGCAGCGGAAGCCGAAGCCGAGGGCGACGGAGCTTTCGGACTGGTAAAGAAAAGCGGCGTCGTTGAGTCGGAGGCGGCCAAGGGCGGCCTTGAGTTTTTCGTAGTCGCTGGATTCGAGCGGGTAGAGGCCGCAGAAGACCATGGGACGGACTTCCTTGTAGCCGGGGAGCATTTCGGTGGCGGGGCGCTGGGTAAGGGTGACGGTGTCGCCGATTTTGATTTCGGAGGGGTCTTTGATGTTGGAAACGAGGTAGCCGACGTCGCCCGCGCTGAGCGAATCGAGCTTGGTCATCTTGGGGGTGAAGACGCCGACTTCCTTGATTTCGGAGCGCTGGTTGGTGCTCATGAGCGTCATCTGGTCGCCGGCCTTGAGGGAACCGGAGAAAACGCGGGCGTAGGTGATGACGCCGCGGTAGGAGTCGTAAAGAGAATCGAAAACGAGGGCGCGCGTCTGCGGGTAATCCGCCCAGCGGGGGGGGGGGATGCGCTGCACGACGGCTTCAAGAATATCCTCAATGCCGATGCCGGATTTACCGCTGGCGAGGATGGCCTCCTCGGCGGGAATCATGAGGATGTCTTCGAGTTGCTGCGTGCAGAGGTCGAGATTGGCAGAGGGGAGGTCGATCTTGTTGATGACGGGGATGATCTTGAGGCCCTGCGCGGTGGCGAGATGGGCGTTGGCCACGGTCTGGGCTTCGACGCCTTGGCCGGCATCGATGAGGAGGACGGCACCTTCGCAGGCGGCGAGCGAGCGGGAGACTTCGTAGGCAAAGTCCACGTGGCCGGGGGTGTCCATGAGGTTGAGTTTGTAGCGATGCCCGTCCTTGGCGGGGTAGGTCATGGCGACGGGGTGGCTTTTTATTGTGATGCCGCGCTCGCGTTCGAGGTCCATGGCATCGAGGTGCTGGTCGGTCATGACGCGTTGCGCGACAGTGTTGGTGTATTCGAGCAGCCGGTCGGAGAGCGTCGTCTTGCCGTGATCGACGTGGGCGATGATGCAGAAATTGCGAGTGAGCGAAACGTCCATGAGTGCAGTATGTGTGACCGCAACACCGGCGAGGCGGAGAGGCGGGCGTCAAATGAAACCTGTCAGCGTGAGGGGTGGCGGGCGGCTTTCAAGCGGCGAAATTGAGGTGGTCAGTTTTGGGGTGCGATAATCAAAACCGATGTCAAGACGCCGGAGGGCGGGTTTTGCTGCCAATCCCCGCCAGACGCGGCGCAGCCGCGCCCATCCGTATCGTTAATCCTGTATTCGGATGGGCGAGGCTCGCTGATGCGAGCCTCGTCGGCGGGTCAGGAGACCCGCCCTCCACTAGCAAACGCAATCAGAGGGCAAGTTCTTCGAGGCGCTTTTTAAGAGTGGGCCGGGTGATGCCCAGCAGGTCGGCTGATTTGGCGATGTTGCCATCGGTCGCACGATAGACGCGCGCGATCATCTCGCGTTCGAGGCGTTTGAGGATCGGTTCGATGTCGGCCGTAATGGTCAGTTCGTGATGCAGAAAATCCAACGCTGACTCCAGTGTGGGCGTTGCGGTGGTGGACGGGGGGGGGGGGGGGGACGGAGCGGCAATGGTGGCAGGGGAGGCGGCTTCGCCGTCGAACACTGAACGCTGAACGTTTAACATTGAACGTTCAATGTTCGGAGGGGGGGGGGGAGAGGGCGTGGTCGTCGAAACAGCAGTCGCAAGCGGAGGGACGGCGTCGCGGATTTCGACGGGCAAATCCTTGGGAAGTATCATGTCGCCCTGCGCGATGACGGCGCTGCGATAAACGACGTTTTCGAGTTCGCGCACGTTGCCCGGCCAGTCGTGGCGGGCGAGGATGTTCATGGCCTCGGGCGAGACTTTGCCGACGCGCGCCTTCTTCTGCTTGACGAGGTTTTGCAGGCAAAAGTCCACGATCTGCGGGATGTCACCGGTGCGCTCGCGCAGGGGCGGCATTTTGATGCGCACGACGTTGAGCCGGTAATAAAGATCCTCGCGGAAAGTCTTGGCCTTGACCATGGCTTCGAGGTCCTTGTTGGTGGCGGCGATGATGCGCACATCGACCTTGATCGTGTCGGTGCCGCCCACGCGCTGGATTTCGCCTTGCTGGAGGACGCGCAGGATTTTGGTCTGCGTGGCGAGCGCCATGTCGCCAATCTCATCAAGAAAAATGGTGCCGCGGTCGCAGAGTTCGAACTTGCCGATGCGCTGGCCGGTGGCGCCGGTGAAAGAGCCTTTTTCGTGACCGAAAAGTTCGCTCTCGATCAGATTGTCGGGGATGGCGGCGCAGTTGACGGCGATGAAGGATTTGGCGGCGCGGTGCGAGTGTTTCCAAATGGAGCGGGCCACGAGTTCCTTGCCCGTGCCGCTCTCGCCGGTGATCATGACGGTGACGTCGCTGGCGGTGACTTGTCCCACGATTTTGAATACATCCTGCATCACAGGCGACGCGCCCACGATGCCCTCGCGGTAGTCGTCCACGTTGATGGTCGGCTTGTATTCGCCGGCGGCGCGCATGTCGTGGTGGGCCTTGAGCGCGTTTTCCGCCAAGGCGAGCACCTTGGCCGGGTCAAACGGTTTCATGATGTAGTCGAACGCGCCAAACTTCATCGCCTCGATGGCCGTCTGCGCCGTGCCGAAGGCCGTCATGAGGATCACGAGCTGGCGCGGGTTGACGGAGCGGATGTGCTGGAGCGCCTCAAGTCCGCTCATGCCGCCCATGCGCACGTCGAGAAAAACGACATCGGGCGCGGGGCCTTTTTTGACCAATCCCACGCCTTCCTCGCCGCTGGCGGCTTCGACGACCTGGTAGCTTTTGGATGAAAGAACGCGACTGAGCGAATAACGCACCTCGGCGTCGTCGTCGATGACAAGGATGACTGGCGGCTTTGAGTCGGGCATGACAATCGTTGAAATCCCAAAAATCCAAAAGAACAAAGCTCAAAAGGAGTCCCGCGCCTTGGGTTTGGGGCACGCTGTGTGCCTTTGGGATTTGTCCGTTTGCTTGTCGTTTGGGATTTACCGGCGCAGCCGGTTTCTATTCTTCCAGTTCCACGTTCCAGTAGGCCAGATCAAGAAAGTCCTTCCAGCGTTCGCGTTGCTGGTTGTTGAGCACGAGCGAGATCACGGGGCGCCACTTGGGTTTCACGGGCTTGCGGATGAGCCGCATCCTCGCCTCGTGCGGGAGGCGGTTGGCCTTGTGGCTGTTGCAACGGATGCACGAGCAAACGATGTTTTCCCAAGTGGTGCGCCCGCCGCGGTCACGCGGGATCACGTGGTCGAGGTTGAGGTCCTCCCGGTCAAACACGTTGCCGCAATACTGGCACGTGTCCTTGTCGCGCTCGAAGACATTGTTGCGCGTCAGCTTGAGTTCCTTGCACGGCAGCCGGTCAAACCACGTGAGCAAAATCACCCGCGGCAACCGGATGGCGGTGCGTGGTGTGTGGACCACCTCCCATTGCTCGACGGGCGGGTTGTCGCGCGAGAAATCCATCCAGTCCAGAAGACTGAATACGCGAAAATCGTCCTCATGATGGTGCACGACTCCGGCATGCCCGCGGGCGAGCAACGCAAATGCCCGCCGTGCCCCGACGACATTTACTGCCTGCCAGAGGCGGTTAAGGACCAGCACAGGTTGTTCAAGCACGTCCTCCATATCGGGCCCATTCGGCTAAAGACTGTCCCGCACCCTGTCAAGAAACCCGTATTCGTATCCACTTTTACACGACTGCATGACTGGCGCGCTGAGAAATGCCCCCGGGTTACCGGGGAAACGTCCCCCCCCCCCCCCCCTGCCCTGCCCTTCGTTCCTGGACAACCCACAAAAAAAAGCCCGGGCAAAACCCGGGCTTTTGAAAAATGTGACTGGCGTCCAGATCAGCTCGAAGGGCTGACGACGATATCGGGATGGTCGAGCTCGTTCGAGAATCCGGTGGCGTAGCGATGATTCGTGAAGAGAGGGGGGACGACGATCAGGTGAACCTGCCCGGTGATGTTGTCATAACGGGCTCCCGTGACGTAGATGCTGCCCGCACGGATCTTGTCTCCGAGGGAGGGATTCGTCGCGATGAGGTCGGAGATGGTCTGCAAAACGACTTCATTGACCAGTCGTTCCATCTGTTTTTCCGGACTGGTGGAAGATTTCTTGGCCGTAGCAAGGGCATCGGCCAAAGGACCGGCCGGAGGAGTGGCTGTGCCATTGATGTAGGACTCGAATGCAGGGGTGACGTGGCCCATGACCACCAGCATGGGGGCCTTGGTCTCCGTCATCAGTGAATCAACCTTGGCCGCTTCCTCAGCAGAAGGAGCAGGGAAAGAGACTCCCGTTGTCGACAATGATTTCGGCTGGGCATCGAACACTTCGTCCACCACCTGCACCATTTCGTTGGTGGTGACGACGAGCGCCCTTACTTGGTTGGCGGCTGGGATCTGGCCAAGACCAGCCTCGGCGGAGTATTTGGTTTGCCCTGCAATCGTGCGGGCATTGCCGTCCATCATGGCGATGAGGCTTTGATCGGCGAGAAGCTTGACCGCCCGGTTCCGCTTCGTGAGAGGATTACCTTCGGCAACATTGAGGTAAGGGCCGGAGCCAACTTGCATGTTATCCGCCGGCACGGTGAGAGTGGACACTAACGTGGCAGCCAGAGTTATGATGAGTCTGTTGAATTTCATGGCCCTCATCCTACCCAAAATCGGGGGGGGGGGGTAGTCGGGCAAAGACCTGATTTTTTGGGGGGTTCCGAAATTCTACTAATCGAATCAGCAAGTGCGCTTCGATCTATCAGTTTCCAAGATACAACATCTATCAACCCTTAAATAAACAGGTTAGAACGTCACCTAGACGGAGATGATTGTGTAACTACCAGTTTTGGCATCGGTTCGGACGTAAGACGAGTTCCAAGAGGCAAAAAAAAGCCGCGAAGGAATTCTGAGGCTGGCAACATGCGTCCTCCCGGACGCTGCAAAGCGTGCAAACGAAGCACTCCGGAACCCGTCGCCACGCACAGGTACTCGCCGCCGGGAGAGCCGTCAGGATCACCGCCCCTCGTGTCTGCGGGAGGCACGATTGTGCCAGGAAGAGTTGTGCCGGAGCGTTCTTCGATGATTACCGACGAGGATGAAGACGGTAAGGGTTTACCCGAATCGGTGCCCGCCGGGTCCGGCGCAGTTGCGCGGTCCACACGATGGTTGTCCGTGCTGGTGTCGGTGCCGATGCTGTCGGCGCGACCCAGTTTCACGCGCTGCCCGTCGATCTCCACGCTGCACGCAGGCCAGGGAAACAGGCCGTTGATGCGGGCGGCGAGGACGGCGGCGGGAGCGGAAAAATCGAGCACGCCGTCGGCTTTGGTGAGCTTGCGGCAAAACGTCGCGGCAGCATGATCTTGTTCGCGGAACTCCAGCGTGCCGGCGGCAAGGCGCGGCAGGGCGCGGGCAACGAGCGGCACGCAGGCGGCGGACAACCGCGCCTCCACCTCAAGGGCGGTGTCGAGCGGGCCGATGGGGACTCGCTCGACATCCGCAATGGGGCCGGCGTCGAGTTGGCGGACGATGCGCATGAGCGTGACACCGGTCTCGCGTTCACCGCAGGCCACCGCGGTCTGGATGGGAGACGCGCCCCGATATTTGGGGAGAAGCGACGTGTGGAGATTGAGCGTGCCGAGGCGCGGCGTGGCGATGAAGGCATCGCGCAGGATGTGTCCGTAGGCCATCACCAGCGTCACGTCGGGCGCGAGGGCGGCGAGTTCGGCACGCGTTTCGTCGGTCAGTTTTTCGGGCTGGTAAACAGGAATGCTGCGGGACTGCGCCCATATTTTAATCGCGTTGGGTGTGACCTTTTGGCCGCGACCGACTGCGCGGTCCGGTTGAGTAAACACCGCCACGATCTCCGCAACACCATGTCCTCCCCCCCCCCCCCCCCCCTGCCAGCCAGTCGAGCAATGGCAGGGCGATGGCGTCGGAACCCATGAAAACGAGGCGCAACATCGGGAAGGGAGACGCGGTTACTTTTTGAGCGTTTTGATCCACTTGCCGACCTCGGCGGCGAGTTTGGCAAACGCGGCGTCGTTGTCGGGCCGGGCAAGGCCGTCGAGCAGCGTCCAGTGTTCGACGTGTTCGACAAACGCTCCGGGCTCCAGACGGGTGAGCGGGCTGAGGGTTTCAAACTCGATCATGGTGCCGTTGGTAAACGTCTCGAAGGCGCATCCAAAGTCCGGATACACGATGCCGGCGCCGGAGAGAACCGGAGCGTATTTCACGAACGTGGTGCCATCGACCCAGTAGGCGGACCAGCCGGGATAGTTGGTGATGCCAAACTTCTGCGGCGCGGTGGCCTTGGGCACGTCGATGCCGACAAAATCGCGGTGCAAGTCCCAAACCGGAAGCGAAAGGTCGGTGTAGGTCCAGGGCACGAACGAATAACTGGGCAGCAAGTCGCCCGCCTTGTGGTCGCCCTTGGGCAGGAGCGGGAGCACACCGTAGCCACCGGCGCGCATCATGGTGAGTCCCCAGGCGGCGGTCTCGATGGCCCACAGGCCGTCGTTGGTGAGGGCGTGGGTAAGCTTGATCGTGCGGGAGCCGAGAACCTCGATCTTGATCGCCTTCTGAATGCCGGTTTTGGCCTCGGTGGGCTGGGCGAGGGCAATGCCGTTTTTGAGAGGTTTGACGGCGAGCGGGTCGTCGTCGGGCTGGTAGCTGCGCACGACGTGCTCGGGCGAATGCCAGAGGCGGTGGCCGCCGCGCAGGAGGTAACCATTGAGGCGTTGCTCGGTCTTGGCGTCGAGCGAGAGGAAGAGGTTGCCCGCCTTGCCCTTGGTGGAGCGGAGCGAAACCACGCGCGGACCGACGTCGGTGGTCACAGCCAGTTCGAACGCGGGCGTGGAGAGAACATGGGCGTTACCGCCGCGATAATCAGTCTTGGAGTGCTTCATGATGGATTGGATCGGATTGGAAACAAAAACCCAACAAACCAATGGCCGCGAAAAGGCACAAGATTTCTCGCCGCGCATAAAACCTCACAGGCGCGACGGCGAAACGGTCCGCCTCCACCGGCGCGTTTGCGTGCTCCGAGATCGACACCGCGCGCGCCGCGATTCCCGTCAATTCGCAACCGGCGTTCGTGTCGGCGGCGCGCTCGGTCCCTCCACCCAACTCCCCTCGATCATCATGCGGATCGGGTGGGCGGGGATGCCGCATTCGTTGCGTTGCAACATGCCCGCCAGCATGTCCACCGCCGTCGCCCCGATCACGTTGGAATTTTCATCAATGCGCGCATAAAACTCCTCCTTCGTCGAATCGCCGCACAACGCAAACGCCATGTCCTCCGGCACCCGAATGCCAGCAGCCTGCGCCGCCTCGGCCACCAGCGGATCGATTGACACCACGGCGTCGGGACGCCAGCGCCGTATCCATTTTCCAACCACATCTGGTCGCGGCGGACCGCCTGTGATCATCAGCGGATCAATCCGTTTCTGCTTCGGCAATGTCTGCTGTTCCACCAAAAAACCGGCGAGCCAGTGACGATGCACGCGCTCGTTGGTGGCGGCGCTGAGGGCAAAGCCGATCCGCTCGCAACCACGCTCCCGCAGTTTCTGGATCACCATCAACACCGACTGATAATGATGGTTGCACACGGAATGAAAACGCGGACGGACCAGCGTGTATCCAAAAGTAACGACAGCAAACCGCGCCCAGTCCAGATGCAGTTCCATGTGCGCGTCGGGCTGGGGCGGCAGCAGCAACCCGGTGATGTTGCGCGCCAACAGGATGTCCGTCATCCGCTCCTGCGACATGTCGGGCGCGCCGAGCCAGAATTTTTCGAGCTTGTAGCCCAGTTGCTCCGCACGCCGCGCCGCGCCCTGGTGATAAACATTGAATGTAGGCACCGCCCGCAGTGGGTGATCCGGCGCAAAATTGTTCACCCACGCCAGCGTCCCCTGAAAATTCACCTGCCTGCTGTTGCGCCGGTAGGAGTGAAACGCGCGCAACACCGGGTCGGGCCGGTAGCCTAATTCGTTGGCGATGGTTTTGATGCGCAGGCGCGTGGCTTCCGGGATGCTCGCATGGTCGCGCAACGCCAACGATACGGTCATCGCGCTGACCTTCGCCTTGGCGGCGATGATACGCATGGTGGGGCGGGTGAAGGATGGCATGACCTCGACTATGCTCAATTCACTTTATTTGTAAAGCATCGGCCCGCTTGTCGCCTTTCGGCATTCGCGGATTATTCGCTTTGTGAAAACACTTCCTTATCTCCCAAACCACTCGCAACGCTTGCAACACTCGCAGCACACGCACATCAACCGGATCTCCAAGTGCCTCCGCGCACTGGCCCTCGTTTCCGGCCTCGCCGCTGCCGCGACGCTCTCCGCCCAGACCATCGTCAACGTCCCCATCACCAGTCCTGGCTTCGAGGACATCTCCAGCGGCAAGCCCACAGGTTGGACTCATGACGTCAATAGCAACAGCACCGGGAAACTGTGGGATGCCACCAAAACTGGCGAGGAGGGCATGGTTCACTCCGGCAGATATGCCTACGGAATGACCGTGCCAAGCATCACCTCAAATTATGCTACCATCCGGCAAGGTTCCACCGGCCGCTTTGACGTGGAGCCGGGCACAACTTATACGCTCTCGCTCTGGGCGCGTGGTGACAACCTCGACCTCGTCACCGACAAATTCGATGTGGTGATCCAGTGGTATAAGGCAGATAATTCGACGACAGCAGGTTCCAACCGAAGCACACTTCTCTCATTTGATGCAAACGGCGCGTGGCAGCAATTTAGCATTACAGGCACATTTGTTGCCCCGGCGGAGGCGGCTAAAGGCGCAATCTATATTTACGCCAGACGCGGTCAGGGCGGCACGAGCACATCCACGACAGCGACCTACACCTTCGACGACCTCGCGCTCACCTATCAAACTGCCTCTGTTCCCGAACCCGCCAGCGTTGCGGTGTGGCTGGGTGCGTTTACCGTGCTTGCGGGCCTCCTCGCCGCGCGCCGCAAGCGCCGCTGAAAAAGTGGCGCGGGCGTCCCGCCCGCTTTCGTTTTCGTTGCCACTCCGTCCGAACGTAGCGCAGGCATAGGGTCAGGAAAAAGCCTGCAATCCAATTTCATGCGCGAAGCGCCGCTTTTCCCGACACCACAACAACGACACCAAAAATGACCGCGCTTCGCGCAATGGACTCGATGGCAGGCAAGATGCCTGCGCTACGTTACCGCCACGTTTGACCTGAGCACTCCCCCCCCCCCCCCCCCATGAACATGACAGCATTCCAGACGCCACCCGCGTTCGCCCTCTCGCTCCTGTTCACCCTCGCCGCGCTCTCCCCGATCCTCGCCGCCGCCGCCGATAACAACGACAACAGCAACGACGGCGCGATGGTCACCGGTTCCGATTTTCAGACCCTCATTTTTCGTAACGGCGACAACGCCTATGCCGGCGCCACCGAAGCCGCGCTCGTGAAAGACGAAACGCTCACTCTCTCGCCGGACGCGCCCAACCTTCCGATTGAGCACTCGACAACCCCGCGCACCGGCAAGCCGCTCACCGACAAACAAACACTCCTGCGCTTCGACGATATTTTCGGCGGCCAACCCGCGCAAATCCCCACGAACGCGCCCATCGTGAGCGCGACCCTGCGACTCCACACCGCCAAAGGCGCGCGCACACGAGTCTTCTTCAACCGCCTGTTGCAGCCATGGACCGACGCCGCGCGGGACGGCAATGGCATTCAGGCAAACGAACGCGAAGCCCGCGCCGAGCCGGACACCATTGCCTATTTTCTCCGCGACAACGCAGCCGTTGACGTGAACCTCACAAAATCCCTGCGCGCGTGGACCTCCGGAAAAAACGCCAACCACGGCTGGGTGCTGCGACACACCGGCGCGAAAGCCGACCCGCTCTCGCTCGTTTCCTCGCTCTCCGCCGACCCCGAAAAACGCCCGCGCCTGAGCGTCACCTTTGACGCCCGCCCCGGCAACCCGCCGCCAACCGCGAGCGAACTCGCCGCGACACGCAACGCATCCGCCAGTCCCGCCGCGCCCGCCGCCGTCACCCTCTCGCTCCGCGCCAACCATCCCGCGCAACGCGAACTCACCGTCACCTTTCACGCCCGCAAACAAGCCGCCGCCGCGCCGGATTTTGAAATCATTGTCCTGCCCGACACCCAGTATTACACACGCGGCGGCTTCAAGGGCAGCACACCCGAAATCTTCGACACGCAGACCGCGTGGATCGTCAAAAACCGCCGCGCCCGCAACATCGCCGCCGTCCTCCACCTCGGCGACATCACCGACCGCGGTGACGTTGCCGAGTCCGAATGGCAAAACGCCGACCACTCCATTCGCCTCCTCGAAGACCCCGTGACGACCGGCCTGCCCGACGGCATCCCCTACAGCCTCGCGCTCGGCGACCACGACTCCATCCACACACGCCCCGACGGCAAACAAACCGGCGGCGGCCCCGCCCTCTTTTACAACCGCTATTTCGGCTCCGACCGCTTCGCAAAACGCGCCTGGTACGCCGGCCATTTCGGCGACAAAAACAACAACAACCACTGCATCCTCTTTGAAAGCGGCGGCGAACGCCTCATCGCCATCTCGCTCGAATCGCAAGTCGGCGGACGCACCCCCGCCGCCCTGAAATGGGCGGACGCCCTGCTGAAAAAACACGCGGATCGCCGCGCCATTGTCACCTCGCACAACATCATGTGGCCCGGCCCCGACGGCAACCATTCGCCCTATCCCGATGGCAAGGCGATTTACGAAGCCCTCAAAACCAACAAAAACCTGATGCTCCTCATCGGCGGACACCACACCGGCGTCGGCCACCGCGCGGATGTTTTCAACGGTTCGACGGTTCACTCGCTCGTCAGGGATTTTCAGAGCGACGACCGCGGCGGCACCGGCTTCTTGACGATCCTCCGCTTCTCGCCGCGCAACAACCAAATCCACGTCTCCAACTATTCCCCGTTGATCGACCGCCACGACGATTACAACGACGGCGAGCAGACGCTCGACTACGATTTCAGAGCGAATCCCGGCGCGTTCAAAAAAATCGCGACAACCCAAATCCATTCCGGCGAGACGGCCACCTGCCGTCTCGAAACCGGCGCGGACAGCGCGGCAACATGGGAATGGTTCGCCAAAATCAGCGACCCGACCGGCGGCAAAATCCTCCGCACCCCCACGCGCGAAATCCCGCCCGCAACCATCGCCAAACGCTGCCCCCCCCCCCCTGCCTGTCATCAAAATGAAAATCATCCCCGCACCAGCCGTCCGTGCCGCCTTCACCCTCATTGAACTGCTTACGGTCATTGCCATCATCGGCATTCTGGCGGCGATCATCATTCCCACCGTCGGCAAAGTCCGCGAGACGGTGCAGAGCGCAACCTGCATCTCCAATCTCAAACAACTCGGCATGGCGGCGCAGGCTTACGCGGCGGACCACAAGGATGCCACGCCCGGCAAAAACTGGCTTTATCCCACAACGGCAAGCAACATCGACAAAAGCGGCTCGCTGATGCCCTACCTCGACGCCGGCGCAAAATGGGGCGTCAACACGAAATCCGTGACCACCTGCCCGATCATGGTGAAAAAATTCCCGCCGAAAGAAGACGGAAACCAACAATACACCTATACTCTCAACAGCTACACAGCCAGTCGCGAAAACCCCGACACAGCGGGCAGCAACGCCAACCCCGACTGGTCCCTCCCACCGACAACCAGCAACGGCAATCCGCGCACCCTGAGGGTGTCCGACTCCAACGCTCCCTCCCGGCAGGCGCTCTTCTTCGACGGCCTCGCCCAGAATGAAAACGCATCCACTCACCAGCACCCCTATATCGTGGCGGGGGACGCGGGCAATTTCGCACAGTATCAACGTTTCCCTCACAACGATTCCCTCAACATCGTCTTCCTCGACGGTCATTGCGCAAAACTCAAAAAAGACCGCACCGAATTGTGGGACGCGACAATGGACACCTTCTGGACCGGCGACCGCTGACAGAAACATCTGACATGCGCCCGCAAAACATCTTCCTCTCGCCGCCCTCGCGGGAAACGCTCGCCAAAGTTTTCAGGCAAAACGCCCCCGCCTCCCCGTATCCTAAATTTGGCGACGCGCGCTGGGCGGAAATCTTTGCGCGCCCGCGCCTCGCGCCGGTGATTGCCTGCGTCGTCCGCCAAGCCTCCGCCCCCGCCGAGAGGGACGCCCCGCTGCCGCCGCTCACCGACGCGCTCTACCGCCAGTTCGCCGCCACCGGCGTCCGCCTGCCGTTTGAAAACATCTATTTCGAGCGCCGTCGCCACCTCGCCCGCGCCGCGCTCACGCTCCTCGCCGCTCCCGCCTCCGCCCGCGACCCGGACCCGGATAAAAACCCCGCCCTCCGCTCCCTCGCCTCAAAAATGGAGCAAACCCTCGCGGAAGACTCGTGGACGCTGCCCGCCCACGCCCCCGAATCCCCCTCGGGACGCGACCCGCGCCGGGTTGACCTGTTCGCCGCCGAAACCGCCAGCCACCTCGCCGACCTGCTTCACGTCTTCGGCGAAATACTCCCCAAAAAACTCCGCGCCGGCATTCGCGCAAAACTCCGGCGCGACATTTTTGAAAACTACCTGACAGGCGGAGAATTTTTCTGGTGGACCCAACAGCGCAACAACTGGAACGCCGTCTGCCACCAGGGGATTGTCGGAGCCGCGCTCGCCGTCGAGGACGACGCAGGCCTCCTTGCCGCGCTCGTCGCCAAGGCATCAAAACACCTCCCCGCCTTCGTGGACGCCTTCGGCGACGACGGCGCGTGCTCGGAGGGCCCCGCGTATTGGGAATACGGATTCGGCGCCTTCTCGCTCCTCAACGAACAACTGGAAAAACGTTCGCGCGGCGCGCTCTCGCTCTTCGCAAACAATCCGAAAATCGCCCGCATCGCCGCCTGCGGCCCCGCCATGAGCTTGAGCAACGGACGCGTTGTGAACTTCGCCGACTGTGCCGCAGAAACCGTCCTGCGCGCCTCCACGCTCCACTACCTCGCGGACAAATTCGACTCCGCCGCCTGCCGTCAACAGGCCGCGCTAAACTACGCCCTCCTCACACGCCCCGAAAACACCAACGCCCCGTTTTACGAAAGCCCGCGCACCGATTTTCTCTTTTATCTCCACTTCTTTCTTCACGCTCCGGGCGACGCTGAAATCGCCGCCGCGTTCACCCCCTCCCCCCCCTCTGCCGTGGCCGCCGCAAGAGTGGACGTGTTGCCGACGCTCGGCATCCAGGTTGCGCGCGGACGCGACACCTCCGGCAACCTTTGGGAGTCCGCCGCCAAGGGCGGGAACAACGCCGAGGAGCACAATCACAACGATGTCGGCAATTTTCTCCTCAACCTCAACGGACGACCCGTCGTCGCCGAAATCGGGCGTCCCGAATACACCGGCGCCTATTTTCAAAAAGACACCCGTTACACCTTTTTCGCCGCGCGTTCGCTCGGCCACTCGCTTCCACTGATCAATGGTTGCGAACAGGACGCGGGCGCGGAACACACCGCCAAAATCCTGCGCGCGGATACCGCGCCGGATGCCTCGGGCCGGATTTTGTTCGAGGCCGACCTCACCGACGCATGGCCGGTGGAGGCGGGCCTGAAACGGTTTGTGCGGCGTCTTGTCCCGAATCCGTCAGCGGGCATTTTCCGCTGGGAAGACATCATCGAACTCCGCGCACCCGGCAACGTGGAGTCCGGTTTCATCACCGGTTGCGAGGCCATCGAAATTCTCACGCCGCTCCACCTCGTCATCACCGACGGCCGACAAAAAATCCACTTCCGCTTAATCACCGAAACCACCGCCGAAAACTCAAACGTGCTGAAATGGACGCACGTTGACGCGCATGACTGCGCCATGCTCGACGGGCGCATCCAGACCTGGCGGCGGATCGTTCTCGCGCCTGCCAGAAACGCGCCACTCGCCGCGCGCTACCATGCCGAAGTCGAAATCTCGCTCCGCCCCGACTGATCCCTCCCCCCCTGGCCTCCGCGCAATTGTATTTTTTATCATGACACAATTCCTCCCCCCCTCCCCCCCCCATGCGCGCACCGGGAAAATGATTCCCCTGCTTTGCGCGTTCATCGTATCGGGCATGGCAATTGCCGCCACCGTGCCGGAAACGATTTCACTCGCCGGCTGGACCGCGAAAACAGACGCCAGGGCCACTGCAAGCATCGCGACGGAACCGCAGGAACTGGCACACGCGGCAAACACGATGGCGGCGGATCTTTTTCGCGTGAATTACCATTCGCCGGAACGCGCCAATATTTCACTCGTGCCACCGGAGCCGGTTCCACTGCCCGACGACCTCAAAAACCTCACCCTCTGGTTTGCCCGCGCCGAAGGCGACTTCACGCTCCTCTTCAACATCCGCGACGCCGCGGGCGCGCACCACGAACTCAAAGTCAACACCAGCCGCCTCCCCCACGGCGGCCCCGTCGGCTGGAAACAACACCGCGCCCGCGAATGGTCCATCTGGAGCCAGGCAACCTCCTACCGCATCGACACACCGGCTGACATCGCCGAACGCGCCCAGCCCGAATACCAGGACGCCACCCGCGCCCTCGTCTGGCCGCGCCCGCTCTCGCTCGCCGGCATCACGATAAAACCTGCCAAATCCCCCGCTTACGACGCCCTCGGCGCCGGCCCCGCCGTGAAAGCCGGCACCGGCAGCCTCTTTCTCGCGGAACTCACCACTCTCACAAAAAACGGTTTTGAAGCCGCCTGGTCCTGGACCTTTTCCTCCCGCTGCCGGCAAGGACGCGACACCCCCCCCGTCCTCTTTCTCGACGACCTGACCCTCGCCGACGCCGACACCCGCTACGAAGTCACCCTGCATCGCGGATACCAAGGTCCCGTCATCTGGAGCCGCGGCGGCGAAGCCTCCTCCAACCGCAAAGACCCCGTCACACTCTTTCGTCAACGCATCCTCCTGCCGGAACTGCCACGCGGTCGTTATTTTCTGAATACAAAAACATGGAAACCCGACGGCACGTTTAACGAAGACCGCCAGTTTCTCGAACTCGTCGTCATCCAAAACCGCGACACGCCCCCCCTCCCCCCCCCCGGCGCGCAGCCGGATTCCGGTTTCCAACTGCGCAGCGACATGCCCTCGCACGTTTTCCCGCACACTGTCGCCACCGCCGCGCTCCGACTCACGCTCCCGGCGGCGCGGACCAACGCAAACGCGACTGTCCACGTTCGCATTGTCGATTACAACAACCGCGCGCTCATGCGGAAAAACTTCCCCCGGCCAACCGATGGCGACGACCTTCGCGTCTCCCTGCCCGTCGAACCGGGCATGGAGTATTTCGCCACTGCCGAACTCCTGGACAACGGACGCCTGCTCGACCGCGCCCACCTCCATTTCGGCGTCGAGAGCCCGCCCGAACCCTCCGCCACCCGTGTGCCCGACAGCGTTCCTGATCGTGACGCCGTGCTGTCAGGAAAAGTCCACTACAACGCCGAGTATTGGGAAGGCGACCGTCCCTCGCGTGTGTTCCCCTGGATTAACAACATGGAACCCGCCGCCTTTGAACTCTTTCTCCAGCAAGCCGTCCGTGCCGGAGCCAAAAGCGTCAGCATCGGCGACCTCTGGGGCAACCACGAGATGCTGCCCGGCGTTTACCAATGGCATGAACTCGACCGCCGCATCGAACGCGCCGCGCATCACGGCCTCAAAGCCTTCCTCGCCTACACCGGCGACGGCTCGGAAGGCCGCCAGTTCTCCTTCCCCCTCTGGCTCGACGCCGCCATTCGCATTGATCAAGCCGGCGACACACCCTCGCGCACCTTCGCTCCCTCCTGGTGGGACCCCGCCGTGCGCGACGGCTGGCTGCGTTACTACAAACGCCTCGTCACCCACGTCCTCGCCAACCCCAATGTCATCGGGTATCGGATAACCAACTACCAACTCGCCGGCAAAACCGCCGGCTGGGGCGTGGACCCCTCCCGGCTCGATTACTCGGCCCCGGCCCGCGCCGAATTCGCGCGCTGGATTGGGTCTTTGAACAAAACACCGGACCGAAACGCTCTCCCTCCCCCCCCCCCCCCCAACATGGGCGCGCTCTTCAGCCTGCCCGGCGTCAACGAGCGCGACCTGCCCGGCCCGGACCTCTCCGAAGCGTTCCAGAATTTTGTGAATTTCAACACCTACAGCCATCATGCGCGCCTCGCTGATTTCTTCGCGGCGATCCGCTCGCTCGACCCACGCCGCCAGATTCAGGTGGACCAAAAACCCTTTCCCTACGCCATCGAGCGCAGCATCCCGCTGCTGCGCGACGGCGGCGTGTTGAAAAACGAGGACTCGCCCAACTTCAATGCCGCCGTCCTGCGCAGCATGTGCGTGCAGGCGGGCGTTCCTTACGCCGAGGAATTGCACAACCACATGCCCACCTCGCGCTCCATTTCCGACGCGACCAACTTCTGGAGTTCCTACCTCTCCGACGGCATTTTCTGGCTCATGCGCTGGCACTCGCGCATGATCGTGAAGAACGAGACCACCCCGCCCGCCGGCGGCTTCAGCCAGAACACCGCCGAATCCATGCTCGATTACCAGCGCGACACCCTGCCTGCATGGGAAGAGTGGATACGCGCCCGACAGATCGAACCCGAGGTGCTGGTATTCGGCAGTCGCGCCCAAGGCCTGCTCGCCAACTGGCGCTCGGGAGGCGACTACGACATCGAAGGCATCCGCACCTTCAACGCCCTGTTTGCCTGGCATCAGGTGCCCCCGCACTTTGCCAACGAATACACCGACTGGGTGCGCCTTGACCGCTTCAAAACCATTTTTGTCTGCGGCGAAGTCATGCCGTTGCGCGCCATCGAACGCCTCGTTGCCCACGTCCGCGGCGGCGGTGGCGGCGGCAACAAAATCGTGCTCGTGGGCAATCCCGGAAAATACTGCCCCGAACGCCCCGCCGAACGCGACCTCTTGCGACGCCTGTTGCGCGACACGCCCGGCATCGACTTCACCGCGCAAATCCGCGAAATTGCCGAGCCCCGCCGCCAACCCGCGCCCGGCGTGCCCGAATGGCAGGCCCCGTTCGGATTCCCCGCGCAGGAGCTGGACGCGATTCTCGCCTGGGCGGGCGTGACGCGGCGTGTATCCGTCAAAGGAGGACAACGCACCGGCCAAGCCACCAACACCAGCGGTGCCGCCGACGCGCGTTTTGAGTGCCAGTTGCGAGCATCGCCCGACGGCAATCGCGTGTATGTGGCAATCATGCGCAAATGGACCGGCGGTTATCTTGGCAACATCGATTACGAACGTGTATTGAAAACCAAATACGGCCTCGCTCCGGGCACCGTCACCCTCGCCGGCCTCGGCAACGGACGCTGGCGCGTGGAAAAATTCCATCGTGACGTCCGGGACATTGGCTCGCTCGATGTGACAAACGGATCAGCAACTTTTGAAGCGGACGCAGCACTGGCGGGCGAAGTTCAGTTGTTCCGGCTGACAAGAGACAGCGCCTCCTCAGTCTCTCTCACGCCATGACCAGACGCACCTGCACCGCCGCGTCCGTCATCCTGACTGTCATGCTATCCGCAATACCGCCACGTGTTTTGTCCAGCGAGCCGCCCGAACCTCCGGCCACCGCTGCCACCGTCACCTGCGCCGCCGGTATCACCGGCATTCCAGACGCCGCCGCCCTTGTCCGAAAGATTGCGCCTCATCCGAGACTCTTGGCACGCGACAACGACTGGACGGCCCTGCGAACCCGCATCGAGACCGATCCTGTTCGTCAAAAGCACGGCAGCCACGCGAGACCCGCTGATCCTGTGCGCCCGTGTTCGCGGTGGTTGGGTGTTCTCCGGTTTCACCCCCGTCACCACCACCACGCTTCGCTGGCGTTTTCCGCAAGGCGTTCCGATTCCTGTTGGCTGCGATGTCCGCCTCACCGGATCAAACGCCGATGGTCAAACCGCTGTCGGCGAAATGACGCTGCCCACGACATGGCACCGGGAGTGCCGGGTGTTTGTCGAGCAATCCGGGCCCGCTGACATTATCTGCCGCGAACAATACTCCGGCGAAATCGGCATCATCCGCCGCCTCCGCATTGGGGGGCTGAAAAATGCAACCGTGACCTTTTTGCCAGACCCTGATTTCCCATCCGACACCGTCCGCATTCAGCAGAACGTGGGCTATTTCGTAACAGGTCCGGCAATACCCTTCCACCGCACATCGGAAGGGTATTGCGTGACCATCGAACCTGTCTCCGGGGAAATTTTTTGTTCGTGGTAACCTGCCTGCATCTGCAAGGGAATTTTCCCTTGGGCAAATTGCGACCATGGCGGAAAAAGAGAATTGTGTGTGTGGGGGGGGGGGGGGGGAGGGAGGAAAAGGGCGGGAAGGGAGGACATATCCCTCAAAAAAAGCGGACCGGCCTGTGAGGGCCGGTCCGCGCTAATGTCATGAAAACAACAATACTAACAAGTATTCGTTACTCGCTCACTTAGCCGAGGCGGGCCTTGAGGGCGTCGCGTTCTGCATTGAGTTCAGCCGGGAGCTTGGTGCCAACCTTGGCGAAGAAGTCAGCCTGATCGGCGACTTCGGCTTTCCACTTGGCAACGTCAACGGCCTGGAGTTCGTCGAACTTGGCCTTGTCGAAGCTGGCGCCGTCCCAATCGATGTCGGCATAGGTGGGCTGGAAGCCGATAGCGGTCTCGGTCGCCTTGGCGCAATCGCAGCCGTTGGCGCGGCCAACGATCCACTTGAGCACGCGGGCGTTTTCGCCGAAACCGGGCCACATGAACTTGCCATTGGCATCCTTGCGGAACCAGTTGACGTGGAACACGGCGGGCATCTTGGCCTTCTTGGCCATGTTGAGCCAGTGCTGGAAGTAGTCACCAACGTGGTAACCGCAGAAGGGCAGCATGGCCATCGGGTCGCGGCGGACTTGACCCACGGTGCCGGCGGCGGCGGCGGTCATTTCGGAGCCCATCGTAGCGGCGATGTAAACGCCCTGCGCCCAGGTCTTGGCCTGGTAAATGAGGGGCATGGTGTCCGGACGGCGGCCACCGAAAATGAAGGCGCTGATCGGAACGCCAGCGGGATCTTCCCAAGCGGAGTCGATCGTCGGGCACTGCGAAGCCGGAGCGGTGAAGCGGGCGTTCGGATGCGCGGCCTTGGCGCCGGTTTCCTTGGCGATGGCGGGCGTCCACTTGTTGCCCTTCCAGTCGATGAGCTCGGCGGGAGTCTCGTCGGTCATGCCTTCCCACCAGACACCACCCTCGGGCGTGAGGGCAACGTTGGTGAAGATGGTGTTCTTCGCCAGCGAGGCCATCGCGTTGGGGTTGGTCTTGTTGGAGGTGCCGGGCGCAACGCCGAAGAAGCCGGCTTCGGGATTAATGGCGCGGAGGACGCCGTTGGCGTCGGGCTTGATCCAGGCGATGTCGTCGCCGACGGTCCACACCTTCCAGCCTTTCTTGAGAAGGGCGTCGGGCGGGATGAGCATGGCGAAGTTGGTCTTGCCGCAGGCCGACGGGAAGGCGGCACTGACGTAGGTGCGGTCGCCCTTGGGGCTTTCGACACCGAGGATGAGCATGTGCTCGGCCATCCATCCTTCGTCGCGAGCCATGTTGGAGGCGATGCGGAGGGCGAAACACTTTTTGCCGAGGAGGGCGTTGCCGCCGTATCCGGAACCGAAGGACCAGATTTCGCGGGTCTCGGGGAAGTGAACGATGTACTTCTCCTTGTTGCAGGGCCAGAGAACGTCTTTCTGACCGGCAGCGAGAGGAGCGCCCACGGAGTGGAGGCAGGGGACGAAGGGTTTTTCACCTTTGTCGATTTCCTTGAACACGGCCAGGCCGATGCGGGCCATGATGCGCATGTTGACGACAACGTAGGCGGAGTCGGTGAGCTCAACGCCAACCTGGGCGATCGGGGAGCCGATGGGGCCCATGCTGTAGGGGAGCACGTACATGGTGCGACCTTTCATCGAGCCCTTGAAGAGGCCGGTGAGCTTGGTGCGCATCTCGACGGGATCAGCCCAGTTGTTGGTGGGTCCGGCGTCGTCCTTGGACTTGGAGCAAATGAAGGTGCGCTCCTCGACGCGGGCAACGTCACCGGCGTCCGAGCGAGCGTAGTAGCAGCCGGGCCAGAGCTTTTCGTTGAGTTTGATAAAGGTGCCGGCTTTCACGAGAGCCCCGCAAAGGGCGTCGTTTTCTTGCTGGGAACCATCGACCCAGTGGATCGCGGCGGGCTGAGTGAGTTCAGCCATCTTTTTTACCCAGTCGAGCAGGGTGGGATTGGTGCTGAGAGGCACAGATGGGTCGCGTGTGGTGGACATAGGAGTCGCAGTTTGAGACATACAGTGGATGAGTAAACCGGAAAGGCCCCCGCCCCGACTGCCTATTATTTCTCCAACCTTGCGCAAAATTTGTGAAGTCGGGGGGATCTGGCCGCACCGCATTAATGGAACTGGTTTCAAGAAACATCGTTGCACGCCAGACGCCACGGCAGCCAACTTGTGAGGGGGGGCCGGTTTTGATCGTTCCGCCCGTTTTTCCCCTCCATTTGATATTTTTTCACAACGTCCCGTGCCGCCCTCCATTCTTATCATCGAAGACGAACCGGCCATCGCCGACACGCTCCTCTACTCGCTCGCGTCCGAAGGTTTTCGTCCGCAGTGGCGTGCCACGGGGCGGGAGGGGCGCGAGGCGCTGGAACGCGAGACGTTTGCCTTGGTGATCCTCGATGTGGGGTTGCCCGACATCAGCGGATTCGCGCTTTGCCAGGAAATCCGCCGGTGCTCGTCGGTGCCGATCCTGTTTCTCACCGCGCGCAACAACGAGATCGACCGTGTGGTCGGCCTTGAGATGGGCGGTGACGATTATGTGGCCAAACCCTTTAGTCCGCGCGAGGTCGCCGCGCGTGTGCGCGCCATCCTGCGTCGCGGGCCGGCAGTGACGAATGCGAACGCAGACGCCGGCGTAACGGTGAACACGAACGCGAGCGCAAAACCTCATGACAACGGGCAACGGTTCACGGTGGACGACACGCGCTTTCAAATCCGTTTTCTGGATACACCGCTCGATCTTACCCGGATCGAATTTCGCCTGTTCAAAGTGCTCCTCTCGCAACCGGGCCGCGTATTCTCGCGTGAACAATTGCTCACCGCCGCGTGGGACGAACCCGAGGCCAGCCTCGATCGCACGGTGGATGCCCACGTCAAGACCATCCGCGCCAAGCTGCGCGCCGTCACGAACGAGGCCGACCCGATCATCCAAACTCACCGTGGCCTGGGGTATTCGTTGAGGGAGGATTGAGCGTATCGGTTTTGCTTGTGGTATTGGTTTTGATCCCTCCCCCCCCCCCCCCCTGCCTCCCGGCTTCATCGGATCAATTCACCGACGGATCATCCGGTTCGTTCGCGTGCAGGCGCCACTCGGCATTGACGTTCCCAAGCACTTCACGCCACAGGCGGACATCAGGCGACGTCTCCATCAAGGTCGGAGGCAGGTTGCTGACCACCCAGGTGTCGGACTTGAGTTCTTTTTCCAACTGCCCGGCGGACCAGCCTGCGTAACCCAAAAACGCGCGCAGCCCCACACCCGGCTGGCCGACGAGTTCGGCGGCCTTGTCGGGATCGATGCCAAACATCAGTTGAAACCCTTCCGACTCGCCGCCCAGTTGCGACCGCCAGGCGCAGAGCAACACCTGTTGCGGCGCGACGGGGCCGCCCTTGAAAAGCGGCACCTCGGAAAGCGGCCCAAGGGCAAACTCGCCGCCCAGTGAGCCGAGCGACCGGTTCATGGGCCGGTTGAGCACGATGCCCAGCGCGCCCTCGGGATCGTGCCCGGAAAGCAGCACGACCGTGCGGCGGAACCCCGGGTCGCGCAACACCGGGTGCGCCACCAGCAGCGAACCGGCGTGGCTTTTGGGTTTGGATTGGCGGCGGGCGTTCATGGAGAAGGCGGGAGCACCGAATGCAAAGGGGCTGACGATTGGCAACAAAATCGTCAACCTCCGCCCAGTTTGCAAATCGCAATGCCCGCGTCGGCCAGCAACGGCTCGACCAGCGGATCGTTTTTGTAGTCGGACCGGAAACGAATCTCCGCAATGCCCGCCGCCGCCAGGATCTTGGCGCAATTGATGCACGGAAAATGCGTTACGTAAGCCACGCAGCCCTCCAGCGAACTGCCGCGCCGGGCGGCGTCGGCCACGGCGTTTTGCTCGGCGTGGACCGTCGCCTGCTCGTGTCCATCGCGCACGCGCGACACATGCGGCGTGCCGGGCAGGTAGCCATTGTAACCGGCAGCCACGAGGCGGTTGGGACGCGCCCCGCCGCTCACCAGCACACAGCCGACGTGCAGACGCTCGCACGGACTGCGCGTGGACAAGAGCACGGCGGTGGCCATGAAATAATCGTCCCAAGACGGGCGTTCGCCAAACTGGCCGGTGGCCTGGGCAATGAGATCAACGGGAGAGGCAAGAGGCGCGTGGTCGCTCATGCGTCCACTGGCTAGGCGGCGCTTCGCCGCTTGTCACATCCGAACTTTGGCCGGGGCATTTTGCAGACAAGCCTCTCTAACGCGACAACCACGCCACCGCCAGCAACAGGGTGAGCACGGCGATGGGCAGGCCCGCTTTCAGGTATTCGACAAAACCCAGGCGCGTGCCGTGGCGGCGCGCAATTTCCGCCACGATGAGATTCGCCACCGAACCGAGCAGCGTGAGGTTGCCCGCCAGCGTGGTCGTTGCGGCGAGCGTGAGCCATGCGCCATGCGGATCAGGCAACGCCGGCACGATCGGGCGAAACAACATCACCGCCGGCACGTTGGAAACGATATTGCTCAACACCACCGCCACCGCCGCCAGCGCCCCGGTGCCGTGCCCGGCGAGCGGTTGCAGCACGGCAAACAAACGCATGCCGAGCCCTGAGTGTTCGATCGCGCCGGTGACCACAAACAGTCCGCAAAAAAACACGAGCAGCGACCAGTCGATCTCCTGAAAAACCGTCTCCGGTTCCGTCCGCCGGCTGATCAGCAGGAGCGCCGCGGACAACGCCGCCGCCAGCGGTACCGGCATTCCCGATACGAGAGCAACTATCAGCACCGCGCTCGCCAAAAGCGACTTTCGCAAACGACGCGGCTGGACAAGCTCCCGCCGCTCCCCCTCCCCCCCCGCCGCAATGTCCGGCGCATGCTTGTTGTCAAACACCTCCGCGCGAAACTCCCGCCGGTACACGATCACCAGCACGCCCCACGCCACGGCCAGCCCGGCGAACGCGATGGGCGCGAGCGCCACGGTGAACTCCACAAACCCGATGCCCGACGCCATGCCCACGAGCATATTTTGCGGATTGCCCGTGATGGTGGCGACCGAGCCGATGTTGGCCGCCGTCACCAAGCCGACGAGATACGGCAACGGATTGCGCCGCAACGCCGCCGCCATTTCCAGCACGAGCGGCGTGAACACGAGGACGATGGTGTCATTCAAAAACAACGCCGACAACCCGCCCGACACCGCGAGCAACAACGCCAGCAAACGCCGCGGCGTGCGCGCCAGCCGGAGAACGCGTGACGTGACAATTTGAAAAAACCCGGCGGCGCGCAGATTGACGTTGAGCACCATCATGCCGAACAGGAGCAGAATCGTATTCCAGTCCACGGCGCGAAACGCGTCCTCCAGTCCGAGCGCGCCGATGACGACGAGCAACGTGGCCCCGACGAGCGCGATGGTGGCGCGGTTCATCTTGAGCGCGGGCAGGCGTCCGATGGCGACTCCGACGAGTGTGAGCGAAGCGATGATGGCCGTGACGATTTGTATCCAGCTCATGGATGAAACATGCATGCGGTGATGGACCGGCGAGCCGAACCGCAAAATCATGAGGCGTCAAACGAGGTCTGAACAACGAACCAACCCACGATGAAACGCCTGAACATTGCGCCGATTCCAAAACCGGCATAGATTTGGCGCACCATGAACCCTGCAAAAACCGCACTCCTCCTTATTGAGTTTCAAAACGACTTCACCACCGCTGGCGGAGTCCTGCACGACGCCGTGAAAGACGTCATCAATTCCACCGGCATGCTTGCCAACGCCACCAAAACCATTGCTGCCGCACGCGCCGCCGGAGCCACCATCATCTTTTCCCCCATCAGTTTTGCCAAAGGCTACCATGAGATCAGCCTCAAACCCTACGGCATCCTCAAAGGCGTCGTGGACACACAAGCCTTCATCAAAGGAACCTGGGGAGCCGATTTTACCGACACCCCTGCTGCCGGCCCCGGCAACACAGGCGGCACGCTCAAACCGCAGGACAGCGACATCGTCATCGAGGGAAAACGCGGCCTCGACGCCTTTGCCTCCACCAACCTCGATTTTATCCTGCGCAGCCGCGGCATCACCGACCTCGCCGTGTGCGGCTTCCTCACCAATTGCTGCGTCGAAAGCACCATGCGCACCGGTTACGAACGCGGCTACCACATGGTGACGCTCACCGATTGTTGCGCCGCCACCAGTCAGGCCGAGCACGACGCCGCAATCCGTTACACCTTCCCGATGTTTTCGCGTCCCCTGACGCACGACGCCTTCCTCGCCGAACTCAGCGGCAGTAATGCCACTGCCGATACAAGTCGCGCTTACTGACACCCGCTACGCCAATCATTCCCAGCGACACGGAAGCGCCCTATGGAGTGCGGCGATTCATCGCCGCTTTGTTCTGCGTGCTTTAGCACGCTGCACGCTTACAGGCGAACCGTTGAAACGGTTCGTCAAAAGCGGCGATGAATCGCCGCACTCCATAAACATCCCACCACCTCCCGCCATATCAACATCCCGACATCTCTCTCAAAACGTCGAAGATTGCCTTAGCCTCTTGGCGGAGCAATCTCCTCGTTCAATGCACCCCCTCACCCACACGCTGCGACTAGCATTCAAACACACCCTCGCCCTCTATTGCGGACTACTGTTTGTCGGCCTTGCAAAAAGTTCGGAAGCCCCCCCGCCCTCCCCTGCCTTCGTCAAGCTGATGGCGATGCGGAATATTGAAGAAGTTGTGCAAACCCTCGTAGGTTCCACGTGGGGAATCGGACCCAAGCTTGATATGACCAGCGCGGAATGGTTCGCCTTTCTAGAACGGGCCATGCGTGAAATCCCCGCCGAGAAAGCCAGCTTTTCGCTCATGGAGCGTGTCGACGCCTTTAACCTCGCCTGCCTGCACGGCGACCGCGACAGGCTGCCCAAATTGCTGCACATCTTTGTTTCCTCCGACTTCTCGTTTCAGGAAAAAGAATACGCATTCAAAGGTCTCGCACAACTCTGGCTGCGCTTGAAAGCGGAAGACTGGCAAACCACGCCACCACCCGCGCCTCGTTTTCCTGACACCGGGATTGATGACGCCGCCATCCAAAATCTGTCACCTGACCAGCAGCAGGCTTGGCAAGCCTATCGTCGCGCGGCCACTGCCAGAAACGCTCTCGAGCCAAGCTACCGCACATGGGCGGATCAGGAAAAAGCGCCCAACTACATCAGCGACAGAACGGTATTCTGGTCGCTATTCGGTGACCTGTTGGCAGACACCCGCACCGTCTCCGCACGCGAAATTCTCAACTACACTTGGGGCTCCTCCTGTGGCACAGGCTCCCAAAATTTCTACTATGCGCGAGAACAAGCCGCCCTCATTGCGCTGGCCCGCGCCGGACAAACAGCCGAGTGCATCGGATCTATTTTCCGACAACCTTTCGATTACATGCCATCCTTCTTCGGATTCGTCCCCTCTTACGACGTCAACATGCGCCTTCTGCGTTTGTGCAGTGGCAGCGCCACCGAGGCGGAAAAACTCTGTCTCGGCGCACTCGTCGATGCCGACAACAATTCCACAACTTTCAACAACAGCCTGCTGCGCAAAAACGCCCTTCTTATGCTCCTCGTCGAAAGCGAAACCCGCCCCGTTGAACTCGTGTTGAACATGGCCCGTCGCGCACCGACAAAGGCCATTTACGACTACATGAAAGCACTCGCGCCACTGCTCCAGTCGCATGAGCAACGAAAGCAACCCCAGATACGCAGTTTTTCCCTCCCTCTCCCCCCACCCCTCCCCGACGGACCACTCCGCACGGAAATCGTCCACTTCTTCGCCGGACAAGCCGCTGTCTCTCCCACCAGCCTGACCGTTGACCAAACCCGCGAAACGATCCGCTGGCTTGAGGACAACCACGACCCCGTTGTCATCAAAACGCTGCACAGCCTGCTCGCCCACCCCTCTTCCAGAGTCGCGGATGCCGCAGCAGCAGCTCTCAAAAGACTCGGCATAAACGCCATCGTTCCCAAAAAGCCAAAGTCCGCCCCGCTCCGTTACCGGCTTCTGGTCAATGGCCAGCCACAACCCAATCTGGAAGTTAGATGGACGATCACCCGACAGACGCCCACCACTCGTGACTCTATCGAGGGAGTCAGTTCACACACACGCACCCATTCTGATGGCGTGCTGGAAATCTCACGCGATTACTTGATCGATGCCGATGGCGCCCAAGTGAGCATCCAGCTCGATTCCGGCATCCGCTTCGCTTCGCTCCAGCCCGGCGGACTTGACCAACCCATCTTCTGCGTGCTTCTGCCCGCCCCCCGCCAGTCCGATGACGGAACACCAACCGACGCCACCGACGCCACCATTGACGTTCCCCTCACGCTGACGTCAATGCGCCTGAAAATCGTGCTTCCGCGTCCGGCCTCGGAATTTGCCGGACAAAAAATGCACGTCTCACTGCGTCCGGGAAAAGATGCGTCTAAGGCAGTGTCGTTCTTTTTTTGCGACGCCGAACTGCCAGTCGCCGACACCGTGGACATCGCCTTGATCATGGCAGGCAAACACACGCTAAGCCTGTCCATTCCCGACGTCGCGACCTGGAGCGGTCAAGTCGATCCAAGTGACCCCGGCACACACACCCTCACGCTCAAGCCACAACGCCCCCGATCTGCGTCCGCGCCGACGCCGTAAAAGGGTTTGTAAGTGGCGCGGGCGTCCCGCCCGCTTCCGCTACACGTAGCGTAGGCATTACGGAGCGGCGTGTTTTTTCCTCCAATCCGCCGCGCTACTCCCACTGGAGGGCGGACACTCCTGTCCGCCCTCCATCCAAGACAGTCGTCCACGTAACTTCTGTGATCTCACTACGCTGACGGCGTCCTCAGCGCGGGTTATAAACCGTCTGCTTGAGATGTTTGCCGGAGAGGGCGCGGAACTCCGCGATGTTTTTCACCGCACCGAGCGCCACAAGCTGGTTGGCGAGGTTGCCGACTGCGGTACCCTCGAGGCTGAACGACACGACCGGGATGCCCGCCGCGTCCGCCGTGGTCTGGCAGAGGAGCGGGCTGCGCGAACCGCCGCCGACAATGAGGATGCGCTTGAATTTGCGTCCGGTGAGCTTTTCGAAAACGCGGATCGCATTGGCATGGCCCTGGCCGAGTGAGTCGCAGATGAGGCGCATGTAGCCGGTGATGTTTTTCGGCGGAGCGGCCTTCTTTTTGCGTAGTTGCCCGTCAATGACAGCCTTCATCGAGGCGGGGTTGGCAAGGGCGGGGTCGGTGACGTCGATCAGAACTTTGGAGGGGGGGAGTTTCGCGGCGGTGGCGATAAGCTTGTCCCACGCTTCGGGCGTCTTGGGACGGGCGGAAGGACCGAGGTCGAGCATGGTGCGTTCAAGGAGCCACATACCAATGACGTTGGTCAGCGGACGATAGCGTCCGTCGCCAATGCGTTCGTTGCAAATGCGGTTGGCCATCGCCTCAGAACCGAGGACGGGCGTGTCGCTTTCAAAACCGACGAGCGACCATGTGCCGGAGCTGAGGAAGATGTCGCCTCCCTCGGGCGCGGCGGGCATCGCGTCGTAGGCGCAGGCAGTGTCGTGACCGGGAACGACGATGACTTGCGTGCCTTGATCGGCAAGGGGCGTGAGGGCGGGGGAATGGGTTGCGCGGATTTTGCCGAGTTTGGTCCCGGCGAGCACGGGTTTGGTAAGCCAGTTGGCAGGCACGCGAAAGTAGTCGAGCGCGGGGCGCGACCAGTCGCAGGAATGCACGTCGAGGAGTTGCGTGGTGCTGGCAATGGTGAGTTCGTTGGCGGCGCGACCAGAGAGGAGGTAGTTGAAATAGTCGGGCAGGAAGAGGCAGCGCGTGGCGAGATCTGTAATGGCAGGGCAACTACGAATCGTTTCTTCAAGCTGGAGGGACGCGTTGTAGAAAACGTTGGCGATGCCGGTGGCTTCGTAGATGCGGGCAAGCGCGGCCCGGGTGTTGGCGAGACGCTTCAGGCCGGCCTGGGTGCGGTTGTCGCGGTATGCGTGCGCCGGATACACGAGGCGTCCGGCGTCGTTGAGGAGCACGTAGTCCACGCCCCAGGTGTCCACGCCAACGGAGGAGAGACGGGCGCCGCGCGGGAGGGTTTTTATTGCTTTGGCTAGGCCGGTTTGGATCTCGGTCCAGAGTCCGGCGATGTTCCAGTAATCGTGTCCGCCGATGGATTGGAAGGCGTTGGGGAAGCGATGAACTTCGCGCAGGGTGAGCTTGTTTTTCGCCCAAGTGCCGAGAATCACGCGCCCGCTGGTGGCGCCAAGGTCGATGGCGGCGGCGTGAACGGGGGGGGGGGGGGGGAGGAGTTTTTGAGCCATGATGGAAAGCGCAGGACGTTGCCCGAGTCGCCTTCCGAAATCTACCAAAAACTCTCAAATTCTACCAGAACGTGTCAGAAACAGGTTTGCAATCCATGCCTCCGGGCCGCCTCAATGAATGCCGACCTGACCTCCCGCATGAGCTCCCATCACCACCGCGCCCCGCGTCCTAACGGCAAACGCCTGCAACTCATGGCCACGTGCCTGTGCGATGCCATCTACGACGACGTAGCCATCGCCACCGTCGAGGTGCTCGAATACCTGGGTTGCGAGATTTCGTTTCCCGAGGCGCAAACCTGCTGCGGCCAACCCGCGTTCAACGGCGGCGACTGGCCTGCCTCGCGCAAGGTCGTGCGCCACACGGTGAAGACATTTGCCAATGACGCCGCAGCCATGAGCACCGCTGGCGATGCGAAGGCCATCAACACGACTGCGGCGGACGTGCCCGTGATCGTCCCTTCCGGTTCGTGCGCGGCGATGATGTTTCACGGCGCGTTGCTCGAATTTGAGAACGAGCCCGATCTCCCCGAAGTTGCCGCGCTTGGTGCGCGTACTTGGGAATTGACCGACTACATCGTCAACGGCCTCGGCGTCACTTCGTGGCCGGGCAAGTTCGATGGCAAAGTGGCGTTTCACCGCTCCTGTCACTCACGCGGCACGCCGACCCCCGCGGCGGTGCACACGCTCCTCAACACCATCACCGGCCTGCAAGTCCTGCCCTTCGGCGAGGCCGAGCAATGTTGTGGTTTCGGCGGCACGTTCTCGGTGACCTTCCCGCACATTTCAAAGGCGATGGGAGAACTCAAACTCGACCACATTCTTGCCGAGAATCCGGACTACATCGTGTCGATCGACATGAGTTGCTTGATGAGCCTCAGCGGCCTCGCCGCCAAAGGCGGACGCCCGATAAAAATCATGCACATCTCGCAACTGCTCCGCGACTCCCTGCGCAACGCTGGCGTGCTCAAGATGTAACAAATATTGATTAAAAAATCTAAATTGTGGCGACACTGTCGCACCAATTTAGAGAAATTAATAACAAATGCCTCCGACCTCCAAAAACGCCAAGTCTGCTAAGCCCGCCACGTCCACCAAAACCAGAGCCGCCAAGCCCGACAGGACTGGTAAACGTTCGCTTGTCATCGACGCCATTACGCAAGCGGCCTCTCCCCCCCCCCCACCCCCCCCTTCCCTCTCTACGTCCGAAGCCTCGTTTGCCGAACTTGTTGGCCTGATCCAGACTGCGCGCGAACGGACTTTTCAGGCGATCAACAGTGCGCTGGTCGAACTCTACTGGCGCGTCGGAGAATATATCAGCAGCAAACTTGCCACCGCCGAATGGGGCGAAGGAACCATCCCCCAACTCGCTGCTTACATCGCCCGACGCCACCCTGATATCAAGGGTTTCACCAGAAGTAACCTGTTTAGAGCCAGACAGTTTTACGAGACATATGAGAACGATTCAATTGTCGCGACACTGTCGCGACAATTACCATGGAGCCATAATCTGCTGATTCTTTCCCGCGCCAAACGCCCCGAAGAACGCGAGTTTTACCTTCGCATGACCCTTCGTGAGCACTGGAGCTACCGCGAACTCGAACGCCAACTCAACAGTGCCCTTTTTGAGCGCACCGTCCTATCCCCGCCAATTACCTCGGCGCCCCTGCGAAAACTGCATCCCGACGCCCTGAGCATTTTCAAAGACAGCTACCTGCTCGATTTCCTGAACCTCCCCGACAAGCACAACGAAGCCGATCTGCACCACGCCCTGGTGCAAAACCTCCGCCGCTTCCTGACCGAACTCGGACGCGATTTTTGTTACATTGGCAGCGAACACCGCCTCCAAGTTGGCGGCAAAGACTTCGCCATCGACCTCCTCTTTTTCCATCGCGGCCTCAACGCCCTTGTGGCCATCGACCTTAAAATCGAGGAATTCCAACCCGCGCACATCGGGCAACTCGATTTTTATCTCGAAGCCCTGGATCGCGACGTTCGTAAACCCCATGAAAACCCCTCGATCGGCCTCCTCCTCTGTGCGACCAAGGACAACGAAGTCGTTGAGTACGCCCTCAGCCGCAGCCTCTCCCCCGCGCTTGTAGCGGAATACGAACTACAACTCCCCGACAAAAAATTCCTCCAAGCCAAACTCCACGAATTCTACCAACTCAGCGCCGCTGCCCTCCCCCCCCCCCCCTCCTCCGCTGCCGACCTCTAGCAAGCAACCCATTTAACCCAATTCCACCATGCGCCAGCCCATTGACCAATTTGCCGCCCGCCTCGCCGCCGACAAACCTGCCACCCGCGCCGCCGTTTACGACGGCTCCAAATCCGGTTACGACGCCCGCCTCCGCGCCCTCACCAACAGCTACACCACCCCCAACAAACTCCGCCACCTCGCCGGACGCATCAAACAACACGTCGTCGAAAACCTCGACACCTACCTCCCCCAAGTCGAAGCCCGCCTCACTGCCAACGGCGCGCAAGTCCACTGGGCCACCGACGCCGACGAAGCCTGCGCCCACGTCCACCGCATCATGCAAGCCCGCGGCGCCACCAAAATGGTGAAAGCCAAAACCATGGTCAGCGAAGAAATCCACCTCGCCGATTACCTCGAAAAACGCGGCATGGAATGCCTCGAAACCGACCTCGGCGAATTCATCATCCAAATCGACCACGACCACCCCTCGCACATCGTCAAACCCATCATCCACAAAAACCGCCGCGAAATCGCCACCTCCTTTGAGAAAAACGGACTCGGCGCCTACAACGACGACCCCACCACCATCACCCGCCGCGCCCGCCAGCACCTCCGCCACAAATACCTCGCCGCCGACGTCGGCCTCAGCGGAGCCAACTTTGTATCCGCCGAAAGCGGACGCCTCGTCCTCGTCACCAACGAAGGCAACTCCCGCTTCTGCCTCGCCGCCACACCCGTTCACATCGCCCTCGTCGGTATCGAAAAAATACTACCACGCGACCGCGACCTCGGCGTCTTCTTGAACCTCCTTGCCCGCTCCGCCACCGGCCAGCAACTCACCTCCTACACCGAATTCATTCGCGGCCCCAAGTCTGCCAACCAACCCGACGGACCCGATGAAATGCACGTCATCTTTGTGGACAACGGACGCAGCGACGTGCTTGCCAGCAACTGCCGCGAAATCCTCCGCTGCATCCGCTGCGCCGCCTGCCTCAACGTCTGCCCCGTTTATCGCCAAGCCAGCGGCCACGCCTACCGCGCCGTCTATCCCGGCCCCGTCGGAGCCGTCCTCTCACCCCTCCTTGCCGGGAAAAAATTCCCCGAAATGGCCGACCTCCCCAAAGCCTCCAGCCTCTGCGGCGCGTGCAACGAAGTCTGCCCCGTCAACATCCCCATCCCCGACCTGCTCCTCCGCCTCCGCGACCGCGCCAAACAAGAAAAAAGCAAAGTCGCCGCTGCTGACGTTCCCCCGATGGGGGCCTTCGGCCTCCTCGCCACCAGCCCCACCCTCTGGAAAACCGCCATGGCCACTGGTGGCCTCTCCAAACTCGTGCCCACCGCCCTCATGCCCCGCGCTGGCAAAACCTGGGTCAACACCCGCGGCCTCCCCGAATGGCGCGGCGGCAAATTCCGCAAATGGTTCCGGCAACACCAAAAAACGAATACACCCACACCCAACTCTTAGACAAAACAGAACGAACCACAAAAAACAGACAACGCACTAAACAATAGCTAATTACAATTCCGACAATTCTCTAAATTCTGTTAATTCTGTCTAAAAAAATGACTGCATCATCCTCCTCTCCCGCTTCCCCCGCCGCTCACGCCTCCCCCGCCTCCCGTTCCTCCCGCGACACCATCCTTGCCCGCGTCCGCGACGCCCTTGCGCCCATCGCCGAACGCGCCGCGTATCCAGAATTCCCCGACGACGTTGCTGTCTCCCCTGCAATTGCCTCCGCACTCACCGGCCCCGACGCCGACCTCTGGCGCGCATTCAGTGAGCGCGCCAAACTCGTTCACGGCACCCCGCTCGCCGGAGGTCCCGCCGCACTCGCCGCCTGGCTCCGCGAGAAAAAACTTACTCACGGCTACTGCGACCCCGTCCTCCTTGCGCAATTTGCCCCCGCGCTCACCGCCCCCCCCCCCGGCGCTGAGCCCATTACGCTCGAGACCACCTTCGACCGCACACGCGTTGACGACTACCAATTCGGCATCACCCGCGCCCTCGCCGCCATTGCCGAAACCGGCTCCCTCGTTCTCGGCGACCTGACAACCAGCAGCCGCCTCGCCGCACTCGCGCCCTGGGTACACATTGCCACGCTCACCCGTGCGCAACTCCACGCGACCGTCACCGATGCCATTGCGGCCTTCCCCGACGACCCCAACCTAATCTGGTGCACCGGCCCCTCACGCACGGCGGACGTCGAAGGCATTCTCATTGAAGGCGTCCACGGCCCCGGCGAACAAATCGCCCTCCTCATGGACTGACGAAAACCACTCCCTCCAGCTCAATCCCCAACATGCCTCCCCGCATTCGTACGCTCAACCTGCTACTTGCCTGCAACCTAATCGCTTGCACGACGCCCCCCTCCCTACCTGCCGCCTCTCCCCCCTCCCCCCCCCCGTCCTCCTCGCTCGAACGCATCTGCGATGGCGAAGAATTTTATTTCAAAGTAAAATGGGGCCCCCTTGGCACAGCAGGCGGCGTACACGTATCCGCGCAAGCCGACGCACAATCCGCAACCCCGCAAACACGCATCAAAATAGTGACCGCCTCACGCGGACTGGTGCGCACACTCTATGCGTTTGACGGCACCGCCGAGTCACTGATCGACCCCCATGACGGCCGCCTCCTCATGGCCACCGCCACCACCCGCTCCCGCACCAAGCGCACCAGCATGAACATCCTGTTCGACTACGCTGCCAACGAAGCCAACTACACCGACAACCTGCGTCCCGAACGCAATACGCACATACCCCTGCCCGATGACAGCCAGCCCATGGAATTCATTACCGCCCTTATCCAAGCCCGCGCGTGGAACCCACACCCCGGCGACACACGCACCATCCATGTGATCTTCGACAACCGCATCTATCCCCTCACCCTTCATGCGTTGGGCTACGAAAAAATCCCCACCGCCACATCACGCGCACAAGAAGCCCTCTTGGTGCTCCCCCAAATGGAAACCAACCCACAAGGGATTTTTAAGAAAGGCGGTAAAATCCGAGTCTGGCTCGCCTGCGACGAACGACGACTGCCTGTGCGCTTCGAAGTCAAATTACCGATTGGCACTGCCATTGGACTGCTCACCCGATACCGCTCCCCCACCACCACACTCGCGACCAACACCCAACTCGAAGCAAAAAACGGCGACAAAGACCTCCTTGACTGATGTTAGGCAGGAACGGTAGGGAGGCCTCTCCGAGGCCTCCGCCGCGCCTGTAATCCGTGGTGAAAAAGATTTCGGTTTTGGCAGAGCCAACCTGAGATATCCGTAGTCAAAAATGGATTTTATTCGCGATCATTCGCGACCATTGGCGGTTGGTTTGGAGATCGGGATTGGGGGATTAGACGGCATTGTCTCTAACTCGAAAATTCCGTTCATGGCATACTGTCGCTTCGCGTGAAACTGTCTGAAAATTAAATCCTGTTGGTATCACATCTCCAATGATCTTGAAAATTTGGATACAGGAGAAGTAGCGTTTCCCCAACTATGAATTTGCGGGACTCTCTTAAAACGGCGGGCCAGGCGGCCCGGACCAATCTGCGACCAGGCGCGGTGCTGTGGGCGCTCCTGCTCCTCTTCATCACCGCGTATTCAACCAACGACTACTTCCGGCACGCCCTGCAACAAGTGGCCGATTTCAAAACCCGCGTCGGCTACCCTTTTTCATTCTGCATTTACGTGCTCTCTGCGGGTCTTCTGCCCGAACTCCTGCGAGTCATCTTCTTTCAACGTGGCCGTGCCACTTGCCAGAACCTGCGCGACTTTTTCTTCGGCTCTCTCGTCTGGGGATGCGCCGGAATGGCGTCCGACTGGTTTTATCGCTGCCAGACAATCTGGTTCGGCGCAGGCAACGACTGGCCCACACTCGCCAAGAAACTCGTTGTCGATCAACTCGGTTACAGCCCGATAGCCAACGGCCTGATCCTGATCATCTTTGTCTGGCGCGAAGCGAATTTTTCCGCCTCCGCATGGCGTAAAATCTTCACCAAAGACTTCCTCTTCGACCGTTATTTCCCGCTCATTGTCGCCGTAATGTCTGTCTGGATACCAGGCGTGTTGGTGATCTATTTCATGCCCCCGGCGCTGCAACTACCGGTGGCGGCAATCATCGTCTGTTTCTGGGTGTTGATCTTCACCTTCATGTCAGGGAAAGACCGCACCAGCCGGTAGCAAGCCACCGCCCCTTTGTCCAGTATTTCGGGGATGCGGCTTGTTTTGAGTCGGATGGAGCGGCGACGTCCCGCCTGCGTCCTTAGCGGCCAATCATGCTTTGCAGGTCGGCGATGTAAACGCGGCGAACGCCGGCATCCATGCCGTTGAATGCGATGTAACGCCAGGTGCGGTCCCACGCCGGATGCGGGTCGCAGCGGAGCACGGAATGCGTGGCGGATGCGGGGTTGAGCGTGTCGATGCGAACAAGGCATTTCTCGGTGCTGGTTGGCAGATTGATCCAGCGGAGCGGCACCGTGCCGTCACCAAAGGCGGTGCGCTCGTTGGTGTAGGTATCCGTGAGAATGTGATGCCCGTCTGGATACACCGTTGGATGGCCGGAACCTGGGATTTTGGGCGTGTCGGTGCCGGGAATGATGCGCAGACCGGTGCCGTCGGCATTGACTTCGACAAGACGCAATTCGTTGCCGGAACCGGCGGCAGGAATCGCAAGGTTTTGCGAGATGCGTCGGCCATCCGGGAACCAGGTGGCGTGGTGTCCGGGGTGTTGCCAGAGTTCGGGTCCGGTGGCGCAACGGAGCGTATCCAAATCGGTATTACCCGTGACGGGATCAATGCGGAGCGTGACCCATGCGAAGTTAACGGCCTTGTAGTTTTTCTTGAACATATCCCAGCCGGGTTCTTCGCCCGCAGTGAACCAGCGGAGGCTGAGCATGAGGGTGTCGCCTTGCGGATTAAATTTGCTGTGGAAACCGATCATCTCACAAGCCGCCGGATCAGTCGGCACTGCGGGCGCGTCAAAACGAATGGGCGCAGGCGAAGCGGCGGTCCGCTTCAGTATTTCGCTGATGGATACGAGGAGGCGTCGCTTTCCAGTGCGTGTGTCGGTGAGCCAGAAACCGTCGTCCGCCGCCGGACCCACGCGCCAGGGAGGACAAGCGGCATCGGGGATAAGAACGCCGTAGCCGCATTGGGTTTTGCGGGTCGTGGTGAGGTTGGACGAGATGAGCCAGCGTCCATCGGGCGAGGCGTGGTAAACGGTGCCCTCCATGCGTTGGCGAGCGCCGGTGAGTGGATCGAGTTTCCACGCGAAAGGCGTCCAGGTGGCCGTGTCCACGTCGTTGAAAAACAGTTCGTGATCGGTGCCGCCCCAGTTGATGTTGGCGCCGAGTTGGTGTTCCCAACCGCGAGTGTCGGCGATGGTGGTTTCGGTGCCAGTGTGGAGGTCCGTTAAGATGACATGCGCCGTGTCGCCGGGCTCGGGCTGGCGATCTTCGAAGGGGAAGCGGAGGGTGGCGAGGTAACGTCCGGAGGGGCTGATGGGCGTTGTATCGAAAAACCGGATCGTGTTGTGTCCGGCGTTCGGTGTGACGCACCAAACGGGAACGAGCGGGTTATATTTTTCGTAACGTGGGAAGTGGCGGTCGAGGTGAGTGGCGAGATTCATGAGAAAGATTGGAACTCAGCCAGTAATAACCGGCAGGCACAACGTTGATTTATCCCACCAATTCTTTTGTCTCCCGCCGTTCTCTCCCCCCCCCCCCCGCCGTTCTCTGTTTTTCTCAGATCGTTTTTCAGCGGGAGAATTTGTCCTGCCATATTTAGTTTGCGATCACACACGCGTAAGAACTTGAATGTAAAAAACTCCACGATCTTCTCTTTAGCGCATGCCCAAAAAAAATCCCGTCGTCCGCTCCACTGCTGAACTTGCTGATCACCTCGGCCTTTCGCGTTGGACTGTATCGCACGGACTCAATGACCGCCCGTGGGTCAAGGAGGAGACTCGCCGCCTCATTCAGGACACAGCCAAAGCACTCGGCTTTACACCCAATCCCCTCGCGCGCGGTCTGCAAAACGGACGCACCGGCATGATCGGCGTCTGTTTCAACGAACTCGAAAACCCCATCATCGTTAAAAAAATCTCCATCCTGCAGCGTCTTCTTTTGGAACGTGGTTATCAGGGGCTCATCGAACTCACGCTCGGCAATCCGGAGATCGAACAACGCGTCATCCAACACTTCCTCGGGATCCGCGTCGAAGGCATTGTCACCGTCAATTCGCGCTTCGATCCCGCAAAACTTCTGGCCGCAGCCGGAGCCAAAATCCCGCTCGCTCACATTGACCCTTACGACGAATCGCTGCTCCCGCACGTACGCATGGACCGCGCCGCCGCCATGGAATTGCTCGTGTTGCACGCCGCGTCACTAGGCCATCGGCGTTTTGCGTTGCTTGGGATGCCCGAAAACGAATTTGGCGAACGTTGGCGCGGCCTCCATGCCGGTTTTGCCAAGGCTGGCATCAATGAAGGGCGCGATGTGCGCAGCATTAACCGCGGCGACCCCAACCCGCCGGATTACGAACACGGACGCGCCCTCGCCGCTGACTTGCTTGAGAGTGATTTCGTGCCGACCGTTATTCTCGCCGTCAACGACCGTGTTGCCATCGGCGCCATGAATTGCCTCACGGAGGCAGGTTGGCAAATCCCTCAAAAATGTTCGGTTACCGGCTTCGACAACCTGGACATTGGCAACCATTGGCGTCCACGCATCACCACGATTGATCACCAAACGGAAGACCTTCTCGTGCGCGGCATAGAACTCCTTTTCCGTCGCATCAACCGACCTCGTTCTGCGGCCAACTACGTCGAGACCATCCCCCCGAGCCTCGTCACGCGCGAATCAACGCAAGTCGCCATAAATTAGCCTGTTCTGATATTTTAATTGGCAATCAGGAAGCTCATATCACGAAATCACATTCGTGTGTGATTAAGCTTGCAATATCCCTCCAAAGTCATCCTGATTCGAGTCAGTTCTGCTCAGTATCCACATCCTGCACGTATCCCAAAGTCCCCGTCATGAACCATCCTCGGCGCCTCCTTCGCTTCCGCTCATTTCTCCAGTCGCGTCAGGCAATTCTGGATACAGGACGATTGCTGGCCATTGCCATGATCGCTGGTTTTGGTGGAACGCATCTGGCCGCCGGAGCCACGCTTCTAGTTGCTCCAGCCGACGCCACAATCAGTGCGTCCGAAAATCCGGGGTCCATCTCCGACGGGGCAAATGGAGCAACACCCCCGCCCCTCTATCGCAGCATCCAGTCCGCCATCGATCACGCCCGCCCCGGCGACATTATCCAAGTTTCTCCCGGCGTTTATCACGAGAACCTCCAGTTCCCACACAGCGGACGCCCCGCAGAACCCATCACGCTCACGGGTGCTCCCGGAGCCATTATTGATGGCGGCACCACGCAAAAACTCGACTGGCAACCAGCGCCCGACATCGCGCCTGGCGTTTGGCGCACGCCGCTTGATTTCCCCGTATTCACCATCGCTGCCAATGGGAAGCTTGTCACCACGCTCGACGAAAAGCGCACTGATCCCGACCGCGAACATCGCCCCCGCGACAACATTCGTTGGCCCGACGCCTTCCGCAACGGCATCGGTCCCTCTGGATGGGACGGCGTCAAGGCACTTGCCCTCTATCGCCACAAAGCCCGCGAACTCCTCCTCCGCTTTCAAGGTGACCTTGATCCACGCACCATCGATCTGGCTGTCGCGCCACGCACACCACTCATCACGATCAAAGGAGCCAGCCACATCGTGATTCGCGGCCTGGCCCTGCGCAACGCCGCCTACGGCGTCCACGTCACCGATGCGACCGACATCGTGGTCGAACAATGTGCCATTGGTCCCATCGACTTTGGCGTCCATCTCGACGAAGGCAGCGAACGCGTCACCATCCGCCACAACGAAATCTGGATGGCTCCTTACGCAGGTGCCGATCCTCGTCAACCCGGCCAATGGGATGCCTGGTCAGCCTGCAAAAACGGCGGCTTTTACGACCGTTACGCAGTCCGCATTTGCAACAGCCGCGGGCATCACGAAGTCCACGACAACCTCGTACGCGACCACTGGGACGGCATTGAGTCGGGTGCTCCCGGCACCCCTGAACAAAACCCCGACGTTCACGTTCACCACAACCGCCTCGTCAACATTTTCGACGACGCCTTTGAAACCTCCGGCGGCCAGATCGGCAGTCGCTGGCATGACAATATCATCGAAAACTCTCGCGTCGCCATTCGCATCAAAGACCCCGCAGCCGGCCCCCTCTACATTTACCGCAATCTCTTTTTCAACAACCAGCAGGACATCCGCAATTACGCTGGCAGCAAAGGCGCCGTGCCCGGTGTCGAAGTTTGGGTCTATCACAACACCTCCACATCCATTGCCGCCTACAACATGAACTACGTTGCAGGCACCACGATCACTGCCAACGGATTCCATTTTCTCAACAACCTCTACTGGACACGCGCCTGGCTCCACAAAGCCAATAGCTCCAAGACCGCCTATCCCCCCCCCGACTGGCAGGGCGACTACAACCTCTATGCACGCTCCACCGCCGCGCATCCCCGCCCCGGCGAGCCTCCATTTTCCCCCAACGATCTTGCCAGCCTCGACAAACAATGGGCCGAGGCGCTCGACATGGCCCGTATCGCCGGACGCGATACACATTCACTCTGGCTCTCCCCCCCCCCCCCCCCCGGCTTTACTAATGCAAGCGCAGGCGACCTTTCACTTAAAAACGATAGCCCGGCCCGCTCCGCCGGTCTTGATCTCTCGACAATCACCGAACGCCAACTCCCCGATTGCCAGCCCGGATACTTCCAAGGCGAACGCCCCGACATCGGTGCGCTCCAATATGGCGAACCGATGCCCCGTCTTCCGCGCCCCGCTCCCGTATCAAAATAAAAACTACAATTTAACCCAACCAAACCACACGTCATCCAATGAAAAAAACAAACCTGCTCGTCTCGATTATTCTGCCACTCGCCCCCGCACTCCTCTTTGCCCAGACTGCCATTTGGACGGGAGGAGGGGCCAACAACCGATGGTCAACCGTTGGCAACTGGCAGGGCAATACTCCCCCTGACTCCACGCGTGACGCCATCTTTGCTCCTCCTGCAGCTCTTACCGTTAACCTCAACAGTGAGAACGTTACCGCCAAATCCCTCGATATTACCCTGACGAACAACATGACCATCAGTGGCGGTGGATCGCTCACCTTGACGAGCGGCAATCTCACCACCAAGGAGGGGGGGGGGGGGAGTCTGACAATTTCGTCGGATGTCGTGCTTGGTGCCTCTGGCGAATGGAATTTGACCCGCAATCTTACAGTCAACAACGCCATCTCCGATGGCGGCTCTGGCTTCGGTATCAAGAAAACCGGTACAGGCTATCTCTACCTTTATGGAGCTTCCACGTATTCTGGCGGATTTGAAATGAATGGTGGCAGCATTTACATCTACAACAATGCCGCCTTTGGCACTGGAACATTTAAGGTTAGCGGAGGCAGCATATTGTCTCTTAACACGGACACCATTGCCAACCGCATTGAATTGGCTCTGACCGGCAGTCCCGACTGGCGCATCGGCACTGCTGCGGGTTTCGGACGCGAAGTAACAATCTCCGGTGCGATTACTGATACCGCGACAAGCAACCTTCGTGCCCGCAGCGATGGCGGCACTTGGCGTTTCACCAATTCCATTACTATCAAAGGTGGACTCAGTTTTGGTTCCAACGCCACCGCTGCGAGTGCCAACACCTACATCCTTTCTTCAAATCCCTCGCTCAACAGCGGTGCGGCTAACATCAGCCTCGGTCTCGCCGACTCCTTCGCCAACTACAACCTCCTCTTTGATACAGCCGGAACATACAGCAATTTCACCCATATAGTCGTGGCAGCCAACCTTGCTCGCAACACCATTGGCGGTTCGCACACAAGCGGCACGGTGACGATTGCACCTTCTGGCGACATCCAAGCGAACAACTCTGGCGCAGGGGGCAGCACCAACTTCGCTACCTTGAACAAGGAGGCCACCACACAAATCGGTGCCCGCATAACAGGCGCGGCTCCCATTTCGATCAACGCCTCATGGCAGCAAGTTGACGCCGCTGCCACCGCTGCGGCGAACACCACCAATGCGGCAATCCTGGCCAATTATAACCCCCTTGGCGTTGTCGAATTCAGCAGGGCTGCTGGCAACACCTACACTGGCGGCACAACGGTTGAGGCCGGCACACTTCGAGTCAGCAACACCAGCGGCTCGGCCACAGGCACCGGCGCAGTGCTGGTCAACGCGGGAGCCCGGCTTGACGGCACCGGCATCATCAAGCCCACCGGCGCCAATGGCGTAAGTATTGCCAACGGCGCTACACTTGCCGCCGGCGGCTCTGATGCGCCAGGCATCCTTCGCTTCGACGGCTCCGGCACCTCCGGCGCGCTCCTCACGCTTGATGCAGGCGCAAGCTTGGAATTCCGTCTCGGCGCACCCGGCTCCAGTGATCAAATCGCGCTCTGGAACTACACAGCCGGCGATCTCGTTCTTTCCAACAACACTGTCAACATCACCAACACGACTGGACTCACCGAAGGCACCTACACCCTGTTTTCCTTCTACGCTGATTCCGGCATCAACACCTCGGTCGTCAGCGGTATTCTAAATGGCCTTACAATTGGCACTGGACTGGAGGCCTTCACCAACAGCCGCATCGAATATCTCGATAACCGCATCAACCTTGTCGTTGCCGCATCATCCGCCATCCCCGAAACCGCCACCTGGCTCTGGATCGCCATTCCCGGCTTATTGGGAATCGCGATCCGTCGTATGGTCCGCCCTTCCAAACCCTAAACTATCCCGACCTCGCCATGAAACGCTCCGTCCACTCGCACCGCATCTGCGCCTTTACGTTGATCGAACTGCTCACGGTCATTGCCATCATTGGCATACTGGCAGCTATCATCATTCCCGTGACAGCCAAAGTCCGCAACAAGGCGCGTGGCATGCAGTGCCTCTCCAACCTGCGCCAACTACAGACGGCCAACATCCTCTATGCCGAAGAACACCGCGGTGCCTACGTCATTATTCGTGACGACGACTATGCTATTTCAAACACTGGCAGTGGTAAATGGTGGTATAGCAATTATGACTTTCTCGCCATTCTCAGCCCTCGCAGCCAAATGATTGAACAGCTAAAATGTCCTCTTGGTAAGGCAACCTACAGCACTGTTGGCACAAATGAAAAGAGCACCGCTTACGGGGCCAACATAACCGGCGTCCCGGACACCGGAGGCGGCAAAACATTCTACCAAGTAAACGCCAGCCAAATCCTGAATCCCTCACGAAAACTAGCATTCCTTGACGGACTTAACGTTACATTAACCTACACACATTCGAACGAATACAATGGGGTTGAAGTAGGCGGAACAGACACGCCTGCCTATCGTCACGACGGCGGGGCCAACGTTGTTTTTTACGATGGACACGCTGCGTTTATGAAGCGCGACAAAGTTGCCAAAGATGCCGCCGACCTCAACAAACCCCAATGGGATTTGAGTAGGTAATTGACCTTTGTGCTGCTTGATTCTTGAGCAATCCCCATGCCCGACGCACAGGCTCAGATCCAGAAACAGCTCGACCAACTCATTAACGAAGACCGCGAATGCGGGCTCCAAGTTGCCGCCTATCACAAGGGCAAACTCATCATCGACGCCTGCGCTGGTCACACCGACGCCAGCCGAAATACTCCCGTCAACGCCCGCACCCTCTTCCCCCTCTTTTCCTGTGGCAAAGGCGCCACAGCCACCATTGTTCACCGCCTCGTTGCCCGAGGCATCCTCGATTACGACCGCCCCATTGCCACTTGGTGGCCTGAGTTTGCCGCCAACGGCAAGCACGCCATCACACTCCGCCACGCACTCGATCACACGGCTGGCCTCCCTTACCTGCCTCCCGAAACCGATCTCACCAAACTCTGCGATTGGGACGCCATGTGTTCCGCCATCGCCCGCCTCGCCCCAGCCTGGACACCCGGCACTCGCTCAGAATACCACGCCATCACCTTTGGCTGGATCGTCGGCGAAACAGCCTGTCGCGCCACCAAGCTCTCCTTCCAACAACTGCTCAAACAGGAAATCCTCACGCCACTCGGACTGCGCGATTTCTTCATCGGCCTGCCCGAGACCGAGGAAGCCCGCGTTGCACAACTCGAAAACGCCACCCCTCTTGCGCCCCTGCCGCCGCCACCTCCCCTCGGCCAACTCGAAGCCATCCCGCACTGGCTGTTCCCCCTCTCGCACTGGATGAACCGCCCCGACATCCACCGCGCCTGCATTCCAGCCTCAAACGGCATCATGACCGCCCGCGATCTGGCCCGACACTACGCCGCCCTGATCCCCGGTGGCGTTGACGGCGTTGAACTCCTCCCGCCCACCAGCCTCCGACGTATTCTGGAATCCAATACAGAAGGCCACGGATTTGGCTATGCCCGTGGCCGTGCCGACTCCGCGATGGGCTCGGCCCGCCCCACCTGTTTTGGACACGGCGGACACGGCGGTTCGCTTGGCTTTGCCGACCCCGACCATCACCTGTCCGTCGCCTTCGCCTGCAACCGCCTGCACACGAGCGACAGCGGCGAATCGCGTAGAAAAATCATCAAAACCATCCGTCAAATTCTCCACGCTGAAGACTAGGCCAGAAAACACCCGCAGCATGTCCTCCCTCCCCCCCCCCCCCCACCCCTCCAGCGCCGCCTCACCCGCCACGACGCGCGGCATTGCCGCCATCGGCGCAGGCCACATGGGTATCGAACATGTCACTACACTGGCCAGCGACACCATGACACCCCGCTGGCGCCTCCTCCACATCTGCGACCTCTCGCCCGAACGCCTCCAACTCGCCCGCGAAATCGCACCACAAGCCACCGCGCATACCAGCAACCTTGACGCCCTGTTCAACGATCCAGCCGTCGCTGCCGTCAGCATCAACACGCCCTCTGCCGTCCGCCCGCAACTCATTCTCCGCGCCCTCGCCGCAGGCAAACACGTCCTCTGCGAAAAACCCCTCGCACCCACGCCTGCCGCCGCCTCCCGACTCGCCGCCGACATTGCCCGCCTCCAACAATCGCGCGCCCTTGCCGGCCTGCCCCCGCTGCTCCTGACCTGCAACCTCTTTAGCCGCAATCTCCCTTGGTTGCGACGCGCACACGACCTGATCCGAGATGGTGCCATTGGCCGGCTTGCCATTCTTCGCGTTGCCCATTGCACGCCCAAATGGAAAGACCCTGCCCGCCTCACGCGTCCGCGCCCCGAAGGCCACACCCTGCACAACTGCGGCATGCACTACATCGACCTCATCCGCTGGCTTGCCGCCGCCGATTTCACCGAAGACGCCACTTGTCGCGCCACACGTTTTTGGGGCGGAGAACACGAACTCCATTTCATGGTGCAAGGCCGCATGAGCAACGGCTGCGCCTACGACCTGCACAACAGTTTTTGTTACACCTCTCTTGCCGCGAAACCTCGCAACTGGTCGCTTGTCGAGTGTATCGGAACACGCGGTACGATAACGGTGCGTCATGATTTTCACACTACGAGATTCGAGGTTCGTGGAAGCGCCCTTACGCTTGACGAAACGTATCCATACGAGAGCAAACAACTCCCGGTCTATTATGCCGATTTTGCGCAGGCGCTCGACACGGGCGATCTTGGGCGTCTGCCTCGCATTGAGGACGCGGTTATTGCCTCCGAATTCAGCCAGCGCCTCGTTGACCAAGCCCTTGCCAACCCCATCCCCAACTTTGGCGATGTGACGGATTTCGCTGACACTCAAACAATCCCGACAAAGCCTGCGATATCAGCATCATAAACATCCTGCCTCGTCTTCATCACTCAATGACGATGTTGCGATACTTGAGTTCGCCGATGCGGAGGATTTTTACGTGGCCGTCAACAAAGAGGAATTTGGCGGCGGTGTTGTCGCGAAGACGGTATCGGGGATTGCGTTTGGCGCCATCGCCGTCGCGGTTATCGCCTTCGGGAACCGCTTCGTCAAAACGGTCATAGCCGATCGTCGCGATCCCGGTGAATGTTGAGGAATCAAGTGATGCGTTCGCCGCGTTGCCGTTCACTTTCTGTGGGATGTCCGCAATGATGACTTTCTGCGAAGCGTTTTGAACGGATGACAGCGAGGTCTGCGATTTGTCGTTGGCTTTCCATGGCATCAGCGCGGGGCTCACGCCGAAATGGCAGTAGCCACCGGGAACTTTGGCAGCAGGGTCTTTGAATATAGGATGGACACGCTGGCTCCAGCCGGTCGTTGAGTAATTCCAGTTTTTGCCGACAAGGTAGCCAGAAAGTTCGATGCACCACTCGGTAGAGTCCGTGACGCCGGACCAGGGAAGTTTGTCGCGATTGTCGTTTGCGTAGGTGCGCAGGGCGATGCCGATTTGGCGGAGGTTGGAGACGCCTTGGGCGGCGCGGGCGCTTTCCCGAACGCGACCGACAACGGGGATGATGATCGCAGCAAGTATGCCAATGATGGCGATGACGGTGAGGAGTTCGATCAGGGTGAATCCTGAGGGGTGGCGAGTTGCGGGTGGTGAGTAGCGAGTGGTTTTCATGATGTGCGGGGGGGGGGGGGAATGCGCTGGTGTTTTATTCGGTGACGAGGAAGGGGATGTTGCGCGTGCTGCCTCCGCCGTGGGTGTCGCGGACGAAGACGAAGAGGCGGTAGGCGCCGGGTTCTTGCGGCGTGCGGATGGTGATGGCGGGGCCGTTTGTCGCGGTGCTTCCGGCCGGGGGTTGGATGCAGCCGGGGAGGGTGGGGGGAACTTTTTGTTTGTCGCCCTGGCCCCAGCGTTCGCCGCTTTCACGGATGATTTTCCATTCGCAGGTGAGCGGGGAGCCGTCGTGCGAGGTGGCGAGGAGTGTGGCGGGAAATTCAGTGGCGGGCGGGACTTCGGCTTGGTCGAGTGGCGTAGTTAGTTTTTTGATACGCGGGGCTGGATGCGGGAGGGTTTTCCCGGTCCAGAGTTTTGTCATGGCGTCAATGGCGGTGGTGCGTTCGCCGGTTTCCAAAAACATGCCATACCAGGTGCCGGTGGCTTCTTGTTTTTGTCCCCATAGGAAGGCGGCGGCGCCGAGGACGCGGCCTTTGGGGTCGTTGGTGGAGGCTGTCCAGCCGCGTGCGTAGGTGTCGGCTTTTTCTTCGCTGGTTTGTTCGATGGGGGCATCCCAGGGCGTTTTGGGAACTTCCCAGTGGCCGAGGGGGCCGTATTCGCCGAGGAATACGGGGCGGGTCCAGCCGCCGCGGTTGAGGTGGTCGGGGAGGTTGAGGGCGGCGCGGTAGGCGTTGATGCCGAGGATGTCCACGTCGGGGCAGTGTGTCTTGAGCGCCTGGATACGCCAGCGGGCGGTGCCGGCTATGGTGACCATGACGGGGTGGTTGGGGTCTTCTTCTTTGATGATGCGGGCGAGGTGGTTGATTTCGCGCCAGAGGGAGGCGTGGATGGTTTTGGCGAAGGGGTGTTCGGTTTCGTTGCCGAGTCCCCAGATGAGGAGGGCTGGGTGGTTTTTGAGGGTTCGGGCGATGGAGCGGATGCGTTCGCGCTGGCGGGCGAGAGGCGGGTTTTGCTCAGGGTCCGTGTTGTTGTAGTCGATCCATTTGTCCTGACGGTTGAGCCAGATGCCGGGAATGACGGCGAGGTTGAGGGCGTGGAGGCGGTCGAAGTAGTCGAGCGTGGGTTTGAGGATGTCGGGGCCTTTGTCGGTGGTGGGGTCGGGGATGGCGTAGGTGCGAATGGCGTTGGCACCAGTGGCGGGGATGAGTTCGAGGTGCGGGGTCTGGCGTCCGCTGGCAAGGGCTTTGATGGGGGACATGGGAACACCGTTGCGCAGGAGTTGCCATTTGCCGTTGGCAGCTTGGTGGACTTCGACGCGGGCAGGCGTGTCGGCGGCGTGTGTGTGCGTTGCGAGGGTTGTGAGGGTTGTGAGAAAAAGCGCGGTGGCGAGGAGGCGGCGGCGTTGCATAGCGAGGGGGGGGGGGGGGGAGGGGCGTTTAGCGCAGGGCACGGGGGTGCAGCGGGCGGGATGAGCGCGTCACTTTTTTGAGCACGGTGGCGAGGAGGATGAGAGCGCCCGCGAGGGCGGCGGTGGTGGCGGGTTCGGGGACGGCGGCTTCGATGGCGAGGTTGTCCATGCGGATGTAATTGTAGGTTTCGCCGCCGGACTTGGCGAGCCAGCCGATGCCGGTGATGGCGGTGCCGGTGAGATTGGCAGAGAGGGCAGTCGTGACGATGCCGCTGCTGGTCAGCTCAAATTTTTGCCAGGCGGTTTGGGCGGTGGAAAAGGTGAGGCTTTCCTTAATATCGGGGCTTCCGGCATCACTCCAGGCCGCCCAATTGCCAAAGGTATGTGAAGGGGTGATTGGAGTGGTGGAGATGAACCAGTCAGCGTTGTCGATCTGGATGAGGAAGGTGATGCTGCCTTTGGTCTTGGCTTGCACGATGTCTGCGGAGATGGCTCCGACCGTGGCGAGCGAAATGCTGGTTCCGGGATTGTCCTGATTGTTTGTGATGCCGGTGCCGCGGGAGACGTAACCAGCGGATGTGGGATAAATATAGACGACGCCCGGGGTGGAGGAGGGGCCGTTGGCGATTTGGATGCGGTTGTCGGCGGTGACTTCGGTGGCATCGGCGGCTTTTTGGGTCGTCCATCCGGCAAGGTAAGAGATGGCTTTTTCGGAGCCGCTTGTGTTGTCAAAGGGTTGTTTGTAGAGGGCAGTTGCGGTGGCGGCGCGGGCGGTGTCGGGGCCGACGGCAAATGCGGCAAGCGCGAGGGCGGCGAGGGCAAAGGCTGTCGTGATGGAGGAGAGAGAGCGGCGAATGGGTTTTGTGTTCATGGAGATGATGGATTCGGAGCAAGGTCTCTGAAGCGGCCGGGCAACAAACTCCATTCCCCGTGTTGTAATACTGATAAAATGCGGAAGCTCTTTTATGTTTTTCCTCTCTCCCCCCCCCCCCCAACACACGCAGGGGTTCTGTTTTCAGGCGGAGGGGCGGATGGTTTTGCCTTCGGTCCATGTGCTTTCGATGAGGACGCAGGAGGGGTGTTCGGGGATGCCGCGTTCGCCCCGGTGAACCATTTCGACGAGGCTTTCGAGGGCACGGGCACCGACGACTTCGGGGTTTTCCCACATGCCGGCGAGCGTGCCGTCGCGGTGAGGGATGGAGAGCATGGCTAGGCCGATGTCGGCAGGGACGCGCAGGCCGGCGTCAAGAAGGGTTGGCAGGGCAGGTTCCCAATAGGTTGCAATGGCATCAGGTTTGTATCGGCGCATCCATGACAGGAAATTGGCCGGGGTGAGCTGGCGTTCGCCGAAGATGGGGATGCGCGACGAGGCGGGCCAGTCGCTTTGTTCGCGGAGAAAGGCGGAACCGATGATGCGGTCAAAGCGGAGGTCGTTTTCGGCTTCGAGCGCGAGGCCGATGCGCCGGTAGCCGCGCGCGCGGAGGGTGCGCACGAGCACTTCCATGCCGCGAAAGTGGTTGTGCGTGACGAGATGCAGGCGGGGCGCGGCGAGGGTGTAGCCAAAGGTGATGGCGGAAAGGTGGTCGAGATTGAGCGGGAAGCGGGCGCGGGAGCCGGGCTGCGGGGCGATGAGGATGCCGGGGATGTTGCGGGTTTTTAAGATTTGCGACATGCGGGCCGGGGTCATGTCTGGCGTGGCAAGTTCGAAGGCTTCGAGCTGGTAGCCGAGTTCGTTGGCGCGGCGGCTGGCGCCTTCAAAATAGTGTTGGAAAGTCGGAATATCGCGCCAGTGCCGGACGCCGGGTGGATAGCTGCTGACCCAGGCGAGAGTCGCCTGGTAATTGGGACGGCGGCGTTGCTTGCGATAGGCGGAGAGGCCGGAGAGGTATGGGTTGGGCCGGTAACCGAGTTGGCGGGCCACGGCCTGAATGTGGTCACGAAGTTTGGTGGAGAGGCGCGGGCTGTTGTTGAGCGCAAGCGAGACTGCCCCCTGGCTGGCCCCGGCAGCCCGGGCGATGTCGCGCTGCGAGGGAGGGATGTTTTCGGGATGGATATGGGTGGACATGTCTGTGACGCAGCAGGGCTGTGAATGAAAAATGTCCGCACCGTCGCCAAGCAGCAAGTGCCGGATGCGAGACTGCCATCCGGCGCCCACTTCGGACTCGAATCCGTCCCCGCCTTCCCGTCAGATTGGCGGGCATGAAATCGTATCGCAAAGAACTCTGGTTCGACATCACCCGACGCCGCGAATTCATCAACATCACACCCGACGTAGAGGCTTGTCTGCGCGCAAGCGGCATCCGCGAAGGGCTTGTATTGGTAAACGCGATGCATATCAGCGCGTCGGTGTTCATCAACGACGACGAGTCCGGCCTGCACGCCGATTTCGAACGCTGGCTGGAAAAACTCGCCCCCGAAAAGCCACATTCGCAATACGACCACAACCGCACCGGCGAGGACAACGCCGACGCCCACCTCAAGCGCACAATCATGGGCCGCGAGGTCGTCGTCGCCGTCACCGAAGGGCGGCTCGATTTCGGCCCGTGGGAACAAATCTTTTATGGCGAGTTCGACGGCCTCCGCCGCAAGCGCGTTCTCGTAAAAATCATCGGCGAGTGACGGCCATACCGTCCGATGCGCCACGCCCTGCCGCCAACCCTGCCCGCAACCCCGCGCCCCAGCGCTCAATCGTAATCAAATTCTAATTACAAACCCATGAACCCCACTCAATACATTCTTGCTCTCGACCAAGGCACCACCAGTTCCCGCTCCATCGTTTTTGACCACTCGGGGAAGATTGTCTCCGTCGCCCAAAAGGATTACCAGCAACACTACCCGAAATCCGGCTGGGTCGAGCACGACCCCTTCGACATCTGGTCCAGCCAGAACTCCACCGCGGCGGAAGCCATTTCCAAGGCGAACCTCTCCACGGACGAAATCGCCGCCGTCGGCATCACCAACCAGCGCGAAACCACCATCGTCTGGGACCGCGAGACCGGGAAACCCGTTTACAACGCCATCGTCTGGCAGGACCGCCGCACCGCCGACTACTGCGCCGACTTAAAAAAACAAGGCGTCGAGCCCATGATCCGCGAAAAGACCGGCCTGCGCATCGACCCCTATTTTTCCGGAACCAAAATCCGCTGGATTCTCGAAAACGTGAACGGCGCGCGCGCCCTCGCCGAAAAAGGCCGCCTGCTCTTCGGCACCGTGGACACCTGGCTCATCTGGCAGCTTACCGATCGCAAAGTGCACGTCACCGACGTCACCAACGCCTCCCGCACCCTCCTGCTCAACATCCACACCTGCGAGTGGGACGACGACCTCCTCAAACTCTTCAACATCCCCCGCGCCATGCTTCCCCAGGTCAAATCCTGCTCCGAAGTTTACGGGCACGTCCACACCACTCTCTATCCCGGCGGCGCACCCATCGCAGGCATTGCGGGCGACCAGCAAGCCGCCCTCTTCGGCCAGGCCTGCTTCAAATCCGGCATGGTCAAAAACACCTACGGCACCGGCTGCTTCACCCTCATGAATACCGGCACCGAAGCCGTGCTCTCCAAAAACAACCTGCTCACCACCATCGCCTGGCGCATTGGCAATCGCACCGAATACGCCCTCGAAGGCTCCGTCTTCATCGGCGGCGCCGTCGTCCAGTGGCTGCGCGACGAACTCCGCATCGTCTCCACAACACAGGAACTCGACCAACTCGCTGCCTCGGTGCCCGACGCCGCCGGTCTCTACATCGTGCCCGCCTTCACCGGCCTCGGCGCCCCGCACTGGGACCCCTACGCACGCGGTATTGCCATTGGCATTACACGCGGCACCAACCGCGCCCACTTCTGCCGCGCCGCCCTTGACGCCATCGCCTTCCAGACCGCCGACCTCATCTCCTGCATGGAAAAAGACAGCGGCCTTCCCCTCGCCGAACTGCGTGTGGACGGCGGTGCCAGCCGCAGCCAGCCCCTGCTCCAGTTCCAGGCCGACCTGCTCGGCAAACCCGTTGTCCGCCCAAAGTGCGTTGAAACCACCGCCATGGGTGCCGCCTACCTCGCCGGCCTCGCCGTCGGCTACTGGACCAACCACGACGACATCACCAAAAACTGGCAGGTTGACCAACAGTTCACACCGCAATCCGGCCACAAGGACATCGCCGCGCTGCGCAACGGCTGGGAACGCGCCCTCGAACGCGCCAAAGGCTGGGAAACCACCGGGTAACCTCCCCCTCCCCCCCCCGTACGCGCAAATCATCAAGTAATTAAACTGCCACTACACGAACCATCATCATGCAACGATCCACAAATCTCGATCGAATCGCCTCGGCCACCGAACCCTTCGACATCGCAATCATCGGCGGCGGCGCCACCGGCCTCGGGGCTGCGGTTGACGCCGCCTCACGCGGCCACCGCGTGGCCCTCTTCGAACAGGCGGATTTTGCCAAAGGCACCTCCAGCCGTTCCACCAAACTCGTGCACGGCGGCGTGCGTTACCTCAAACAAGGCAACATCTCCCTCGTCCTCGAAGCCCTCCGCGAACGCGGACGCCTCGCGCGCAACGCCCCTCATCTCGTGCATGACCAGGCCTTCATCATTCCCAACTACTCGTGGTGGGAAGGCCCCTTCTACGGCATCGGCATGAAAGTTTACGACCAGCTCGCCGGCAAACTCGGCCTCGCCCCCTCGCGCATGCTCAGCCGCGAGGAAACCATTGAACGGCTCCCCACCGTGGAACAGGAACACCTCGTCGGCGGCGTCATCTACCACGACGGCCAGTTCGACGATTCCCGCCTCGCCATCAACCTCGCCCAGACTGCCGAAGACCTCGGAGCCATCATCCTCAACTATTGCAGCGTCACCGGCATCATCAAAGAGGCCGGCTCCGTTGCCGGCATCGAAGTGCGCGACGAAGAGACGGGGCGCGGCTTCACCGTCCGCGCCCGTTCCGTCATCAACGCCACCGGTGTATTCGTTGACGGGATACGTCGCATGGACGACCCGGCCGCCAAGGACATCGTTGCCGTCAGCCAGGGCATCCACCTCATCCTCCCCAAGGAATTCCTGCCCGGCAACGCTGCCATCATGGTGCCCAAGACCGCCGACGGTCGCGTCCTCTTCGCCGTGCCCTGGCACGGCTGTGTCGTCGTCGGCACGACCGACACCCCCCTCCCCGTGCACAGCCTGGAACCGCGCGCGCTCGACGAAGAACGCGACTTCGTCATGGAGCACGCCCGCAAATACCTCACCAAGGACCCGACCGACTCCGACGTGCTCAGCATCTACGCCGGCCTGCGTCCCCTCGTCAAAGCCGGTGACGGCAAGGACACCGCCGCCCTCTCGCGCGACCACACCATCATCGTCAGCGAAAGCGGCCTCATCACCATCACTGGCGGCAAATGGACCACCTACCGCAAGATGGCCGAGGACGTGATTGACCACGCCGAGACCGTGGCCGGCATCGACGACCGCCGCTGCCGAACCGTGGACCTGCAAATTCACGGCTGGACGCACGCCACCATCAAAGAGCCCAATCTCGCCCCCTACGGATCGGATGCCCAGCGCATCTCCCGTCTGATCCAGACCGACCCGGACCTTGCCGAAAAACTCCACCCTGCGCTGCCCTGCCAGCGCGGCGAAGTCATCTGGCACATCCGCGAAGAAATGGCCCGTACAGTTGAGGACGTCCTGGCCCGCCGCACGCGCGCCCTGCTCCTCAACGCCAAGGCCTCGATCGAAGCCGCGCCGGTGGTCGCCGCCCTCCTCGCCAAGGAACTCGGCCGCGACCAAGCCTGGCAGGACAAGCAGGTGGCGGACTACACCACCCTCGCCCGCGGTTACGTCTTCACCGATCCAAGCAGCCACGGCCACGCATAACCCCGACGCATGCGCCGGCTACGCAGTCATATCCAACAACAACAGCCAGAAAGACGTCGGCCATCGAGAGGGCGGCGTCGCCTTGTCATGGTGCTCGTTGGAACCTGGACCTGGATTCGTCCCTGACGGTACTCACCCACGAACCGCCCGCTTCCGCTTCGGCGCATCAACAGCCCAGTTTGTTTGCAGTCCCACCCGATACGCCCTCGGCGTGATGCTGGTGTGCTTGCGGAAGACATGGATGAAATACGCCGGACTCGTAAACCCACACATCCATGCAATCTCCGCGATATTGTAACGCGGATTGGTCAGATGCGTGCGCGCCAGCGCGATCCGCTCCGCCACGATCCACGCCGCCAGCGTCACCCCGCGTTCTCCGTGAAACCGCCGCGACAAATGCGCTGCCGAGCACCCCAAATCCTTCGCCAGCCTCGCCACCGTCAACCCTGGATCACCAAACCGCGTGCGCGCCAGTTTCTCCGCCTCCATGACCAACGACAACGCCTCCGGCACTGGCGGTGACGCGTGCGCAGCATGCCGTTTCAATTCACTAAGCACGGTCAACAGAAACGCCTCCAGCAACGCCGCCACATAACGCCGCCGCTCCCCCCCCTCGATTCCGTCTGCCGCCGCAATCTCGTCCAGATGATGAAACGCCGCGCAACTCCGTTGGTTTCGCAAATCTGTTGTCTCATAACCCCGGATACAATGTCCGCTTCCCGCCGCACCTGTCATGGTTCCCCCCTCCATCCGCCCCCGATGCAACAGCAACCCGTCACGCGCGTGCATGCACACAAGCACATCGTAGGCGGTACGCCGGTTGACCGGCGTCTCAGCGTGAGGAACCCCGGCCGGCATCACACAGACTTCGTTCGTCTCCAGCCGAAACTCATCCAACGGACACACAAAATCCGTTGCTCCACCTGTCTGGATAAAAAGCTCCGGCGTCGGGTGAAAATGCGCATTCGGCTGAGGCCGGTGTAACCCCGCGGCGCATGGGATGCGCACCCGCAGCTTCTCCGAGCGCAGCCGCAACAGCACATTTCGCAAATCACATTCGAGGCGGCGATGAATGGAGTCCGGAACAGACATGATCAAAAAAATGATATTTTTCTAACTGAAATGCAATCAGGCAGACTTGTCCAATCAGTCCCCAAATCGAAGCATGCTGTCACAATAGACATCAGACCTTCCCCCCCTCCCCTTTTCAACAGCAGCAACAACCTCCAGCCAAAATCACAACGCCACGCACCAGCACATGCGCCATTACATGACACCCCGACCGGCCATCCCTTTGTTTCTTCTGACCGCGCTTCTCGTTTCCCTCACACCGGCACGCGCAAACACTGGTCGTCCGCTGCAAGACACAGAATGGATCGACCCCGAAACTGGACACCGCGTCATCCTCTGGTCGCGCCTCCCCGGTCGCAGCAACACCCTTTATTTCCACCAGCACGCCTTCACCGAAAAGGGCGACCTCTTCGTTTTCTACAACATCAACCAAGACGGCCAGCGTCGCCTTCATTCGCTCAATCTCTTCACCCGCGAAATCACCCGTCTCAACGACCGTGACACCAGTTGGTATTTCTTTCCACAAGTCGCCCCCAAATCCCGCCAGGTAATCGTGCTCAGCGGCAACCAAGTGCTCGCCATCGACCTCGACACGCGGAAATCCCGCCGCATCGCCACCATCCCGCAAGAGTGGACCAGCGGACGCGGCTGGGCGCTCAACAGCGACGAAACCCTCCTCGCCGCCTGCGCTGTGATCGGCGAACGCGAACTCACCCGCACTCTCCCGCGCGAAGGTCGCCTTCGCAAAATCATGGAAGCCGGACTCCACAACATTCTCTACACCATCGACCTCAAAACCGGCGAAATCCGCACCCTTCTCGAAACCCGCAAACACTGGCTCGGACACGTTCAGTTTTCGCCCGTCGATCCCGCCCTCCTCATGTATTGCCACGAAGGTCCTTGGCGCATCGTCGAGGACCGCATGTGGACCCTCCGCACCGACACCGCGAACCCCGCACCCAAGCCCGTCAACCCCACCCTCCTACGCGGCATTGAGGCCAATGGTCATGAGTTTTTCGATACAGATGGCGGTGGCGTGTGGTTCGACCAATGGATCTACGATGACGCCCGCCCCGACGCCAAAACCGACGCCCTTGGCGGACGCGATTTTTACCTCGCCCGCGTCAACCTCTCCGACGGCGCCATGACGCACCGGTATCCAATTCCCAAGGACGCCTGGTCCTACCACTACGCCATCTCCGCCGACCGCACGTTCTTTGCAGGAGATGGCAACCACTCCGGCCCAGGAAGCTGGATATACCGTTACACGCCCGCGACAAACACCCAGGCTCGACCAACCCTCAACATCGACAAACTCGCCTCGCTCGCCGGCAACAAATACCCGCTCGAACCCAACGTCCGCTTCACTCCTGACGGCAAGTGGGTCGTTTTTCAGAGCAACGCCAGCGGCGACAGCCAGGTTTACGCCGTCGAACTCGCAAAACCATCCCCCCCCCCCCCCCACTTCACACACGCACACACCACGCCCCATGACCACTCACCATAAATTTCCCCCCTCCCCGCCTCTCCCCCTCCGCGCCTTTACGCTCATCGAGTTGCTCACCGTCATCGCCATCATTGGCATCCTGGCAGGCATTCTCATTCCCACCGTCGGCGCAGTCCGCAAGACCGCGCGCACCGTCACCTGCGCCAACAACCTCCGCCAGATTTTTTTCTCTATCCAGCACTGGGCCACTGAACACAAGGGAGTCTATCCGCCTGCCGCCGCGTCCACTCTGCCCGGCGAAAACTGGGACGGCAACGGCGGCGGCGTGTGGTATCAACGCACCTCTCCCTTCACCGCCTACCTGCTCAACGACTCAGGGCGCGCCAGCCAGATGTTTGTCTGCCCGGAAAACCTTGATCCTGCCGCCAATTCCACCACCGGCATCGGGTTCGGTTATCCTTACGTTGCCAACTACCACATCCTCTACGACAGCAACAAACCGCCCCAAAACATCAACAGCACCCTCCCTTTCTCCACACTCATCATGCTCGCCGATTCCTCCACCGGCACGAACTGGGGACGCGGATTCAACGATCCCAACAGCGGCTGGGCGCGCGTCGGCGAACCGCACCGCGGCAAAGCCAACATCCTCTGGTGCGACGGACACGTCTCGCTGAAAACGAAAACCGAACTCACCAAGGACAACTGCAAACCCATCCCCTGATGTCCGTCCGCTGCCATCCTTCCTCCCCCCCCCCCCCCACACACATTCGCTGCCATTTTTTCTCCGATCTTTCACCCGCAACCAATGCCATCATGAAACATACACCACACCAACAATCCATCATCGCCCGCCATTCCATCCGCGACATGGCAGTTCTCTTGCTTCTCATCGGGCTCGGCCTCACTGCCGCCCACGCCGCGCTTCCCGATCCACTGATTCAATTCGATTTCAAGAACGGCTCTCTTGCCAACGCCGGCTCCATCAGCACCAGCCTGACGATCAACTCCCCCGCCGTGCTCAGCGCTGACAAGACCGGCGTCTCCAAACTCCCCGGCGACCAAGCCCTTTCCAACACGGTTGCCGATGGCATGGGCTCCTCCGCGAGTGCGACAGGCCGCGATGGCGTCGCCACCGCAGCCTTCACGCTTCCCGCATCCAACACATTTACCATCACCGGATGGTTCAACGCCGAGACCCGGCTCAACTCTGCCGCCCGCATTCTCCAAAAAACGAATACCAACGCCGGCATCAGCCTCTATGGAAACAACGGCGCGCTTGCCGTGGAAATAAACGGCAAAACCGCCGTCACCTCCGATGCCGTTTTTGGTGAAACGGGGAAATGGGTTTTCTTCGCCATCACGTATTCATGGAACAATGACACCAGCACCGGCTCGGTTAACTTCTACACCGGTTCGACGGCAGCCGGCAGCATCGCCACGGCAGGCTCTGTCGCCGCCACCAGCGGCACAGGGGCGCTCGCCGCCACCAGCAGCGACCTTCGCATCGGCAACGATCCCGGGAAAACCCGCCCCTTCGACGGACTCCTTGATGACATCCGCATCTACAAAGATGCCCTCGACACCACCCAACTTGAGCAAATCCGCCTGAACGCAGCGCCCATCCCCGAACCCTCGCACCTTGCCCTCGGCGTCGGCGCCACCGCTCTCGCGCTCGGATGCGTATGGCGGACACGCATGAGTAAAAATTAAGCATGCCATGCGCCACGCCATTCTATTCCTGTTCACCCTCACATATTTTTCACTACAAACGGCAGCCTCATCCTCCGCCTCCGGACGCTGGCTGCTCGTGGACGCGCGCGGCACAACCGACGCAAACGATACCGCTGCCTTTACCACGCTCCGGGATGCCGCCGCCTGTGTCCGTCCCGGTGACGTGATCTGGATTGCGCCCGGCAGCGGTCCCTACCGTGAAGAACTCTTCATTCGCACCTCCGGCACGGACGAAGCACCTATTACCGTCGAAGGCAACGGCAACGAAATCACCGGCTTCGCCCCGCTCGCCTTCCTTTCCGTCACCGCCACCAACGCGGCAAGCACCGGCCATCGCGTCGCCGATGTCACAGTGCCGTATCCCTTCGTGCTTCGCCATCACGGCCGACGCATTCCCGAAGATGCCGCCACGCATCGCTTCGCCGGCCCCGTAATCTGGGATGCCACACAAAAGACTCTCACGTTGACCGATCCTGCCGCCAGCGCCAGCGACTGGGAAATCTCCGCCCGCACCTTCGCCGTTCGCATCCAGGACGTCTCCCATCACCGTTATCGCAACATTGTTGCCAGCGGTTCCCTCAATGACGGCTTTAACCTCCACGGCATCGGAAAAGATCTCATCTTCGAAAACATCACCGGCTGCGACAACCTCGACGAAGGATTCTCCGCCCACGACGACATTAGCTGCGAAATCCACAAGGGCCGTTTTTACGGAAACGACAACGGCATCTACAACATTCAGCGATCTGTCATGCGTATCCAAAACGTGGATATATTTCAAAACCTGGGCCTGGGCCTTGCCCTCCGCGAAGCCTCCATCGAGGCTGACAACGTCCGCGTCTGGTCCAGTGGCATGCGCCAGCTCCACATCGAACAAAACGGCGTCTTGAGCGGCCGCCTCATCATCATCCACCGCCTCGCCCACACCACCCGTCCCTGGCTCACCTACAAGGAATCCGCCGGCCTTAACGCCATTGCAACCTTCAGCGGTCAGGCACGCGACCCTGCCCCCCCCGCCCTCGCCGGCGCCGGCATCATTCACCTGCCCGCCCCCACTCCCTTCACGTCAAAACCGTGAACACGCTCGCTCTTTCCTCCCTCCGCTGGATGTTTCGCGAACGCCCGCGTGGCCCTTGGCTTCCCGCTTGTGTGCCAGGTTGCGTGCACACCGATCTGCGCGCCGCGGGTCTCATACCTGATCCCTTCCACGGCACCAACGAACTCGATTTGCAATGGATTGAGGAACGCGATTGGGAATACCGCACTCGCTTCCACGTCACGCCATCTTTCCTCGCGGAAGAGCACGTTCAACTCGTTGCCGACGGCCTCGACACCCTTGCCACCCTCTACCTCAACAACCGCCAGGTGGCCGTCACTGACAACATGTTCACCGGCCACCGCCTCGACATAAAATCCCTGCTCCGCCCCGGCACCAACGAACTCCGCCTCATCTTTGCCAGCGCACTCAAAACCATCCGTTCCATCCGCCTCGAACACCGTCCACCCGAAAGCAATGATCCCGTAGGCCGCTGCACCGTATTGCGCAAACAGCAATGCCAGTTTGGCTGGGACTGGGGACCGCGCTTCGTCACTGCCGGCATCTGGCGCGACATCCGTCTCGAAGCCTGGAGCCACAACCGACTCGTCAACGTCCGCATCACACAGGACCACACCGACGACGGCGGCGCTGTCACGCTCACTCTCATTCCTGAACTCGCCACCGCAGTTCCCGTCACCATCGAAGCTAGCGTCGCTCTCAACGGACGGATCGTGGCGCGAGCCTCCCGCTCGTTTCTCCCCACTCCTGCATGTGGCACGCCCGCGCCACTCACCCTCCACATCACCAACCCGCAACTTTGGTGGCCGGCCGGCCAGGGCGCGCAACCGCTCTACGACATCGAAATCACCGCCACCAATCCAGCCCCCTCCTCCCCTCCCGGACTCAAGCTCACCCGCCGCATCGGACTGCGGACCATTACACTCGACCGCAGTCCGGACCAATGGGGCGAATGTTTTCGTTTTCTCGTCAACGGTCGCCCCATTTTCATCAAGGGTGCCAACTGGATACCCGCCCACACCTTCGTCGCCTGCCTCACGCGCCGCGACTATGAGCGCGACATCCGCGCCGCCTCCCTCGCCCACATGAATCTCCTCCGCGTCTGGGGTGGGGGCATCTACGAAAGCGAGGACTTTTATGATCTCTGCGACGAACTCGGTCTCCTCGTCTGGCAGGACTTCATGTTTGCCTGCACCCCGCCACCACACGACGAGGCATTTCTGGAAAGCGTGCGCACCGAGGCGGAGCAACAAGTCGCGCGCCTCCGTCACCGAGCCAGCCTCGCCCTCTGGTGCGGCAACAATGAAATCTCACAATTCACCGAAGCCCTCCGCGATCCCGCCATTAAGCGCGGCTACGAAATCATCTTCCACCACCTCCTTCCCGATGTCGTCGCACGGCAGGACGGCATCACCGCGTATCATCCCAGCTCTCCGTGGCGCGGGCGTTTCGACACCGATCACGCCGAAGGCGAAAAGCGAGGAGACACTCATTTTTGGGATGTGTGGCATGCCCGCCACCCTGTGAAGGATTACGAAAAATGGACCTTCCGCTTTGTATCCGAATTTGGGATGCAAAGCTATTCCTCATCCACCACCAATGCCACCTTCTGCCCGCCGCAGGATGGCAATGTCTTCGGACCCGCAATGGAGAACCACCAGAAACATCGCGGCGGCAACCAGATCATCCTCGACTATGTGGCCTGTCGCTACCGTTTCCCAAAAGATCAGGACGCCCTCATCACCCTCTCCCAACTCAACCAGGCTCACTGCATGCAAACCGGCGTTGAACACTACCGACGCCTCATGCCGCGTTGCATGGGATCAATCTACTGGCAGCTTAACGACTGCTGGCCCGTTGCCTCCTGGAGCTCCATTGAGTTTACCGGACGCTGGAAAGCCCTTCATCATCTGGCCCGCCGTTTTTACGCTCCAGCGCTAGTCAGTGCGCATGTTCCCGGTGACGATCATGTCAGCATCGGCAACTACCGTCGTTCAAATGTGGATACCGTGAATCTTTACACCGTTTACGACTCCCCGGCCCCCACCCGGGGCACATTGCGCTGGAGCTTGTTTCACCTCGACGGCACGCGCCTCCTCACCGGTCGTAAATCCGTTCGCCTGCGCCCCCTTGAATCCATGCTCCAGCGCACACTCCGCCTCGCTCCTCACATCGCCCGCCATGGACGCGATCATCTGTACTTGCGCATCGCGCTCGATATCGGTGGCAGCGCTGTGAGCGAAGACACCGTCCTGTTTTCGTCTCCGCGCTTCATCCCTCTCCCACGTGCCAAGACTACCGTATCCCTCCGCCTCACCTCGCCTCAAACCGCCCGCCTCATCTTTCATTCGTCAGCATTTCAGCATCGTTTCCATTTCGATTTTCCCGGCATGGATCACACCGCAAGCGACAATTTCTTTGAACTCTACCCAGGGGAAGCCAGACGCATTGACGTAAGCTTCCGGCAACCAGTCACCAAGTCCGCCCTGCTAGCCGTCCTGCGTCATCAATCACTCCGCGACACCTACGCATGACCACGCTCCTCCAGCAACGGACACCCATTCCCGCCACGGACGCCTCCGCAATCGATGACACATCATGGCGCGAGGTCGAAGCCTTCATTCACGCACATTGGAACAATACGGTGCGTCACACACCAGACGATAGCGGCACGCTCCTCGGTCTCCCGTTTCCCTACACCGTGCCTTGCCGTGACAGCACGTTTCAGGAAATGTATTATTGGGATACTTATTTTGCGTCACTCGGTCTCCTCGACTCCGGGCATGCCAGCCTCGCCGTGTCCAACGCCCGCAACTTCTTCGCCCAAATTGCCCGCCACGGCTTCGTGCCCAATGGCAACCGCACTTTCTACACCAACCGTTCTCAACCGCCCTACCTCGCCGCGCTGGTGCAGGCAATTGACGTATCTGAAAAACAATCACAATGGTCTGAATGCAAACACACCGGCTGGACGCAGGATGCCGTCGCCGCTTTGCGCACCGAACACGCATTCTGGACCACCCGGCGCGCCACGTCCTGCGGACTCTCACGATATGGTCACAATGACGACGACGACGGACTTTGCGAATTTTACCCCGTGGTGGCGGCGCGACTCGGCATGACGCAACCGCCGCGAGAATTGCTGCCCGAACTCTCCCACGCGCTTGCCGAAGCAGAGTCGGGCTGGGATTTCACCCCGCGTTTTGAACATCGCTGCGAAGACTTTTGTCCTGTTGACCTGAATAGCCTCCTGCATCTTCACGAGCTGTATCTGTCAATCAATGATAACATCGGGAACCGGAAATTTTGGCGCGGGCGCGCGATGCACCGGCGGCAGTTGATTCACGATTTTTTGTGGAACGACGAACGCGGCGGTTTTTTCGATTACGATCACCGCCACGACCGGCGTGGTGACAGCGTATCGGCGGCGGCATTTCATCCGCTCTGGGCCGGTATCGCAACGCCGAGGCAGGCGGCGCGAACCGTTGAAAGGATGCTGCCTCTGCTCGAATTTCCCCACGGCCTCGCCACCTGTGCGCCGCCGGAGCCAACATGCAACGGCTCCAAGCAGAAACTTCGTCAATGGGATTTCCCAAACGGCTGGGCCTGCCTCCAATTGATCGCCTACCGTGGACTGGCCCGCTACGGTTACACTACGCAAGCCGTGCGCATTGCACAAAAATACCTGAATGTGGTGAGTCGGGGTTTTGAGGAGACGGGTGATCTCTGGGAAAAATACAATGTCGAGGATGGTACAGTCTCCCGGATCAACGAGGCGGGGTATTTTTCGGACACCGGCGATCCGGCTCCCGCGATGATGGGCTGGACGGCAGGCGTGTTCATCGACGCGCTCGCGTTTCTGCGAAAACACAGGACGCTGGTGTGATTTGCCATCGCCCCGCAGGCTAAACGCCACCGCGCTTCAAGCCAGCGCCGGGTAATCCGTATAACCTGCCGCCCCCTCGGCGTAGAATGTTTCCTGAACTGGCGTATTCAACGGAGCATTACGGCGCAGGCGTTCGGGCAGGTCGGGGTTGGCGATGAAAGGAACTCCAAACGCCACCGCATCGGCTTCGCCAGCGGCGAGCACCTGTTCGGCTGTCGCCTTGGTGAATTGTTCGTTGGCGATGTAGATGCCGCCAAACGCCTGCTTCAATTGCGGACCGATGCGAGGCGGGTTGCCCTCCAGCGCCTCGCGGGCGCAGATGAAGGCGATCCTGCGTTTGCCGAGTTCGCGCGCCACGTATCCAAAAGTCGCCAGCGGATTGGAGTCGCCCATCGAATGCGCGTTGCCACGCGGCGCGAGATGCACGCCGACGCGATTTGCGCCCCACACGGAAATCGCGGCGTCGGTCGCAGCGAGCAGAAAACGGGCGCGGTTTTCGATGCTGCCGCCATAGCTGTCCGTGCGACGATTGGTGGCGTCCTGCAAAAACTGGTCGGGCAGGTAGCCGTTGGCTCCGTGGATTTCCACGCCGTCGAAACCGGCGGCCTGCGCATTGGCGGCGGCGCGGCGGTAGTCCTCGATGATGCCGGGAATCTCATGTGTCTCCAACGCACGCGGCGTGACAAAGGGCGTGATCGGACGCACCTGACTGACGTGTCCGCCGGGCGCGATTGCACTGGGAGCAACGGGCAGCGCGCCGTTGAGAAACATCGGATGCGAGATGCGTCCCACGTGCCAGAGTTGGGCAAAAATGCGTCCGCCCGCTTCGTGGATGGCGCCAGTTACACGTTTCCAGCCCTCAACTTGCTCGGCGGACCAAAGGCCGGGCGTGTCACGGTAGCCGACACCTTGCGGCGAGATGGCCGTGGCTTCGCTCAGAATGAGACCGGCGGAAGCGCGTTGCACGTAATACCCGGCCATGAGCGCATTGGGAACGCGCCCGGCGCTGGCCCGGCAACGCGTAAGCGGTGCCATGATGATGCGATTGGGCAGTTGGAGGTCGCCGATGGTGACGGGATCAAAGAGCGTTGGCATAATGTTTGCGGATGAGAGACCGGCAATGTGATGCCACAACGTTTCGCACGCAACTCGGGGGCAAACAACCGCAAGATATGCACAAGTTTTGGAGGGCAGGCTTCCTGACCTGCCGACGACGATGAAGCTCGCAACAGTGGACCTCACCCATTCGGAAGGCGTGGCGTCGCCACGTCCGGCGGGTCAGGAGACCCGCCCTCCACATGCAAAAGTCCAGTTGCACGGCGCACAATACTGGCAAACAGTGAACCCTTCATCCGCGAAAGCCATGTCCACCGATTCCACTGATCTTGCCGAACTCGTCACCGATCTCGCCCGCCGCGCCCGCGCGGCCTCGCTTGTGCTGGCCACGGCTCCTGCGGAACAAAAAAACGCCGCCCTCCTCAAGCTCGCCGATCTCCTCCCCGCCGCCACCGCCGACCTGCTGGCGGCCAACGCCAAAGATCTCGCCAGCGCCCAGACCGCCGGCCTGAGCAAGGCCATGATCGACCGCCTCACGCTCACGCCCGAACGCATCGCGCACCTCGCCGAATCCGTCCGCCAGGTGGCCGCGCTCGCCGATCCCGTTGGCGAAACGCTCGACGACTGGACCCGTCCCAACGGCCTGCGCATCCGCAAGGTGCGCGTGCCCATCGGCGTCATCGGCATCATTTACGAAGCGCGTCCCAACGTCACCATCGACTGCGCCATTCTCTGCCTCAAATCGGGCAACGCGAGCATCCTGCGCGGCGGTAAGGAGATTTTCAATACAAACACCGCCTTCGCCGCCCTGCTTCAGCAGGCGCTCGCCGCCGCCGGCCTGCCCGCCGACGCCGTGCAACTCGTGCCCACGACCGACCGCGCCGCGCTCAACACCCTGCTCAAGCTCGACACGCTCATTCACTGCATCATCCCTCGCGGCGGCGAATCCCTCATCCGCTTCGTCGCGCAAAACAGCACCATCCCTGTCATCAAGCACTACACCGGCGTGTGCTTCCTCTACGCCGACCGCGCCGCCGATCCCGCGATTGCCGAGTCCGTGCTCATCAACGCCAAGACCCAACGCCCCGGCGTGTGCAACACCGTTGAACAACTCCTCGTCCATGCCGGCGCCGCGCCCGCGCTCCTGCCCCGCCTTGCCGCCGCGCTGGTGGAGCGCCGCGTGCAACTGCGCGCCGACGAACGCGCCGCCGCCATCCTCGCCGCCGCCGGCATCGCCCACACGCCCGCCACGGCGGCGGACTACACGACGGAGTTTCTCGACCTGATCATTGCAGTGCGCGTCGTCGATTCGCTGGAGGACGCCATCGCCACGATCAACTGCGACGGCTCCGGCCACAGCGACGCGATCATCACCACGGACGAGACGGCCGCGCAGCGTTTTCTCGCCGGTGTGGACAGCGCCACGGTTTACTGGAACGCAAGCACGCGCTTCACCGACGGTTTTGAGTTTGGTTTTGGCGCCGAGATCGGCATCTCAACCGACCGCCTGCACGCCCGCGGCCCGATGGGACTCGCCGAACTCTGCAGCTACAAATACCTGCTCACCGGCAACGGTCAGGTGCGCGGATAGGATAGGGATAAAACGTCCGCGCCCCCTTTGGCGTTACTCGATCCGTTTTACGGGCTGCCACCCTTTTATGTTACGGACATTGTAGTAGAGACCCACCGCGACTGTTTCGTAAACAGTCGGGGACACACGAAAAATCTGCTCATGGTCATCCTCAAAATAGGAGCAGAGCAGGTAATGGCCCGATGACTGCGCAATCTTGGATCGCACAATAAAGAAGCCTTGCGCGGGCAATGCCACCGCAGGCTGCGCGGCGGCAGCGGCGGCAACGACGGTGGACGATTCTGTCGCGGCTGGCGGCTCGGATGCGATGGCGGGCGCAGGTGCAGGTTCGGACGCAGGCACGGAAACAATGGCAGGAGGCGGTTCGACGACAACAGGCGCGGGCGCGGGCGCGGCAACGACAGTTACGGGCTCCGCCGACACCTGTATGGGAGCCTGCGGGGGGGGGGGGGGGAGGGGGGGGCACCGCTGGGGCAGGATCGGAAACCGGGGCGGAATGAGAAGACGAGGCCGAGGCGCGTGGAGGGAAGGCAATGACGGGTGGCAGAAGGATGCTCGGGTGGGAAACGACGCCAGCGGTTGAGGCAGCCGGAGGCGCTTCCTGCACGGTGACGGTGCTGCCCGGTGCAGGAAATTCGATGGTCGGAGGAACGTCGAAAGTGGCGACGCCGGTGGGCGGCGGGACGTCGGTGAGCGCAACGGCGCCGGTGGCGGATGTCACGGCCACGGAGGCGGAGTCGGGAGCGGTTGTCTCTGAAAACCGGATACCAGAAGATGAAGGCAGTGTCGTATCCTGAGCCACGGGCTCAAGCGGGGTGACGGTTATCGGCGTGGTTTCGGCCACCTGATCGGGTGGCGCGGATGCCGGCGGGGCTGCCGGTGCAGGTTCCTGTGCGTCCGGGATGAGGGCGGTGGGAATGACGGAAACGGCATCCTGCCCGCCCAAGGGAGTCTCCTCGGCAAGTTCGGGAGAGGAAGGCAGAGGAGGATTGTAGAAACGCCAGATGAACCAGGCTGGAGTCAGGACCAAAACGAGAATGAGCAGAAGGATTTTGGACGAGTTCCTGGAATTGCGTCGGGAGGAATGGTTGTATCGTCGGGCCACGGTGTTTGGAGGAAATGTTTTGGACGAGAGTTGCAGTGATGATCCGGTTTCAGAATCGACGGTTTCCTGGCCGCTTGCAATTGCCATCTTAATGCAAAACATCCCTCCCCCCCCCCCCCCCCGTCGGGCAATCCAAAAAAGAGCGGCGGCACGGATACCACCGCTCTGTCTGACCAAGGAATGTGACGCGATTGAGTGTAGCCCGTTGTCTTAACGGTAGGGAGGCCTTTGTGCCCTCTCTCTGCCGAGGGCAGCCCTTCGGGCCATCGCCTCCGGCGATGCCATCTCCGCGCTGCTGCGCTCCGTCCGAGGCCTCCGAAACCACGCTCCGTCTACCTATGAATTTCGCATTCTCACACTACGCACGGCGGAGGCCTCGGAGAGGCCTCCCTACCAGGTAGGTGATGGCTACAGATTTCTTGATTTTACTCTAGAAGTTATAGGTGACGCGTCCGGTGCCCCAGAACTGCGAACCACCGTTGCCGAGCGTTTCGAGACCGCTGGTGTCGCTGTATTGCACACCCAAGGTGATCGTCAGCTTGTCGGTGAGGCGGTAGGGAAGATCGAACGAGGCTCCGTAATAAACGTAGTTTTCACTGATATCCGGGCCGGCAGCTTCGGGCGTGAAGTCGCTGCCGTCCACGTAGCCGGTGAAGATGCTGAGGCGTCCACTGAGTTTTTCGACGATGTGGCGGGTGTAGCTGGCGGCCAGTTCGGCGGTGAAGGCGGTGCGCTCGAAGTCGAAGTAGAGATAACCGGAGACGGCCAGCCCCTTGACTTGCGGGATGTTGGCAGTGAGGCCGAAGTAAGGCTCGAATGCGCTCTGGATGGTGTCGCTGAGCTTGTTCGGGTAGTAGTAGTAGGTGAGGCCGAAGTCGTAGTTGAGCCAGTCGTTGAGCTTGTCGGTGATGCCGAGATACACGTCGAATTCGCTGTTATCGGCGCCGTCGAGCGGTTGCACGGTGTAAAGGCCGCCATAAAGGTGCTGGTCGGGAAACTGGACCAAAGCGCCGGCGGTGATGGCCTTGTTGGAATACTTGAGGCCGCGGAAGACGTGCTTGGTGACGATGCCGACATCGGCCGTGTAATCGATGGTGAGCTTGTTATCGTTGCCGACTAGTCCGGTGGTCGGAGTGGTGGCAACTGCCTGGGCGACGAGACCCGTGGCGCCAAGGGAGAGCGCGGTGAGGAGGAGCGTGGTGGTTTTGGCAAACATGATGATGGTTGGTTTGGATGTTGGTTGGGTGGCGTTGCAGGGGCGTCGCAAGCGACGCCCCTGCGCGGCGGACGATCTCTAGTCGATCAGTAAACGAACGTGGACTCGTCCTTGATGACGGGTTCGTCGAGGAAGGAGCTCATGAACTCAAGGCGGGCGCGGCCGGAGCCGGGCTGGACACCCTGGGCCTCGATGCGGAGCTTGGTGGTGCCGCGAGGATCAAGGAGCACATCCGGGAAGGTCACGACCTGGCCCTCGATGGTGCCTTGCGCATCGCCGCTGGTGGAGACGGGGCGCAGTTGCTTGCTGAGGGTGACCTTGAACTGGCCGTTGACGGGCTTGAAGGAGCCTTGGTTGGAGACGACAATCGTGTAGATGGTGCTTTCGCCGACACGGACAGGGTCCTTGTTGTCGGTGATTTCGGTCATCACGCCGGGAGCGCCTTCCCACTCGGTGAGGGCGTCGGCCTTGGCGGCGAGGGACTTGCCGGTCGGGGAGTTGGCGGTGGCGCTGACGGAGTTGGTGGTGTCGCCCGGCTTGGACGCGGTCAGCACGACGTTGAAGGTGCGGCTCTGGCCGGGAGCAAGGTCAGGGAGGGTCCAGGTGAGACGGCCACGGCTGGGAGTGACGGCGGGCTCGGAGGAGACGACTTCGGTGCCGGAGGGGAGTTCGTCGGTGACAACAACGTTGGTCAGCGTGGTGTTGCCGGGGTTGCTGACGACGATCTGATAGGCAGCGTGCTTGAAGATGTAGGAGCGCGTGGTGCCGGTCTTGGAGAGACCGAGCTTGGACTCGACAACGTTGAGGACGGCCTGGGCCTGCACGGGCTGGCCGCCGTCGTGAACGGCGCTGGCGATGTTGGTGAGCGAACCGCCCTTCTTGATGTTGCCTACGACAGTGATTTCGCGGACTTCACCGGGCTGAAGATCGCCGATGACGGGCTTGAGGTTGCTGTCGCTGGTGATGCCATCTGGCAGGGTGTCGGTGATGACGACGTTGCGAGCGACGGCGGTGCCGGCGTTGCGGACGGCGATGCGGAAAGGCACGACGTCGCCGAGTTCGGCCGTGGCAACAGCGGTCTTGGTGATCTCAAGCCGGGGCGAGCCGGCAAAGAACGGAAGGACAACAACGGGATCGACGCACACGGTGCTCGTGGTCACGAAGTTGCCTTCGGTTTCCGGGCGCACGGTGACGAGGAGGTCCTTGACGTCGCCCTTGTTGAGCGAGGGCCAGGACCAGTTGAGATTTTGTCCGTTGACCTTGGCCTGCGGCTCGGTGCCGACGAGGGCGAGGCCGGCGGGCAGGTGCTCGGTGGCGGTGACATTGGTGACGTTCTCCAGCGCGGTGACGCGGAGGCGGTATTGATAAGCGCCACCGACTTGCGTGGAGGAGAGAAGCGTCTTCTCAACCGTGTAGAGGTTGGAGGTGAACTTCGAGGAAGGCGCAGCCGAGACGGCGGGCGCAGGAGCGGGTGCCGCGGCCTTGGGAGCGGCGGCCGGGACCGGAGCGGATTGCACGGTCTGAGCCGGAGCGACGCCGGTGGGGGCAATGGACGGCATCGACGGGTAGTTTTGCGAGGGCGGATTGGCCCGGTCAGAAGCGGCGTGAGCGAGAGTGCCCAACAAAGTGAACAGGCTAATTGCAGATGCGGCTGCGATACGAGAGACCGAGCCACGGAGGAATGTCCGTTTGGTTTTCATGGTAGTGGTAGGTGGTTTCCTATTGTCCCCTCTATTTTTAGAAGAGAACGCCGAGTATATGCACAATCGGCTTCTTGTCGAGCGTTTGAAATAAGTATTACGCAACCCAAATGCCATGCCCTGTCGGAAGGACAGGGCGGGCGGTCAGAACGTGGCATCCGTGAGAATCGCGACGCCGTGGGAATCGGTGACGAGATCCAGGAAAAATTCGCGGTCCGCGTCATGATTAACCGGATACACGCGGTCTGAAATCAAATCCGTGAGAGATGCGTCACTGGAGCTGGATCGGGATTTGGATCGGAACAAAACCCCGGGGCGAATCAAGAGGCGGGCCCGTGTCATTCCATCCGGCAAAAACACGCAGGCCAGCCGCCTGCCGCCGCCGGCGCCCATGCGAATGTAAACAGGAGTATCCGCAGCCGGCATGACAGTCACGGGGGGGACAACCCCGGCGGACGCGCAGCACCATGCGAGAAACTCAACGAGCCCTGTTTTTCTGTCGTTATTATCCAGACAGGCATCACCCAAAAACGTACCGACAAATACAATACGACCACCGCCGTCCCCGGCATGAGCCTCGCCGACGAGCACGCCGTCGGGGTGACGGGCGAGCACCCGTGAGTCCCCTGATGACGGAAATCCCGCCCAAGGCGTCACCCACTGGCGGGCTGGCAGGCGGATTGGTTTGCGAGACACGACTCCTTCTGGGAGCTCCGCGACCACGACGCCCTCCACCGGCAAATCTCGGCGCCCCACTTCGCCGCCAGGCAGCAAACCGAGACGCGAGAGAAACCGCCCCGCGGATTCACGATAAATGCCCTCCGGCGTGAACGCGCCGCACTCCGATTCGCACACCAGCGTGCCGCCACGCCGGACGAAGGCGGCGAGAGCATTTTCGAGTTTTTCGCTGGCCACGATCATGCGTGGCAGGAAAAGCACGCGCAGTTGAGGGCGCGCCTCGCACGCAGACGCGGGCGCGGCGAGTGCGGCGAGGTGGTCTTCCTCGATGACGGTATAGGGAATCGAAAGGCTCACCAGCGCCTGGCAATACCCTTCCAGCGCCTTGCGCGGCGTGGCCGCATTGCCTTCGAGCGACCAGTGCAGATAATAACTCGACGGGCTGAACAACACGCCCACCTCCGGCGCATCCGGTTCGTAGGCGGCGAGGAGTTCGCGATGCCGGGCTAAAATCGCGCCCGTCTTTTTCATCGCAGCGATGCGCGCCTCGGCATGACCATCGTTGCCGATCAACCCAAACCCCGCCGACTCGCGCCCGAACACTTCATCGCGCCAGCACCAGAACAACAGCTTGTCCGCCCCGCTTGCGAAACCGCGCCAGATCCAACGCTGCTGCGACGCCGCATCGACAACGGCGGTCGGCTGAAACCCAAGCGACCCGCGCCCGCCCTGCACTTCACTGAGCCAGAATTTCTTCGTTCCCGTAGGGGCTTCGCTTGCGAAGCCCGCGCCTGCCTTCTGGGCGGCGATATTCATCGCGGGCTTCGCAAGCGAAGCCCCTGCATTTACCCTTCCCGCACCCGCCGCCGCCGACCGCGCAAATTCCACCCGCGCCGTGAACACCGTATCGTCCATTCCGAACAACCGCGGAAAACTCGAACACCCCACGCCATCCAGTTCGTCCGCGAAAACCCAGTCGTTCCCGCGGTCCAGAGCATAGGAATGCGGCGCATCCGCCCGCCCCGACGTCAACGGCGACGGGTCGCCCGCATGAACCGTCACCGCCCGCTGCGGATCGAGCGATTTGATCAGATCGTAACGCCGCTTGCCGTGACGATTGGCCTTCCACGTCACGAACCGCTGCCACGCCATCATCTCGGTGAACGGACGCCAGAGTAGTTTCCCCGGCATGACCTCGCCCCAATTTCCATAACGCCGCTGCCACGCCGCATTCAACCCATCCAGCCCGCCGTATCGGGAATCCAACCACGCCCGAAACTCCCGCAAACAATGCGGACAAAAACACACCAGCGCATCCGACTGCTCATGCCAGCGCAGTTCGTTCCACGCATCCCAGCCGGCAAGATTGGCCGCGCCGCGATACCGCAAAACCACCTCGCGCAGAAATCCAGCCATGCGTTCCCACACCTCCGGATTCTCCGTGCAACCGCCCGGCGTGAGTCCGAAGTTGGACTCCTCGCGCAACGACGACACCACCCGATGCCCGAAGTTGTCGATCATCTCGCTGCCGGGGACCACATCATGAATCCAGTGCGGCTGGAGCTCCGCGATTGTGCTCAGGATCACGTCGAGCCCCGCGTTCGCCGCCATCTCCATCAGCCGGTCGTAGTCGTCAAACCGATACTCACCTGGCTTGCTTTCGACCCAGGCCCAGGTGACCCAAAGCTGGAGCGTATCGAGCCCCGAATCACGGATCCGTTTGATGTCGTCGGCCCAAAGTTTTTGGACGGGAAACGGAGGACGGTAGTATTGGACGCCAAGATTCATGAGAGTTTTGTTGATGAGAGAAAATCGATAAGTTCGCGCGCTGGATGGCATTTCGGTTTGTTTCGCCGAAAGTTTCGGAGTACCGATTCATCGGGCGGTTAAAAACCTGTTGACATCATTCCCAAAAACTTTTCCTTCCGTCAACGAAACTTAACGAAATAATTTTGTTTAAGTGTATCCGACCCGAAAATCACCTCCGTCATCCATGAAAACCAAATCCAGATTTGCATCCTCTTTCGTCGCCCCTTGGTGCGTCTTGATCGCCATCTTTGCTGCAAGTGCCAGCTCTGCGTCCGCGCAGACGCTCATTGCCCACTATAACCTCTCCCCTACCAACCCCACCGTCGGGAACCTGTTCACTGATTCGAGCCCCACTACCGAACAAACCCCCTCGCTAACGCTAAGCTCAGCGGGGGGGGGCGCCATCCGGAGCACCACCGTTTTAAGCCCTGACCCCACTGCCACTACCGCGGCAAGCGCGTTCTTTGATGGCAATGGGGGCCGTTATGTTAGAAATGGGACAGATTTCACCGGCTACACCGCCCTGACCTTTGACTGGCACATGATGTCAACCGGCACAGCCGATGGCGTACATACGGTCTTTGGTTCGGGTTCGAGCATGAACAATGCCGGCAGTTTTAGAGTTAACATCAACCCAGACCAAGAGACGTTAACCGTTCAACATAGAATGGCGGCGGGGGTCTTGGCACAAAGCACCTACAGTGTGGCCGGTCTTGATGACTGGCAGCATTACACCGTCACAATCGACAATTCCGTTGTTACAACCGACGGGCACCTTTCATTGTGGGTTGGCGGGCAGTTGCAAACACCCACAACAGCAACTATTTCCGGCACTGTCACTGGAGCAGCATTTGGATCCTCGTGGTTTGTCGTAGGCAGATACGCAGACGGCCTCACAGGGAACTTCACTGGCTATCTTCAAGATTTTAAGATCTACTCTGGCACCCTCATTCCCGAACCCGCCTCCATCGCCCTGTTTATCGGACTGGCCGGAGCGGCCATGGTGTTCGTTGTTCGTCGCCGCCGCTAAGGCTCGGCGACCATTCGCAGCGTCCCTTCGATAAAACGAAGGGACTCCCCCCCCCCCCTTCACTCTCTGCTTCTGCTCAAGCTAGAGGCAGGTATTCTTGTGCTGCCCCCAATTCTTACCTCCGTCATCCCTTCAATCTCTTTCGCTCGCTCTATTTCATGACATCCACGACCCCCATCTGGCAAAGCGTACGCCGCTCTCTTCTCGCGCTCGCAGCCTCCTCAATCCTCATTGCCCCATTTGCCATGGCCGCCGCTTCCAGCGGAACCAACTTACCCGTGCTCAAGGCCGAACTCGATCCCCCGCGCCGCTGGGTCGCATGGAGCCCCGACGAGATCGCCTCAATCACGACCTCCGAGGCTGACAAAGGCAAATCCACCACCGGCCTCCTCGACGGCAAGCCCGGCAGCTCCTCAATCTTGAAGCAACTCAAAGGCAGCACCACCACGCTCGTCTTCAAACAAGCCCGCGAAATCCGCCAACTCGCCTTCGTGCAAGGCGGTGCAAAACAAAGCTGGGTGCTCCCCCTCGAACTCAAACTCCGCATCGACGGCCGGGACGCCGCTCTCGTCACCCTCCAGAACGCCCCCGGCAAAATCCAATCGATTCCTCTCGGCCGGACCGTCACCAAACTCGAAGTCCAAGTCCTGCAGACCTACAGCGACGCACAGCGCAAGCAACCCTGGGGCGGCTTCTCCGGCATCGGCGAATCCCTCTACGGCATCAACGAGTGGAAGTTCACGCCCCCGCTTCAAGATCACCAACGCGACCTCCGTCTCACCATTGAGACACCCGTTGCCAACACCGCCACCGCCTGGATCATGGTCGGCTCGAAACTGCACTTCGACCTTCCGCCCCTTTCGCTCAAAGCAGGCAAACACACCTACACCGTCTCGCTCGACACCCTCAAACCCGCCCAAAACTACGGTTACGAGTTCCGGCCCCGCCACATCGCGAAATTCGTTCTCTCCGGCCCCGACGGCTACACCCCCATCCAACTTCACTCCATCGACGCCGTTCAGGCGCGAGTCGCCGAAGACCCATGGGAAGCTCTCCCGCCCATCGCCTTTCCCTCCCGTCAGATTGACGGCAAGACCTGGACCGAAGGCCACAGCTACCGCACCGCAGGACGCTTCGGCAACTCCACCTACAACGGCCTCGTCAACGAAGTTGTCAGCGGAAACTGGATACGCACCTACACCGCCCACGGCGGCAACCTTCAGCGCCGCCAGGACTTCGACTTCAGCATCGAAGGCTTCGAAATCGACAGCACCGACAGCACAGGCGAACTCTGGAACGTCAAACGCCGCGCTTGGAATCCCGATCGCGAAAAAATCTCCGCCAACTGGACGACCATGATCTTGGAACGTCCCGGCAAGGATGGCGCCAGCGCCCGCGTCACGACCGGCCTGCTCGCCCCCGGATTCCTCATCGACGCACCCAAAACCCTCATCTTCAGCTCCCGTGGCGGCGGCAGTCTCCCCGTCCGCAGCGGCGCACCCGACGAGGAAGAGGCCCGTTTCATGGCCCCCGAAATCTCCGGCTCCGGCAAACCCATGATCGGCCCCTCCGCCATTCTCACCAGCCAAGGGCTTCTCACCAAGCCCCAGACCATCCGCAATCTGCGTGAACCCTGGATCGTTGCCATCTGGGGCATTGCCGACGGCAAACCCACCTTCTGGGGAGACAAGGCCGTGGCCGTCCTCCTCACCGCCGACACCACCGGTTCCATCGAGTGGACCTCCTCCAACCTGCGCCTCCCTCCGGCCCGCTGGGGACTCTCCACCGCCTTCCACGGCCTGCTCAACGACGGCTGGAAAGCAAGCGACGTATCCAATCGCGCACGACAACTCACGCGCCTGCTGCGCACCTACCCCGTCGATTGCCGCGAATACTATCTCGTCGAAGACGGCGACGTGCGCATCCGCAACGAATTCCGCTACGACCGCTGGGGCAACCCCGCTTGGCAAAACCCCGACTATGCCCCCCTCCCCCCCATCTACAGTTGGGCACGCGACTCCGTTGCTTGGCAGGGCATCCCGGCTGGTTCCGCCTCCAGCAGCGAGGCGAACATCAAGACCCCCATCGGTCCCTTCCGCTGGGCCGACGGTGCCACGCTCGAATACACGCTTCCCCGCACACCCTCGCGCCACGCCGCCTGGCCGCGCCGGGAGGAATTCGTCGAAACCTATCAGGCCATGAGCGACGAAATCGCCACCCGGACGGCCTCCTCCTCCGGTCCCAGCCCAAGCAATCACCCTTGGATCATCGCCTACCATCACAAGTGGTCGCAGGGACTCATCGGCGGCAGCTACCATCAGCCGGAAGCGTTTAAAAAACTCCTTGATGTGGCCCGCACCAACGTCGAATGGCTGTATGCCCCCTCCTCTTGGATATTCCGCCGCGAACTCTTCACCGGCGAGCCGTATCAAATCTATGGCTGGCTCGACATGTCCACGCTCCCGGTGATGTTCGGCGATCCCAACTCCAATGTCGGCCAAGCCGCGTATTCACTTTATCTCTACGCCCTCTATTCCGGCGACTGGGCAACCGTCCGCCGCTTCTGGCCCCGCGTGATGGAAACCCTCCGCATCTTCGAAGTTCTCAACGACTGGGCCATCCCCGGCACCACTTCTCGCGAGGCCGTCAAATACGGCTCCATCGACATGGACACCATTGCCTACGCTGGCGTTGCTGCCATGCGCCGCATGGCCGAAGTCATCGGTGAAAAGGAGGACGCCGACCGCCTCGCCTACATGCAGGCCAAGATTGCGGGCGCCACCGGCTTCCGTTTCAACTTCCCCCGCTACCTCGACCCGGAGAACAAGCACCCCCGTCTCTACGGAGTCGGTTTCGCCGAGGACGGACCGGCCATCGAACGCGCCTCGCTCAAGAACACCGTCGCTCTCGACCACATCGCCATGGTCCTGACTTGGAGCGGCGAGATGCCCGAGATGTATGACTTCTACCTGAACCTCCTCGGCCCCGACTTCTTCACCCGGTTCCAACGCGACTTCATGGACGTGCATTTCAGCGACTGGCGGCAAATGGCCCACAACCAAGTCAGAAGTGCCGCTCACATTGCCAACCGCGCCTGGCTCCCCGACTGGCCAGCCGACGGCCTGAAGGCCGACCTTGATGCCTGGCTCGCCCACATCAAAAAGAAACATGCCCGTTACGAGACAGCCGGCATGTTCGGCACCTACACCGCCCACGAAACCGGGGTATATTTCGTCGGCTGGGAACCCTCGCGCTTCATCAGTTCCCGTTACGATCACGCCACACGCACCCTTACCGTGGAACTGGAGAACGCGCAGCCATTCGAACTCAAAGTGCATTCGCCGTCACCCGTTTCCTCGTTGAAACTTGATGGCAGCCCGCAAGCCCTCACAGGCATTCGCTCCTCTGGCAATCACCACACCATCCCCCTCGCCCATGGAGGGAAAATCGAAATCCGCTTCTCAACCGCCACCCACTAACCCACATCTCCCATGCGTTTTCTCCACTCTCCATTCCTGCTCCGGGCCACTGCGCTGTCCGCCATCCTTGTTTTCGGCGGCACCAGCAACGCGGTCGCCGAGGGATGGAGCGTCACCTTCGACAAAAAATTTGTCGCCAGCACAGGCCAGGCTCCGTCCAACGCATGGAAAGCCCAAATCAGTCCGAACGGCCGCAAGGGTCCCGCCGTTCTTTTGGAGAAAGACGGTCGCCTCACCTATTCCTCCACCGATAAAGACGGAGCCGCCATCATCCCGCCTGTCACGGGAAAGATCGAATTCGATTTTTTCCCCGAACCCGGTCGGCACCCCTCGTATGCCGCCTTTGATTCTGGCAACATCCTTCTGTTCGGCCTGCGGGGTGACTCCCGCCTCCGGGCCGCGATCAAGCTCAGCGACAAGACCGAACTCAAACTCGTTTCCCGGGAGGGACTCCCGCTTCGTCAGTGGACGAAAATCACCCTCGAATGGAATCTCACCAAACCCGCCGATCAGATCACCCTGTCAATCGACGGAGAGGTGGTGGATCGCAAGACAACCGTCGCCACCCGACTCAAAGCCCCCGCTGACATTTTCACTTGGGGCATGTACAATTGGGGCGGCCGCGCGTGGAACGGAATGTATGATAACCTCACAATAAAATAACATATTCACTTTTAAGCTGTTAGTTATTGACGCAGCCGCTTCATTCCCCCTCCTCCCCCCCCCCCCCCACACACACAAGCTTCCGCTCTCATCCCCAAAACCAACATCAACATGACTTGCACATTTCCCAAAACCATTTGCCGGCGGTCTGAGTTGGCCGCTTTTACCCTCATTGAACTGCTCACCGTGATCGTCATCATCGGTATCTTGGCGGCGATCATTTTGCCTGTGATATCGCGGGTCAAACAATCGGCACGCGAGACCCAATGCACCGCCAGGATTCGCCAATGGGCCTTCGCCACTCAACTCTACGTCATCGATAGCAAGGGTATTTTCCCAAACACAGCCGGCAGTTTTGCCCACCAAGCTCTCATTCCTTACCTGAATACTAAGATTGAAGGTGCTAACTATGGTGAGCGAAGAATCTATTTCCTCGCGTGCCCGGCACCACTCGAGAAAAACGGGAAAGATACGTATTGGATGTACGGCTTTAATGAGTCCATCTCCCAACAACCCGCATCCCTCATTACGCAACCATCCCGACTCATTCTCGCAGGCTGCTCATCTAGCCAATGGGTGAATAAAACTCGTTGGGCAACGACCCCCAAGCCACATCGCGGCAAAGTAAACATTGTACACCTTGATGCATCCGCTCGGCTCGCGAAAGTCAGCACCCTGATGAAGGCCGACCTCAGCCGGGAAACCCCAAGTTACAGCGCAGGTGACGAAAACTCCCCCTTGGGAGACCCCGCCAACGACAAGTAGCCCCTCCTGAATCCCTTGCCTCCCCCCCGCACCGACCTTGACGCACCAGCCAATCAGATTATCTGATTCGCGCCAATGAACACGACCCTGACTGAGTTCCAACGCAGCTTCAGAACCGCACGGGAAGCTGCGGACAAAGGTGAAAGCGTCATCATTGAAGCCGGCAACCAACGCTACGTATTCGAAACACTCGGCGAACCACGAAATCCATTTACAGGAATGCGAGGCGTGTTTGGCGCGGTAAAATTAACCGGGAAAAAAGGCGCACATCGTGAGCAAATCCGCCGCAGTCTGGCCAAGAAGCATCGTGGTTGATTCCGGCGTTCTGGCTGCAGCGATTGACGCCGGTGAATCCGCTCACGAATGGGCCGTTGCCGCGTTGCGCCGCCACAAAGGCACGTTTTTCACCTGCGAAGCCTGCATCGCCGAGGCAACCCACATCCTCGAAAACGACGCCACGGCCATGCGCGCACTGTCACGCCTGATCGCCCCCATGCGTGTTATCAGTTTCGCCGACGATGCCTCCTCCATGCTCGTTGCCATGACGCACCTATCACCACGCATGGATTATGCGGATGCCTGCGTGGTACGCATCGTAACAGAACGCCGGGACGCCTTTGTGTTGACCGTCGATTACCGTGATTTTGCCACTTACCGGGTCCCCTTTTCCTGCCCTCGCGGGGATTTTTATTTGTAGCCCTCCCCCCCCGCTCTCTCTCCTCCAAAGACATGCTCCCCGCACGGACTCTCTCGTTGTAAAGAACGGACGAATTTCATTCAATTTTGCGTTCCCTTACCTGCTCATGAGCAAACCCGAAAAATCCACCATCGACGTTCAGGGCATCACCGTGTCCGTCGTATCGCAAAAAGAAGAAGACTACGTCTGCATCACCGACATCGCCCGCTACAAAAACCCAGAGCACACGGACGACCTAGTGCGCAATTGGTTGCGCAATCGGAATACCATCGAATTCCTCGGCGTCTGGGAACGACTCAATAACCTGCATTTTAATCCCGTCGAATTCGACGGGATTAAAACACAAGCAGGGCTCAACAGTTTCACGCTGACTCCCAAGCAATGGATCGAGAAGACCAATGCCATCGGCATCATTTCCAAGGCGGGCCGTTATGGAGGCACCTATGCGCACCGGGACATCGCACTCGAATTCGCTTCGTGGATATCAGTCGAATTCAAACTCTACCTCATCAAGGAACTTCAACGCCTCAAAGAAGACGAAAGCCGCCGTCTCTCGCTCGCGTGGAACCTCAACCGCACACTCTCCAAACTCAACTACCGCATCCATACTGACGCCATCAAAGCGCACCTCATTCCGGCGGTGGTGACGCGCGAACAAGCGGCGGTTGTTTACTCCAGCGAAGCCGATGTGCTCAACGTCGCCCTGTTTGGGCAAACCGTCCGCCAGTGGCGCGACACCAACTCGAAACTCGATGGCAACATGCGCGACCACGCCTCTATCGAACAACTGCTGGTTCTGGCCAACATCGAAGGGATGAACGCCGAGTTTATCCACATGGGTCTGGCGCAAAACGAACGCCTCACCCGACTCAATGCCATTGCCATCCGCCAGATGGAAACGCTCGCCGGACGAATCGCCACGCTGCCCGGTGAAAACAAAAACCTGAAACCCTGACCCGCCATCTGTCCCCCCCCCCCCCCCCCCGCCGCCTTCCCGCCCTCCTTTTCGCCCTCCTTCGCCATCACAAGCGATGCCGGAGTCTGACAGCAGCGGAAGGCCGATTTGCATTTTGTTCAACCGATGTTCACGCTGTTCTCCATGAGCACTCTAACCACGCATCATTCCCCCGTTACCCTCAATGGTGAGGAAGGACTGGTCCTTCGCGGAGAATTTCCCGGAACGTTTTGCTTTGTCCCGAATGACTGCGCTGAAATCCGTCCAGATACTCATGTCGTCGTATTGCGATCGCGTTATCTGATGAGCACTTGGGCGCGACGGAATGTCCGTTTGAATCCTGGACGCACAGTAGGCTCACATCTATTTCCGGAAGAAGGTGCCGAGCCGTTGTCAGCGGACGAGGCAAGCGTTCGTCGTTTTCTGCAATCCGCGGCTAAAATCATCGGTTGATTCGCTGATGAATACACTCGTGGACAATCGGGTTCAGTGTATTCGAAAAGCCGTGCGAACCGCCACAGGCAGTGATTCGCCAGAGTTGTCATCCACGCTCCGGTTCCTCGAACAACACGGTTTCGACCTCCATGATGAACATGAGGATCTGGTTCTCTATCGGGTTTATCGTGACGAAATGTTTTCGGGAGAAGCCCGCACCTTCGCGGACATCGTTATTCCGGGCATTGAAACACGAAAAGCGTTTCCTCCCACCAACACCTACGGCATTCATTTCAGAAAAATTTACACCCCGGCCTCTCCTCCCATTGGACGCGGAGAAACACCGGAAGTGGAGTTTGCACGAACGATACGCGCATTGTCCAAAATTCCCACAGACTTGGGCAACCGGCTCAAACCACTGGCGCACGAATCGCTTGTCTATCGCAGTCGTGTGGTGCCGGGGCAGACCTTTGCGGCAATGAGCCCATTTTCCGATCTATCGTATGAGGACGCTATCGCCGCCCCCTTGATTCCGGAAGTCGCCGACCGTCTGGAAATGAGAATAAGCGCAAGCTATGACGCGACTCTGCGCTTGCACAAAGCGGGCGTATTGCACGGCGACCTCCACCTCGATAACATCATGTGGATTGCCGATGATCCCACCGCTCCGGTACAGCCAATCGACCTTGCTTCGACAGTCTTCAAGGAGGACATCAGCGCACAAGAATGGGACATGGGTGTGTTTGACGATTTGAACGAATTCCTCCGCGAAGCTGGATTGCTCCAGCTCAATCAAAAGCGACGCATTATCGGATGCTGTTTTGATGAAGCCCGAAAACTAGCGTCCGAATTGTTCCCCGAAGACATTGCCACCGCGCTAAGAGCACTCTGAGCCTCGAACAACCGACTCCGATAAAAACAAAAGACTAAAACCCTGTCTCCCCCCCCCCCCCCCCGCCCTCCCGCCTTCCCGCCTTCCTCTCCACATTTCCACCCATGCCACGCAAGCCCAAGCGCACTACTGTTTACAGCCTCGGCAACGAACTCGACGTCTCGGTCGCCACCATCAGCAATGTATTCACAAAAACGGTAGGATTAGCGAAGGGAAGAAGGTTCGTAATCCCGCTGTTGAATGCATCGGGGACCAAAGGCAGGATGCCACTTTGAAACATGGTTACTTTTGACGATATTTTGCAGGCCGCACGCATCGGCGAGAATTCCGACTGGGAATTCAAATCGGCCTCCGGCGGACTACCGGGCAGTCTTTGGGAAACCTACAGTGCCATGGCGAATACCGAAGGCGGCACAATCGTGCTCGGCGTATCGGAAAAAACAGGACAAACGCGTCTGGATGGCCTTTCCGCTGAACAGGCGGAACACCTCCGGCGTGATCTCTGGAACACCGTACGAAACCGGGGCAAAGTGAACATTGATCTACTGCGCGAGGAGGATGTGCAGGTCATCCCGGCAGGTTCCACGTTTCTCATCCTCATACGCGTGCCGCGGGCGAGTCGCACCCAGCGCCCAGTTTACCTCAATGCACAGCCTCTGGGGAACACTTACCGACGACGCCATGAAGGCGATTTTCGATGCACGGAAGAAGAAGTTCGCCGGATGTTTGCCGATGCCGGGACTACTCCTCCTGACTATCGCGTTTTGCCCGGTTTCAGCCTCGCAGACCTTGATCCCACCAGCCTCACCCAATACCGGCAACGGCTCCGATCAACCAAAGGCGATCATCCATGGCTGGCACTCGATGAGCAGGCGCTGCTGGAAAAACTCGGCGGATGGCGCATGGACCGCGAATCAGGTCAGTCAGGACTGACGCTCGCCGGATTGCTGATGTTCGGAAAGAGTGAAGCCCTGCGCGATCCGGCGGCGCTGCCTCGCTTCATGGTCGATTACCGGGAAAAACTGGAGCCGGGATTACGCTGGACAGACAGAGAGCATCCAGACGGAACATGGGAAGGAAATCTGTTTCAGTTCTACCAACGCGTCTGGCCCAAACTGGCCCGCGGCCTGTCCGTGCCGTTCAAACTGGAGGACGGTCAGCGCAAAGACGAAACACCGGTGCACGAAGCGTTGCGGGAAGCTTTTGTCAACGCACTCATCCATGCCGATCACTCCGCTCCAGGCGGCGTTGTCGTGGAACGTTACGCAGACCGCTACGTTTTCGAAAATCCCGGCACACTGCTCGTCTCCTTCGATCAATTCTGGCGCGGCAACCTGAGCGAGTGCCGCAACAAGGCACTGCAACAGATGTTTTTTATGATCGGTGGCGGTGAACGCGCCGGATCGGGCGTGGACAAAATCAAGGCCGGTTGGAAAAGCCAGCACTGGCGCGCCCCGCAACTGGAAACATCCATCGGTCCCGACCGCGTCCGCTTGACCCTGTTGATGGTGAGCCTGATTCCAGATTCCACCTTGAATGAACTCAAAACTCGCTTGGGAAATCGTTTCTCCCACTTGAGCCCTCAAGGACTGCAAGCCCTCGCTACTGCCCATTTGGAAAACTCCGTCACCAATCAGCGACTACAACAACTCTTGGATGACCATCCGACTGACATCACCTACCTTCTGACCAAACTCTGCGACCGAGGACTGCTAGTGTCAGACGGGAAGAGACGCTGGACACGCTATCGTTTGCCTTGGATGCCAATGCCTTCCTCCTCCGCCTTCCCCGTGGACTCCTCACCTAAGCCTGCGAGCTCCTCACCTAAGCCCTTGGACTCCTCTCTTAAGCCAACGAACTCCTCTCTTAAGGATGCGCAACCTGACACTTGGGCTCAGTTGGAAACACTAGCAGCGCCCGTGGCGAAATCGAAACGCTCGACGGTAACACAGGTCCGCCAAGCAATCTTGGAACTGTGCTCCCAAAATTTCCTCACGCTCGGAGAACTGGCGGAACTCTTGAAACGCCAGCCCAATCCACTTCGGAACGACTACCTCAGTCCGCTCGTGAAAGAGCGCCACCTGACCCGACGTTTCCCCAATGACATCAATCACCCGCAACAAGCTTACCAAACACTCGCCCCACAACCGACTCCGATAAAAACAAAAGGGAGGTTCTAAAAATTGAAAAATCACACAGAGGACACAGAGAAAACACAGAGATATGGGAGGACAAAACGACTCCGCACCTTCTCCCGTTAATAAAGATTTTCTATTGAAAATAAATGGCTTACAGAAAAATCACCTTGCAGAAAAAACATCCGATAATCGGACAGTCCTCCCCAATCTCTGTGCCCGCTCTGTGTCCTCTGTGTAATTCTTAGAAGCTCCTAAAAGACTAAAACCCTGTCTCTCCCCCCCCCCTCCCGCCTTCCCGCCCTCCCGCCTTCCTCTCCACATTCCCTCCCATGCCACGCAAACCCAAGCGCACTACTGTTTACAGCCTCGGCAACGAACTCGACGTCTCGGTCGCCACCATCAGCAAAGCCCTGCGCGGGTCGCCCGAAATCAGCGTCGAACTCCGAAAAAAAGTCCGCGATCTCGCCGCCAAACGAAATTTCAAACCCCGCGTCGTCAGCCGCAAAGTTCCCAACATCTGCGTGCTCATTCAGCAATACCCCGGCCACACCCTCGACTTCGGATTGTTCCTCTCAACCGTCATGGAAGGCGTTGCGCAATACGTGCAGGAGGAGGGCCTCGAAATGAGCATCTTCGCCGATACCATCGACAAGCTCAACGCCTGCGACATCGTCCGCGAACTCCGCCGCCGCTCCATCGACGGCGCCGTCATCCTCCGCTCCAACGACGAAAGCACCTACTTCGCCCAACTCGACGCCGAAGGATTTCCCCACTGCGCGCTCCTCAGCACCACGCCCGCGCATCGCGACAACGTCATCACGGTCAACAACGACGAAGTCGGCTACCGCGCCACCCGTCATCTGATCGACAAAGGCCACCGTGAGATTGGCGTTCTCGTCAGCCCGCCCGCCGGTGTATCCGGTCAGGCACGACTTTCCGGCTACCGGCGCGCACTCGCCGAGGCTGGCATCGCCTTCAACGAACAACTCGTCGCCCACGAAGTCCCGGACAAAACCGGGCTGCAATTTGGCAGCGACGCCGTGCAAACCCTCACCCGCGCCAACCCGCGCATGACCGCCCTCTTTGTCATGGACCACGCTGTAGTTGTCGGGCTGCTACACGGAGCCTCGCGTATCGGCCTCTCCATCCCGCGCGACCTTTCCGTGATCTCGTGTGACGACTATCCCGAGACCGCATTTCTCCAACCTCCCGTGACCGTGATCGACATCCCCAACCGCGCGCTCGGCTACGAAGCCGCCCGTCAGGTTTACCGTCTGATTCGCGGCCTCGCCCCGCTCCCCATCGACACGCACATCGACCTCAACGGCCGCCTCATCGAACGCGAAAGCACACGGACGATTTGACGGAGGGCGGCTCTCCCCCCCCCCCCCCCCTCCGATATTCAACATTCAACGTTCAATGTTCAGCGTTCGACGTTGGATGTTGGGCGTTGGACGTTGGACGTTCGGCGGCAAAGCCGCCGCCCCTCCTTTGCCCGCCGCGGCATAATCAGCTTCCCCCTGCGGCATTCGCGTTTCACTCTTGGACTTTCTCCGCATGAAAGTTCACCGCACACGACTCATTCTCCGCCCCGATGCCAAACGCGTCTTTTTCCGCCCCTTCGAAATCACAGACGCCGCGCGCATCAGCCGCATCGTGGCGCGAGTCATGTCGATCAACGAACGCGAAGCCGAGGCCGAATGCCGCTTTGTCCTCAGCCATTTTGTGGACCGCCATACCCGCCTGCGCGACTACCTGCTCGAACGCTTCGAATCCGTGCGCGACCACCTCATCACGGACAAACCCCTCAGCGAATCGCGCCGCCTCCTGCTCGGCTCGTATTTCACCCAGGAATACTCGCTCGAAGCCGCCGCGCTCTTCAACCCCTCCATCGTCCCCCACCCCGACCAAAGCGGACTCGACGCCGGCGCGCTCCGCTTCGTGCTCAGCCTGCGCGCCGTCGGCGAAGGCCACATCTCCTCCATCGTCTTTCGCACCGGCATGATTGCGCCCGACGGCACCATCTCCGTCAGCGAACCCACGCCCTTCGTCACCGCCGCCACCCCCGTCCCCGAAGCGCGCCACGACAAAGCCGGCTTCGAACGCCGCCTCTCCGAACTCGGCCTGCGCACCCGCCACGCCATCGCGCTCCTCGCCGAACTTGGCGACTCCTTCACCGCGCAAGACCTCGAACGCGTTGTCTCCAGCATCCGCCGGCGCGACCGCGACTTCGCCGTCCGCAGCCAGGAAACCGTGCAAGGCATGATCGCCCTCGTCCGCGCCAACTACGAAATCACCTTCGACCCCGGCAGCCGCCTCTCCGAACGCGTTATATTCCCCTCCACCGCCGCCGAAAGCCGAGGCATTGAGGACGCCCGCTTCGTCCTCTTCCGCGAAGACGACGGCTCCGTCGCCTGGCACGGCACCTACACCGCCTACGACGGCCGCGTCATCCTCCCCCAACTCGTCACCACCGACGATTTTCTGCGCTTCCGCATCGCCTCGCTCAACGGCCCCGAAGTCCGCAACAAAGGCTTCGCCCTCTTCCCCCGCCGCATCGGCGGCCGCTACGCCATGCTCTCGCGGCAGGACAACGAAAACATCCACCTGATGTTCTCCGACAGTATCCATTTCTGGGATACCCGCCAGACACTCCTCCGTCCCACCCACCCCTGGGAGTTCGTGCAACTCGGCAACTGCGGCTCGCCCATCGAGACCGAGGCCGGCTGGCTCGTGCTCACGCACGGAGTCGGCCCCATGCGCCGCTACACCATCGGGGCCATACTGCTTGACCGCGACGATCCCTCGCGCGTTATTGGACGACTTCGCGAGCCCTTGCTCGAGCCCATCCGCAACGAACGCGAGGGCTACGTTCCCAACGTCGTCTATTCCTGCGGCGCTCTCGTGCACGCCGGCCGCCTCATCCTCCCGTATGCGATGAGCGACCAATGCGCCAGCTTCGCCACCGTCCCGCTCGACGAACTCCTCGCCGAGCTCACGGACAATTAACCGCAACCCACGCGTCCAAACCAAAACAAAATTCACCACAAAGACACGAAGACACAGAGCAAAAGCGCACGAAGGATCCTCCCCCCCCC
>NZ_ABEA03000107.1 GCF_000171235.2 Geminisphaera colitermitum TAV2 | reverse complement strand
GGCGACAAAGTTGTCGTAAAACTCCGCGAGTGGAAAAACCGCCACGCCATCATCGAAGGCGAAATCATCGAACGCCTCGGCAAGACCTTCGAACCCGGCGCCGAGTTCACCGCCATTCTCCGCAAATACGACCTCGACCCCGCCTTCCCCGACGCCGTCATCCGCGAAGCCGCCGCCATTCCCGACCGTATCCGAACCACCGATACCAAAGGCCGGCTCGACTACCGCGACATCCCCACCTTCACCATCGACCCCGACGACGCCAAGGACTTCGACGACGCCCTCTCCATCGAACACCTCGACGGCGACCGCATCCGCATCGGCATCCACATCGCCGACGTCTCCCACTACGTCAAACCCGGCACCGCCCTCGACAACGAAGCCCGCAAGCGCGGCAACTCCACCTACCTCGTCGGCGCCGTCATCCCCATGCTCCCGGAAAAACTCTCCAACGGACTCTGCTCCCTCGTCGAAGCGCAGGACCGCCTCGTCAAGACCGTCCTCCTCACCTTCGACGCCAAACGCCGCCTCACCGACACCGCCTTTGCCAGCGCCGTCATCCGCTCCCGCAAACGCCTCACCTACCGCCAGGCCTACGCCCTCCTCTTCGAGAAAAAACTCGAAACCATCCGCGCCCTCCCCCTCCCCCCCAAACACCAGACCGGCTCCACCGGACGCGCCCTCTCCTCGCTTGACGACGCCGAACTCCGTTCCCTGCAAAGCTGGGTGCGCGAACTCTGGGCCATTGCCTCCAGCCTCCGCCGCGCCCGCATGAAAAACGGCTCGCTCGACCTCGACATGCCCGAGACCAAAGTTTTCGTGGACGAACAAGGCTACGCCGACCGCCTCGAAAAAATCGAAAACGACGAAAGCCACCAACTCATCGAAGAGTTCATGCTCGCCGCCAACGAAGCCGTTGCCCGCCTCACAAAAACCAAACGCCTCCCCTCGCTTTACCGCGTCCACGACGAACCCGATCCCGAAAAACTCAGCGAATTTCGCGACACCCTTGCCGAGTCCGGCATCAAGGCGGGCGACCTCACCAAACGCTCCGAACTCTCCAAGGTCATCACCGCGCTCGACCAGCACGCGCAAGGTCACCTCCTGCGCACCCAACTCCTGCGCAGCCTCAAGAAAGCCTGCTATCGCTCCACGGCTGACGGCCACTTCGGCCTCGCCAAACGTGACTACACGCACTTCACCTCGCCCATTCGCCGCTACTCCGACCTCGTCGTCCACCGCGTCCTCGAAAACCACCTCGCCACGCCAACCGCCGGGTCTGGCAACAAAACCCGTTACTCGGCCTCGCAAATGGCCGATCTCGGCGAACACCTCAGCCTCACCGAAACCAATTCCCAGGAAGCCGAGCGCGAAAGTGTGAAAGTGAAGCTCGTGGAATTCTTCGAGCGCGAACTCACGAAAAAGCCACCCACGCGATTCCCCGCCATCATCACCGAAGTCCGGCCGCACGGCCTCTTCATCGAGTTGGAGGAGTCGATGACCTTTGGCTTTATCCCTGCGTCCGAACTCTCCGCTGCCGCGGGCAACGACGCCTATTACGCCCCCACCCCTGACGGAGCCGCCCTCGCCGCCCGCCGAGGCCAGCCGCGCTACGAACTCGGCGCCAAACTCGACGTCATCGTATCCAAAGTGGACCGCTTCAAACGCCTCATCGACTTCAAGCCCGCGCGGTAGTTTCGCAGCAATTTCCAAACCCAACCGCTTACCGAGCGAAGCGACAGTCTGACATGTTCGAGAAGAAAGACAGGATTTCTCGCCACGCTCGCAACGCCCGCAACGGTTCATACCGTTTCCCGATCAGAAATATATCACGCGGAGGCGCGGAGGACGCGGAGGAAAAAATAACAAATCCCCGCGTCCTCCGCGCCTCCGCGTGAGTTCCTTGATATTGTTATTATATCTTTGAACGAAAAAGGGTGTCAGCTTGGGCCGTTGCGACCGTCGCGCCGTTGCGGGAAATCCTGTCTTTATCCGCGCCTGTTCGTGAACTCGCCTGATGTTTCCGGCGGTCAGATTTTCCCCGCTTTGCGCTTGCTAATCAGCGCGTGGAAGTCGGCGAAAAGCGGATCGGCGTCATTGGGACCTGGCGCGGCTTCCGGGTGATATTGCACGCAGAAAACAGGCAGTTCCTTGTGACGCAGCCCCTCGACGGTGTTGTCGTTGAGGTTGATCTCGGTGACGATCGCGCCGGTTTTTTCGAGACTCTTTGGGTCGGTCGCGAAGCCGTGGTTTTGCGCGGTGATGGAAACCTTGCCGGTCTCGATGTTCTTCACGGGCTGGTTGCCGCCGCGATGGCCGAACTTGAGTTTGAAGGTTTTGCCGCCGAGCGCGTGCGTGATCATCTGGTGGCCAAGACAGATGCCGAAGGTCGGGTAATCGGGCAGGAGGTCAGTCACGGTCTTGTGCACGTAGGCAAGCGCAGCGGGGTCGCCGGGGCCGTTGGAGAGGAAGAGTCCGTCGGGGTTGTGCTCGCGGATTTGCGCGGCGGTGGCCGTGGCGGGAAACACAAGGACGTCAAATCCGTGGCGGACGAGTTTGCGGAAAATGGTGTGCTTGGCACCAAAATCGAAGGCGGCGACTTTGTAACGGGAGGGGGGTGGGGGGGGGAGACCAAGCGTCGTGCCGGCGGGGACGTAGGCGGAGTTGTGGTTGGCCGGATCTTCGGCGCTCCAGACGTAGGGGGCGGCGCAGGTGACGTCTTTCACGTAATCGCTGCCGGCGATGTCCTGCCAGGCGCGGGCGTGGGCGATGGCGTCGGCGTCGGTGAGCGGGAGCGTGGAAATGCAGCATTTCATGGCGCCATCGACGCGGAGTTTCTTGGTGATGGCGCGAGTATCCACTTCACTGATACCAGGGATGCCGTTCTGGCGCAGGTAGTCGCCGAGCGAGAGGCGGGAGCGCCAGTTGCTGACCACGGGCGAGAGTTCGCGCACGACGAGGCCGGAGGCCATCGGGCGGGAGGCTTCGTTGTCCTCGGGCGAGATGCCGTAGTTGCCGATCATCGGGGCGGTCATGGTGACGATCTGGCCGAAGTAGGACGGGTCGGTGATGATTTCCTGATAGCCGGTCATTGAGGTGTTGAAGACACACTCCCCGGAAACGGTGGCGTCGGCTCCGAACGCGAGTCCGCGATAAACGGAGCCATCTTCAAGTGCGAGCACGGCAGGCTTGGATGTGGACATTAAAGAGAAACGAAAAATCTCCATGCCCCGGCTCGCAAGTGGGTTTTTGAGGAGTTGTGATGGGCTGCAGTTGTCCTGATACAGAAGTGCACTGGAATGCACTTATTTTCATCGTTTCGCAATCATTCGGCGAATGCGATTTTGTATGATGTGCCATGCAGTCTTCCGACTGGCCGCCACTCGTCACCAAGTGTCGAGGACGGAGCCGCGGACTTTTTCGGCGAGGGTTTCGGCGAGGAGGGGGAGCAATTGATACTCGGCCTGAAGTTGCTGGCCGTCGTCGGTGTAGAGCTGACGGACGGCTTCGAGGCGACGGTCGGTAAAGATGGGTTTTCCGCCTTCCTTGTTGTCCAAAAGGGTGACGCGGGCGCGCAGGGTGACGTCGAATTTGCGGGCAAGGCCAGTGTCGTCCCTGCGCGAAACAGCGGTGTTGCGCGAGTAGTTGGAGAGATCGACTTTGAGGATGGCGTCGGCGTCTTCGGGCGTGTTGACGAGGATGACGCGTCCGTCACGGAGGAAGGTCTCGCGCAGTTGAGTGGTCACCACGGCCTGAGCCTGAGGCAGCGCGGCGCTGTTACCAACCGGGGCGATGTAGAGGGTGTCGAACTTGACGCGGTTGTTGGTGCCGAGCTGGTAGTGCGAGCATCCGGCGAGGGAAAACAAAACGAGTGCGGCGGCAGCGAAGGGCGCAAAGAGGCGGGAGAGGTGAATACGCATGGTCGGTATGTTGCGGGGCGCGAGAGAGCGGGCAGGAAAGCCTAAAAGAGCCAGAAGCGTTTTTTGGCGGCGGGGGCGGCGCGGTCGGGAACGTCGGTTTTGGGGGCGCTGTGACGGGCCTCGTCGGCACTGAGATCGGCGAGGAGCTTCTGGGCTTTTTCGGCGACAGGAGAATTTGGATACAGGGTGATGGCTTCGTTGTAAAAAACGCGGGCGGCGGGGTAATTGGAGCGTTTGTAGTAGTAGAAATCGCCGATGTTGATGCGGCTTTGCGCAAGCATGGTGCGCATGTCGCCCTCGCCCTTGGTGGCGGCGGTGGCGTTGGGGTCGTTGGGGAAGAGGATGAGGAAGTCTTCGAAGTAGGTGAGGGCCTGGCGGCTGGAGGCTTGATCGTAGTTGGGGCCGGCGACGAGGTCGGCGTGGGCCTGGGCGAGTTTGATGTAGGCGTCGGGGGCGAGGAAGTTTTGCGGGTAGTTGTTGATCATGCGATCAAGGGCGTCGATCGCGCCATCGGGGTCGCCCATAAGGCTGTGACCGCGGGCAATGCTCATGAGGGCAAGCGGCGCGTATTCGCTGTAGGGGGCGCTCACGAGAATCTTTTCGAGTTGTTCGACGCCTTTGCCGCGATTTTTGAAACCGGGAAAAACACCCAGAATACGACCGCGGGCGCCGTCAACGAGGCCGGTGGCGATGCGGTATTGGGCACCGATGGTCTCGTTGAATTTCGCGTAGTTGGGGTGCTTGCTGACGATTTCCTGATAGGCGTCGAAGGCTTTGGTGAACTTGCGTTCCTTGTTGTAGAGGCCGCCAAGGCGGAAGAGCGCTTCGGGAGCGTAGATGGAGGTGCCGTAGGATTTGGTGACCTGGAGGTAACCTTTGATGGCAGAGGACTCGTGTCCGGCTTCCTCGTCGGCGCGGGCCTTGTTCATCAGTTCGAGGGCGTTGCGGCCTTCGGTGGAGGAGAAGTAGGGAGCGAGGGCGCCGCCTTCAACCTGCCAGCCTGCCTGCGGGGTCCAGACAATGTCGGCGCGCAGGTGGGTTGCGAAAAGGGTGACCGCTAAAAACAAAAGGGCTTGGAGATAACGAAATGGCTGGGAAGTGGACCGCATAAAAAAGTCACCAGCGAACCAGCGCTGACCCACAGGTCAAGCCCGCCCCGAAGGCAACGAGGAGGCTTATCTCTCCGGGACGCAGGCGGCAGGCGCGGCGGGCTTCGTCGAGCGCGATGGGAATGGAGGCGGCGGAGGTGTTCCCGTAGCGGTCGAGGTTCAGGTAAAAGCGGTCGAGCGGAAATTCGAGGTATTGCGCGATGGCTTCGATGATGCGCAGGTTGGCCTGGTGGGGGATGACGCAGGCAATGTCGGCAGGGTGGATGTCATGCTGCTGGAGGAGGACGCGGGCGGAGTCCTGCATGCCGCGGACGGCGTATTTGAAGACTTCGCGGCCCTTCATCTGGATGAAGCGGGGGGTTTCGGCGGTGACGGTTGGGCAACTGCTGCCGCCGCCGGGGATGGTCAGGAGTCCGGCCGTGCCTGGAATGGCGCCGAGACGGGCTCCGATGATCTGTGCGCTGGAGCCAGCGGGCGAGGGTCCGAGGACGGCGGCACCGGCTCCGTCGCCAAAGAGCACGCAGGTGGTGCGGTCGGTCCAGTCAACGGAGGTGGAGAGGCGTTCGGAACCAATAATGAGGGCGTGGCGGTAGCGTCCGCTGGCGAGCATGGCCCAAGCCATGTCGAGCGCGTAAATGAAGCCGGTGCAGGCGGCGTTGATGTCCACGCAGGCGGTGGTCTCGGGGAGTCCGAGGCGGGTTTGCACGAAGCTGGCGGTCGAGGGGATGGGTTGGTCGGGGGTGCAGGTGGCGACGATGAGGAGGTCGATCTGCGCAGGGGTGAGGCCCGCGCTGGCAAGGGCGACTTCGGCGGCCTTGGTCGCCATGTAGGAGGTGGTCTCGGTTTCGCTGGCGATGTGCCGGGAGCGGATGCCGGTGCGGGTCACGATCCATTCGTCGGAGGTGTCAACGCGAGTGGAGAGTTCTTCGTTGGTGAGAACTTTGGCGGGTGCAAACGAGCCGGTGCCGAGAATCGCAAAGACGGGGGAAGACATGGAATGAGGTGTGACGGAAATGAGGGCCGGGAGAGTGTTGAGAGCCGGGAGGCGGAAAAAGAGGTGGCGGGCGATTGAAGAAAAGGTCGGAAAATTGAAATGCTGAAAAACTGAAATTAGGAGAGGGGAGCGTTCATAACACTGCGTCGGAGGCGGCGGGGCTGGAGTGTTATGGTGGTTTTTTAAACGCCGCCGGGTCCCGTTTCAGTTTTCAGCGATTCAGCTTTCAACTTTTTCGCCCACCGGGCTTGGAGGCGCGATGGCGGCGTTGAGCCGGGCGGCGTCGTGTTCGATGTGATAAAGGAGGTCGGCGCGGATGATTTTGGCGGCGGAAAGGATGGCGCTTTTGATGGCCTGACGGTTGGAGGAGCCGTGAGCTTTGAGGACGTTGCCGCGCAGTCCGAGGAGCGGCGCGCCGCCGTAGCGTTCGGGGTTGACGCGCGCCTTGATGGCCTTGAACGCGCCGCGCGAGAGCATGGCGCCGGCGATGCGCATGGGGTTGGCTTTGAGCGCGGTTTTGAGTTCGTCGCTGAAAAAGTGGAGCAGCGACTCCCAGCTTTTAAGGAGGAGGTTGCCGGTGAAACCATCGCACACGGCAACGTCGCAATGGTCGGTGAAAACAGTAAAACCTTCGGTGGGGCCGACGTAATTGAGGATGCCGGCCGCGCCCGCCTGCTTGAGCAGGGTGCTGGCTCCGGCGGTGAGCAGGTTGCCCTTGCCCTCCTCGGTGCCGATGGTGAGGAGACCGACGCGGGGCTTTTCCACGCCAAGGATGACACGCGCGTAGTGGCTGCCGAGCAGGGCGTTGTGCGCGAGGTGCTCGGGCTCGGCCAAGGGATTGGCGCCGGCGTCGATGAGGACAAAGTAACCGTTTTCCCGCGGGATGATGGCGCAGAGCGCGGGGCGGTCGATGCCATCAAGCGTGCGCAGGCGGAGGGTGCCGCCAGCCATAAGAGCGCCGGTGTTGCCGCAACTGACCACGGCGGAGGCCTCGCCTTGTTTGACCAATTCGATAGCCCGGACCATGGAGGAGTCCTTCTTGGCGCGGAGGGCCTTGAGAGGCTTGTCATCCATGGTGATGACTTCGCTGGCGTGGCAGATGGCCAGACGCGAGGCGGGCAGGTTGTCGAGGCCGTGCTCCGCGAGCAGAGGCCGCAACACATCCTCAGCGCCGACGAGCGTGAGCGGGTTGATGTGCGGGGACTCGTCGAACGCCAATTTTACGGCGGCCACGACCTCGGCTGGGCCAAGGTCGCCGCTCATCGCATCTATGGCGATACGGCCGGTGTCACCGGTGTGCGGAACCATCGCGGGAGATGGGAAGGGTGCTGGTGTTGTCGTCGTGAGGAAACAGGGTCCGGCGGGCGGACGTGTTTCTTAGACGGTTACATCAAGAACCTGGCGCCCGCGATAGATGCCGGTCTTGGTGTTGACACGGTGACGGACGACGGCGCTGCCGTCAGCGGGATCGCGGCTGATTTCGGGAGCCTGAAAGGCGTTGGCAGCGCGGCGGTGGGCGCTGCGGCTCTTGGACTGTTTGCGTTTCGGATTGGCCATGGTGACTGTGGATTTAGATGTGATGTCCGCGATATCGGCGGGAAGCCTGCGTCGGGCGAAAAGGAGATATGGCTAAGGCCCGGCGAGTCCGGGTCAAGGCAGGATTCCTGCGCAGGAAAAAAGTGGGGAGGGCGTCTCGCCGGCCTCGAAACAGAAACAGAGAACAGAAACAGAGATTGCGAGCCGGACACCCACACCGCTTCAATTTTGCCCGATTCTCCCCTTGCGCCGGCCATGAAACACACCACCACGCTCAAAATCTGCGGCATCACCCGCGCATCAGACGCCCACCTCGCCGCCGAGGCGGGCGCGTCGTGGCTCGGTTTCATTTTTTATCCCAAATCCCCCCGCGCCCTCACGCCTGCCGCCTACG
>NZ_ABEA03000108.1 GCF_000171235.2 Geminisphaera colitermitum TAV2 | reverse complement strand
GCACATCCCCCGTCACCCATGCCCCCGCTGGCACCGCAGCCACGCAAGATTCGCTCGGCCTGCCCCGCATGATTCTCGGCACCTTTGTTTCCAGCAAACAAGCCTTCCGCCCCCGCCGCCCCTACGACTACCAACTCAACGACGACGCCGGCACCCGCTACGCCTACGTCGATCTCAGCCGCCTGCTCCTCACCGAGCAGATCGACCGCTTCATCGGCCGCAAAGTCGTCGTCTTCGGCACCATCCGCCCCGTCTCCGGCACCAAGGACATCGTCATCGCCGCCGAGACCCTGAAACTCCAGTAACCCAGTCTTTTTTTGCGCCCTTTCGCGCCTTTTTGCGGCCATCAAAAATCCCTTCACCACCATGCAACTCATCGACGGAAACCAGATCGCCACCGCCATCATTGCCGAACTCAAGGCCGCAGTCGCCGCCCTCCCCGGCCGCAAACCCTGCCTCGCCCTCGTCCGCGTCGGTGACGATCCCGCCTCCGTTTCCTACGTCCGCAAAAAAGAAAAAACCGCCGCCGAAATCGGCATCGAAGGCCGCACCCTCCTTCCCCCCGAAACCATCACCCAGCCCGAACTCGAAAAAATCATCGACGACCTCAACGCCGACCCCGCCGTTGACGGCATCCTCGTTCAATCCCCCTTGCCCAAGCACCTCGACGAAGCCGCCATCTTCCGCCGCCTCGACCCGCGCAAAGACGTCGATGGCTTCCACACCATCAACATCGGCAAAATCGCCCAGGAAGACGACACCGGCTTTGTTGCCTGCACCCCCGCCGGCATCATGGAACTCCTCGCCCGCTCCGGCGCCGACCTGCGCGGCAAACACCTCGTCGTCCTCGGCCGCTCCCTCATCGTCGGCAAACCCGTCGGCCTCCTCGCCCTCCAGAAAAAAGCCGGGGCCAACGCCACCGTCACCTTCTGCCACTCGGCCACCACCGACCTCCCCTCCATCACCCGCCAGGCCGACGTCCTCATTGCCGCCATCGGACGCGCCGAGTTCGTCACCGCCGACATGGTCAAACCCGGCGCCGTCGTCATCGACGTCGGCATCAACCGCGTCCCCGACCCGTCACGGAAAACCGGATACCGGCTCACCGGCGACGTCCACTTCCCGAGCGTCTCCCCCCTCGCCTCCAAGATCACCCCCGTCCCCGGCGGCGTCGGCCCCATGACCGTCTGCATGCTCATGAAAAACACACTCAAGGCGCGCCAGCTCGCAAACTAGGCACATGTCCGCTGCCACCACCGGCCGAATCCTCGTCGTTGACGACGAACCGCTCAACGTCGCCATTCTCAAACGCGCCCTCCAGCGCGCCGGCCTCACCGTCGCCGCCGCCCACAACGGCCCCGACGCCCTGGCCCTCGTCGCCAGCCACCGCCCCGACCTCATCCTCCTCGACGTCATGATGCCCCACATGGACGGCCTCGAAATCTGCCGACGCCTCCAGGCCAACGACGACACCCGCTCCATCCCCGTCATCTTCATCACCGGCCACACCTCCAAACAGGACAAACTTCACGGCCTCGGCGTCGGCGCCGTTGACTACATCACCAAGCCCATCGACCTCGAAGAAACCCTCGCCCGCGTGCAGACCCAACTCCGCTTCGTCGCCATCAACCGCGAAGTCGTGGACCTCCAGCGCCGCCTCCAGGAATCCCGCCGCGCCGCCACCCTCGGCGCCATCACCCAAGGCATCGGCCACAACCTCAACAACCTCCTCGGCGTTGCGCTCGGCTACCTCGAACTCACCAAACTCCGCATCGACCGCCCCGCCGAAGTCACCAAAAACCTCGCCCAGATCGAGACCGCCCTCAAACGCATTGTCGCCATCGTCCGCCAGCTCGCCCACCTCGCCGTCGAAACGCGCCTCCCCACCCTCGCCAGCCCCCTCGACCAGACCCTCGCCAACGCCATCACCCGCTACCGCATCGAGTCCGGACGCGACGAAGCCGCCTCCCCCATCACCCTCCAAAACCCCCTCGGCGACCTCACCCTCCACACCCACGTCGAAGCCCTTGAGGACGCCATCGTCAAACTCCTCCACAACGCCTGGGAAAGCTACGGAGGCGACACCTTTACCGGCCCTCGTCCCGTCACGATCAACACCGCCATCCCCGATCACCCCGGCAAACCACCCGCCCTTGAAATCCGGATACAAGACCGTGGCCGCGGCCTCGATCCCGAAGTCCGCGACACCCTCTTCGAACCCTTCATCAGCACCAAGAACACCGTCGGTGTCGGCATGGGCCTTACTGTCGCCCGCCACACCCTGCGCACCATGGGCGGCGATCTCACCATCGACGACAACCCCGGCGGCCCTGGCGCCACCGCGCGCATCCTGCACCCACTCGCCACCAACAACTAACAACCAACACCCAGCACATGATCTCCTTCATCGGTTCCGGCAACATGGCCACGGCCATTGTCACAGGACTTCTCGCCAACAAAATCTGCACACCCGCCCAAGTCGCCTGCATCGGCGGCCCCGCCGACGACACCGCGCAAAAACTCTCCGCCCGCACCGGTATCCGAACCGCCGCTACACTCGACGACCTCCTCTCCCCCCCCCCCCCCGCCCCCGGCGTCGATGTTGTCGTCGCGGCCATCAAACCCCAGCAACTCGCCGACATGCCCCCCGCCCTGGCCGGACTCACACGCGGCAAACTCGTCCTCTCCATTCTCGCCGGAAAACCCCTCTCCGCCCTCGCCGCCGTATTTCCGCACGCGCGCAACCTCGTTCGCGCCATGCCCAACACCCCCGGAGCCATCGGTGCCGGCATCACCGGCTGGTGTTCGCTGCATCCGCTCGCCGACGCCGACCGCACTCTTGTCACCAACATCCTCAACTCCCTCGGCAAACACGTAGAACTCGCCGAAACCCAACTCGACGCCGTCACCGGACTCAGCGGCAGCGGCCCTGCGTATGTATTTGAATTTGCCGCCGCCCTGCGCGAAGCCGGCATAGCCGCCGGACTCCCCCGCGACACCGCGCAACTCCTCGCCATCGAGACCCTCCTCGGCTCCGCCCGTCTCATGTCGCAAACCGGCACCGAACCCGAGACCCTGCGCAACCAAGTCACCTCCCCCAACGGCACCACCTACGCCGGACTCCAGCGCATGGCCGCCCGCGACTTCCGCGGCCTCATCCAGGAAACCGTCCTCGCAGCCAAAACCCGCTCCGAAGAACTCAGCCGCTGAACCGTGCGCAGAAGCGGCCATTTTCCCTCTGGCACGACGGATTTCCCGCCACGGCGCAACGGATGCAACGCCATCAGCCTGCTGGTGCCTCTCGGCGTGGCGACCGTCGCGCCGTTGCGGGAAATCCTGTCTTTATGGCGGACTGTCGCTGCCGCTCGAAACGCGCCCATTAGCGTCCATTCGCGGTTGGCTCGACTGCCTTGAACGAAAATTTCAGCCACCGGAAACGTCGAAGAACCAAATGACTCTTTATCCAAAGTCATCTTTGTTTCATTTTCGTTTCCTTCTGTTCAAAAACTGAACCTTTAGAGCAGTTTCATTTAAGCTGTAGCCATTTGATACCTGGTAGGGAGGCCTCTCCGAGGCCGTATCCATTTAGCGGAGAGGAGAAGTGGTGGAGGGGGCAACTCTGGCGCGGTAGCGCCTGGGAGCGCCGGCATCTTGCCGGCAGACGACGCGAAGCGTCGTTGGGTCGGCATCAAAAGTGGCGCGGGCGTCCCGCCCGCTTCGGAACAGAATGCGGGCGGGACGCCCGCGCCACTTTGCCATCAGCAAGATGCCGGCGCTCCCAGACGCTACCGCGCCAGATCCAACCTTGTCCGCATGTCCCTCCCCCCCCTCGCTAAACAGTTACCCGAGGCCTCCCTACCAGGTATCAAATGGAATCCTGTCTTTTTATTCGCGTCCATTCGCGACCATTCGCGGTTGGATTGGGGAGTTTCTTGAACCCGTTTTTGTCCGCTCAGCGCTCCATTCCGTAAGCGAAACCCGCTCCCGCGAACCCGACATAGACTTTGCCGAAAACGTCTTTGTCGCCATCCAGAGCGTCGATCCAATCTGTAATGCCAAGCGGATACGCGCAGATTTTCTTCCACGTTTTCCCCTCATCGGTGGAACGATAAATGCCCGTCTGACCGTCTTTGATTCCAGCAACAAAAACGGTCGGATAACCATCTTCCGTCCGGGCTTTGCCCAAACCGACGTTGAATGCCTGCTGGAGACCGGGGATCGCCGTCCACGTGACGCCGCCGTCGGTCGAACGCCGCAGCCCGCCGCCCGCGCCATCCGCAAACCAAAGATGTCCGGCGTGGCCGGGAGTTGATTTCAAAATGAGGTTCCAACGATTGGAAACCGGGTTGCCGGCTCTTGAAAAATTCGCCCCGCCGTCAGTGGAGCGGAGAAACCCATCCTGCGGAGTGTAGAGATAAAATGTGCCGGGCAGAACGCGGTCGGCGCAGAGGGGTTTTTGCGATGTGTAATGCGCGTGAAATCCCGTCTTGGTCACGCCGCCGAGCGAGGAGCGCAACCATGTCGCACCGCGGTCGGCGGTGTAATACGGCAGCGCACCTTGCGAGGGCATCCAGACGATGTTGTCCGTGCTGTTGGCGGATACCGCGATGACTCCGTATTCCAAATCCTTGGGCGCGCTGCCATTTTCCAATGCCGGGAAACGTGTCCACGTCTGGCCTCCGTCCGTCGAATAACCGCTGGAATTGGGATGCGGCACGTGGTCGAGATGACTCCGAAACACACCGGCAATGAACTTCGGATTTGTCGCGCACCAATCGAGCGCCCAAGCGGACATGAAACCGGGATGCGACTTGCGCGCCGTGTAGGCATCGAGGTCGTCAAAATAAAACGCTCCCAAATCCCACATCGCCGCCACTGGCTGCCCGCCGGGCGGAGCGATCACATCGTTGCCGCACATCTCTTCGATGCCCTCGCTGACCGAGTGCCATTCGATCTCAGGCGTAGTCAAATTCTCGCTACGCCAGACACCGAACCCTTCCGCAAACCAGAGTCTGCCCGGTTCAAACGGATCGAAACCAATCTCGCCCATGCTGAGCCAGTAGTTGGTTTGCCGTTCCTGCCATTGGATGTTCGCGCTCTTGAGACGAAACCCGTGACTGCTCCAAGTGACACCCTGATCGTTCGACACAAAACATTTCCCGCCATTGAGCATGGCAACGATTTGGCGGGCGTTGTGTGGATTCACCGCCACCGCCCACCATGCGCGGTTGACACCGCCATCCGGCGACGGAGGCGTGATGTTTGCCCAACCCCCATTATTGTATCCAGAAATCGAATACCTCCACACGCCGCCTTCGGCTTTTCCGTCAGCATTGTCGTAAACGACATAAAATGCGCGGTCAGGCCCGATGGCCGCATCGCGCGGTTTTCCAACGTTGCCCGGACCGGCGTCGGAAATTCTGGTCCAGCTCAGGCCCGCGTCTGCGGTCTTGTAAACACCGCCCGCATCAACGGTGACATAGATCACGTTCGTTTTTCTGGGAGCGCCGGGCTGGGGCCCGGCGCTCCCAGATTTCGGATCGAAGGTGACGGTGTTGACGCCATGTTTGGGCGTGCCGGCAGGAATGCCTTCCACTCTCGCCCAAGTGTTGCCGCCATCCTCGGTGCGCCAGAGGCCGTCCGACATGGAGCCGAAGTAAACCACATCGCTGTTCGCCGGGTCCACGGCCAGCCGTTCGCCTTCCTGACGGCCTTCACCATTTGGCTCCATCTTGACTTTGTTTTCCGCAAAACGGGTGGCGACCCATGTATCGCCCCGGTTGATACTCTTGTAAATTTGTCCATCAGCCTCGCCGTAAGGCTTCCCGGCAAACGCCATATAGGCGACGTGCGGGTCTTTGGGTGCGCTGACCAGACTGTCCACGCCGCCATAATTCCCATACGACAGCGCCTCCGCAGGCATGCTGGACGTGGTGACCACCTGTTTCCACGCCGAGGCGGCGGCATCCCAACGATAGGCACCGGAAACGTCGGTGCGCACATAGACCAGATTTTTTTCCGTTGGGCTGATATCCATGCCCGTCACCCAACCACCGCCGCCGATCTTCATCGGCTTCCATGTGTAGCTGGCGGTCAAATCCTCCCCCCCTCCCCCCCCCTGCGCATGGAGGCAAAATAATATTTGCGCCCAAATAATGATTCCCGCGGGAAGCCCTCGTGTTTTTTTGTTTTTTGTCATGGTCATGCTCATGGGATTCTTTCCCCAAAATGTCCGCCGCCTTGGTTTTCATTTTTTGCCGCGACACTCCGGAGCAACGTGCGACATCCAATGATCGTGACGCGGGAACTCATGCGCGGCACTTTGTTTTCGGGCAATCCAGACTCAAGCCCGTTATCCGCGCACTCCGGTTCCCTCGCTTATCAGAGCCTGCGAGTCACAGAAAAATTTTGCCGTTGGCGCTGATAAAACCGGTGGGATGGCGTCCCTTACGGTCGCGATGCGTCCAGTGGATGGTGCCGCCTTTGTCGCTCCAAACATACTCGCCGTGAAATTCGATATTGTCGCCAACCGCCAGCGGTTCAACGCGCGGGGCAACGTCGATGTTGTGCGCGACCAGGAGGGTTTGTCCGCTCGCCAGTTCGATGATGAAACGTTGGTGCCGGCTGCCCTCAAGGTCGTCGGGCAACAGGCGTTTGACCACGCCTTTGCCGGAAACGGCGACGTCGCTTTTTTTCTGCTCGAACAGCTGCCTCAACGTGGCGTCGCTGTCAGCGAGCGCACCCGTGGAGGCGGACGCGACGGAGGAGGAGGCGGCGGCGGCGGTGCTGGTGCTGGTTTGGGTTGGTTTTGGTCTGCCGGTGACGCAGCCCGGATGGTTGCGCACCGGCACATGCGGACGATAACCGGCGTTTATCGCCTCATCGTAATTGCGAAAAATTTCCGTGCAATTGCGGCAGTTGAAGTCGGGGCATCCCGGCGCGTGAAAAACATGGCTGTTGCGGTTGCCGTGGTATTCCACGGCATGGACGAGCGCGGCGGCCTGCCAGAGGAAAAACAGACTCAAAACAATCCAGCGACGTGTGTTTTTGGGCATCATTGCCAGTCATTGGAAATTGAAGGGGGAATATTTGAACAGGAAAAAACGGAGGGCACAAAAAAACGAGGCCACCGCACTTCCCATGCGTTCATCAGGAATGAACGTTCCCGGTCTTTTTTATCAATACGCTCAGAACCGCTCACATTCGTGATTTCCAACCCCCGCCGCGTCTGCCAAGCATGGACCTTCGACCAACCTTTCCCGACCTTTTCCTGCGAACACCGCCGACCACCTCGCTCCAACCATGACCATGCCCGCACCCTCCGCCGCATCCGACTCACCCGCGCCCGTGTCCCCCGCGCTCCTCGCGCAACTCGCCAGGATTTTCCCTCCCGAGCGCATCCTCTCCACCCCCGAGCATCTCCTCGCCTACAGTTACGACGGCACCGCCGCCCTCCAGTCGCTCCCCGCCGTCGTCGTCCTCGCCAAAACCCCGCAGGAAATCTCCGCCCTCCTCAAACTCGCCAACGGCAACAGCAACGGCATCCCCCCCCCCCCCCCCGGTGCCACCGCTGGCGACGCCAACAAAACCTTCCCTGTCATCACGCGCGGTTCCGGCACCGGGCTCAGCGGCGGCACCGTGCCGGTCGTCCCAGGCTCCGTTGTCCTCTGTACCGCTCAGATGGATACGATCATCGAAACCGACGCCGCCAACCTCACCCTCCTTGCCGAGGCCGGAGCCATCACGCAAAAAATCGCCGAGGCCGCGTCCGCCGCCGGACTCTTTTACCCGCCCGATCCCGGCTCCGGAAAAATCTCCACCATCGGCGGCAACGTCGCTGAAAACTCCGGCGGCCTGCGCGGCCTCAAATACGGCGTCACCCGCGACTACGTCATGGGCGTCGAAGTCGTCCTCCCCAACGGCGACATCGCATGGTTCGGCTCCAAATGCGTGAAGGACGTCGCCGGCTACTCCATGCGCGACATTTTCATCGGCAGCGAAGGCACCCTCGGCGTCATTACCAAAGTCCTCCTCAAACTCGTTCCCAAGCCCGCCGCCAAGCGCACCCTCCTCGCGCTCTACAACACGATGGAGGCCGCAGCCGACACCGTCTCCGCCATCATCGCTCAAAAGATCATTCCCTGCACCTTGGAGTTTCTCGACCAGACCACCGTTCGCTGCGTCGAGGACTACGCGCACATCGGCCTTCCAACGGACGCCGCCGCCGTGCTCCTCATGGAGACCGACGGCCCCGCCTCTGTCGTTGAAGCCGAGGCCGCCGCCATGCGCGACATCGCCCTCGCGCGCGGCGCGACCTCCGTGCAAATCGCCGCCGACGAGGCCGAGTCGCAACGCCTTGCCGCTGCGCGCCGCGTGGCCTTTTCCGCACTCGCCCGCGTATCCCCGACAACGATACTGGAGGACGCCACCGTGCCGCGCAGCGAACTGGCGAAGATGGTGCGTTTCTGCCGCGAATGCGCCGACCGTCACCACCTGCGCGTCGGCATTTTCGGACACATGGGCGACGGCAACCTGCATCCGACCTTTCTCACCGACGAGCGCAACACCGAGGAAATGCACCGCGTCGAAGCCGCCATGAAAGAGATATTCGACTACGCCCTCAGTCTCGGCGGCACCATCACCGGCGAGCACGGTGTGGGCGTGGCGAAGAAGGCGTTCCTGACGCGCCAGTATTCCAACGCCAGCATGGATGCGATGCGTGTGCTCAAACGCGCGTTCGATCCCGCGGGCGTGCTCAATCCGGGCAAGATATTCGATCTGTAATAGAACCAAGGCAGAACATTTAACGTTTAACATTAAACGCTTAACATTTAATGAAAAAACCCTTGCCCGATCCAAAATACGATTTGGAGGAACGTCTCTTGGAATTTTCGACACGTATCATTCGCGTGACGGAATCCATGAAACGTTCCCGAGCAGCCAACCACGTCGCAGACCAATTACTGCGCTCCGGCACATCTCCCTATGGAAACCACGGCGAAGTCGGAGGCGCGGAATCACTCAATGATTTTCTCCACAAGCTACGCATCTGTCACAAAGAACAACGCGAGTCTTATCGCTGGCTGCGCTTGGTGCAACGTGCCGCCCTCGTTCCCAAGCCCAAACTCCTAGAACCTCTCATCACCGAAGCCGAAGAGTTGGTGCGCATTTTTGCAGCGAGTATCCGCACTGCGGAAAAACGACGTAAAACAATCAGCAAATCCAGCGACAACACTCCACCCATTAATTGAGGGACACTCCATTGAATGTTAAATGTTCAACGTTAAATGTTAAATGTTCGTCCGTCTCCCCAGCGGCCTCTATTGTCAACGAACATCCCGCGTCCGCCCCGCGTTCTGACAATCCCAGCCTTCTCGCGCACCTCGATTATTCCGTTCTCCAGCAGTGCATGCACTGCGGCATGTGTCTGCCGACCTGTCCGACCTACGACGCGACCAAACTCGAACGCCACAGCCCGCGCGGGCGCATCGCGCTCATGCGCGCCATCGCCGACGGGAAAATCGAAGCGACAAAAGCCTTCGGCGACGAAATGTATTTCTGCCTCGGCTGCCTCGCCTGCGAAACCGCCTGCCCCGCCGGCGTCAACTACGCGCAACTCTTCGAAACCGCCCGCGCCGAAGTCGAACGGACAAACATCCTCTCCGCCCCGCAGCGCAATTTCTGGCGCGCCACCGTCGTCAAATTCCTCTTCACCCGCCCCCGTCTCCTCCGCCTCTTCGGACGCGGGCTCTGGCTCTGGCAGGCCACCGGCGGACAATATCTCTTCCGCAAACTCCGCCTCAACCACCTCCTCCCCCCCAACCTCCGCCGCCTCGAACCCCAGGCCCCGCGTATCCAAAAAAAATTCAGCCACCAACTCATCCGCCCCATCGAACGCCCTGAACGCCCAACATCGAACATCCAACATCCAACATCCAATAACCAGACCACGCAAACCGTCCTCCCCCCCCCCCCCCCTTCACCCACTGGCGCGGCAGCGCCCCACTTCGATGTTGGATGTTCTCGCCCGCCGCAGGCGCGGCGAGTCGCTCTCCTCACCGGCTGCGTGCAGGACCTCGTGTTTTCCGATGTCAACCGTGACACCGCCGACGTGCTTCTCGCCAACGGTGTCGAAGTCCACACCCCGCCCGTGCAACCCTGTTGCGGCTCGCTCCACGCGCACAACGGCGACCTCGCCGACGCCCGCTCCCTCGCCCGCAAACTCATCGACCTGATGCCGCCGGAAAACTACGACGCCATCATCACCAACGCCGGCGGTTGCGGCGCGCACCTCAAATCCTACGGACACCTCCTTCACGACGATCCCGCCTACGCCGCCCGCGCCGCCCTCTGGGACAAAAAAGTCCGCGACATCCACGAATACCTCGCCGAGATTGGATTCCGGAAACCGGAACCCAATCCCGGCGAACACCCAACATCGAACGCCGAACATCCAACATCCAATGAGGAAACCTGTGATGGCGAAAACTGCGAACGCAACGGCACCGCCCGCTGCTCACGACGTAGCGCCAAGGACAACGCACATTCCTCTCCACACATGCATGCCACCGCATCCTCCACTTCGACGTTGGATGTTGGATGTTCGACGTTCGACGTTCGCATTCGTGATAAGTCACCGGCACAGAAGGTGCCGGTGACTTATCACGAATCGTGCCACCTTTGCCACGGACAGAAAGTGACCCGCCAACCACGCGACCTGCTGCGCTCCATTCCCGGCGTCGAACTCGCCGAGTTGCCCGAGTCCAACTGGTGTTGCGGCAGCGCCGGCATCTACAACATCACGCAGCCCGAGATGTCCTCAAAACTCCTCAACCGCAAACTTGACCACCTTGCTGCGACCGGCGCCACGCTTGTCACGACTGCGAACCCCGGCTGTCACATCCAGCTTGAGAACGGACTCCGTACCCGAGGACTCACTACACCCGTCCGCCATCCCGTCAGCCTCCTTGCCGAAGCCTATCGCCGCGAACACCGCTAAAGCGTTTTCAGTTGAGATGCAGCCGTTGTTTTAACGGTAGGGAGGCCTTTGTGCCCTCTGCCGAGGGCAGCCCTTCGGGCCATCGCCTTCGGCGATGCCATCTCCGCGCTGCTGCGCTCCGTCCGAGGCCTCCGAAACCACGCGCCATCCACCTATGAATTTTGCATCCTCCCACCACGCACGGCGGAGGCCTCGGAGAGGCCTCCCTACCAGGTATCAAATGGCTACAATTCTTAATTAACATGCGCTAACGAAGCCCATCCTCCCCCCCCCCGCCCCCCTCGTCACTCCCGCCGCGCCAGCACGAGCCAATCCCACGGAAGCGGTTCGCTCATCCACTCCGGCGGATTGTGAAACTCCGTGGACCACGGGTAAGTGATCTTGTCGATCTCCAGCACCTCCATCTGGTGGCTGGCGAGCAGCACTTCGAGTTCCTCCTTCAAGTGATGTTTGGTCGGCACGCCTGCAAGCGAACGGATGCCCTGGTGCAACTCACGCACCGAACCACGCGCAGGGAGGCTGTCGCGGATCGCGGCGGCGCAATCAAGACCATCGCGCAAACACCAGTCGATGCGGCGAAATTGCGTGTAAAGCATCGACTCGGTCGAAGGCACAACGAGCAGCAGATGTCCGCCGTGACGCACCTGGGCGGTGACGGCGCGCAGCGCGCTCATGCGCACATCGAGCGAGGCCATGATGAGCACGTTGACGCAAAGCACGAAATCCACCGGATCGAACGGATGCGGTTCACGCGCCAGGTCGGTTTGCTGAAACACCACATTGTCCAGACCGTCGCACGCCCGCCGCGCCTGATCGAGCAACCTTGGCGAAAGATCGCAGGCATGCACACGGCCAAAATGCTCCGCGAGCAACGGCGTGAAATTTCCCACTCCGCAACCTAGGTCCGCCGCCGTGCCATCCGCATCCGCCAGAGCACGCACATGACGCTCGACCAACCCGTCGGTGTCATGCTCACGCACACTGAAAATTTCGCCGTCATAGTTTTCTCCAATCGCATCCCAGTAGGCGCGATTCATTTCCGAATACGATGAAGACGTGTTTTGTTCTGCCATTGTGCCAAGAAAGAGCCTGAACAGCACGCACGGCAAGGGATGATTCCCCCACACACGCCCCGGTATGCCCCACTCCTGACCCGGTTAATGCAAACGACCGACACTACAATTGCATAACCTTTTCTATTACAATAGAAACCATCATGAATCCATAAGGTAATCGCTTGACATATGCACACGGTAAAACCCTCATTCCCACCGCATCCCCCTCATTTCCCTGCCCTGATTCCACCTCGACTGCCGCCCGTTCGACTCCGGCAGCGGGGTTTCTACCATGAAAATCCTGTTCTATATGACGGCGACGGCACTGTTGTGGGTGCCGGCGTTGTGGCTGTTTCCCAAAAAACACCGTCTGGTGCGACTCTCTCATGTGCTGGACAACGACATGCCTTGGTGGCGCCTGTTTGAACGCTCCCTTGTTATCAACCTGGTGCGGGCGTGGCTCGGGATGACCGTATGTTTTTCCGATCCCAAGATGGATGCGTCCGAATTCGCATGGATGTCCATGATCCCCGCCATAGGAGTGCTCATGCAACTCTGGCGCGGCTGGACGCCGACGAATCAAGTGAGGCCCGCCCCAGTGGCCTACCTGACCGGCATCACGCTGGCGATGATGCCGCTGGCCTGTGCGCTTGGGGCGGTCACGCTGGCCATCACCCTCGCCATGTCCTTTCGCAGGATCAGGGTGTTCTTTCTGGTCGGCGCCATTGCGGTGCCAGTGATCGGACACCTGTTTGGCGCGCCCGTTCTGGAGAGTTTGCTGACGGGGGCGCTCTATTTCCTGCCGCTGCTGGTCACCGCAAGCAGAAGCAGGCCGCCCGGACTGTGCCTGCCAATGAAGTATATCCAGCACTCCCGCCTCACGTCGCCCACCCGGGATGTCCCGATCATGGATTCACGTCCGCCCTTCCCGATCAGCCTGAACCGCAATCCCAACCGGCAACACCGCTGGCACTAACCCGCCTTCTTGGCAGGACCGTGGATGCGATCGCAACTCCGGGGACAAACCCGGTCTTGTTCCCCGCCTGCCGCCAGCGTAGCGTTGGTTTCGCTTCATCGAATATGAAACCAACCCTCCCGCTCCTCGCCCGCCGCTTGCGCGCTTTGCGAATCCTGACCCTCAGCCTGACCGTCTCCTCGGTCCTCTTTGCGGCTCACACCGCCACCGCCGATCCCGCCGTCGGTCCCGTGCCGGCCCACGCCTCCGCCCGCGTCGCCACCGTGCAGGTGCGAGTCGCGCCCGACCACCGAGACTGGACCTACACCCCGGGCGAACCGGTCAAATTCACCATCAACGTCACCGCCGACAACGAACCGCTCGAAGGCGCAATCATCAGTTATCAATTTGGTCCTGAAAAATTCACTACATCCGCCCAAACCGTCACCGTTCCCGCAGGCGGACTCGTCATCGACGGCGGCACAATGGACGCCCCCGGCTTTCTCACCTGCATCGCCACCACACAAGTCGGCGGACGCACCTACCGCGGCCTCGCCACCGCCGGCTTCTCGCCCGAGAAAATCCAGCCCACCCAAACCGAACCCGCCGACTTCGACGCCTTCTGGCAGGCCGGGCTCGACGAACTCAAAAAAGTCCCCCTCGACCCGACCCTGCAACTCGTGCCCGAATCCAGCACCGGCAAGTTCAACGTTTATCACGTCAGCTTCCGCACCATCGGCGCTGCCGGCCCGCAGTATTTCGCCCGCATCTACGGCATGCTCTCCGTGCCCAAAGCCCCCGGCAAATACCCCGCCATCCTCCACGTTCCCGGCGCCGGCGTCCGCCCCTACGGAGGCGTGCGGACCGAGGGTGCCATCACGCTCCAGATCGGCATCCACGGCATCCCCGTCAACCTCCCCAACGAACTCTACGACCATCTGCGCACCGGCGCACTCGACGGCTACCCCACCTACAACCTCGATAACCGCGACCGTTACTACTACCGCCGCGTTTATCTGAGCTGCGTGCAGGCCAACAATTTTCTCACCTCGCAACCCGAATGGGACGGCAAAAACCTCGCCGTCACCGGCGGCAGTCAGGGCGGCCAACTCACCCTCGTCACCGCCGGGCTCGATTCCCGCGTCACCGCCCTTGCCGCCCACTACCCCGCTTACTGCGACGTGACCGGCTACCTCCACGGACGCGCCGGCGGCTGGCCCCACATGTTCCGTCCCAAGTCCGACGGCTCCGCTGCCGACGCCACCACCGTGGCCAAAATCACCACCACCGGCTATTACGACGCCGTCAACTTTGCCCGCCGCATCAAAGCGCCCGGCCACTACACCTGGGGCTACAACGACGAGACATGCCCGCCCACCTCCATGTATGCCGCCTACAACGTGATCACCGCTCCCAAAACGCTCACGCTCGCGCTCGAAGCCGGCCACGCCCCCGTCCCCGAGGAAAGCGCCGCCGCCCGCAACTGGCTGGGAAACTTCCTCGGCCTGAAGTAACCCCGCCCGCAAGGAACGCCGGGCCCCAAGCCCGGCCT
>NZ_ABEA03000109.1 GCF_000171235.2 Geminisphaera colitermitum TAV2 | reverse complement strand
ACATTAAACGCTGAACATTTAACATTAAACATCGGACACCGAATCCACCCATGAACCCAGACCAACACCCGCTTCCGATATTCAATGTTAAGCGTTCAGCGTTTAACGTTTAACGTTTAATGTTCTCCGATTCCCCCCCCCCCCCCGCGTCCGGATTGCGAGCGTCCAAAATTCGTTCGACTCCCTCAACGTTCTGCCGATTGCTTGTGCGTTCTCATTGTCATGAAAAAAACCTTCGCATTGATTCTCTTCACACTCGCGGCCTTCACCCTGACCTCTTGCAAACAAGGTGGTCCCAGCGGTGTTGCCCTCATCGATCTCGACCAAATCGCCAAACGCCTTGGCCGTGACACCGTGCTCGTGGACGAACTTCGCAACATGGGCACCGAGCTTGGCAAGGAACTCGAAACCGCCAAACGCACCTACACCGAAGAATTCGAGAAAAACAAAGCCAGCATCGGCGCCAAGCCCACGGAAGCCGACACACAAAAGCTCAACACCCTGCTCCAGTCCCTCAACGCCCAGTTGCAACAGCAGCAGCAACAAGCCCAGCAGGAGATCAACACCAGGCGCATGGCGCTCGTGAACCGCTTCCGCGAAGAAGTGATGCCCACTGCCCTCGCCGTGGCCCAAAAACGCGGCCTCTCTGTCGTCCTGATCCGCAACGACAGCCTCGTCCTCTGCGCCCAAGCCGATGCCGACATTACCAACGAAGTAATCGAAAGCCTGATCGCCGCCGGTGCCAAGGCCCCCGGAGCGAAACCCGCCGGCACTGCCGCCTCGGGCGACAAGAAGTAACTCCCATTACAGCCGTCCGAGCATCCGCCCCTGTAACATTCCTGCCCGCCACGCCCGCGGCGACACCCCCGCCGCCCGCTTGAAGTGATGGCAAAAATGCGCCGCGTCCGTGTATCCGCACGCGGCAGCGATTTCCTTGATCGAGAGCGTCGTCCCGGCCAGTTGCCGCCGCGCCTCCTCCAACCGCCGGCGCTGGCGAAACTCCCGCGGCCCCTCGCCATGCTCCGCCCGAAACCGCGCCGCAAACCGCCCCGCCCCCAGCCCGTGGTAACGCGCCAGCGCCGCCACCCGCAACGGCGACGCCAGATTGCTCGCCAGCGTGTGAGCCGCCGCCCGCACCGCCTGCGTCCGCCGGTGCGGAGCCGGACCCGGTGACGCCGCCCCCGCGCCCCCCGCGCCCTCCGTTGTCGCACGCGCCAGCAGCACCAGCACCGAGCGCAACGCCAGTTCCACCCGCGCCTCCGCGCCCAGCAACGCAGGCTGCTGCGCCTCCCGGTAAACCGCCTCGCACAACCCCAGCATGTCCGCCTGCCACGGCCCGGCTGCGATCGCCTGGTGGCAGCACTCGCGCAGGCCCGCCGGCTCCTGGTCGCGCGCGAAATCAAACCCCAGCCACGCCATCCGCGCCCGCTGCCCCGCCGCAATCTCTTCGCCGTGCTTGCGATGCGGCGCCAGCAACAACCACTCCCCCGCCTGCAACGGCACGCGCCGCCGCCCCAGCCGCCAGCAGCACGCGCCCTCCAGCAACACCGCCAGTTCGAAAAACGGATGCTCGTGTTGTCCCGAACGCCGTCCCTCCGTCCACGACTGCGCCTGCACCACGGAAAGCCGCAGACGCGGGGAAGTTTCCCAAAATTGTAATTTTTTCGACAAACCGGGAATAAATGCACGAAAACGGTTAAATCTTACAACAAATTATCCGCATTCGATCCAACCCCGTGCTTGTCCCCACGCCGGCCGTTCACGTAGTTTTTTTGGCACGATGACCACCTCCCCCGCCTCCAGCACTGTCACCACCGCGCCCACACCCCCGCTCCTCCGCTGGGGCATTCTCGGTGCCGGCCGCATCTCCGCCACCTTCGCCAAAGGCGTTGCCGCCTCCCGACTCGGCACCCTTGCCGCCGTTGGCAGCCGCTCCCCCGGAGGCGCGGCAAAATTCATTGACGCGCACGCCGCCGCCACCGGCCAGCCCGCATCCGCGATCCGCGCGCACGACAGTTATGAAGCCCTGCTCGCCGACCCGGAAATCGAAGCCATCTACATCGGCACGCCCCACCCGCAACACGCGCAATGGGCGATCCGCGCCGCCGAGGCCGGCAAGCATGTGCTCTGCGAAAAACCCCTCGGCCTCAACCACGCCGAAGGCATGGTCATGGTGCAGACCGCGCGCGACCACGGCGTCGTGCTCATGGAGGCGTTCATGTACCGCTGCCACCCGCAGACGGCGCGCATCGCGTCGCTCATCCGCGAAGGCGTCATCGGCGACGTGCGCGTGGTGCAGGCAAGTTTCAGCTTCCGCGCCGGATTCGACGCCAACTCGCGCCTCTGGTCCAATGCGGCGGGGGGGGGGGGGATACTCGACGTCGGCTGTTATCCCGTGTCGTTTGCCCGCCTCGTGGCCGGGGCCGCGTCCGGTCGCGCATTTCTCGACCCGGTGAAAGTAACCGGCTCAGGCCACCTGAACGCCGAGACCGGCGTGGACGAATACGCCGCCGCCCTCCTGGAGTTTCCCAACGGCGTCGTCGCCCAAGTCGCCACCGGCATCAGCGTCATACAGGACAACGCCGCGCGCGTTTACGGCACCGCCGGCTGGCTGCACGTCCCCAATCCCTGGACGCCCAACCGCGACGGCGGCGTATCCAAAATCACACTTCACCGCGCCGGGGCCGCCGAGCCCGAAGAAATCTCCATCGAGGCCGCCCCGCTCTACTCGCTCGAAGCCGACGCCTTCGCCCGCGCCGTCCGCGCCGGCCTCCGCGACGTGCCCGAAATGAGCGCCGACGACACCCTTGGCAACCTCGCCGCGCTCGACCAGTGGCGCGCCGCCATCGGTCTCGTTTACGAAGCCGAGAAACCGGAAAACCACACTCACACCATCGCCCGCCGTGCTCTGCGCCCCCCCCCGGTCCGCACCGGCGCCACCACGCCCCCCATGCCCCTTGCCGGAACGCCGGACACATCCGTAGTTGTTCCAAAACTACACGAATTGACCATCCCGCACGCTCCGCTGCCCGGCACGGGCAAGACGGCCTCGCGCCTTGTCATGGGCTGCGACAACCAGCGCACCATGCCGCACGCCGCCGCCATGTGGGACGACTACTTCGAACGCGGCGGCAACACCTTTGACACCGCCTATATTTACGGCGGCGGCCTCATGGAAAAACTCCTCGGCCACTGGATGCGCCACCGCGGCGTGCGCGACCAGGTCGTGGTGCTCGCCAAGGGCGCGCACACGCCCGACTGCACGCCCGCGGGCATCACACGCCAGTTGGAGATTTCCCTGGAGCGCCTGCAAACCGGCCACGCCGACGTGTACATGATGCACCGCGACAACCCCAATGTGCCGGTGGGCGAATTCATTGACGTGCTCAACCAGCACGTGCGCGCCGGGCGCATCCGTGTTTTTGGCGGTTCCAACTGGAGTCTTGCCCGGGTCGAGGAGGCCAACGCCTACGCGCGCGCCCGTCGCTTGCAGGGCTTTGGTGTGTGGAGCAACCAGTTCTCCCTCGCCCGCCTCGTCGAGCCCATGTGGGGAGGCTGCCTGAGCGCCAGCGACCGTGTTTCACGCCAGTGGCTCACGACCACGCCCATCCCGCTTTTTGCCTGGTCGAGCCAGGCGCGCGGCTTCTTCACCGACCGCGCGGGACGCGACAAACGCACCGAGGCGGAACTGGTGCGCTGCTGGTATTCGGAGGACAACTTCGCCCGTCGTGACCGCGCCTTGGAGCTGGCGAAACAGAAAGGCGTGTCGCCCATCGCCATCGCCGGTTCGTATGTGTTGTCGCAACCCTTCCTGACCTTCGCGCTGATCGGCCCCCGCACCATCGCCGAGACGGTCAGTTCGCTCGAATGCCTGACGGTTCCCCTCACACCTGCCGAACTCGCCTGGCTCAACCTGGAATAGCCTCACGCGGAGACGCGGGGGCGCGGAGAAAAAAACGAGGCAGACAAACCAACCGCGAATGGACGCGAATGAACGCTAATGAAGGCAGGGTTTCACGCCACGGCGCAACGGACGCCACGCCATCAGCCTGCTGGTGCCTCCGATACCATTTCCCAATCCGAAATATCTCACGCAGGCGCAGAGAAGAAACTGATTTTTATTGTTTGTTTTCTCCGCGCCTTTGCGTCTCTGCGTGAGATTCTTCTCTACCTCTCAGCCGTTGCGCCCGTTGCGCCGTGGCGGGAAACCCAGTCTCTCCGCGCCTCCGCGTCTCCGCGTGAGATATTCCCGGAATGGCAGCGGTTGCTCCCCCCGCATGCCCGTCTTGTTGAAGCGATTCGCCTTTGGCCGCGGTTCACGTTTTCGTTTTCTTATGAAAACCCGCCGCGAGATCGTGGAAAACTGGCTGCCCCGCTACACCGGGGTGCCGCTGACTGAATTTGGCGACTACATCCTGCTCACCAATTTTCAGAACTACATAAAGCTGTTCGCCCAATGGCACCGCGTGAAAGTGCGCGGACGCGACAAGCCGATCTCCAGCGCGACGTCGGGGCGGATCACCATCCTCAACTTCGGCATGGGCAGCGCGTCCGCCGCCACGGTCATGGATTTGCTGAGCGCAATCGACCCGAAGGCGGTGCTCTTCCTCGGCAAATGCGGGGGCATCAAACACCGCGCGGAGTTGGGCGACCTGATCCTGCCCATCGCCGCGATCCGGGGCGAGGGCACGAGCAACGACTACTTCCCGCCCGAGGTGCCGGCACTGCCGGCGTTCGCGTTGCAGAAGGCCATTTCAACCACGATCCGCGACGCGGCGCGCGATTACTGGACGGGCACCGTTTACACGACAAACCGGCGCGTGTGGGAACACGATGATGTATTCAAAGATTACTTACGCCGCATTCGCGCCATGGCCGTGGACATGGAGACGGCGACGATCTTCATGACGGGTTTTTTCAACGAAATCCCGACCGGCGCGTTGCTGCTGGTGTCGGACCAGCCCATGACGCCCGAGGGCGTGAAGACAGCCGCGAGCGACCGCAAGATCGACGAGGTGTATGTGAGCGATCACCTGCGCATCGGGATCAATTCACTGAAGCAACTCATCAACCGCGGCCTCACGGTGAAACACCTGCGGTTTTGAAAGAAAGTTAACCACAAAGACACAAAGGCACAAAGATTCGAACCAAGAGAAGATGTTGGAAAATTGGATACGCTTCTCCGTGGTTTGACCTTTGTGCCTTTGTGTCTTTGTGGTTAACTTCTGATTTCTGCCTGAAGACGACGATGCTTTAGAGCATTGTCGGTTCAATTTGTCGCAAGGTTTAAGAGATCACGCAGAGACGCAGAGGCGCAGAGAAAACATAGGTTGCTGATTATAAATAAATTACAAACATTGTATTGGTTCTTCGACGTTTTCGGTGGATAGACGAGAGTTGGCGCGGCAGCGCCCGTAGCGCAGGCATCTTGCCTGCAATCCAATCTACTGCGCGAAGCGCCGCTTGCCTTGACGTAGTTCGGAGCTTTAGCCCGAACCGTTACCTCTGCGTATTCGTGAGTCGCACGGTTCGGATTGGCAATAAAGCACCGAACTACGTGACAAACCGATGTCACCGCGCTTCGCGCAATCAATTTAGATGGCAGGCAAGATGCCTGCGCTACGGGCGCTACCGCGCCAACTCCCGCTATATCAACTTATCGAGTCTCCACTGAAAACGTCGAAGAACCATTGTATTTTTCCGGCTCTGCGTTCTCTGCGTGAGACAAAATAAACCGACGATGCTTTAGCCGACCGTGATCTTGCGCGGCTTGCGGGCCTCGGCCTTGGGCAGGGTCACGGTCAGGATGCCATCGCTGAGCGTGGCCGCCACGGCATCGAGATTGATCGCGTTTTCATGCGAGAGGGAGAGCTCGTAAGGGAGATCCCGTGTCTCGCGGTAGCGGGGGGTCCAGTCCTCGGGTTGTTTCCACGCGCGGTTGGCGAAGAGGCGCACCTCGCCGTCTTCCACGGTGAGTTCAAGACCAGCCTTGGTCACGCCGGGGAGCACAACGGTGAGCTGCCAGGCGTCGGCGTTTTCGTCGATCTGGTAGTGCGGACGTTGCGTGGGCGTATTGCGCCCGGAGCCGGCGGAGGCGGACGAGGGCGAGGGCGAGGCGGTGGTCACCGCCTGCGGACGAACGAATGAGGGGACGAGGTCGAAGAGTGACATGGTGAGTTTTCCTTTCCTTTGAGGGAGGTTCTAAAAATTCATTTTTGCACAGAAGATAACCAAGAAAACGAAGATGAAGACAGGGAGCATAATTTGTTCTAACTTATTTATTTATAATATTTTATTAAAAAACAAAAATTCCACTTCAATTGATGTCTTCGTTTCCTTCGTTACCTTCTGTGCAATTTTTAGAACCTCCTTTGAGTTTGAGTGTGGTTGTTGGATTTAATTTGGCGAAGTGACGCGAGCGCCCCGGTCAGGCGACGCTCACGCTGACTTTGCGCGGCTTGGCCTCCTCCTTTTTCGGGAGCGTCACGGTCAGGACGCCGTCCTCGTAGGCGGCGGCGACCTTCTCGGGCTCGGCGTTGTCGGGGATGGTCAGCGAGCGGTCGTAAGTGAACGTGTGTTCGGCGTCGCCGGTCTTCTGCTTGCGCGTGGCGTGGATGTTGAGGAATCCATCGACGACCTCGACGGAGATGTCGTTGCGAGCCACGCCGGGGAGATCAGCGCGGACGTAGGCGTTGTCCTTGTCTTCATAAATATCGACAGGGAAACGACCGGCACCGGTGTGATCGGTCAGCCCGGAAAGCGCGTTCTCGAAAAGGCGGTCGATTTCGCTTTCGAGTCCGCTCCAAGGGCTGCGAGTGGCGATGCCGGTTGGATAGTTGTTGTAACGAATGAGCTTCATGGTTGGTCCTTTGTTTTTGTGATGTTGGGAATGAATGTTGGTGTTGTGTTCCTCCCGATGGCGGTTGCCCGGGAATGTCCCTTTTTATGCAGGTCACATGCCTGGATAATTGTTAACTTTACCCGTTGATAATAAGAATATAGTATTTTTATTCAAAAAGGCGTTTGGGAAAAAATGTCCTCTTGTATGACGCAGGAGCGGGTAATTCCGGCACGCCTGACCCCGGCACCGGCCGCGAACAACGGATTGCGATGCGGGCTCCGTGGCGTTTGGGTGTCTCCCCTGCATCCTTGCAGCACGACTCTTTTCACGCGACTTCCGCATTCACTCCCACGCCAACACTGCAACCACCTGCGCATACGCTCATGAGCTTTGATTTCGACACCGTCCCGCAACGCCTCGGCACCGATTCCCAGAAATGGCAAAAATACGAGGGGCGCGACATTCTGCCGCTTTGGGTGGCCGACATGGATTTCCGGTCGCCGCCCGCGGTGATCGCCGCGCTGAAAGCGCGGGCGGACGAGGGGATTTTCGGATATGCGCGCCCCACGCGGGAAACGACGCGTGTCATCGTCGAGGCGGTGCAGCGCAACTACGGCTGGACCATCAACCCGGACTGGCTGGTGTGGTTGCCGGGGCTGGTGTGCGGACTCAACGTTACCTCGCAGGCCTTCGCCGCGCCGGGCGAGGAAGTGCTATGCCTTACTCCGGTGTATCCGCCGTTCATGACAGCGCCGCGCAACAGCGGGCGCGTTTCGACGCAGGCGCCGCTCAAGCTCGTCACCGGCGATGCCAATGCGCAGGCGTCGGGCCGCTGGGAGATCGACTGGGAGGCGTTGGAACGCTCCGTGACGCCACGCACGCGAATCTTTTTCCTCTGCAATCCGCACAACCCGGTTGGCCGCGTATTCCGCCGCGAGGAACTGGCGCGGCTCGCAGATTTCTGCGCACGGCACGACCTGGTGCTCTGCTCCGACGAGATTCACTGCGACTTGATCCTCGACCCCTCGCTGCCACACCTGCCCACCGCGCTCGTCGCCCCGGAGCACGCCGCGCGCACCCTCACCCTGATGGCCCCGAGCAAGACCTACAACGTCCCCGGCCTCGGCACCTCGTTTGCCATCATCCCCGACGCCACCCTCCGCGCCCGCTTCGTCCGCGCCACCGCCGGCATTGTCGCCGAAGTCACCTGCCTTGGTTACACCGCCTGCGAAGCCGCCTACCGCGACGGCGAATCGTGGCGGCAGGCCTTGCTCGCGTATCTGCGCGGCAACCGCGATTTCCTGCTCGCAACGCTCGCCCGCGACCTGCCCGGCGTGCGTCTGGAAGCGCCCTTGGAGGCCACCTATCTGGCGTGGCTCAACGTCGGGGCGCTCGGCCTCGCCGACCCCGTGGCGCACTTCGAGGCGCACGGCGTGGGCTTGAGCGACGGACGGTTTTTCGGCGCGAAGCCGGGCACCTACGTGCGCATCAATCTCGGCTGCCCGCGCACCACGCTGGCCGAGGCCCTGCGCCGCATGGCGGCAGCCATCGCAGCCCTGCCGCCGCCCGCCGCGCCCAAAACCGCCGGCAGCGCCGCTGGAGCCGCTGCGTCCTCGCCTGTTCCATGCGGGGCTTGCGTCGCCGGGTAAATTGACGCCAATTGACCCTCTCAATGTCCGACCACGCCACCACCCGCCTGCAAAAGTTCCTCGCCGACGCCGGCATCTGTTCCCGCCGCGCCGCCGAGACACTCATCGCCGACGGCGAAGTATGGGTCAACGGGCAGCCCGCCACCCTCGGCCAGAAGATCACGCCCGACGTGGACAAAATCACCGTGCGCGGCAAAAACGTGCGCACCGTTGCCCAGCCCAAGCTCACCCTTGCGATGCACAAACCCCGCGGCCTCGTCTGCTCCAACGACGACCCGCACAACCCCGAAACCGTCTTCGACCTCCTCCCCCGCGAAATGGCCCGGCACCGCTTCTTTTGCGCCGGCCGTCTCGACAAGGACAGCGAAGGCCTCCTCATCCTCACCACCGACGGCGACCTCGCCAACCGCCTCATGCACCCCAGCACCGTCGTGGTGAAACGCTACCACGTCGTGCTCGCCGAACCCTTCCCCGCCAAGCGCCTCGGCGCGCTCCTCCGCGGCGTCACCATCGAAGGCGAACGCCTCAAGGTCGAATACGCCGCCCTCGTCAACCCCAACGCCGCCGAACTCTCCACCAGCCTCGACGTCCACCTCCACCACGGCAAAAAGCGCGAAATACGCCAACTCTTCATGGCCCTCGGGTTTGAGGTGAGACGCCTCCGCCGTTACCAGATCGGAGCCTTTCCCCTGCGCGGCATTCCCGTCCGCGCCATGAAGCTCCTCACCCCCCGCGAGATCGCCACACTCTTTGCCCAGCCCGGCATCCAGCCCGCCGCCACCACCCGCCGCTACGGCCGCCCCCAGGCCCGCAACGCCGTCTCGCAAAAAAAACTACAATCCTCCCGCCAGTCATGAAAACCACCAACACCATCACCGCCACCATCGCCGCTACTGTTGCCGCCGCCCTTGCGCTCGTTGCCGCTCCGCTTCGCGCCAATGGCACGCCCGTCCACTCCACTCCCGCCGACACCGCTCCCATCATCGGCCAGATCCTCGCAGACCAGACACCCGCCCCCCTCACCCTCCCCACGCCGCCGCCCGAAGGCTGGGCCGCCGTTGAAGTTCCCGGTCCTCACACCGTGTACGTTGCCGACAAGGACGTCCTCAAAAACTACGACGTCCGCCCCGGCGCCCAATACTTCGCCCAACCCCGGGCCGACGCCCCCGTCCTCGGCCTCGCCACTCCCACCGACAAAACCGACCTTGCCGGCATCAGCGGCAAGTTCACCCAATACAAACTCGAACGCACCCTCATCGGCTACATCCGCACCTCCCCCGCGCCCGCCAGCGTGACGCCC
>NZ_ABEA03000110.1 GCF_000171235.2 Geminisphaera colitermitum TAV2 | reverse complement strand
CCCCCCTCCCACTGCGCTCCACGCGTCCACGCCCGAATACGCCATGGTCGGCTTCCGCCTGGCCAACACCCTCTCCGAACATGGAGCCGTCTCACGCGGTATTTGCTCCTTGGATACAAACGGCATCCTGACCGGCATTGAGGAACACACCGGCATCCACGCCGCCGAAGTCGGTCTGTCATCCGACTCCAAATACGCGCCCGACACCATCGTCTCGATGAATTGCTGGGGCTTCACATCCGCCTTCCTCCCTCAACTCGACGCCCGCTGGCGCGCCTTCCTCGCCGACCACGGCACAAGCGAGAAAACCGAGTTTTATCTACCCTTTGCCGTCAACGACCTCCTCACCACCAACGCTGCCCGCGTGCACGTGCTGCCCACCACCAGCTCCTGGTTTGGCGTCACCTACCGTGAAGACAAACCCCGCGTGCAAGCCGCCATTGCCGCCCTTGTTGCGGCGGGCGAATACCCCTCGCCGCTGACGAAAATCGGATAAACCAACCGTCAGGAGCGATGCCCGCTCAACTACTGACGCCGGACACCCAACGCCGTCGGGATGAGCCGCTCCCGGCCATCCGACGGCCGGTTGAGCACCCTCACCTCATTATTTTTCCACGCCGCCGTGATGGCCGATGAACCGCCGCCATCCAGATTGACCGCATCATGCGCGCCAAGGTGCGCCAGATAATCGCGCAACGCACTCAAATCCATGCCTGCGCTGAACAACGAACGCCCGTCCACCAGCACGAGTAATGCGCGCCGTCCGTCCGCGGCCACTCCCACTGCGCTGCGCGGATGCCGCGTCGTCCAGAACGCCCCGCCTCCCTCCTGCAACCTTCCCGCCGCGATCAAAATCACATTGCCCGACACCGCATCACGCACATCGCGCGTGTGAACGCCCGCGGGCAAATCGGTCAGCCGCCAGTTGATGTCCAAAATCGCCCCCGCCTGCACACCTTGGCCTTGGTTTTGGCCTTGAAAAAAATCCACGGCCCGCGGACCCGCGACCAACACCATTTCATCGTCCGCCAGCGCGCGCGACGTCCGATCCGGCTCCGTGCGCACCGCCACCACCTCCACCGGCACGCTCATGCTGCCATCGCCCAGAGGCACAGGCGCGGCGACCCTGCGCCGCACCACGATTTCGAGCGCACCGCGCCCGCGCAAAAACGGAGCCGCCGGGTCCGGCGTGCGTTGCCACGGCGGACAAAACAAAACCACCTCCCGTTCCTGAAGCAGCGTGCGATTGACACCCGCCAGCGGCATCTCGCGCATCGCATGTGTATCGCCATTTTTGTTACGCACACTCACCCGCCCGTTCCAGCCCGGCGTTCCGATCAACGCGCGCCCGTCGGCCAGCGAAAGCACCGCTGGATGGTCGCGCAACATAGGTTCGCGCAGCAACCACCCGCCGCGCACCACCAGGCCAGACGGAGTTTGCGTGGACTTGATATCGAAAAACGAAGCATTGATGACCGCGAGCGCGCCCGAGTCCCGCTGCATCTGGCTGGGGATGGAACGAAGAAAATACTGCCCGGAGTCGGCGCGCGCCTGACTCGCTCCAACCAGCGTTTCGAGGCGCAGCCCGGCGTCAGCTTGCAAATCCACATCGAGCACCTGCGTCTCCACCAGCAACCCGCCGCGCACCCCCGCTGCAGCAATCCACACAAGCCCCGGAGCGAGCGGGGTGCGCTTGATTTGCTCGTTCTCGAAAAAACCCTGCGGCTCCGCCCACCGGACAGTTTCGGACGCAACACCAGCGCGAACGAAAACACACACGAGCGCCCCCATCCAAAAGAGGCGTCGCAAGGAAAACGAAAAAAGCAGAGCCGGCTTCATGAAGCCAGCATCCCTGCGATAAACTCCAGAATCTCCCGCCGCCCGCTCTTCGTTTTGGACGATGACGTGAGGATCGGCGGCGGCTCCGTGCGCCACTCTGCCAGCGCCTCCGTGAACAGGCTGATTTTGGCCCGCGTCTGCGTGGGCGACTGCTTGTCGGTCTTGGTGAAAATGAGCGCAAACGGACGCCCGGTGCCCTCCAGCCACTGGATGAAATCGAGGTCGATCTGTTGCGGTGGCAGCCGGGAGTCGATCAGCACGAACACGCAGGCGAGATTGTCACGTTTTTCCAAATACCGGGCCACTGCTTGGTTGAAGTCCGACCGCTTATGTTGCGCGACCTTGGCGAAGCCGTATCCCGGCAGATCGACGAGAGACCATGCGTTGTTGATCTTGAAAAAATTGATCATTCGCGTCTTGCCCGGCGTGGCCGACACCTTGGCCAGATCCTTTTGTTCCGTGAGCAAATTGAGCAGCGAAGATTTGCCGACGTTGGACCGCCCGATGAAGGCAAATTCCCTGCACCCCCATACTGGGCTCGTTGCGAGGTTAGGGGCGCTTTTTTCAAAAACAGCGGTCTTGATTTTCATGATGGAAATGACGGCCAGCCCAATGCCGCCGCGAAAAGCCCGAAGCATCCCCCTCCCCCACCCGATGGCAAGCCAACGTCTGGAGGGCGGGTCTCCTGACCCGCCGACGAGGCTCGCGTCAGCGAGCCTCGCCCATCCGGAATGGCGCGGCTGCGCCGCGTCTGGCGGGTCAGGAGACCCGCCCTCCGCCAATAGCACTGCTCGCTGGCATAACTTTGAATTGTACCCCAATGATGACGCCTCCTACTTGGAGGGTTGAACCCGCCGCTAACGTTCCCCACGCTTGGCGGCTTTTCATTTCATAACCAACAACACCATCCCTCGCTCACGACATGTCCAAACCCACTTGCCCGGCCTGCACCCTTGACGACGTTCTCGAACATTCCGACCACTACGAATGCGCCACTTGCGGCAACGAATGGCCCAAGGAAGCACCCGCCGAAACCGCCCGCGTCGTCAAAGACGCACACGGCACACCGCTCGCCGATGGCGACAGCGTTGTCCTCATCAAAGACCTCAAACTGCGCGGCTCCTCCCAAGTCCTCAAACAAGGCACCAAGGCCAAGAGCATCCGTCTCGTTGATGGTGATCACGAGATCGACTGCAAAATCGACGGCAGTCCCATGGCACTCAAAGCCTGCTTCGTCAAAAAAGCCTGAACCAGCCTGGGCCACGCCAGAGACACCCCCCCGGCGGCTGAAATCAAGGCTGCCCCGGTTGCACCCATTCGATGTCCACAATGCGCAATTCCTTTGTCGCGTGATCGACCCAGAAAGTGAGAAGGTTTTTCGACGTTTTCGGTGGATAGACGAGAGGTGGCGCGGCAGCGCCCGTAGCGCAGGCATCTTGCCTGCAATCCAATCTACTGCGCGAAGCGCCGCTTGCCTTGACGTAGTTCGGAGCTTTAGCCCGAACCGTTACCTCTGCGTATTCGTGAGTCGCACGGTTCGGATTGGCAATAACGTAAACGCGCAAAATATTTGGAATGGGTGGCGAGAAATAGTGGAATGGGTAAAAATCATGTAACGTTCCTCCCCCCCCTGCACATCTCATGCAGCGCAAATGCAAAGCCCCCGCATGGGTCATGCGAGGGCTGGAAATGAATCGGGCTGTCGCCCCGATCAGACTGAAGATGATAGGATGCGATAGAAACGAATCCAGTCGGCTTCCGTAGTAAGAGGATTCGCTGACAACTGTCTCCATTGCACCCAAGCTGGCGTACCATGCGCGTAACTGGGCAGTTCCGTCACTTCGGCGGCACGAAAGATGCGCAGCCAGCTTTCAAGCGAGGTCAGCGGATCAACAAGCACGGGAGGCGTCAGGATGACAAGACCGGTGCTGGTCAGCACTGTCTCACGTTGGAGTACGCCAGTGAGCGTGACCCGCAAATGCTCGAATTGCAGAGGCGTCAGGTGCGGCGGCAACGGGAGGTTTTGGAGCACAGGTGCGATTGCAGGCTTGAGCGCAGGCAATAACACAGGCGGCAAAACCAACGGCGGTGGTGGCACCCATGACTTTTCTGGTGTGGCAATTTCATCCTCTTCAACGGCGATGGCAACTTGGGGCGTGTCAGCTCCCAAAATGTCATCGAACTCGTCAGCAAGTGCGTGTGATACACCCGATAGCGTGACAAGCAGGCAAAGAAAATAGAGTAGCTTGGTGTATGAGTTCATGTGTGCGGCCTTAAAGGTTATTGAGACGCGGGGGGGGGGGGGGGGAGGGCCTTCGCGTCTCTGTGCAAGGGGGGGGAATTACTTGCCTTGTGCAATGATTTCGGCGGCGCGCGCGGCAAGCAGACGCAACTCTTCGACACGTTTTTCGGTGATCTTGTTTTTCAATTTTGAGTCCAGCGAAGCGATGCCGTTTTGCTCGTTTTGAAGGAGCGTCAGCGCGGCAGGACGGTCCGTTTTCCATGTGGCGCGGTAGAGGGCGTTGAACCATGAGTTGTAGTGGTTGGTGACGAGCCCCAAGCCGAGAGAGCGGCGGTAGTAGGCCGGAACCAGAGTGCCAAGGGCGTCGAGGGCGCTTGCTCGGCGTACAACAGCGGCGGCAAGGGCAGGCATTGGACTGCCTGGCAGTGTATCAATTTCCGAAGCGTCGGCGTAAAAGCTGTAATAGAAATACGCATGTGTTCGGTTGCCGATGTTCGAGAGTTTGGCAGCGAGCGCCTTGTCCGCGTCGTTTTGCGCAAAGATGGTGGCAACTGTGCCGGTCTCGACATCCCGGTTTTTTTCGGTGAGCACGGATTTGATGACCCATGCAGCCATGCCGGGATTGTTGTCGGCGATTTCGTCAATGTCAGGGATGAGCGCGGCGATGGCAGGGTTGTTCGCGGCACTCCATTCACGAGTTCTGGCCTTTTTTTCGGCGGAAAGAGCGGTGACGGCAGCAGGGTCTTTTGCCACTTTTGCCGTGGAAATTTTGGTTTCGTAGCTGTGGACAAGCGTGTCCATGTCTTTGTAAAGCGCGACAGCCGTCGCGGTGGGCGAACTGGCGGCAAACGCGAGGCTCGCGCCGAAGGAGGCGAGAACCGAGAGGAGGAGGATGGGTTTTCTCATGGTGGTGGTGTGTGTTTGGTTTTTGGATACCGTCCGACGTGGGACGGAAGTGCTTAGGGGGTGGGGGCAACGGGGAGCCAGGTGGGGATGATGGGATACCAGATGTCTTCGTAGGTGGTGGCTGTGATGCGTTGATACGACCAGATGAGGTTGGGATTGGTCTGTTTGATTGTCGCATCCAGGGGGACGACAACGATGACGGCAGGCACGATGCCTGCGCGGGTTTGCCAGATGGACTTGTTCGCGGGTTGTTTGCGCCAGCGGCGTTTGTCAGAGTTCCCCGTGTCGGTAAAAAACACCGTAGGCACGGCACCGATTTGTGAGGTGATCGAGGTGCGGGCGGGGTCAGGACTGTGATAGTAGAAGATGAGGTCGGTGAAGGGGGTGTGCTCGCCGAAATTCGAGAGTGTGGCTTTGAGTTCAAAATCGTAAAATCCGGGGCCAAGGGGGATCGTGAACACGGCAACGGTCGAGCGGGCGTCGATGGCTGTGCGGGTGCTGGCTGGGGTCATGGCAACGTTGCTCGCAGTCCCGGCAATGGCTTGCGGATCGGTCGCGGCAGCAACGGTGATCGTGCGGTTGGCAGTGAGGTCGCCGCCTCCGGTGGCAAGGCCGGCTGCGGTGATCGTGCGGGCTGGTTGCACGGCGGTTGCGGCAAGTGTGCCTTGGGCGGATGTTGCGTAGGCGGTGCTGGCTGTCGTCGCTGCGGTGCCGAGTCCGAGTGTGTTGCGCACGGTGGCGGCGTCCGTGTCGTCCAGGAGCGTGTAGGCAAAGGGGCTGATGGTTTTGCCACTGAGGGCGGTCAGCGTGGAGTCGAGGGGCTGGCGGTTGTTCCAGACGTGTTGCAGGTCGGACTGAAAGCCTTCCAGTTGACCGGCAAGATTGTCGATGCGTTCGGCGTCGTAGCCGATGGCGGTGGCAATGGCGGCGGCGTTAGCTGGCCAGAAGCTGGCGGGGGCGCGCAGGGTGCCGTCCGGGTTGGCGGCAACGGTCACGAATGCTGGTGGCGGGAGTGTCTGCGCGTTGAGGGCGAGGGGGGCAAGGGGTGTGGTAATTAGAAATAGGATACGGTAAATCATGGTGGTGCGGTGGCGGCTTGGCTTGCGATAAGGTTGGTCAGGCGGTGGCTGAGGCGGGGAGGATACCGAGGGTTTCGGCACCGGCTTCGCCGTCGATGACGAGGGTGAAGAGGCGGGCTGGGTCCACGCGGTGGCGGATTTGCAGGAGGGTGCCAGAGTTGGCGGTGTCGATGACGCGGTAGTTGGCTCCGTTGCGCAGGGCGAAGTAGTTGAGGCCGGGGACGGTGGCGGCGGTGTCAGCAGCGTCGAATGAGAGTGTTTCCGCGCCTGTGTTTCCCTCCACCCAGGGCGCATAAAAGGTTCCGGTGAGGCGTCCTTTGAGTTGGAGAAGGAGGCCGGTGGGGGTGGGTTTGAAGCGAAAATTGCCGACCGATTCGGGGGCGATGGGGATGAGGTTGTCGGGCGATGGGTAGGGGGGGAGGGCGGGGATGGGGGCAACTTCGCCAGCGTAGGCTTGGCGGACGATTTGCGTGGGGAATTGCCATGTGAGGCGGTCGGGGTCGGGGCTTCCGGGGACGGGGGTTTGGAGTTCCACATCACACCAGACTTGGATGCTTTGGTCTGAGCCAAAGGCGGGGGGCATGGTCTCGGTGTTGAGGTTGAGCCGGGCCTCGTAATACACGTCGATGATTGGTGTGGCGGGGGCGTTTCCTGGGGGTTCACCTTCAGGTGTGCGGAGGGGGGGGGGGAGGGGGGAGCGTGAACGATGATGCGTTGGAAGTTCGATGCGGAAAAGAGCAGGTTGCCTGAACCGCGCACACGTTTTGCGCCGAGGATGACGGTGGCTTCGTCGCCAAGGTCAATTGCGGTTCCGCCAGCAAGGGAATCCGGGGCTTGTTCAACGAAGCGGATGCGGATGAAAAACTTGTCGGCTTCGATCCAGAGTGGTGTGTCGGCTGGCGTCGGATCGTTGACGGAGCGGCGCAGGACGTTCCCGGAGGGGCGGGCGGTGTCGAGAAAGATTTCGGAAACGCGGTTGAGCGGCATGGGCTGGGTTGTCGGGAAGGACAGCCAGCCTAGCGTTTTGCCGCTTCATCCGCTAATCGGTATGGCACGGTTGAGGGGGTTTGGTCACTTTGCCTCGCCTGAAAAAGGGGCTGAGGCATGGATGCCCACGTTTCAGAGTCTTTTCGATATACGAAGAGACGTTCGCAGAATCAGGTGTTACGCTTGTTCAAGACGTGGAAATCCCTGCTTTCTGGCGAAGTAATGAGGCGATTTTGGCCATCGCGACGTTCTCGATTTTTTGGCGGATGAAGGGTGCCAGTTGCGCGGAATCGCCTTGGCCGATGTAAGGGAGCATCGGACGCGCAGGGATGCCGTTGTTCGTGCCAAACTGGTGGAAAACGGCGTAGAATTGCCCTTTCTTGGTTGTGGCCGTGCTGCTGATGATCGCGTGCTGGCTCGTCACAAGCGTATGCCATGAATGCCAGAGGTGCGTGGTGCGTTTCATCAATGCCGTGCTGATTTTGATGGTGTCAGGGCGTTCGTTGTGCCGACGTTTTTGCGCGATCGTTTTGGACGAAAGCGGTGCCCAGGGTGTTGCCCGTTGCGAGGGGTCATTGAACGAACGTCGGGCGGCGTTTTCCACGAGGAAGGCCATTGCTTCGAGGACCGGCTTTTTGTCGCGCAACGCGGCGGCGGCTTTGCGCAAGGCCGGCGAGAGGGAGTCGTGGATGATCGTCATGCTCATCGGGGGGGGGGGGGGGGGGGCAATTCGATTTAAGGCGACATAATTCGGCTTAAATCAGTGGGAAACGGGGGAGAAATCAGGCACCGTAAAGGGCGACCGCGCCGCCTCCTGTCGGCAATTTCTGGACTAGTTTTTCCACGGCGGAAAAGGTCTTCTCTGTGGCTGAGGCTGTCCGGCGTTGGTAATCGACGGCTGGCCCGCCCGCGCCACCGACAAAGAGGCCGATCTTTGAGAGTCTGTCTGACAGCACAGGCGCGATGCTCTGTTCCGTCGTCGTTGCGCCCCCCTTGTTGCCCGCCCCGGTATTTTTGTCCGCTGGTGCATTGCCGCCCGCCTCGCGCGCGGCAATGGCAGCTTCTTTCGCGGCTTGGACCAAGGCTGCAAGCTCTGTGCTCAAGCCTTCCGTGTCGAAGACCTTGCCCATGCTGAAACCCTCTTTGTATTTCGCGAATGCAGCCGAGAATGCGGCACCGAATTTTTCGGGGGTGAAGCCGGTCATCTCTGCGGCTTGATTGCCCGCGCCATCGACAAAACCGGAGACCGCCGCACCGATGCCGTTCTTTTTTGTGTCAGCAAAAATATCGGAAAAACTTCGCGCCTCGGCTCCGTTCAGGCCCAGGTATTTTCCGAGGCCGGGGATTTTTCCGATGGCGGCTGTCATCTCTTCGGTGGCCTTGATGATGCCGGCTTCGAGGAAGGAGATCGCGCTCGCGAATGCTTTCACAAGCGCCTCGCCGATGGACGTGATGCCGACGAGGACGCCTGCCCAAAAGTCGCCGCTGAAGAGCAGTTCTTTTGCCGCCATGAAACGTCCGATGAAGTCACCGACAAATGCGTTTACCGCACTCTTGAAACCCAAGGTCAGGGAGGTGCCGATGATCTGCATGAGCGTCCCGTTTTGGAATGCGCCGACAATGGTGTCTATTGCCGAGGAGATCGCCGCGCCAAATTTTTCTCCGATGGGAGCGAGGTCGATCCCGTTGAGCTTGTCGATGGCTCCCGTGATCGACGGCAAAAGGGAGGCCGTCATGCCGACGAAGAAGCCACGCACTTTTGTTGTTGTCGCGCCGAGCGCATCGCTAACGCGGTCAAATTCCGCCGCGTTTTTTTCCAGAATATCGGCCTGCGAACCGACTACGGTTCGGGCCGCGTCCATCGCTCCGCCGTTTTTGATGAGGGCGAGCATTGCCGCTCCACTGCGACCGAAGATTTCCATCGCGGCGTTTGTCTGTTCGGCGGGGTTTTTGATGGCCCGGATTTTGGCGGCTATGGCCTCAAATTGTTCCGTCGCACCCATGTCTTTGAGCGCTGCAATGGAGAGGCCGAGTTGGGCAAAGATCTTTTTTGTCGGTTGTCCCGACTCGCTGATTCCCGCGATGGCGCGTTGCATGAGGTTGATCGCCGGAGCTGCCGCATCCGCTCCCGCCCCGGCATCTTGAAATGCCTGGCGCATGACAACGAGGTCTTTGATTGCGATGCCTGTTTGCGCTTTGAGGTCGGTCAACATGCCGCCGAAATCCAGCGCCTGCTTCATGCCGGCAAGTGCGCCACCGATGCTTGCGGAGACGCCGGCGAGTGCCGCCATGCTGGCGGCAAATCCGCCGAGCATTTTGGCCGCACCCGCCAGCGGTGCGGTGAAGCCTGCTGTATCCAGATCGAGGAGGGCGTTGAGTTTCATGGGGGAGGGATTACGAATGGACGCCGGACTCAGGACGTGGGGACAGGTGTGGATACCGGGTGTTAGGCGGGGTTGGGGATGCCTGTGTAGGCGGTGGCGTTGACGGAGTATTTGCGAACGTCGGTGTTGCTCCAGGATTCGGTGCAATCGTCCACGATGAACTTGGCGCTGCCGGCTCCAGTGCCGAGGGTGAGAACGTCGCCGGGACCGATGTCGGGGGCGGTGGCCTGAACGATCATCTCAAAGGAGGTTTTCCTGTTTTGGTTGTAGTAGATCGTGGTGACAACGACGCCGTCGTTGTTGCGGATTTCGAGTTTGTCGGTGGCCTTCTGGATGGTGCCGGAATTGATGATGGCGTTGCCGTAAAAATTGCGGGTGCCGAAGAGGACGGTGTTGTCGCCGCGAATGGTTGGATTGTAGTCGGGCATGGTGGGAGCGGTTGCGAGTAGTGAGCTGGCGGAGAATGGATCAGCCGGATGTGGGACGGTATTCGACGAGGCTGGGTGTGGTTTTTATTGAGAAGCGGAGGCGGTAGCCGCCGAGCGGGGTGCCGTCCGGGAGCGCGATGGATTCGCAACCCAGGTAGAGCGGGGATTGCTGGCTGATGTTGCGCGGGAAAAGGAAGCCGCGCACGCGGACGCGAAGCATCGCGACCAGGGCGAGCAATGATGGCGCGCCGTCCGCGCGGGGGCGGAAGATTTGTTCCTGTGGTTTGGCGGAGAGTCCTTTTTGCGCAGTGAGGCCAATGGAAAAGTTGTTGGTGCAAAAGCAGCCCGCGCGCGGATCGTCCATGAGGTTGGTGTCGCCATCCCAATGGAGGATGCAACGCCAGCCGGTCGGTTTTTCGGCAAGCAACTCAAGGAAGTTCCAAGGGTCGTCGGCGATGGAAAGGAGGCCGGCCTGGTCTTTGACGAAGGCGTTCAGGTCGTCGTGGAGGAGTTGCAGAATGTGCGCGGGTTCGAGTCCGTTTTGCATGATGTTTTTTTCAGAGGTTCACCACAGAGAGACACGGAGGCGGAATCAGACGGCGAGTTTTCCGGCGAGGCTGGTGGTTTTGGCTTGTTCGCCGACGATGGAGACGGAGGGTTTTTCGCGTTTGGTGTCGGGGGTGAGGGGGAGTTTTCCCTGTGCAACGGATTCGAGACGTGCGCGGATTTGCTTGGCTTGGGAGGTCCAGGGGTTGCGCTCTTCACCGGAGAAACCACGGCGGTTGTAGAGCATTTCGGCGGCAAAGATTTGCGCGGCGTGCGTGATGATTGCGGGGATTGGGTTGCGGAAGGGGACGGCGTAGCGGATGCCGACAATGCCGTCGATTTCGCGTTGCACGGCACCGAGAACGTCGGTCCATGCGGTGGAGTCGGCGATGCCGTCGTTGTTGTCGTCGAGAGCCTGCACGAGGAATTGAGCGGGGATGAGGCCGTTCATTTCGGCGAGCGTCACATAATGCGTGACGATGGGAGTGGTGGCGGAAGTGCTGGCGGAAGTGGTGGCGGGCATGGAAAATTAAGTGGTTTTAGGGAAACGGAGTTTTAGAAAAAATGGAGGGAAGCGGGGGGGGGGGGGGGAGGAGGGAATTAGGAAGTAGGAATTAGAAATTAGGAAAACGGACTTTAAAAAAAATTAGGAAGTAGGAATTAGGAATTAGGAAACCGGACTTCGGCTGTGCTGTGGTTTGAGTGGCTTGGATTTTCTAATTTCTAACTTCTACTTCCTAATTTCGGTTAGCTTGCGCCGGTGGAGCCGTAGGCGAGTTCAGGCACGAGGGCCGCGACGTTGTAGCGGCCATAGGCTTGGTAGAGGAATTCGTGTTTGAGGAGGACGTGGGAATCGGTGAGGTCATCCACGGAGTTGAACTCGGTTTCTTTTTCCACCTGGAAGACGAAGGGTTTCACAACGGCACCGAGGTCAAAGAGGAACCAGTAGTTGGGGTTGGCGCTGAGGCGGCTCCAGACTTCGAGTTTGGCGGTGCCTTTGTTGACGTTGGTGACGGCAGAGCCACCGACAACGGCATCGCCGTTTTTCGCGGTTTGCTGGATGAAGTCGGCTTCGAGAATCTGGCGGGCGAGGGCTTCGTTTTGCGGGGAGACAACGAGGGTAAGGTCGGGGTCGTCGTTGACGGGTTCGCCTTCGGCATCGACACGGCTTTTCATGTTGGTGCGGGCGGCGACGAAGGATTCAATGGAGAGCTTGGCAGTGGTTTTGTTGGTGAACTTTGCCTTTCCTTTTTGCGGGGCGTGATCGGTGTCGAAAAAGTTTTTGCCTGTGTAACATTTTGTGTCGAAGGCGTTGACCATCGCAGCGGCCAGGAGCTTGTCGGGGTGGCGACCGGCGTTCTGTCCCATCGCGGAGAAGAAGTTGGTGTAGAGGTTGAGTTTGTCGCGTTCGATGTCTTTGCGTGCCACGGCGGCGGTGACGTCGAACTCGTCGTTTTTGACGGCCCAGCCGTGATCGACGAGGTTGCGGATGTTTACCTCGCCGACGAGTTTTCTCATGCTGGGCAGGGCACCGAGCCAGCCGTAGGTTTCCTCTGCGCCGGTGGAGGGGGCGCGGAGAGCGAATTTGTTGATGCGGGGTTCGCCGACTTTGGCGAGGCCGCCGTCGTAGAGTTTGCGGAATCCGCGTTGGATGCCGGCGAGTGCTGTGGTGGTGATGATCATGGTGTGAAATCAGGTGTTGGAGCTTAGGTCAAAAATGGGACGCTGAAGGTTGGACGCCGGATGTTGAGTTATTCGGCGGAAGGGATGATGGCGGGTTGGGCGGTATCGACCCAGACACTACCGTCTTCGGCGATGTCGTGGATGCGTCCGGCAGGGATGGAGTGGGTGGATTGGGTGGCGACGGTTTCGTCGTCGATGACGTAGGCCGGGCCGTTGATGTGGGCGATGGTGGCGGCATTCGCGGCGGAATTGGCGAGGAGGAAACAGCCGCGTTTGACTTCGACTTGGGCGGCACCGTTTGCGCCGTCTGTGTTGTCGATGCTGATGATGGCGAGGCCGACGACTTTGAGACCGGCGGTGTCAGAGGCAGGCACGGCGAAACCGGCTGCGTTGATGGCGGTGAGTCCGCCTTTCCAGATTTTGGCGGCGGCGGCGACGGGCAGGGCAAGGATGTCGGCGAGGCGCGTGTCGGTGTTGCGTGGTTCGGTGAGTGGCATTTTTGGAAAGGCTGAAAACTGAAAAGCTGAAAAGCTGAAATCAGAGTGCAGCAGGTGTTGAGTGGTTGGATACGGGTTGGTTTTATTTCAGCTTTTCAGCTTTTTCAGGAGTTACTGTTTGGCCCAGTCTTCTTTGCTGATGCCGAGTTGGCGGCGGACATCCTCGCCAACCAGATCAGCGGCGGTGGGGACAGAGATGGAGTGGGCTTTGATGCCTTCGGGCGTGCGTTGTTGGAGGGGAACGACGTTGGCGGGGAGTTCGCTGACCAGGGTGCGGAATTGGTCCAGCGTGAGTTTTTGCGCGCTTTGCGGGATGAGTTTTCCATCGCGGATCGCGGCGGCAGTGATGTTGGCTCGTTCGGTGTTTTCGAGTTGTTTGGTGAGGGTTTCGATTGCGATGGAGTGCGCTTGGAGGGTCTGCGCGGTGGAGTCGGTCTTGGCAGCGGCGGCGGCGGCATCAGCCTTGGCTTTTTCGGCAGCGGAGGCGTCTGCTTTGGCTTTTTCGTCGGCGTTGGCGGAGGTGGCGGTTTTGGCGTCCGTGATTTGTTTTTGGAGCGAGGCGTGTGCGCCTTGGATTTGTTCGGCGGTCGCGGTTTCATCCAGTCCGGCGAGTTGGAGGAAAAGTTTGGCAATGTCTTCGGGTTTCATCGTGTTGGTGTTGGCGTTGGCGGATTGATTTGAGTTCGCCGACCCATTCGGATCGGAAAGTTTTTCGTCGCCGATCCCGACTGAATGCAGGGAGAGGCGGAGGCCTTCGGTGGCTCCCTGGCGGCAGAGGGCGATGGAGTGGATGAGGACCACTTTGCCGTCTTTGTTTGTGACAACGACGGGGGAGAGGTCGGGGTAATGTTTGCCCAATACGGCTTCGCGTCCTTCCGGCGTCCAGTTGATGGCGTGGAAATAGATGCCTTCGCCTTCGATGATTTCGAGGGTGCCGGTGGCGGCGATTTTGCGGGGTTCTTGTCCGGCTTTGTATTCGGGGGTGCCGGGGACGGTGTTGTGTTCGAAGTCGAGGCTTACGGTGTCGAAGCCTGCGCGGGTCTGGTTTTGGGGGAGGAGTTTGAGGGTTGTGGCATCAATGGTGTAGTCTTCGACGACGGATTTGTTGCGGCCCCATTTGCCAATGAGGATGCGCGCGGGTAGCCCGCCCTCTTTTTCGAGGGGGAGGGTGGAGTAATGGCAGCGCACGGAGCGGATGAACATGCTGCGATTTTTGCATAAAAAAACCGTGCCCGCATCTTGGCGTGGCACGGATTAGGGGGTTTGGCCGATTTTGTGGAGGGGACAAAATCAGTCTTTTTGCCAGCGTTCGAGATCGTGATGGAACGCTGAATACGCGGCGAGTTTGTCGCGCTGGCCGGGGGTGCAGGCGATTTCGCTTTTGAAATTGGAGTAGTCAATGGACGCCGACAGAGCGGCGAAAATCGCGGCGATTTCCCCGGCACCAACAACAAGACGCCAGCGGTAGTCGGCGGGCTCGCTGCGATGGATTTGCCACGCTGACGCGCCGGGAATGCTGGCGGTGCAATGGCGGCGCAGATTTACAAGGTCACGTTCGCAACGGGCACGGACATGGAACTCGTTGGGGAGTTTTTGAACAATGGAGTAAAAGCCGATTTTGGTGCAGAGCCACATGGTGTTTCTTTTGGTTGTCAGGGTTAGCTTTTCAACTGGTCGAAAGCTGTTTTGTGGAGATCGACTTCGGATTTCCAAAAGTATCTCCAATGTTCGTTATCAATGGACGCTTGCCAGATAGTTGCCGGGCCAGCGAGTTCGTCTTCCGGGTAAATGGTGAAGAGCAAATTATCTTTTCCATCAAAAAAGTCGAAGGCGGTTTCGCCGTCCGGCGCGAGGCGTGAGGCGGGCAGAAGATGAACGTGCCCCTGATGCTGCGCCCCCATCTCGGCAAATGCCAGACCGCGCCCCGGACACCATTCGACAGCACCGATGTTGATCGTGCCGTTTTTCCCGTCATGAAAATAGAGTCGTGCGCCTTCGCGCACCGTGCGGGTCAGTGTTTGCAGCCATTCTTGTTTCGGTTCGTTCATATTACTCATTTTTTCACGCGGACAACATCTGCGATTTTCCGCCCATCGGGAAGCTCTTCGTAACCATGCTTGGCGAACGTCGCCAAAACTTGTGTGCGCTGGGCTCCCGTCAGAGTGATGATGGATTCCATGTCATCAAGAAGGTGAAAGCCGTTCTTAAAGTTGGTTTCGTTGCTCGTGACCTTCGAAAACGCCTTCCATTCTGATGCATTGATGCCCCTGTCTAGGGGAGGGTTGATGTCGTGGCTATTTTCACCAACAGGCCGGACATCGCCAAACACATCACTGCGAAAACTGTAAGCGTCGAGGCGGGCGAGGTTGCCGATTTTGAAGGTGATGCCCGGTGTTTTTTCCGACTCGGCGGTTTTTTTGATGCGGGTAAAAAAGTAACTTGCCCCGCCTGTTGCCAGATCGGAGTCGGGGCTCATGCCGTCTGTGATCGGGACACCAAGGCGCAACCTCTCGACGGTGGGAGTGACCTCGCCGCCACCGTTCAAGAAACTATCCAGCACATTCACCATGTCTGACGAGAACTTGTGATGCAGTGTGTAACCCTTCATTTCCTTCTCAATTTCGGTGCGCGGCATATCCCAACGCTCCCAGCGTTTCCAGCCGTTGCCGAAGGCGTTTTCCGCGCCATCCGGCGAGTAGGCGCGACCGTCGCCAACATCTATGCCGAGCTTGTTTTTCACCCAGCCGCGCAAGCGTGTGGCACGGTCGGTTTCGCCGGTCTTTTCGTCGGCAACGATGGTCTGCCATTCCTTGCGGTCTGCCTCGCCCATTGTCTTGTGAAGAACAGAGAGGTTGCGGGCAAGGTAGGTGAGTTCGCGACGGGCGGGCGTTGCGGGTGCAACATCAACGCCGAGGGCTTTTGCGGCTTCGGCAGCGGCTTTGATTGCGTCGAGTCCGGTGCGTCCTGGCACGGCGATTTCGACGGTTCCTCGCAAAGCGTAGGGAGTGTCTTTGTCATCAGGGAGCACAGCGTGAATTTGTGCGCCGGTGCCTGCGTGTGTGCCGCCGATGGCGTTTTTGACCTCGTAGATTTTCTGCCCGGCATCTTCCGCAAATCCCCGGTTGCGGGTTTTGAGGGAATATGTCCACGGCGACGCGCTGAGGGTGAGGTCGCCATTTTCCGCCGACTTTGGAGGCGGGGGGAGATAGGCACCAAGCATCTTGGGGGCGCGTTTCTCCGCCATCGCCGACTCCAGTTCTTTTATGATTTCAGCGTAATGCGCACGTTCCGCTGCCGTAGCTTTTGTCAGTTGCGCTTTGAGCACGGCCAGCGGCGCGGCGGTTTTGGCATCGTTGTAAGCTCCATCTTTCGCGTGGAAACCGACGTGTTTGATGACGGGCAAAATTTTTTCCCAATACGGATCAGGTGGCGGCTTGGCGCTGAGCAGTTCCTTGTGCGCCTCGCGCACGGCCTCGCCGCCCACCGACGTGAGCTTGAAGCGGGCGATGGTGCAATCCTGTCCGTTGCGCTTTTCCTGATACCAGAGCACTTGCAAATCTTCGACTTTGTCGGCGTCGCCGAGGTGTGCTTTTCCGAGGATTCGGGCTTCATTTACCTTCGCGGCGAACTCTGGTGTGAACTCACCGCGCAGACTGGCGAGGCGGGTGTCCAGATCATCAAAACGTTCTTTCAACGCCTCGCGCAATTCAGGCGGTGTGACGGCAAGCACGGTGGCGCGTTTGCTCACGACCTCGGCAAGCTGGTCGCGCAACTCCGGCTCCGACAATCCGCCAAACACACGCGCGGCAGCGGCGTTGATTGCAGGATCGCGCAAGGTTTCGATCTCGCTGACTTTCCCACCAAACGAGGGTTTCATCGCGCCCTGTGCGCGGAAGCGGAGCGAACCGCCGTTGTCGATGCGCCAGACTTTGCCAGTGGAGTCCACGAGCATGTTGTCCAAGCTCAACCCGGCCACGTCGTAGTTGCCCAAAAGTGCATCGCCGACAAAATGTTTTCGAGCCTCGGCAAGGAGCGCGGCCTGTTGCGCCGGCGTGGCTTTGGCGAGCGCGGCTTGCAAGGTCTCACCCTGAACAAACTCCGCCAGCTTCACGGGTTTTCCGTCCGGGCCGGTGTAGAGTTTGCACGCGGGGACGTTCGCGCCGAGGGAGCGGTAGAGTTCATCGGCGGTGACTTCCTCCTGAACGTGCGCGGGGGAGTTGCCGCGCTTCATCACGAACTCGCGCCCGTCCGGTGCGCGGACAAGAACCGCGCCGGTCGAGCCGCCGAGTTTGCGAACCTCCACCAGTTTTCCAAGATCGGGCCATCCATCCGCCGGCGTCGCTGTCGGCAATTTGCGTTGGAGCCAGTCCATGACCGAGCCGCGTCCCTTGCCGAGCTTTGTGTTGCCTGCCCATGCTTCGAAGGTTTTCCAGACTTCCGGCGTGGTTGCGTAACGGGCTTTCAACGCATCCAGATCAAGGTGGAGGTCGCCGGGGTTGTGATAGAAACCGCTCCCGCCGAATTTCTCACGAGGGCTGCGCACGTCGAGTTGGCGGGGAACGCCGCCCTCCGCCACACTATATAGTACACCGTTGTTTTCCGCCGATGCCAGATTTGCACCCGAAACGACGCGGCGGGCTTCGGGGGGGCGTTTGGCCTTGGTGTCCTCGGCTTCGATTTCGTCAACGTCTTCTTTGGTGAGGCCGACAACCGAGCAACGGCAGTTGAGTTCCCAAGGTGGGTAATGTGTGTTCCAAAACGAGGAGTCGGCGGGGAAGATTTTGCCGTCCAGCGCGGCGTGTGTTTCGCGCACGCGCTCGTCTTCCGCGCTCTGATATTGCCAAAACGGGAACACGTCATGTTGGCGGTCCATGACTTGGTATTGCGCCGCCGCTTGCGCGGAGAATCCATGAACACGGAGCAGGGTCTCCGCGCGTTTTTCCGCACCGTCTCCCAGCCAGGGGCAGAGTTCCGCCGCCAGTGTCTTTCGCGTGCTCTCCCAGTCCGCGCCTGCCGGGAGTTTGGCGATTATGTCGCGCGCACGCTTCATCACGTTGAGATTTTCGATGCCCGTGATGGTGAAGGCCAGTCCGCGCAATTCGGGCACCAAGCCGTCGAAGACGGTTTTCGCCACAAGCGACTTGTCCTTCAGGAAGCGGACGGCGGCTTCGTTGGGCGCAGGTGTAAAAAGGTATTTGGCCATGTGAGGAATAGGAGGGAGGGAATTAGGAAGTAGGAAAACGGACTTCGGCTGTGCTGTGGTTTGAGTGGCCTGGAATTTCTAACTCCTAATTTCTAATTCTTAATTTCTTCCAGCGGGGGGGGGGGGGAGGGCTACTCGCTACTCACGACTTCCTCGGTTTCGTCCGCGAGGGGTGCTGTGCCGATGACGGCGGAGTAACGTTGGCGGTTGGTGAGGACTTGGCCGGGTTCGGTGCGCGCCCAAAAGCCCGGCGAGGCGGTGGCCTCTTCGTGTTTGAGGTAGTCCATGTAGTTGAAGTTGTAGTGTCCGGGTGTGATCTGGCGGAATTCGATGAAGCCGGCGGCGCAGAGGCGGCGCATGTTTTGGATGCTTACGCTGATGCCGAGTTTGGTGAGGGTTTTGTGGCGGATGGGAAACCAGACGGGACACACATGGGCCACCCAGCGCCATGTGCCGTCGCCAGCGGAGACGATCTCGCGCACGGCAATCGGGGGCACGGCGTCGGGCGGGAGCGGGACATACTTGCGCCCCGGCACAACTTCGATGGTGACGCCATCGTTGGCACCAATCACCGGCACGCGTGTGTGTCCTCTGGGTTTCTGTTCAGTTTCCATTTTCCAGTGTCCTGATTCTGTCGTTTGTGTGTTTTCGATTCCGTTGAAAATAAGGGGCAGGGTTTTGGGAGGCGGTTCTGTTGTCGTGTCGTTCAGAACATTGCGGCTGTGTCATTGCACGGCCTTTGCACGGCGATTTTAGCGAGGGGGTTTTGTTGACGATCCTCCCCCCCCCCCCCTCCCCCGGTTTCTGGCAGGCAGAGCGTTTGCCGTGGACGGGTTGGATGTTGAGGGGGAGCATGGCGGCGAGGCGGGTGAGATGATCCCAGTCGCCGAAGACGGCGTTGCGTGCAGCGTTGACATTGCGTTCACCCCGGCGGGCAACGCGGCGGGCAGATTCGTAGGAGGGGAAAAGTCTGATTTTTCCACGCTGTTTTTCGCGTCCGCCGATGATGGCGGCAGGTGCCAGTTGACCGTCTTTGGTAAGGATGAGGTAGCCGATGATCTCGGGTTTTGAGCTGCGGTTTTTATTAGTGCGCATGAGTGTGCATCAGTGGTTCAAAACGGGTTTCCATCGGTGGGCGTGGAGAGTGTGGCGATGGCGTTGCGGACGTAGCGGGGGGCAGTGCGCTTGGGTTTTGCGACGGCTTTGCGCCGGTTACGCACAGTAAAAAAGAGCGACCAGAGTTGTTTTTCAGAGGCGTCGCCGAGGTCGCAACGGTACTGACGCCGGCAGATGGAGGCGGCGTAGGCTTCGTTGAGATCGCGTTCGGCGAGGGCTTCCTGGAGTTTGAAGAAGACGCGAATGCGCCCCTCCTCGGCATGTCGGAGGAGGAGATTGAGGGCACCGCCACCATCGCCGAGCATGTCGGAGAAATGCGCGAGCAAGGGCAGGTAGTGGAGTTCGGATACACACTCGCGCAGCGATTGCACGCCGCCCGTGGCACGTCCCGTCTGCCACTTGCGCCAGTGTTCAAAGCAGGCGGTTTTGCTGAGATGCGAGTTGATTAGCTCGAACTCTTCGCGATCGGGCCGTGCGTCATAAGCGCGTCGGGCGAGCTGCGCGACGCGGGCTTTTTGTTCGTTGGTGAAAAGGGTCATGGTGGGTTGGATTTGGGACGCAGGACGTGGGACGCCGTGGGTGGTTCAGGTTTCGGCCTCTTCGACGGCACCTTCCTTGAGAAGCTTTTTGACAAGCTTATCGACGGCGCTGTCGGAGTGTTTGATGAAGACTTGTTCCCCGGCCTGCTCGCTGGTGATGCCGAGTTTGGCGAGGTCTTTGGCGTCGAGATTCCCCAGCGCGGACGCAGAGGGTTTTTTCTTGATGATGAGGTAAGTCTCCGCATCCAGCCCGAACATCTTTTCGATGCGGGCAACGGCGTTCGCGTCGTCTTCCCAAACGAGTTTTCCTTTCCCTTTTTGGAATCCGATTTTGATGCCGTGAAGGGTGATCGTTTTCGGGTTCACGAAGAGGTCGGGGTGTTGCTGGATGACAGCCGCAAGCGCGGCCTGCGTATCCGCAGCGACGGAGAGCGCGGTTTTGATGCCGGGCAATTTGCGACGTTGGGCGTCGCGGATTTCGTCTTCGAGGGCGTTGACGCGTTCGTTAAGAACGCGGCGGGCCTCGGCGTAGGCTTTTGTGTGAACGTCGAGCAATTCGAGCGGCGTCACGGTTGATGCGATGGTGGACATGGTGGGTGGTTTTGTTTTGGACAGAATTAACAGGATTTTCAGAATTGGGTTTCTCCGCGCCTCCGCGTCTCCGCGTGAGTTATTCCTTCCTCTCCATCGGGATTTCGTTGTCTGTGCGGAGCATGAGGACGGGGGCTTTCGACTTCACCCAGACCTGCTGCTCTTTGAAGTGCTTGGCAGGGATGTTCTCGATGGCGTCGCCCATTCTTTCGGCGGGCAACATGCGACCTTTTTTGGTGGTGTTGAACTCGTAGGCGGCCTTGTGAATGCGTTCCTGCGTAGTAAGCACGCTCTCGTTTTCGGGGATTTGAAGAACCCAGCCGGTGAAATCCTCGTTGTCGGGGATGAGACCGTTGGGGTCTGAGATGAGGATGCACCACTGTTTTTTGACCGGCGGCGGCGTTTCATCGTCCACTTCGGGCTGAACGAGGGAGTTCATTTCCTCGATGATCGCTCGCATGACGGGCGGTTCGAGTTCGTTGCGTTTGAGAATTTCGGCGACTTTGTTGACTTCGATTTTTGGCATGGCGGGTGTGTTTATGTATTTGTTTTTTCACCACAGAGACACGGAGGCACAGAGTTCGGAGGAGTTAGCTTCTGTTGATTGGCCTTTGTGTCTTTGTGCCTCTGTGGTGAACTTTTGCTTACGGGAGAATGAAGAGGACGATGATGATGATGGCGGTGAGGAACCCGGCGCCGAAGGCGTTGGCGAAGGCCAGGGCGAGCGTGCGGCGTTGCAAGGTGATCGTCGGGGGATCGTCGGGGAGGGTGAGCGGGCGCGGCGTGTTCATGAGCAGAGGCTTTCCAGCGTGTGCATCGCTTCGGCCAGGGATTCGGCATCGACGGCCAGTTCCACGGAATCGACGCAGCATGTGCCCAGGGCAACAGAGATGGCTGTATTATCAGTGGCAATACACGTTTCGGGATTGCGGATGATTTGATCTATCATCGTGAGTTGGTCGCTGATTGCCCCTAAGCGAGCGATCTGGTGGCAAAGGCGTGCGCGCATTTCAGGGATGGCTCCGGGTGGGATGCGGAGTTTGGTGTTCGATTTCCGTTTGGCGTTCATGCGGACTCCTCAGTGTCGGCGAGGGTTTCGAGTTGGGCAAAGGAGTGCCATGCGTGCAGGACGATGCCCCAACTCATGGCACGGCGTTTTTCGCGAGCGGTGTCGCTGGCTTCTTGCAGGATCATGTTCCATCGGCCCAAGCCGTCTTCAGCGATGATCTGGGTTTGCAGGTTCAGCGGGTTGGCAGTGATGGTGCGGGTGCGTTCTTCACCGTCTGCGTCAAGAGCAGTTACGCGGATGCCGATTTCCTGATCGGGAGCGGGGGGGAGTCCGTAGGCGGCGGAGAAGGCGACGAGGTCGCTTTTTCCGGGGCGGTCGGGCAACTCGGTGGGGCGCATGGAGCGGAGCCAGAGTTGGCGGAGGTTGCGAGCGTGGGTGCCTTGGAGGAGGTGATGGCGAAAGACTTTTGTGGCAATGAGGACGACGCCGCATTTGCAGCGGTCGTGGATTTCGCGGATGAAATTGAGGGTGCGCACGCCGCCGTTCTGATTGCTGGTGAGGCATTCGTGGGCTTCGTCAACGATGAGCAGGGTGCGTTCGTCAAAGCAGGCGAAGATGCGGCGGCGGACATCGGCTCCGCGCAGACAGGTGGGGAGGCCGAGGGTGTCGGCGAGTTCGACTTGAAAGGCGGAGAGTGCGCCGCCGGTGGGCATCCGCACGATTTTCGTTTCGCCGTGGTTGTGGGTGCGGGCGTATTCGAGGGCAGCGGTGGTTTTGCCGACTTGCGACTCGGCGAGTATCATGGCGACTTTTTGGCGGAGGAAGGCTTTGCGTAGTGTCGAAAAGATGGCGCGGGAGACGGCGGTCTCAATGAAGCCGACGCGGACTTGTTCGCCGCGTGCTTCTTCGACGCGGCGGAGGCGTTGGATGGCGGCTACCATGTTGTCGAGTTGTTCGGAGGTGCGTCCGCCAGTGAGGGCATGATAGACGGAGTCTTTGGAGTAGGTTTCTCCGTCTGGTTTTTTCAACATGCCGGCGAGTTCGGCGTGTGTGATGTTGCGGGCGCGGCAGTAGCCGGCGGCCCAGCGGAGGGCTTCGCGCTGGTCGTCGGGGAGGGTGGAGGTGGCGGCGGCGATTTTGTCGCCAGCAATGGTGAAGCGGGCGGCGGCGTTGCCACGCGGCGTATCCGTGTGATTGATACCTCCGGCATGGCGGCGGTTTTCTTTCCCGTCGAGTGTGGGCGGGGGGGGCGTGTCAATCGTGGTGGTGTTTGTGTTTGTGGTCATGGCGGGTTCAGTGATTGGCCGTTGGATGTTGGATGTTCGCGCGAAGTGCGTGCGGGTTAGCGCAGGTCCAATTCTTCGATCAGGATGGAGGCGGGAGGGGCGGGAGAGGCGGGAGGGGGAAAATGCGGACGAGGGGCAGCGAATGCGGCGGCAGGCATGTCCAGATTTTCCAGTGCGGGTGCCGTTTCGCGTGTGGTGAGATCGAGGTCTTCGACGATGACTGGTGCGGGGCGTGCGCGGGGGATGCGCGGGGTTTGCACGGTGGGTGCATCGGGTGTTGTGGAGGCGGCTTGCGAGCGTGCCATCGCGCCGCGTTCGATGCGGGCCGCGTTGCCTTCGCCGTCCCCGGCAATTTCGACGCGACGGGAACCGGTGCCGAACATGCCGATGCTTGTGCCCACGGCGCGAATTTGCGCTTTGCGGATTTTGCGAGCGGCGGCGCTTTCGTCGCTTCCGCGTGTGCCGGCGGGTCGGTGGTCGTATTGCGCACGATCTTCGGCGAGGGGGGCGCGGAAGAGGAATTGGCGGGGACGCCAGCCGTCCCGGTTGCGGGGGCTGGCATCGTCGTTGAAAATCTCGGCACCGGCGGCGGCGTCCAAGGGGTCAAAGGATACCCAGACTTTGTGGAGGCGTTCGAGGTAGGGGATGCCTTCGCCGGCGCAGCGGAAGAGGAAGGGTTTTGCGTGGCCTTCGACTGAGATTTGTACGTGACCGGCGCGGACGGCTCCGATGGAGACTTGGCGTTTGATGGGAGCGAAGTGGTAAAAGAGTTCGGGGGGGCAGGCGGGGAGGCGTTTGCCTTTGCGGGCTTGCATGTCGCGCCACCACTGGTCGTCGGGGGCGATTTTCTCGGCGGAGTGTTGATCGAATCTCACGCGTCCGTTGAGGCGGGTGAAGGCGGCATCGAACTCGGCGAGTAGTTTTTCCCAGGGGATGAATCCGCAGTCGCGGGGGTCGCGTTTGCCGGAGTTGACGGCGAGCATGTCGGCGGTGGCTTGTTCGTATTCGCTGCGTGTCTTGCCAATTCGGATACCGGACAGGCCGAGTAGTTTGTGGAGCATCCGAAAGCCGCCTTCGATGTTCGCTTTTCCGTTGCTGGAAAACATGGTTTGGATGGGGACGAGTTGAGCGAGCCCGCCCCAGCGAATGCCGGCTTCGACTTTGTGCCCGATCACGGCGTCGGACTCCCAATTGCCGCGTTCAAAGCGAAACATGCCGGGCAGTCCGTGGGCTTCGACGAGCCAGCGGGAGGCGCGCAAGATGTCTTCGGCGCGGTAGCTGTCGCGGTCGCGTGCGACGGCGCAGGCGTAGAGCCATTTGCCGCTGCGGAGGTCGCGATAGCAGAGGACTTGGCGGCCTGTGCGCACGGTGCCGTCGGGCTGGGTGACAAAATAGGGGGTGTCGATTGATACGTCGTCGGCTTCGACGATGTCGCCTGAAAACACTTCGATGGATGCGCCGTCTTCGCGTGTGCCGAACATGCCGCGTCGGGTGACGAGGGCGGTGCCTTGCGCGTGTTTGCGTCCGTGGAATTCCGCCCATTCTTCCTCGGTGAAGCGGACGGCGCGGACGATGCTCGGCGGGTAGCGGCGGGTGTCGCGGAAGCGGTTGAGGAGGTCGCGTGATGCGTGGCTGCATTGCGAGGAGTCGGCAAGCAGCTCCAAGGCAAGGGGGAGGCTTTCGGTTTTGAGGAGGTAGGTTTTGGCGACCGCGATTTCCTCGGAGGAAAGCGCATCGGCAACGGGGGGGCGTCCGCTGGAACCGGTGGGCATGAGGCTATCGAGCGTGCCGTCCCATGCGCGCCGGTAGCGGCAGAGGTTGGCGGCTGGTTCGCCCAAGACTTGGCTCGCAACGCGCAATGAAGGAAAGCCTGCCAGCGCCTCAACCAACTGGCGTCGGCGATGGGCTTCCTCCAGTTGCGCGGCGGTCACTGGCGTCTCGGTCTTACCTTCGTTTTCCATCGGTAGGTTGGGGGGGGGGATTGATTAAATGATGCCGTTCTTTTTCCACGCGGCGGCGGTCGCTATCACGATTTCGCGCGGCCACTCGGCTGTTGCGGTCACGACTTTCGCGGTGACTTCCTGACGCTTGGGTTCGGGAATTTTTTCCCACCGCGACCAGCGGTTGCGCAGGTCGGTAAAGGCGCGAACGATGAGCGAGGGGGCGTCGTTTTTATCGGGTGTTGTTTTGCCTTCGTTTGCGGCAATTTTCCCGTCAATGGCGTGCCGGATGGCGGTCAAACTCGACTGGCCGGAAATCAGGGCGGCCTCGAATTGCTCCCGCAATTTCGGATGTTTTTTGAAGGCCGCATGGATGTCGCTGGCCATCCGCATGTATTCGCGATTGATGCCAATTTCATCGGTGAGTGTCTCAATGGTCTTTCCCGTCTCCAATTTAGTTGGAGACGGGGATTCACTACCCGTTTTCAGGTTACTCAGTGCGCGTTGTCTGGCTTCGTCGAAGGCCGGTTTTACGAGCGGGAAAACGAGATAAGCCAAGGCTGATTTGGTGAGGTTGCGGCGGTGTGCAATCGACGAAAATGCGATGGCAGCGACTTCATCGGCAGAGACGATGCGACATGGCAGGGAGATGCCGAGGAAGGCGGCAACGTTACGGCGGTTGCGACCGTCAACGATGCGGCGTTCGCTTGTGATGAGCGCGGGGTAGTCGAAGCCGCGTTCGCGCACGGACGCGGCGAGTGCCTGAAATTCCGGCTCGGTGTTCGCCCACATCGGGATGTGCGCGAGGATCGGGTGTTCGGTGAGTTCGGCTGGGAGGAACGTGAATTGTTTTTCAGTGGTGTCGGACATAGGAAAATTGAGAGAGAGAGAGGCGAAGAGGGGGGGGGGAGTTCAGAGGGGGAATTTTCTTCCTGCCGTGCGGAGCGCGGCGCAGGTGGAGGAACGGAGAAAGCTGTCACGATCGGCCCAGCCGGCGCACCATTGTCGGTAGAATCGGCTGCGCGGGGTGACGGGGCAGGTGGCGATGGAGTGCCCGGCATCGCGGGCGATAATGCCTGACATGTAGGGGTTGCGGCCAAGACGTGGACGGCTCATGATTTTTTCTCCATTTGCCGAAGTTGGGCATCCATCCGGGCGCAGAGGGCGCGACCGGAATTCGAGCGTCGGTTATTCAGGATTTCGCAGAGGTAAACAAAGTTGACATCCAGCACGGGGGCCATGCGCCGGTAGCTCATCCCGACTGCCTTCATGCGCTTTTTCAGCTCTTGTTTCTGGGTTGTGATATTCATGTTCTATGGGAGAACATGGAAGAAACTCCTGAAAATCTTACACCATGCAAGCGAAATCTGACACTTTTACTGAATTTTCTGACAGGGTAAACAAGATGCGGGCGCAATTGCGCCTAGATATGAAAGGAACGGCCCAGATTCTAAAACTATCCCGTCAGCATCTTTATGCAACCTTAAGGGGGGAGGTTCCAGTGACCGAAAAGACATGGGAGAAGCTGGCCGATGCAGAAAAAAATCTGACACCAAAATCTAACGCGCCTAGTTTTTGTGTCAGAAAAGAGACGATGATCCGTCCCTCTGCTGATTACGAAACCCCTGTCCCGACACCTGTGATTACACGCGAAAAAATTGAGGAGCGCATCTCCGCCTATCTGGACGTTGCCGAGCGTGTGCCAGGTGGTCTGGGTTACGCATGGGGTAAGGTCTGTGTGCATCTGCGCATCGATGAACTCAATGCACTTGATCAAACAGGCGACTCCGCCTAGTTGGACAGCCTCTTATGTCCCTCGAACAAACTCAAAAACACTGCCCACACTGCCAGTCACATGTCCTAGCCCAACGTAAGGGGACCAGCCATCTGGTTCACGCTATCATCACCCTGTTTCTCTTCGGGCTATGGCTCCCGGTTTGGATTATAGCTTCGATTTGCAAGCAGCCCTGGAGATGCACCAAGTGCGGCGGGAAAGTGTAATGAGCATTCCATGCACGGTCGCTCACACCAGCGCATTTATCGCGTTTGCCTGTGCTGCATTTGCCGCTCCATCGAACTTGCCACTCAACCCATTCCGCTACGTTGGCGGAGAACAATGGCAGGCACCAAACGAACAGGTAAGAGGGGCACCGTTTGCAGAGCAAAAGACGTTTTTGGTTTCTCGTGTGGGCGGAGTGACATCAACGGAAACGCGAGAGCAGTTGCTTGTCCTTTTTGAGAAAGTCGCGGCACGCTGGACAGCCGATAAAGACGGCAAAGCTATCCCGAAAGACCTGCTTGATCCACGGGTTGAAGGCTGGAAAATTTCACAGCGTATTGATGCTCGCACGTATCTGGTCGGGAACAGCGTTCTTGTCCTTCTCAAACCGGCAGATTTTGCCGATGGTGACATAATCCCAAATCGACCAACGCGAGTGGATGGCACGGTCAGTTTCACGACCGTCTTGGGCGCAAAACGAACAGTAAGAAGATATGTCGAAGTCCCCGCTGCGCCCGATCTGACTCGCGATCAATTCGTGACAGCACTCAAGGCCGGACATGTTTTTCATGTCATTCTGATAGAGAGTCGCCGTTGCCCAAACTGTTTTGGCAAAGGCACAGTTAGTGATCCCAAGAATCCAAGAATCGAGCTCGAATGCGATTATTCGGAGGGAACTGGGAAGGCGAATTTTGCCGTCATCTATGAAATCAAATGGGAGTAATCCCTTGTCGCGTATTTAGCCAAAGCCCCTGATCCGTGCCAGGCCGAGATGCGGGTGCGGATTTTTTGTGTCAGGATCGGGGGATGGCAAACGCATCTGGATCGTCTTCATTAAAACACCGCTGGCATGGGAGTCGGGAGTTGTTGTTGCAGCCGGGCTATCCGCGCATCGTGGAAAATGCGAGCGGCTCGGCCACCGAGCTTCTTTATCATGGGCCGTTCAAGTCCGCGCAGGCGAAGAAGCCAAAATATGGTGTGAGGGTTGAGGGTTACGCGGGGTTCGTTGACCAGACGGAGGTTTACCCGGATGAGACAGGACAGGAGGGCGGAGGTTTTTTGAAGATCACGATCAAAGACGAGTCGGGTTCGTCGGGCGGGGTCTCAAGTGACGATGGCACTCAGCCTGTTTACGAGGTCGAGTGGATCGACCTCAACCCAAGTATTTTGAGCCATCCACGTTATTCCGAGGGAGGGACAAAGGCGCTCACGAATGCCGATCTCGTGAACATTGAGAAGTGGAAGGGCGAGGACGATGCCACACTCAAAAAGGACTTCAAATATACGGGGAAGGACGGCAAGCCCGTGGAGCTTTCGGCCAATGCGAAGGAGGTAGCGCAAAAGATCCTGCGCGGGCAAGAAACCTACGTGTGCCCCGCGCCGGTCGCACGCCTGACAAACAACGAATGGCTTGCGCCAACCGCTACGCAAATGGGCAAGCGGCGAACTTCCAAACCATTTAAGACCGCGCCGGGCAATTATCAATGGTTGTCCACCGCCGACAAGTCCACGCGCACGGGCAACAATGGCAAGTGGCAGCGTGTGCGCGAATGGACGGGTGCCGAAAAGATCGACACCGATCTCTACGCGAACTCCACGGCTTGAGAATTTCCCCATGCTAACGTTGCCCAACAAGGTCAGTGCAGGTCAGCCAGTGAGAGCGCAAACGCTCAACCAGTTGATCGACTATGTGCGAGCGATCACGCCGCGTCCTTCGTCAAGCCTGACGTGGGATGTGCGCCCAGGCGGTGCCACCGCCGAGGTTATCGACAGGCCCAAACGCGGCACCACCAGCATCGCTGTCAGCCCCATCGCGCCGTTGACACTCACCACCACGCCGCCGTCCGGCTGGGTGGCGCCGGAGACCGACCAGACCGACCCGGACAACGTGCCATATCGGTTTTGGCTGACATTCGGGACAGTCGATTATTCGACACCGGAGCGCGTGGATGCTCAGAGTCCTTTCATTGCGCCTGTGTGCGAAATCCCCCGCAACGTCTCGCAGACGACGACCCGCCGCGTGCATCTGGAATGCGAGTGGAGCGGCCCGATCAATCAGTATCCACTTTGGACTCACGTCTGGCTGAAGGAGGAAGCCTACACGTCGTCCACGCCCGCCCTCACTGCCGATCCGATTGACGCGGCCACCGGCTGGCGCCTCAAGTTCCGACTGCTCCTCGGTTATTGTTATGTCAGCGTTACGGGCACCGGAGCGGCGCAAACCAAGACTCCCGTCGCCAACAACACCGATCAGGGTTCCTTCCGCAGCGTCATTCAGGGCACGAATGGCTACGTGCAATTCACCGCCGCCGACATTCCCGATCACCCGCCCAAGGTGATGATGGCGCGCGAAGTCGTTTTCTTCCGTAACCGGAGGTCCACAGCATGAGCCGTGAAGTCAGCGCGCAAGGCAGCGTCCCCGCCCTTATGCCGTCCTCGCCTTGCGTGCTTTTCCGCCGCGCTGATGGCAACACGACCCTCGCCGATACAAGCTCACGCATCAGCCTCCCGTATCCGACAGTAGAATACGAGATGCGGGCGTATTCACCCGTTAAGACCGCCTTGTTTGGTGAGAGCAACCAGCCCGCCCGCTTTGTTGATACCTTCCCAGTCCTCACGAGGAGTTACAGAGGATGGAGTCGTTTCTACGCAAATGCTATCTTCCACAACCTGCGCGAACAGACTGTGCCCCCTCCGGTTTTTCGCACTAGGAATTTTGTCATCAATCGGAGTGGTTCCGAATCCTACTCCCCGAATGGCTACTCATCTTCGAGTTATCTTTCTTACTCGGAGACACGCACCTTGCGATGGTCGCCTGTTGCCCGCGCATGGGTATGGGATGGCACTGCCTCTGGCGAGGCGGGGTGGAGCGTCTCACAGCGCGATCCCTATCCATCCTGGAACTGGAAAACCACCGTCGCCATCACGTGGACAGATGGGGTCGAACACAAAGTCGAAAATCATGAGGCACTTTCGGGCCCGGACCCTGACGATGTGTCAGAAGGATGGCCATCAGGTGTGCCAATAGGTGGCAGTGAACTTAGCTACAACGATGACCTGTCATCCTACTTGGACAGAGCATATGATGCTTGGTCGGAAAAAAATGGGAGCTGGAATGGTTTCCCGCAAAATCCCGAAGGCGGGCCGGGATGGGCCAACATGACGACCGAAGAGCGTGCCGCAGCCATGTCCCAATTCGCGAAGGATTTGATGGCCCTAGCCAATTGCACACGCCGACTCGACGGTGTGGATTTTGACTACAAGTCAGATGTCACTTCGGAAAACGGGAACAGAAACAGAAAATGGCACCGTGCCTTGCACGAAACATGGTCTGATCCGATCACGCCAGAGATAATGGCGGAGTGGATACACAGTTGGGCAACGGACGGGACAGACTGGGCCAGCGTGCCGCCCAGCACGGACCCTTACAATGCTCTCATATCCCCCTACCATGCCAGAAAGGATGTGACCGGCGGCGTTGCTTTTTGCCCCAATCTCTATGTCGCCTCCCCCTCACTGCTTTTGGCCGCAAACGGCGCGGATACCTTTCGCCTTTGCCTGATCCGCTACCGACACAGGCTCACCATGCCGCGTGCCTTGGCAGCTTCGCTGGGGCGCGTCACCCACACGCACGCGGTCAAACGCATCGGTCCCCCCCCCCTCCCCCCCCCGCTCCCCGTGATGCTGGTCGGCAAACTCAGCGGTGCATCCTATCCCTTGCAGGGCGAAGACGAGCCGCCGGCGCAGTTTGCCTGCTCCTACACGCAAAAGACCATCACCCGCTATATGCGCCCCATCCCGCATTCGTGGTCGGAGTTCGGTTGGGTCGATTACGAGAAGCCAAACATCACCGCCAGCCAAGGCGTTGATTATGTTTTCCCGACAGGACGATTCACGAACGATGACACTGTGGTGTTTGCGCACATCGCCAACCTCACTCAATTCGGACGCCGCGCCTACCACTACGTTCGCTTGCGCGTGGTCGCTCGCGACAGGCGAGCAGGCTGGAAAGTTGTCGGGAGGTTGAAAACGTATTGGGCCAAAACTACAGGCAACCATCAGGCCGGGGCTGTGAGCGATCCGGCGGAACCCCTCGTCTTTCCCCCCACCGCCGGACTGCGCGGCGAATCCGCACCCGTTGAGATGGTAGTGCGCCCGGCGATCCCCGGCCAGTCAGACGCCACCGTCCTCCCTGACGATTTCTGTTACAAGGATTGGAACGGCATCATCTCGCTGACATCGCCGGACGGAGACGAAATCCCACCAGAACAGGCGCACAACTACATCCGCATCGAAGCGCAAATGCAGGACTACCCAACGAGCACGAGCGGCAAAACTCTTGGTCCTGACGGAAAAATCTACCTCACCACCGAAATCGAGCGCGGCACCAGCGCACTCTGGCAACAGCAGAAAGAAAGCGGCTCCGTACCCACCCCCGTTCTCGCGACATGGGAACACACCACAGGCAATGTCCAAGACTGGCCCGCCGGCGACACGATCAATGGTCAGCCCGTCGATATTCGCGACCCCTACAGCATCGTCCCCAACACATTCCAACTCGTGCAAAACGGCCCCCCGGTGACAGAGCAAACCCAGAACGAAGACGCATCGCTGACCCTTACCGTGACTACGCATTACGACAACACCGGCCTGACCGATGCCCAGATAGCCGCTGGAGCAAAATCCAACTACCTCGAATGTCAGGAATACACCCGCGTTGAAACGGAAGGGACGGTCCATCACCGCGAAGACCACGCGCAAGTTACGATGGAAGAAACCCCCGAAAGTGCAGCAGCCAACGGCGCCAACGCTATCCTCGCTACCCCGTGGCGCGTGCTCGCTGTCACCGACCCCGCGTTCTCCACCCTCATCACCGAGGGCTGGTGTGACGTGGATTTGTCCTCCCCCGAAGCGGACGCTACCGGCGACGATTGACCACTTTCCCACCTGCCTCTCCGCCAGCATTCTGTCCTCCATGATCAGGGAAATATCGTGCGACGGAAAAGGAGAGGCAGGGCATTTTTATTTCAAACCAATCCAATCCAAACCAACTCGAATCAAAACCAGCCAGTCCCCCGCAACCGTGCCAAAGCCAGATGCGGAGGAGGAGGGGGGACGCTAAGATGCGGTCATGATTTTCGCCGCAATTTCCGAAACGCCCACATCGCCTGATCCCATGTTTTTGGGAATGCTCGTTCTGGGTCTGTTCACTCTCGTTGCCCTCGCCGACAAGGTTGATGGGTTTTTCCAACGCCGCCGTCGCCAGCCGACCGTGGACGTGGATTTGAGTAAGCTCACCGCCTCAATCGACCTGTTGACTCAGCTCAATAAACGTAACGAGGAACGCATGACGATTCTCGAACAAAAGCTGGAACGCGACATTTCCACCCAGCGTTCCTACACCGCGAAATCTTCGAAGGATATTTTTGACCGCATCGAAGGCGTTCGAGCCGAAATCAACACCCGCTTCGACCGGCTGCAAACCTCACTCACCCAAAACGTCCAGACAATCGAACGTGCCATCGGACGCATCGAAGGTTCCCCCTCAAGCCGTCATGACTAGCCCCAACCTCACCCAAACCCAGCGCGAAGACTTGCGTTTTGCCGTCCGCGAACAGCTCGCAATTTCCCAGCAAGTCGCCCTCCCCGCTGATGTGATTCAGCGCCGCGTAGTGCGCACTCAACTACTCGACTTCGCTTTTGCCGTGGCCGACACCAGCGCAGCCCTCTCCTTTCTCGTGTCCCTCGGTCACGTTCGCGAAATCCCCCACGAAATGGGCGCGACCAAATACTATCAGGCAAGCGCCGCCGGCGTCCTCGCACACGAACGCGGAGGCGCGGGAACCTGACACACTTTCCCGCGCGGTGCTGTGCGCACCGTCAACACCACGCGGGCGATTACATAGCTAACATAACCCGCCGGAGCATGGTGCGGCTCCGGCGGTCAAATGTAAGTGAAATCCAAATACAATGAATAAAGAAACGATCATCAAACTCATCCAGCAGGGGCTCACCTTTGGCGGTGGCTTCCTCACTTCATCCGGGCTGGCCAGCAGTTCGGAAATCGCCACCGGAGCCGGTGCCGCCGCCACCTTGATCGGTGTCGTCTGGACAATCCTTGCCCGAAAAAAGACCGGTGAAAAAATCACCGAAGCCGAAACCACCACCAGCAACTAACAAGCGGCAAACATGTGGGGTGCGCTCGAATGGTTTTTCCGTGCGGCTGCGTCCGCGCTTTACATCTATGCGCTGCGCTACCCCGACCGCGTTGAGCGCGAATGCGAGGAACTGGACAATGAAATCAAAAAACTTCGCCTCAGCACTGATCCTGCTGATCACGCTTGTGCTGATCTCCTGCATGAGCGGCTGCTCCACAAACGCCGCGTTCTCGCGGATGCTGTATCAGCCGCCAACGCTGGCGCTCCCCGCCGGGCAACCGGTGCAAACGATGCACGGGACATACCTCCCTCAAGTGGATGAAGTCTGGCACTCGCCCGCCCGCTACGAGGCCCGCGAACGCGAGGCCCAAAACCTCGCCGCCGCCCTCGCCGAAGAACGCAACCGCAATACCGCCACCGCCAAATAACAACGTCATGTCCGCGAAAACCATCTCGAAAATCGCCAGTGGAAAACGCACTCCAAACGAAGTGCTGGATGCCTTCGCGCCCGAACCGCTCACTGTCGCCAATCTCACACTGCGCCCGCTTTCCATCTCTGATTTTCTCCTTCTCGAACGTCTCGACTCGCCATTCGCGGATCAACAGATCACGCCCGACACCGACATCTCTGTCTCCGAAATCATGGAGGTTGCTTACATCCTTGCGACCCCTCCGCAAACTTCCCGCGCAGCTTTTGCAAAAGGTCGCGCCGCCTTTGACGATGCCGTTGCCGAAATGTTCGACAGCATCCCGCCAAGCACACTGGGCGACCTCGGCAAAAGAATCGCCACCATCATCAACGCCGCCTTTGCGACGCTCATCACGCCCGCAAAAAAAAAGGAAGCGAAGGTTCTCTCTTCCGAGACATCGGCAACGGCCTCGGCTGGGTTTTGACGATGCTTGATACGCTCATGAGCGAATACTCCTGCCCGCTGCAAACCGCACTCGATTTCCCGCTTGCGCAAGCTTTCGCACTCTACGCCGCAATCTCCGCCCGCTACGGCAACAAGCCCAAAGGTCCGACCTACGTCGAAAAGGCGCAAATCGCGCAACTCACCCAAACTTTCGCTCCCTGATCTCCCGCCTAAGCTCCCCCCCCCCCCCCCCTCCCGCGTTCTCTCTCCACAATGTCTGAAATCACACGCAAAGGAAAAATCGCCCGCCTGCCCCTCGCCATCCGTGAGGAGGTCAATCATCGCCTGATGAACGGCGAACCGGCGTCGAAAATCCTGCCCTGGCTCAACAACCAAGAAGCCGTGTTGCGCGTGTTGGACGAACACTTTGGCGAGGAGCCGGTCACTCCGCAAAATCTCAGTGAATGGAGGCAGGGTGGTTACGCCGATTGGTGCGAAAAACGTGAAAAAGTTTCCCATCTCAAAGAACTTTCCTCTTATGCCGCGAAGCTCGGCAAGGCCGCTGGCGGCGATCTGACCGAGGGCGGCGCAGCAATCCTCAGCGGCAAGATTCTGGAGGCCATCGAAGCCTCCGGCCCCGACGATCTGGGGGCGCTCACCAAGTCCCTCGTTGCCTTGCGCGGCACCGATCTTGAGGCGCGAAAATCACGCCAGCGCGAACGCCTTCTTGATCAACGCGAGCGACAGGTTGCCCTCTCCGAAAAACAATTTCAGGTGAAAACCTGCGAGGCATTTTTGAAGTTTTACGCCGATAAAAAGGCCGCTGAAATTGCAGACTCAAAATCCAAGCCGTCCGTCAAAGTGGAGCAACTCCGCCTGTTGATGTTTGGCGAAACGGAAGCGACTGGAGGGGGAAATGAGTAAGGACAAGAATACCGGCGTGGTCCCGTTCTACGCCTACCAACGTGCCGGGTTTCGCCATCCCTTGCGCCGTCTCGCCTACGTGTGGCGCAGGCAGGGCGGAAAGAGCTACCTGCTCAGCAACGAAGCCCTCGACTGGATGATGGAAACGCCCGGCGTGCTCACTTCAATCATCTCCGCCGCCATCGCGCTCGGCACCGAAATCATTGTGAAGGAAGCGCAGTCGTGGCGCGAACACCTCGCCCGCATCAAGGCCGTCGCCGCCGCCGCTGATCTCAAGCTGGAGACCAACGCCGATACCATCGATTTCGACGGTTTTTGTGACTTGTTTGAACACTCCAAGTTGGAGGCGAAACTCTGGCATGACCGCACAACGTGCAGCCGCACACGTGTCATCGCACCCAACCCAAACACGGCGGTCGGCTGGACCGGTCACATCATCGGTGACGAGTTCGGGCGCTGGCCCAATTGTCAGGATGTGCTCGAAGCGATTGAGCCGTTCATGGAGTCGAATCCACAATTCCGTCTCCGCCTCGCCACTACGCCGCCGCCCGACGACGCCCATTATTCTTACGAGATGTTGCTCCCAAAAGAGGGAACAGAATTCACGCCAAATGCGCGCGGAAATTTTTACACATCGGAGTATGGTCTGAAAATCCACCGCGTTGACGCTTGGGATGCCGAGCTGGCCGGGAAGAAAATGCACCACCCCGACACGGGCGCGAAAATCACGCCCGATGAACACCGCGCCCTCGCCTTCGACAAGACCGCTTGGGATCGCAACTACGCCATCCAGTTCATCGCCGGTGGCACGTCCGCCATTTCCCTCGCCGCAATCTTTCGTGCAATGGAACTGGGCAAGCAAAACGGCTGCATCGGCGTCAACATCACGGAGGCCATCACGACATGACGCCCCGCCCTCCCCCCCCTCTTGCCGCCGCGCCAGCACTGACGTTCGGTTCGCTGTTCGCCGGGATCGGCGGCTTCGATCTCGGTTTCAAACGCGCCGGGATGAACGATTGTTGGCAGATCGAAATTGATGAAAATTGCCGCGACCTGCTTCGCCGTCGTTTCCCTACATGCGAGAAATTCGCCGACATCCGTGAGGTGGATGTTTCCACGCTCGCGCCCGTGGACGTGATTTGCGGCGGTTTCCCTTGTCAGGATTTATCCGTCGCTGGAAAGCGAGCTGGTTTGTCCGGCGCCCGCTCAGGTCTTTTTTATGAACTCGTCCGCATCGTCGCCGAACTCCGTCCTCGTTTCGTTGTGTGGGAAAATGTCCCTGGCCTGCTCTCTTCCGACAAAGGCCGGGATTTCGCGCGTGTCCTCCATGCGCTGGCAGGGATCGGGTATCATGGGGTTTGGCGGCTGCTTGATGCTCAACACTTCGGAGTGGCCCAGTCCCGACGAAGGCTCTTCGGCGTGTTCGCTCGCGGAGATTTTGGAGCCGTCGCCGGAGCCGAAATACTTTCTCTCGCGCAAGGCTTGCGCGGGCATCCTGCGCCGCGCCGAAAAGCGCAGGAAGACGTTGCCGGCACCCTTGGCAGTTGCTCTGCGCGTGGTGGCCGACGCACAACCGACCTCGACGGCCACGGTGCCTACATCCCCTGCATCACAGGAGCCCTGAATCCCGGCGCACATCCCGGAGGTTTTAACGGCCAGGATGCACACTCAGGGCTGTTGATTTCCCAACCGCAGATCACGCGCACCGTCACCTCGAAATGGGAAAAGGGGACGGGTGGCCCGGCGAGTGACGAATGTCAAAATCTTGTCGCGGATTGCCTCACGTCGAACTGTCGCAATCAGGATAAAAACTTTGGACGCGGACTCGTCGTTTCCGATGCGTTCGCTTTTCAACAGCGCATCGGACGAAACGGCCACGGCACACCAAGCGAGACAACATGCGCGCTCACCGCAGGCGCGGGCGGCGGAGATTCGTCTCCGTGTGTTGTCTCCTCTCTGGTCGGCGTGCGTCGCCTGACACCGTTGGAATGCGAACGCCTGCAAGGTTTCCCCGATGGATGGACTGCCGGACACTCTGACAGCGTGCGCTATCGAATGCTCGGAAACGCCGTTGCAGTTCCCTGCGCAGAATGGATCGGACGCAGGATCGTCGAATACTGGGCCCGCAATCGTGAGGAGGTAGTATGAAACCCTCCCGCCCGCAAAAAACCGTCAACGCCGAACACGTCCTGCCAGTCCGCTGGCGAGAGAGTTTCCTTCCTGATTTTCCGCGCATCGGCCTTGGTCTCGACCTCGGCACCACAACGAAAAAAAAGAGCAATCCCAGCGTCTTGGCCGTCAATCAGCAGGTGTCGCTAACGCACGTCATGCGCCTGATCGTGCGCTGGAAAACCGACAACCCCGCCGTCACGCGCTCCATTGTGGAAACCGTTGTGCGCGGTCTGCCGCACGGCCTCCGTGCCCGACGCCTTTGCATCGACGCCACAAGTGAACGCTTTTTTGCGAGCGACCTCCGCTCGCAACTCGCCGGGATCGTGCCCGTCTCACTCGTGATCAGCAGCGAGACCACGAGCTACGGCGGCGAGTCCATGCTTTTTAAGAGCTACCTCGGCAACCTGTTCGTGAACACGATTGAGGACGGTTACGTCGCCCTTCCACCAGACGATTGGGTCAAAACAAGCATCCGCCTCGTCACCCGCGACCGTGGCACGTTCGACACTGACGTTGCCGAGGACGGCGACCACGGCGACGTGTTCGACGCTATCAAACTCTCCATCCACGCGGTCACAGCCAAGGGCGGTCCGATCACTGCCCACGCTGCGCAAGTCGGCGCGTTCCAAGCCGCCGCCCGACCTCCCCGCAATGGGATAAGAAATCCCTACGCCCCCGAAAATCTCCGCGCCCGCCGCGCTCAACATCGCCACTCACTCTGACCCGCCAACGACATCGCCATGCATCCAGTATCACATCTCCCCCTACGATCCTCCCCCCCCCCCCTTGCGCCGCCTTCCCAACGCCGCACAAACTTCAATCTGCACTTCACGCGCGAACAGCTTGCGAGCGACATCGACGTTGACCGCATCCATCAAATCCTGCGCACCGCCGAGCGCGGAGATTGCCGCGACCTGTTTGCCCTTTACCGCGACATCATCGCTTCGCACGCGCATTTGCAGGGAAGGTTTTCCGAACGCAAAGAGGCAGTGACCGGCGACACGCTCAGTCTTCAGCCTGAAGATAAATTGTCACCCGACGACTGCCTCGCCGCCAAGGTGATTGAAAAGCAAATCACCAATCTCGCGAGTTGGGAATCCGCCTGCGCACACCTTCTCGACAGCACACTCTACCCGGTCTCCGTCGTGGAAAAAACGTTCCGCGCAAGCACACTGGTTGTCGAGGGACACCCCGTAACCTACGAGGTCGCAAACCTCATCCCCGTCCCCTACGAGTTGCTCGATTTCACCACCGGAACCTTGCGCATCCTCGACACCGACGCCAACGGGATGCCGCTCTCCACCTCTCACGTCGCCGATGGAGGCAGTTACATCATTCACCGAGGCCATTCCCTCAGCGCTCCCGACAATTGGGGCGGCCCGATGCGCTCAATCGTCTTCTGGTGGCTATTCGGTTCGATGGATCGTGAATGGTGGGCACGCTTCCTGGAAAAATACGGCACACCGTTCATCGTCGGGAAATACGATCAAGCCGATGACGGCACCCGAATCATCATGGAGCGGGCGCTCTCACTTTGCACCCGCCTCGGCGGACTAATCATCAGCCGCGAAACCGAGGTTGAACTCAAACAAGCCGCAGCATCCGACACCGGTTCCGCCTTCGAAACCTTCCACCGCGTCGCGAACGAAGAAATCTCCAAACTAATCCTCGGACAGACGCTCTCCTCTGATGCTTCCTCAACCGGCCTCGGCAGCGGAGTCGCCAATATCCAAGAAGGCATTCGCCAAGACAAACGCTCCAACGACGCTCGCCGCCTTGCCCGGACACTGCGCGACCAGCTCTTCGCTGACATTTTGAGTTACAACGGCCTCATCGGGAAACCTCCCGTAGCCGTCTTTGGCAGCGTCTCGCTCGCCGAGATGAAAGCCACCTCCGATTTTCTCGTCTCGCTGAAAGGCGGTGGTCTGCGCGTTCAGGACGCCGGCCTCGAAATCCTATCCGAACGTCTGGGCCTCCCCATCGAACGCGATGAAACTGCTGGGGGGGGAGGCGGAATGTTCCCCATGAACATCAGCCTGCACCGTTCCCCCTCCCCGAAAAAAGCCATCCATCAGGCTGACGACGCCATCTTGCGCACGGGTGCTGCACGCCTTGCGCAAACCCTCGGCAAAGCCTTTGCACCATTGGAAGCATTGGTTGCCACGTCGCACACCCCCGACGACTTCCTACGTCGAGTAGATGCCTATTGTGCCACGCTCGACCCAGTAGCTGCTGCCGACATCTTGGAAAACGCGCTGACAGCATTTGCTGCGAACGGAGCGGCCACATCGCGTCGCTGACCCATTCCAAACATTTTTCGTTCCCGTCCGATGCCGTTCCAAACATTTGTGGAACGGCATTTTTCATTTTCCCGCAACTCCCCATCCCGGCGAATCATACAGAATCGCACCAAATCGCACCTGTTCCAATCAATTCAAGCATTCAGGATAAAGCACCGAACTACGTGACAAACCGATGTCACCGCGCTTCGCGCAATCAATTTAGATGGCAGGCAAGATGCCTGCGCTACGGGCGCTACCGCGCCAACTCCCGCTATATCAACTTATCGAGTCTCCACTGAAAACGTCGAAAAACCAGTGAGAATGACCTTTTCACGACAGACAACGCCGCAAACTCTGCCGTCCGGCAGCCTCACGGAAAAATCAGGATCAACAAACGGATTGGCTGCGAGCCACCGCAAGGCGTCTTCCATGAGAAGGCGTTTGCGTGGCGGCTGCGCGAGCAACGCGCGCGTCGCCTCGCCGGCAAGCCATGGTTTGAGCCCATCATGCTCCCGATTTCCGCAAGTCGGCACTCAGCCTCAACACATCATCGAGAGCCATTTTTTCTCCGCCATCCATGGCTCGCATGCTGGCGTCCAGTCCCTCGACATAACCCGGTTCCTGCCGACGCGAAAGATACCACGTATAGGCCGCCAGATAGTGCAATTCAGCAGAGGGCAAATGCGCGATTTCCTCTTTGATTTCGGCCAAGGACATGCCCCTGACAACAGACAAAACTCGCGCATGTTCAAGTGGCTACTTCGTCAAAAAAGCCTGACCAGACGCCGCGCCGGACTTTTTTCAATTCCTCTCCGTCTCCGCAAACGCGTAGGTGGAGTCGAATACCAGCCTGGTCTTCGCGCCCACAAAAAGCCGCACCTTGATTTTCCCCGTCTTTGCGCCCGGGGAAGCTGGTGTAGCGTGTCCCTCGATACGACGCTCGCCGCCACCCGTTGACTTGGCGTTCCCCTTGAACATCACGCGCTCGCCGCGTGCCAGTTGGGCGAGATGTTCGTCGGTGAAATCGATCTGAAAACGGCCGGCCTCGTTGTAAAAAAAGAACGGCACGACACTCGCCTTGTAGTCGGCGGCGTAAGCGCCGTTCCCTCCCCGTCGCAAAGGGGCGAGCGTTAGCGAAACGCTCCCGATGTAGATCGACGTTTTGAGTTTTGGGACGATCACAGTGTCGTATTCGCCCGCCCGCGCCTCCGAACTCACAACCGAACTCGCGTCCCCCACCCTACCCTGCTCCGCGACCACGTACGGCACCAGCAGCAACACCGGCGCGGACAAAAGCACGGCAAACAAAATCCAACGGCACGAACACATGGGCATCATGCCGTAGCCACGCATCGAGCCATGGCAACACATTGGCCGCCATCATACGCAAAAACCACACACTCCCCCCCCCCTAAAACTATTTTGTTAAGAAATCTCACGCAGAGACGCAGAGGCACAGAGAAAAGCAAAGGATTCTGGCTGTTCTGTTTTCTACTCCACGCCTTTGAGTCTCTGCGTGACCAAAATGATTTTCTAACAAAGTAGAATCAGGAGGGAATCAGGTCGGAGTCCCCGCCTTTTGCCGCGGTCTGATCCGCCTCCAGGGGAAGCAATTCGGCGGCCTCGGCGGCGGGCATCTCCTCCACTTTTGCGATGCGCCGCGTAATGCTGCCGTGCCGCTGCGCGGCGTCGCCGACCACCTTGCTGGCCTCGTCCAGTTTTTTTTGCACCTTAGCGAGCAGTTCTCCAAAAGTGCCAAACTGCGTCTTCACCGCGCCAAGAAGTTTCCAGACCTCGCTGGAACGTTTTTGAATGGCGAGGGTTTTGAAGCCCATTTGAAGGCTGTTCAGAAGGGCGGCGAGGGTGCTCGGGCCGGCGAGCAGGACGCGGTATTCGCGCTGGATTTTGTCGGCCACGCCGGGACGACGGATGATTTCCGCGTAAAGGCCCTCAGTGGGCAGGAAGAGGACGGCAAAGTCGGTGGTGTGCGGCGGGGAAATGTAGCGGTCGCGGATGTCGCGGGCGGACTTTTCCACGTCGGCGGCAAGGTCGCGGGCTGCCTGTTCGGTGGCAACGGGATCGGCACGGAGGGAGGCGGCGGAGAGGCGCTCGTAATTTTCCTTGGGGAACTTGGCGTCAATGGGCAGCCAGACGGGTTTGCCCGCCTCGTCGCGTCCGGGGAGTTTCACGGCAAACTCAACAACGCTCTCGGAACGCGGGTTGGGCTTCACGTTGGTCTCGTATTGCTCGGGCAGGAGCATGGTTTCGAGGATGGCGCCAAGCTGGTATTCGCCCCAGGTGCCGCGGGTTTTGACATTCGTGAGCACGCGCTTGAGGTCGCCGACGTCGGTGGCGACGGCCTGCATTTCGCCGAGGGATTTGTGAACGCTTTCAAGGCGTTCGCTGACTTGCTTGAAGGATTCGCCGAGGCGTTTTTCGAGGGTGCTCTGGAGCTTTTCGTCCACGGTCTGGCGCATTTCGTCGAGTTTTTGCGCGTTTTGGGCGGCGAGTTTTTCGAGACGCGAGTCGAGCGTGGCGCGCGTGTCCTCGGCGGCGGTGGCGAGGAGGGTCTGGAGTTTTTCGAGGCGGTTGGAAAAATCGTTGAGCCGGGTGTTTTGGGCTTCGCGGGTGTCGGCAAGCTGCTGGTTTTGGGCGTGGCGCGCGTCGGCGAATTGCTGGCTTTGCGCCTCGCGGATCGAGGTGAGTGCGGCGGTCGTGTTTTTCTGGAAATCGGCGAACAGGACGCGGGTGTCGTCGCGGGTGACGACAGCGGACCTGGCCTGCTCTTCGCGTGTGAGGGCAAGCTGCGTGGCGAGTTCGGTGCGCAACGCTCCGAGGTGGCGGGCGAGGTCGTCGCGTGAGGCTTGCTCAATGTGAGACAGTCCGGCCTTGAGTGTTTCGAGGGTTTGCAGGAGCAGCGTAAAATCGGGCGGGGGCGGACGCCGGAGCAGGAGGAAAACGACACCCGCGAGCGCGGCGGCGACAAGCACGAGGATGAGTATCTGCAGGGTGAGTGACATGCTTGGAGTAAAAAGGGGGGAGAGAATGTTACGCGAGATGCAATCTCAGACGGGGTGTTTTGTCGGGGGCAACTCAATGTGATGTCCCCGCCTCCCTCCCCCCCCGGCGCATTTTGCATTTCCCGTCGCAGCCATTTCGCGCACGCTCCGCGCAAAATGAACAATCCAGCGACAGCGGTAACGCTCAAGACCGTGGCGCGTGAATCCGGGTATTCCCTGGCGACCGTCGGCTACATACTACGCCAGAAAAATCTCGAGCGTTTTCCCGAAAAAACCCGGCGCCACGTGCAGGCAGTCGCCGCGCGCCTCAACTACAAACCCAGCGTGGCCGCCCGCTCCATGCGCAAACGCGACAGCGGCTGCATCGCCATGCTCATCCGGCACGAAACCAAGGAGACCCACCCCGCCAACCTGCCCGGTGTGGAATACATGCTCGGCATCCAGCACGCCCTCTCCGCGCAAGGCCGGCACCTCATCCTCGTCACCGTCGCCGAACTCGGACAAAATCTCCAAGAGGAAACGCCCCTTATCTTTCGGGAAAACATCGTTGACGGCCTCATTGTCGAATTTGGCGTCCCCTCCCATGTGCGCGCGATCATTCGCAAAAGCGGCATCCCCGTCGTCTGGCTCGACACCGACAAACAAACCGCCCGCAACTGCATTTTTCCTGACGAACCCCATAACGTCGCCCTCGCCTTCGACCATCTCGTTGCCAACGGCTACAAACACATCACCTACACCGGCACCACCCTCAAGGAAAGCGACCACCCCAGTGCCGCCGCCCGACTCGCCGCCTTCCATGCCTCCGCCTCCGCGCACACTCAGGCCACCCGATCCGCCCGTTGCGAAGTGCTCCTCCGAGGCGACGAACCCGACACACAAGCACTCCTGTCATGCCTGCACGACTACATGAAACGCGGACACTCCCGTTCCAGCGTGCTCCTCACCTACGATCTGCAATACGCCTACTACGCCATCCTCACCGCCGCGAAACTCGGCCTCAGAACCCCGGACGAAATGGCCGTGTTTTCGCTCGACAACGCCCGCATGCTGCAAGGCGCATGGCCCTTTATTTCAGCCATCAACCTCGACCGCCACCGGATGGGTCACACGGCGGTTGAAATGCTCCTGCAACTCGTCGCAAACCCGGCCCGGCAGCTGACCAGCCGCATCGTCCGCGGCTCCATCTTCCCCGGCGAAAGCTGCGTCAGCCAAATCTGAACATCCGCCATCCATCCATCCCCCCCGCCTGACATTCTCCTCAAAAAGCAGAAAAATATTGACCTAGTGCAACGTTGCATCAAACTTTACATCTATCCGACTGACAGTCCACCCGTCTGACCTCGAACACCCGCATAACACCCAAACGCCTCTCTCTCCCCTAAACCATGAAACACAACCACTGCTATTCGTTTCATTTTCTGACACCTTTGAGAGCTGAGTTCGCGGCAAGCGAAGCCGCCGAACTCCATAGCACTCGCCCCCTGACCCTCGAAGGCAACTCCGCCTTCACCCTCATCGAACTGCTCACCGTCATCGCCATCATCGGCATCCTTGCCGCACTTACCCTCGGTGTCCTCGGCACGGTCCGCGAATCCGCGCGCAACGCCACCTGCCTCTCCAACATCCGGCAATACGGCAACGCCTTCGCCCTTTACACCGTGGAGCACAAAGGATTCCTCCCCTATGTCTTCGATGGCACAAAACCGGAAGGAGAGAAAACATGGGACCAGTTGATTCTTCCCTATTTCCCCCGCATGGAGTCCACCAGCGCCTCCTACAAACCCTCCCAGCCCCGCTGCCCCGCCGCGAAGTATCAAGGAGAACAACTCCTGCGCCACTACGCCATGAACACTTGGATACGTCCAAAAAATGGCACCATGGACACACCCGTTCAGATGTCACAAATCAACAACCTATCAACATTGGTCTTTCTGGCGGACTGCTACGTGGATGACGCAGGCAAAGCCGACTCACACCTGAACCGGAGGAATACCGACGCCGTCGGCTCAATCTCCATGCGTCACAAAAACAAAGCCAACGCCCTCTTCGGTGATGGCCACGTAAAGCCCTTCGATGCCTCATTTTACACTCCCATAGATGACACACGCCAAAACTGGGAAATCAGTTGGTAGTGAAAGCAAATCTATTTGTAATGAAAATAAAACTACGATCCTTTGAGCCACGGCCACGGATGCACTCCTCCGCCCATGCCCGCATCCTCGCCGTCGCCCTCACGCTGTTCCTGCCGGTCGCCATGACCGTAGTCACGACACAGGCCGCTGACGACAACCTCGTCCGGAACGGCGGTTTCGAAGACGCATTTCGCCCCTCTGGGAAAAGCAACGGTCAGGCCAGAATCAGCGGCGAGCTCCCCAAAAGCTGGAACGACGATTCCGGCTGGAATGACGTCATCGGACAGTATTCAAAAATCGGTGACTCCGCTACCGGCGATCTCGTCGTCGACGGCCAGCAAGCCCTGCGAATGCAACACCTCGGCTCCCGCTCCGAACGCTTCACCCGCCTCCAACTCTCCCAAACCATCCACCTCGAAAAAGGCAAAACCTACCGCCTTGCCGCCTCGCTGCGCAGCCCGCACAGCCCTCTCGAAGGCGGCCATCGCCACGGCCTCGAACTCGCCGTCCGCCAAGGCTCCTCCCCCTACACCGCCTACGCCACCCTCTCCCCCAACCTCACCGTGGACTGGCGCGAATACGACACCACCTTCATCGTCCCAGAAACCGACTCCTACCGCCTCATCGCCCTGCTCCATGAAAAAGCCACTGCGGACCTCGACGCCCTCTCGCTCACCGCAATCGAAACACCCCGCGACAACGGCCCCCACTCCACCCACAATCTCCTGTCCAACGGACGCTTCCCCACCGGTCCCGGCGGCCCCTTCACCTGGAGCTTTGACGAACAAATAAACCGCGCCACCCGGGACTCCGGACCTCTTGGCGAAAGCGCCCTCTGCCTCACCGGACAATTTTATCTCAAAACACCCCCCATCCGCATCACCCCCGGACGCCCGCACACCTTCAGCGTTTACCTCAAAAGCTCCACCCCCCGCCTCCCCGTCCAAGTCTTCCTCTCCTCCACCATCCGCACCGGCAACGAACCCCTCGTCTCCAAAACATGGCAAGTCGGCACCACTTGGGAACGCCACACATTCACCACCGACATCCCCCCCGTCCCCCACAACACCATTTACATCAATCTCCGCTCCCCAAGAGCCAAAACCATCAGCCTTGACGGGCTCCGCTTGGAAGAAGGCCCCGACGCCCGTGACTACAACACCGAAGCCCGCGCCGAAATCAGCATCGGACTCCCTCCCGCCACCCTCAACCAAGGCATCTATCTGGAAAACGAAACCGCCATCCTTCCTCTTGGCGTGACCGGACGCTGGGACGCCGCCGCCGAAGTCCGCCTCACCGTCACCGACGTTTTCGGGCAAACCGCCAGCCTCCCATCGCTACCCCTTCCCTCCCCCGACGCAACCTCTGCCGAAAACATTCACCGCGACCACATCGAAGTGCCGCCCCACGCCGTCAACCCCGCCCGACCCCTCGGCAGCTTCCGCGTGACCGCCCGCGTTGTGAACGCCACTGGCGAACCCCTCGGCCCCCCCTCCGAAATGACCTTCATGCGCGTCCCCGCGCCCCTCGACCCCGAAAAAATCAACCCCATCTCCCCAGCCGGTATCCACGTTCGCATTACCGATTCCGGTCTGACGATGGCCCGGAACCTCGGCTTCAAATGGGTGCGTAACCACGACATGAAACCCGGCCTTGAAATCACCAAATGGTCCTACGTCGAACCCACCCGCGGCCAGTTCATCTGGCAGGACGCCATGCTCGAAAAAATCACCCGCCACGGCCTCCTCCTCCTCGGCATAATCGACACCACCCCCCCTTGGGCCAACCGTCGCCCCCCTGACGCCAAACTCAAAGAAGAAGACTCCCAACGCCGCGCCTACGCCCCACGCGACCTCGACGACTACAAAACCTTCCTCACCCAACTCGCCCGCCACTACCACGGACGCATCCACGCCTACGAAGTCTGGAACGAACCCTACAGCAGTTCCTTCTTTCGCGACTACCGCGACGGACGCACCGTCCACGCCACCCCCGCCGACCTCGCCGCCATACACAAAGCCGCCCTCGAAGCCCTAACCGCCGTGGACCCCTCCATCACCCTCGTCGGCGTCACCTCCAGCGGCAGAATCAACACCTACATCCAGAACGCCTTCGCCGCCGGCATCTACCCGCACTACAAAATCCTCGGCTACCACTCCTACAGCCGCTACGGCGACCCCTTCGACCAAGTCGGCAACCCCACCAAACTCCTTGCCGAAGAAGTCAAATACGGCGGAGGCCGCACGCCGCTCTGGAATACCGAAGGCTCACCTATGCCCCGTGTCACCTTCTTCGACGCCGTCAACCCCATTCCCGACGCCACGCACACCGACTGGGCGATCAAAGGCACACCACTCGACCTCGCTGCGGACTATCCCCGTTACGTCCTCTCCAATCTGGCCCACGGTGCGCAAAAAATCTTCATTTACGCCCTCTACGTGCGCCCCGCCATGGTCGAGGAACGCGGTTTCAAACTCCTCGAACCCACCGGCGTCCCCATCCCCGGCATCGGGGCCGTAGCCGCCCTGAACAAACTCCTCAACACCGGTGCTCGCCTCGTAAAAACCATCACTCCCGCCGCCAACATCAACGCCCTTATTTTTGAAGGCGGAGACCTCACCTTTGCCGCCATCCTCACCGCGGACGGCGCGCCCTCCACATGGAGACTCCGCCGCCTGCCGGACGGCACGCGTCTTCTCGACCTCTTTGGCAACCCCCTCTCCGAACCGCCCGCCGCAGGCAACGCCCCCCACTACATCGTCCTCGACGGAAACCGGGCGAATGAACTTTTGGATACACTCCGCTAACATATCCCTCCCCCCCCCCTCCTCGCGCACACTCTCTCCACCGTCCGCACAATTCACCCACCGTATTACAACTCGAAGAAAAACAAACCAACATGAACTCGCTATCCGACCCAAAGCACACCCGCCTCCTGACCACTCTGCTAGCCATTGCAGTTGGCGTTACCAGCCTCGCGCTCGCCCCCACTTCATTGCAAGCCGCCACCATCGGCTACTGGCGTTTTGAAGCCTCAGCCAACCTCGGCAAAGATTCAGGCTCCAACGGACTCAACCTCACTTTGGGTGGAGATGTTGGTTACGCTGCCATCCCCGGTACGGGGGCCGGTAGTTGGTTTCCTGATACGATCCTGCAAACCGGCGCGGCCAACACCGGTGCACTCCTCTTTGGCACGGGCACCACGACCCGCAACTACGCCGCTTGCAACGAAACCGTCGACCGCACCACGATACAAAACCTGTTCGCCGCCAGCCCCAGCTTCACCATCGAAAGCATCTTTCATTATGACACGCATACCGATTACCAGGGCCTGGTCGGTCGCTGGCAAACCAGCAGTGACCGGCGCGGATGGTATGTGCGCATAAACGCCAACGGCGAGGTCGTGTTCAACTATTCGGTCGACGGCAAAGCCGGTGCCACCAGCAGCGGCACCATTTCATCCGGCATCACGTTGGCCAACGACAAGGACTATTACCTCGGCATAACCTTCGATTCGACCCTGGGAGGAAACATAACCTTCTGGTACCAAAACTTGAGCGATCCAACGTCCTCGCTCACCTCCGTCTCCGTGGAAAACACATTCGGCACGATTTTTAATCCCCTGTGGGGCGTGGAAATCGGCTCAATCTCCGCCTTGTCAGCCTCGGGAACTCCGGTGACCTACCCCCGCCAGATGGCGAGTTATGTGGACGAAATCCGTTTGTCCACCGGCGTGCTAAACGAATCGCAATTACTGGTCTCCGTTCCCATTCCCGTCCCTGAGCCCGCCACCACCGTCCTCATTGCAGGCGTAGCCATCCTGATTCTGGTGCTCCGTGCCCGTCACCGCAACAGTCGGCGGTAATAGTTGAAAAACACGGTGGGCACAGGGTGCACTCATTCCCCCCCACCCCCCCACACATCTCTATTTCCGTCCTGCTGACATTGGATGTTCGACGTTCGGCGTTGGATGTTCAGCGAAGCTGCCGCCCCCCCCCTCCCCTCCTTCGTCCCTCCTTCCCTGAAGTTTCGTGGCAACCAAACTCTTTCACAAAGTCCAGCCCACCGCGCCTGAAGACCGCGTTCCGCCCGCCAAACGCGTCGCCTACGGCATGGGCAACTTTTCCGACCACATCGGCACGGACACCCTGATGTCCAATGCCAACCCCATCTTTAACATTGCGCTCCACATGGACCCACGCCTCCTCGGCGTGGCCATCGCCATCATGCGCCTCTGGGATGCGATCACCGACCCCGTCGTCGGGGCGATTTCGGATAACACCCGCACCCGCTGGGGACGCCGCCGCCCCCTCATGTTTCTGGGCGCCATCAGTGCCGCCCTCACCTTTCCACTCATCTGGCTAGTGCCCGGCGGCTTGGGATCAACCGGCCTCTTCATCTGGTTCACCGCCTTTTCGATCCTCTTTTTCACCTGCCAGACCCTGTTTGCCATCCCCTACATGGCGCTCGGCTACGAACTCACGCCCGACTACAATGAACGCACCCGCGTCATGGAACTGCGCGCCTACCTAGGCACCGCAGCCCTCCTTGTCGTCCCTTGGAGCTTTGCCTTCACGCAACTCCCGGTCTGGGGCGGTAGCACCCTCACCGGCGCCCGTTGGATGGGCATCTGCGCCGGAGTAATCATTGTTCTCAGCGGCCTCATTCCAGTGATATTTCTGCGGGAACGCTTCTTCAAAAGCGCCCAAAAACAGGCCAAAATCCCCATTCTGAAATCCGTCGGAATGACGCTGAAAAACCGTCCCTTTCTTCTGATGGTGGGCATCACCTTTTTCACCGTGGTGGGAGGCCGCACCGTCAACCACCTCGGCTTTTACATCGGCCTCTATTACCTCTTTGACGGCGACACGGTGAAGCAAGGAATCCTTGCCGGCATCAACGGCAACGTTGCCCTCGTTGTCGGCCTCCTTTCCGTTTTCCTGCTCAACCGCCTCTCGCAACGTATCGGAAAACGCAAGACACTTGTCATCTGTCTGCTCCTGCTCGTTGTCAGTGGACTTGCCAAATGGCTCTTTTATCGCCCGGAGTCGCCCTGGCTCAGCCTGTGGGTCAACCTCTTCACGGTGCCAGCCAGTTCCGGCTTCTGGCTGCTTATCGCCTCGATCAAGGCCGACATCTGCGACGACGACGAACTCAACACCGGCTTTCGCCGTGAAGGAGCCATTGGATCCGTCTCTGCCTGGATCAGCAAACTCTCCACATCGGCCACTGCGGTTCTGGCCGGTTTTGTTTTGGCGGTCACCGGCTATCAAGCCGCCTCCGGTTCCGCGCAAGCTGCCGGAGTAATCGACGCCATGCGCTGGTGGTTTTATTTCATCCCCTCCATCTCCGCCATCATTGCCCTGATCCTGCTCTGGTGGTTCCCCATCACCGAAGAACGCGCCCGCGAAACCCGCCGCCTCCTCGAAGAACGCCGCGGCAAACTCTAGGCTCGCCTCCCCCCTCCCCCCCCCCCCATCGCCCCTCCGACACGCGGAACGAAAATACCGAGGCGATCCACGAAAATACAAAAAACATGCCAAACGCCGCCAGCCACGCCCCTCGCGTGTAAACCCGAAACTCACCGCTCATCTCCGGCTGGAAACAATTCAATAACACACCTACCCCGTTGCCAAAAATCGCGACGAAAAAATAAAAACTGAAATTCAACACACACACCGAAAACCCCGCCTCGCCTGGTCCATTGGTCTGGTAAAGCAACGGAATCGCAATCGACGAAATGCTCGCCGTCATAGACAATAGGCAGAGCAAAACCGCCGGAAATGAACTCCTCGCGTCCAGCAAAATCAGGCACCCCATCGCCGTGAAAACAAACGCCGACACACACCCGGAAAGCCGGATGAAAACCCGCTTCCGGTTCCCGAACGCCCGGCTCAACACCGCGAAAAAAATCCCCGACATCGCCGACAATATCCCCATCAACGACAGTATCCATGCCGCGCTCCCAGGCGCCATCTGGCAAAAATCCTCCAGAAATTTTTTCCCGATCACCGTCTGCAGCACGTAATAAAGGCCGAAGTTGATTCCCGCGCAAAGACAGAGATTACGGTTGTTGCTTTTAGCCAAAAGCGCCACGAATGGGCGAACGCTGAAACGCGCCTTTGCCCGCGTTGCAGGAACCTTCAGGACGATCCCCGCGCCCATGAACAAAAGCCAGCACACGGCGGAACAGAGCCCGGCCAGAAGCAGGAGATTGCGCCAGCCGATCATCCCGGCCCCGATCACAAAGGGCGCGTTCGCCATGATCCCTCCCGCGTATCCAACAAAAATTACAACCGAAAGCGCGACCGGGAAATGTCTCCCGCGAAACACCCGTCCCGTTTCCTTCACCAGACTCAGATAAATTGAACTCGCCCCAAACCCGACGAGCACCCGACTGAGATAGAGTTGAAACAATCCGTGCGAAAGCGGGAACAGGATCGAACCCGCGCAAAACACCAGTGCGCCAAAAAGAATGATCCGGCTCCCGCCGTAACGCTCCGCCAGAAACCCGATGACCAACTGGTTGATCGCATACACATACATGAACACGGCGCCGAGGCCCGTTATCCACGCGGCGGATACATCCAGCTCGCTTTGCAGCGTGTTGAAAATGGCGCCGGGAATCGCCACCCGTTGCACGTTGGCAAAGAAATAAAGCCCCGTAGCGGCCAGCAGCAGGGCCATCCGCCAGTAAATGGTTCGTGCACGTGGCATCCGTGGAAGCCGGTCGGTCAAACCGCTTTTTTCTGAAACGCCGGGACGCCCCCTGCCAAGGCCAGCAGCCGCAGGAGGTTTCCGGCAAATATCTTTTCCCGCGTCTCCGTATCCGGAAATGCGTTACGCGCTCGGACAATGAATACCTCCGGGTCGAAAACCTGAAAATCCGTGCCCCAGATCAGCCGGTCGGGGCCAAAATGTTCCAGCGCCATTTCCATGCGACCGAGGCGCTGCCCGCTCTCCACTCCGCTGAGGTCCAGCCAGATGTTGGGACAGGCCGACAGTTCCTTGAGAAAATCGGGGAAAATGTGAGCGGAAACGATTTTCAGGTCCGGCATTGCGCGCGCCACATCGAGCACACCCTTGCTCCCGTGCAAGTGCGCGATCTGGCCGTTGCGCCGGCAAATCTCGAAAAGACGCATCCATTCCGGCTGACCAAATTCGACGTGACTTCGGTAGGGGACGACTTCGCCAACCCACATCAGGTTTCTTTCCCGAAACCGCTCCAGCCATTTTTCCGATGCGTCGGGAAACAGGGGATGGATGACAGCGCCCGGATAAAAGAAGCCCGGATCTTCGTCATACAAGGCGAGTGCCTGTTCGTTGGCCCGGTTTACATCCTCTTCCGAGTCGGCGAAAACGCCCCGCCACATATTGAAAACGATGCCCGTGACACCGCATTTTTTCAGCAGCGCAACGGCGTCGGCAACCGTGCGAAAAATGCCTTCGCAACTGTGCCCCTTGGAAACTTCGGGCGAGGGGAGATGAACGTGTGAATCGATAAGCATGGCGCGCCTTTTTTCAGCAAATGGACAGGACGACTTTCCCGATGTTTTCACGACGTTGCAGGACCCCGTGGGCGGCCTCCGCCTCGGTGATTGGGAAAATTTTGCAAACGGCAGGATCGATTTTCCCGGCCTCGATTTCGGGCCAGATTTTTTCCGTGAGTTCGCGCAGTATCCGGGCTTTTGTTGCCAGCGGACGGCTTCGGAGCGTGCTGCCGATCAGGCGTAGTCCACTTTTCAATACGGGACGCAGACTGATGTTCGCAAATTCGCCTCCAAGTGTGGAGACGAGCACCCAGCGTCCGCCGGTGGCCATCTTCGGAAAACACTCCGCAAGCGCATCGCCGCCGACACAATCAAGCGCGACGTGAACCGGGTTTTTGTCGAAAACGGCGGCGAGCGATTCCGTGGCGCGGTTCACAATGATGTCGGGCGCGAAGCGACGGAGGCTTTGGGCTTTTTCGTCGGAGCCGACGCTTGTGATGACTTTGGCACCGAGGAATTTTGCGGTCTGGATTGCGGCGATGCCGAGTCCGCTTGCTCCGGCCTGAATGAAGACCGTCTCGCCGGATTTGAGCGCGGCTTCGTGAACGAGGTTGAGCCAACTGGTGGCGAACACTTCGGGCAGCGCGGCGGCTTGTTCCATCGTGAGTCCGGCGGGGACGGGCATGATGAGGTCTTCGTGCGCGGTGACTTTTTCGGCGTAGCCGCCGCCGCCGAGCAGGGCGCACACTTTGTCGCCCGGTTTCCAGCGTCCCGAACACTCCGGGCCGAGGGCGGCGACGGTGCCGGCGACTTCGAGACCCGGCCATTCAGGCCAGCCGGGGGGGGGGGGGTATTTGCCTTCGCGTTGGAGGAGGTCGGCGCGGTTGAGCGCGGCGGCGTGCACGTCGATCAAGATTTCCGCGCCGGTAGGTTCGGGCGTTGGAACGGGTTGCCAGCGCATGTTTTTTTGAGAGTCGATGAGGATAGCGTTCATGGTAATGGTTTGTGTTTTTATTTTGTAACAGAAGTTAGGATACGACTGAGGCGAGCGGATGCAGTCGGTCCGTCAGTGGCAGGGCGATGGCTCGGCCTGCGAGATGGGAAACGTAAACGCCGTGGATCATTTCCAGGGACCAGCGCGCATCGCGTCCGCTGGACAAGGGCTCGCGGTTTTCCGAGATGGCGCGCAACAAATCGAGCGCGGCATGGCGGTTGCAATGAGCGTAATAACGCGACGCGCCGACGGAATGCGAACGGGGGAGAAGCGGAGGCGTGGCACCGGGAGGATCGTCGGGCCAGGGCGTTTCGATTTCCTGAAATTCGCCGCCTTCTTCCAGCGGGCGTCCGCTTTTTCGGATACGCAAACGGCGTTCGTCGTCGTAACGAACAGCCAGCGTCGCCTCGGTGCCGGTGATCGTGATTCCCATGCGGAACGATTCGCCTGCGCGGTGCAGGTCGCGGCGGCTTTCAAAGGTTGCGCGAACGTTGTTGGCGAATCCGTAGAGTGCGACGATGTCGTCTCCCGCGACTGGGCCGACCGGTTCGGTGGGTTCGTGAATGTCGGCGCGCAGCATGTCGCGTCCGCCGATGCCAACGTGGGCGAAGACCCATTGCGGATCGCCAAAGAAAAAGTGACATAAATCCAGCAGGTGCGAACCGAGCACGAGCATGTCTTCACCGCCGCCGCGATGGTCTTCTTTTCCGCGACAGTGAACGGAGAGCGGACGCCCGATGCCGCCTGCCCGGATCATGTTGCGGGCGGTCTGGAAAACCGCTGCGTGGCGTCCCAGATGCGCGACGGCGAGACGCACGTTCGCGGCATCGGCGGCGGCGATCATGTGGTCGGCATCGGCAAGGCTGAGGGCGAGGGGTTTTTCGCAATAGATGTGGCATCCGGCACGGGCCGCAGTGGTGACGATTTCCGTGTGTTGTCCGGGCAGACGGGAGGAGACGCAAACGATGTGAGGTTTTTCGCGTTCGAGCATTTCACGCCAGTCGGCGTAGATCCGCGTCGCGTTTGTTTCCTGTTGCAGTGAGAGGCGGCTGGGTTCGTCGGAATCGGCCACTGCGCACATCTCCACGCCGGGCAATCCAGTGAATGCGAGGTGCACGCCGTGTCCGCCTTTTTGTTGGTTGCGGTGGTGGTCGATCACGACCACGCGCCATGCGCCACCGGCGGGATTTGCGTGTAGTGTGTTATCCATTACGTTGTCGGTCTGTGTTGTTTCCATGAGGCAGGGCAGGATATGGAGTGCGGCGATTTATCGCCGCTTTGACGGGTCGTTTTAACGGCCCGCCTATGTGTGCGGGGGGGGGGGGGGGGGGGGGAGGAGAAACAGGGAAGGAGAGGGGAGAAGGAGGGGGGAGGCGGGAGGAGGAGGGAGGCGACGCGATAAATCGCTTCGTCAAAAGCGGTGATGAATCACCGCACTCCATGTGGGTTTATGGGTTCGTTACGTTGTGGTTTGTCGGTGATTTGGCTTTGGGACCGAGGACTCGTCCGCCGTCAATGATGTGGTTTTGGCCGGTGATGTAGGCGGCTTCTTCAGAGGCGAGAAAGGCGACAAGTGAGGCGACTTCGGCGGGCTGGCCTTCGCGTCCCAGCCAGGTGCCGGTGGCGAGGTTGGAGTTGCGCGTGGCAATGGCGCCGGGGGAAACGCAGTTGACGTTGATGTTGTGCGGGCCGACTTCCATGGCGAGCGCGCGGGTCAGGGAAATGACCGCGCCTTTCGCAGCGGAGTAATCCACGCGGTTGAGGATGCCAACTTCGGCGGCAATGGAGGCAATGTTGATGATTTTGCCGCGCCGGCGGTCCACCATGTGCGTGAGGACGGAGTGGATACAGATGAGGGTTCCGTTGAGGTTGAGGTCCAACACCCATTTCCAGATGTCTTCGGTGGTGTCTTTGAAATGGCTGAGTTTTTTCAGCAGTCCGGCACTGCCTCCGGCGTTGTTCACTAGGATGTCGATCCGGCCAAAGCGGTCGAGCGTGGCGCGGACCATGTCACCCACTTCGTGGCTTTTGGTGACGTCGGCTTTTATGGCCAGCGCACTGCCGCCAGTGTTGTTGATGGCGTCGGCAACGGCTTGCGCGTTGTCGGCGTTGATGTCGGTGACAATCACGGTCGCGCCTTCGGCGGCGAGTCGTTGCGCAATGGCCCGGCCTATGCCGCCGCCTGCTCCTGTCACGATTGCCACGTTGTCTTTGAGTTTCATAGGTCGGGGGGGGGGGGGAGGCGCTTCGCGCGAACATCGAACATCCAACGTCGAACATCCAACATCCAATGTCGGAGTCTTCTTTTTTGGCATTTGGGTTTTCATTCGCAAACGGCGGGAGGGCGGGAGGCGGAGGCCTCGGAGAGGCCTCCCTACCAGGTGTAAAATGGCTACACGTTAAATGAAACGACGCTAGCGGATGCCGCTTCCCATCATGGCGAGGCTGCGGCCTCCATCGACGATGTGGTTCTGGCCGATGATGTAGCCGGACTCGGGTAGGGTCAGGAACACTACCACATTGGCAATGTCGTCGGGCGTGCAGAGGCGGTTCATGCTGGAATGTTTTTTGGCGAAGGCGAGCGGGTCGGCAGTGGGTTCGCGCAGAACAATGCCGGGGGACACGCAGTTGACGTTGATGTCGTGCGGGCCGAGTTCCTTGGCGAGCGCTCGCGTGGCGGCGATGATCGCGCCTTTCGCAGCAGCGTAATCAACCGACTTCTCAAGTCCCTGAACGCCGACGGTGGAACCGATGTTGACGATTTTGCCGAAGCGCGCCGCCACCATATGCTTCGCGGCAGCGTGGGTGCAGTTGAGCATTCCGAAGAGGTTGACGGCGATCACGTCGCGCACGACGTCGAGCGTTTGTTCGTGGAAGAATTTCATCTGTTTGCGCGCGCTGCCACCGGCGCAGTTGACGAGGATGTCGAGACGTCCATATCGCGCAAAAACGTCGTCCACGTTGCGTCGGGCGTCGTCGGCGTTGGTGATGTCAACACCGTGCGCGGTGGCTTCGCCGCCAGCGGCGGTGATCGCAGCGGCGGTGTTTTCGGCGAATTCCTGCCGAATGTCGAAGAGGGCAATTTTGGCGCCTTCGGCAGCGAGTTTGCGGGCGATGGCGCCTCCGAGGACGCCGCCGCCGCCAGTGATGATGGCGACTTGGTTTTGCAGTTTCATAGTGTGGTGAGTGGCGTGTTGAATTTTTTAACCGCGAATGGACGCGAATGAGCGCGAATTAAAACCGGGGAAAATTAAAATCAGGTTTCCATCATTCGCGTCTATTCGCGTTCATTCGCGGTTGGTTTTCAGTGTCTTCCTGTCAATAGCCCGCGGCGGCGAGGAGTGCCTCTTGGACGAGAAATTCGTGGTGCAGCGGGAATGGGTTTTTCATTTCGCCGCGAATGATGCGGGCGAGTTCCGTGAGCTGTTCCGTGTAACGCCCATTCATGATGCCGACGTCCACGATGTGCGTGCCGGCGGTGTATTCGCCGCAGGGTTCGGCGAGCGTCAATTTCACGTGCAGCGGGTCGAGCGCGTAGCGGGTGTTGTGATGTTCCAGCGGACAGACTTCGACCGTGCCTTTCGTGCCGCACACGACGAGTTGGCGGCGCTTGAATCCTTCAATTTCAACAACCGATGTGCGAATGGAGGCGGTGGCGCGTGGATAACGCAGCACGGCAAAACCGTTGTCGCAAAGGCCGTCGTCGCGCGTCTGTCCTTGAAATGGCACTACGCTGTCGGGGCGACCCAGCATCGAGATGATGATGTCAATCAGGTATCCGCCAAAAATATACAGGGCGCCGCCCTTGAAGTTGGAAAGCCACTTGCGGTAATCGTCGTTGTCGAGACGGCTCATGACGGCGTGAATCTCGAAAATTTCGCCGAGCCAACCGGCGCGCACGGCGTGTTTGCAGAAATTGATGGCGGGGTTGTTGCGATACATGTAGCCGAGCTGGATGCAGAGGTTCTGGCGTTCGCAGTCGTCGAGCAGCGACTTGAAGGCGGGGAGCGATTCGCCGCCGGGTTTGTCGAGGTGCATGTGAAGGCCGCGTGCGGCACAGCGTTTGGCCGTCGGGACGAGATCGAAACCGTCGGTCTCCACGGCGACGGCTTCGAGGCCGGGAACCTTAAAAAGTTCCTCCTCGGTCATCCAGGGAAGTCCCGCGTAGGCCGCCATGTTGCCGCGGCGTTCACGCCAGACGGGATCGTCCTCGACGACACCCACCACCTCGAAGAGATGCGGCAAGCGGCGGAGTGTATTCATTTTTTCTGACGCGTGATTGTGTCCGATGCCGATTTGGCCGATTTTGATGGGTTTGGGTTTCATGCTGGTTTCAGACGGTCTGGCTTAAAAATTTCGCCAATCGAAGAGGATGCCGGGCGGGTTTGTGTCGCCCGTGGCGAGGCGTTGATAAACTTCCGGCGCGTTTTGCGGGGCGACGATGTCGGAGATCAACGGCGCGGCGTGGAGGCGGTCGGCGGCGAAAAAGCGCAGCAGCATTTTCAGGTCGTCGCGCAGGGTCCAGTAGCCTGGGAAGGAGTTTTCGGAAGGTCGCACGAAATTGTGCGCGCCGATGATTGTGATGCCGGGTTTGTGAACGTCGTTGTAAAAATCGACATCGGGCGTCGATGTGCGGGAGCAGCCCGTGAGGGAGATGCGTCCCATCGGAGCCATGCAGGCAAAGGCTTGTTTGACAGCGTTGGGCGCGCCGGTGATTTCGGCGACGGCATTCACGCCTCCGCCCGTGAGGGATTTGATTGTCGCGGCCAGATTTTTTGCGTCGTGGTCGGGAGAAAAAGCGTGATCCGCGCCGAGTTTCAGGGCGAGGGCGCGGCGGGCTTCGGAAAAATCCACGGCGATAACGGGCATCGCTCCGCTGAGGCGTGCGCATTGCGTGGCGAACAAACCGAGGAGGCCGAGTCCCATGACCATGACGGATTCGCCGAGTTCGACTTTCAATTTGCGCACGCCTTGCAGTCCCATCGCGGCGATGATGGCAAACACGGCGGTTTTTGAATCGAGCGCGGCGTCCTCGATGCGCACGACGTGGCGTTGTTCTTTTATCGATATGCTCGCGTGCGGGCTGTGGTAGGCAACGACGCGGTCGCCTGCCTTGAGGTCTGTCACGCCATCGCCGATAGCGAGGATTTTGCCAGTTGCGCTGTAGCCTGGATAACGCGGGAATCCGGCGCCGTTGCAGGTGTTGGGCATCGCGAGGAGCATGGCTTTTTCCGTGCCGGGCGAGATCAGCGTGTATTCAGTTTTCAACAACACGCTGCCGGACGGGCAGTTTTCCGGAAGGTCAAATGGTTCGAGTTTCGCCGTTCGAGCGGCGGGATAGGCGATGCGGTAACCTTTCATTGGATGGATGGAGTTTTCGAGAGGGTGGTTTTCCTTCCCGGTGTTTGCTCGAAAATTTGCCGGAAGAGAGGAGACGGGGGCAAGCGGGAACCTGAAAACATCTTGAAAGATGCGATGTAAATAGATTCTATTTTCAATAGATATCAGGGTTTATTGAAAACACATCAATAGATATCCAATCAGTAATTTTATTTCAATGACAACCATCCAGGAAATCGCCCGTGAGTCGCGGGTTTCGACGGCAACTGTCTCGCGGGTGTTTGGCAATCACCCGAACGTGAAGGCGGGTATCCGGGAGCGTGTTTTGAAGGTTGCGCGTTCACATGATTACCATCCGCGCCTGTCCGTGCGGCGTCGCAATGTGATCTTGATGACGCCGTCAAGGACGGAGTATCCGGTTCAAAACTACGTCGAGATGGTGGTGTCGCATCTGGCTGGTGAACTCGCGGGACGGGGTTACCGGATCGAGATTCTGCCGGAGGATAATCTGGATCGTTTGGAGAGCATCCAGTTTTGCGGGGCGATCCGGATTGGGTCAGGCGAGGTGCCGCGGCCCAACTGGGGCAAACGCTTCGATGCGCCGCTGGTGTTGGTTGACCGGGAGGTGGAGTCCCGGTGCCCGGGGGTGTTTTCCGTGCGCTCGAATGAGCGGCAGGGGATGGAGCTTGCGGTGGATTATCTGTATCGGCGCGGGCATCGGCGCATCGGCTGCATGGTCAGCATGTCGAAGCTGGGGAATCCGTTGCAGCGTGCGCGGCATCTTGAGGAGATCCTTGCGGAGAAAAATCTGCCGTCGGGCAGGGCCTTGGTGCGCTTGGTGACGGAGGCGAATTTCGTGGAGGAAATCGGCAAGTTGCTGCGAAACAAACCCGATGCGATTTTCAGTCCCGGAGGTTCGGGGGGCATCATTACGGCCTATGCGTTGTCGCTCTATGGGAAGCGGATTCCCGACGACATATCGCTGGTCGTTTCCGAGCGGGCGATGGTTTCGCGCTATTGCATTCCTCCGCAAACGGCGATCACGCAGGATTACAACGCGCTGGCGGTCGCAACCGTGGATGTGATCGACGCCCGCCTCCGTCGGCAGGATTTCCCGGAAGAAACGGTGTTGGATTATCAACTCGTCGAACGCGACAGCGTGGCGGATCGAGCATAGTTGGCACGGATAACATCAGAGAATCAGAGAGTAACCGGAGCGACCTCAGCCGTGCCGCGTCTGCGCAAGGCGCTTGAGTTTGTTTCCCCCTATGCCAATTCGCCGGTTCGCTGGACACCGCCCGCGGAAAGCAAAAGTTCGAAAACCGACAACCAAACCGCTGCGCGTCCCGTTCTCCGCGAACTGCTCGCGTTGGCCGCCTCGCATTACACGGATGACGGTTTTCTGACCTTGCTTGCGCCGCAGGTATCCGATCCCGGATACGAGAAAGAACGCTGGCGACTGTTTATCATGCCGTAAGGCGAAACGGTTATTTCCAGAATGCAGGACGAGGTGCCACACGCCATGTGACCCAGCACGCGACGGCACCGGACCAAGCTTGCCATCGCAGGCGCTTGCGCGTGTGTTTCCCGCTCACGCCTCCATGAACGACGCCAACAACGACGATCTCCTTCTCCCTACGAGCCACGAGCATCGCGCCGAGCCCGCCGAACCCGGCGAAGTGGGCATCGTGGAGGCGCACGACTTCACCACGGCGGAACCCTTCACGTTTGGCGACGGCCAGATTCTGCCCGGTTTCACCCTGCGTTACGAGACCTACGGACGCCTCAACGCCACGCGCGACAACGCCGTGCTCATCTGTCACGCCCTCAGCGGTGACCACCATTGCGCCGGCATCCACTCGCTCACCGACCGCAAACCCGGCTGGTGGAACAACCTCATCGGCCCTAACAAAGCCGTGGATACGAATAAGTTTTTCGTCCTTTGCTGCAACGTCATCGGCGGCTGTCAGGGGTCCAGCGGCCCCTCCTCCCCCAACCCGCGCACGGGGCGCGCGTATGGCATCTCGTTTCCTGTCGTCACGATTCGTGACATGGTGCGCGCGCAAAAAATCTGGCTCGACGGCATCGGCGTCAAACAACTCTACGCCGTCATCGGCGGTTCCATGGGCGGCATGCAAGTGCTGCAATGGGGAATCGAATACCCCGGCTTCGTGCGCAAGCTCGTCGCCATGGCAACAACCGCCCGCGAGAGCGCGCAGGCCATCGCCTTCAACGAGGTGGGCCGCCAGGCCATCATGCAGGACCCCGACTGGAACAACGGCGACTACCCGCCCGGCGGCGGCCCGCGTGTGGGCCTGGCCATTGCCCGCATGATGGCCCATATCACCTATCTTTCCGATACGTCGATGGACCGCAAATTTGGACGGCGTCAGGTACAGGCGGCCATCAGCGACGATCCCCCGGTCGGCGCAGGCGTGGCGGCGGCGTTTGACGTGCGCTTTGAGGTCGAGAGCTACCTGCGCTATCAAGGGCGCTCGTTCACCAACCGCTTCGACGCCAACTCGTATCTCTACATCACGCGGGCCATCGACCAGTTTGACCTCGCCGCATCCTACGGGTCGCTGGAGGACGCCTTTCGTTTCGTCTCTGCCGAAGTGCTCGTGGTGGGATTCACGAGCGACTGGCTATTCCCGCCCGAACAAAACCGCCTCATCGCCGAGGCAGGCCTGCGCGCCGGCGCCCGTTGCAGCTACGCCGAACTCACGACCGACCTCGGCCACGACTCGTTCCTCCTGGAGTCACCGCAGCTCTACGACTTGGTGCACGGATTTCTGGGGTAACGTGGGTTTCAACCACTAATGCACACTAATGGACACTAATAAGAAGGGTGTGGTAATTATTTTCCCGATACGGTTCCGATGCGGATCATTAGTGTCCATTAGTGTGCATTAGTGGTTGAAAAGGCTTCTCTCATGCCCGCAACCAACGCCTCCCCCGCCCCGCAACCGGCTCCCGCGCTCAAGGATATGTTCGACGCGGATCGTTTCCGATTCGTCGCTGCCGAGGTGGCGCGACTCGACTCCCGCTTCGATCCCCGCCGCTTCCTCGCGCTCTCCCTGCGCGGCACCGCGCAACGTCCCGCCCTCGACGAACTCTCCCTCATGCAACGCCTGCGCCGCATGACCGAATGCCTGCACGCCACGCTGCCCGACGCCGGCACCGACTACCGCGCCACGCTCGCCCTCCTGCGCCGACTCGCCCCGCGGATCGGACGCGGCTTCGTGACACTCGCCCTGCCCGATTACGTCGGCCAGTACGGTCCCGCCCACACTTCACCGGCGGATTTTGACCTGTCGATGGACACGTTGAAATTCTTCACAACCTTCGGTTCCTCCGAATTTGCCGTGCGCGAATTTTTGCGACGCGACCAGCCGCGCGCGCTCGCCATTATGGAAACCTGGTCGCGCGACCCCGACGAACACGTTCGCCGCCTCGCCTGCGAAGGCTGCCGCCCGCGCCTGCCATGGTCGTTCCGGCTGGAGCCGCTTGTCGCCGATCCGTCGCCGGTCGCGCCGATCCTGGAAAACCTCAAGACCGACCCCAGCCTCTACGTGCGCAAATCCGTCGGCAATCACCTCAACGACATCACCAAGGACCACCCCGCCTGGGTGCTGGCGCGCGTCGAAGCCTGGCTGACCGACAACCCGCACACCACCTGGATCGTCAAACGCGCCCTGCGCACCCTCATCAAACGCGGCGACCGCCGGGCGCTGGCCGTGATCGGCGCCGGCGGCAAACCGCGCGTTCGTGTATCCAACTTTCAACTCCATCCGGGCGTCATCCGCCTCGGCCAGCGTGTCACGCTCTCGTTCCGCCTTGAGTCCGCCTCCGCGTCCACCAAACCCCAGCGCCTTGTCGTGGATTACGCGATACACTACGTAAAAAAATCCGGTGCCGCCGCGCCCAAGGTTTTTAAGTTGAAAGAACTCACGCTCGGTCCGGGCGAGACGGTGGAGATCACGCGCAGCCAGAGCATCCGCGATTTCACCACACGCGTGCATCATCCCGGACGTCACGATGTGGACATCCTGATCAACGGCCAACACCTCGCCCGGAGCAGCTTCGAACTGAAACGCTGACGAAGAAAAATCGCCCGCCGCCTTTTTCCCTCCCCCCCCCTGTTTCCCGAACCA
>NZ_ABEA03000111.1 GCF_000171235.2 Geminisphaera colitermitum TAV2 | reverse complement strand
TTCATGTCATCCTCAACGGCGAACTGATCCCCGCCGCCGCCGCCCGCATCTCGCCGCTCGGCGACGGGTTCATGTTTGGCCACGGCGCGTTTGAAACGATCCGCGCCCGCGAAGGCCGCGCCCTCCGCCTCGACGCGCACCTGACGCGACTCGCCGCGAGTTGTGCCACGCTCGGCCTCCTCCCCCCCCCCCCCGCCTCTACCGCCGAGACCGGCGCACGCATCACCCGGCTTCTCGCCGCGCTGGGCATGCCCGCCGCCGCCGTCAAGATCGTGCGCTACCAAGAGCTTTCCGGTACCGGCGAAATCATCACCGCGCGTCCCCTGCCCTGCAAACCCACCGACTACATTCGCGGCTTCCGTCTCCAGACCCTTCCGCAACCCACCCGCGAAGGCCGCGCCCTGCCCGCGCACAAAACCCTCAACTATCTCGAAAACCTCCTCGCCCGCCGCGCCGCGCGCGCCGCCGGTTTTGACGAAGCACTGTTTGTCACACCCTGCGGCACCGTGCTCGAAGGCTCGGCGTCCACGCTCTTCATCGTGAAACACGGCCTCGTCCTCACGCCGCCGCTTGCACTCGGCATCCTGCCCGGCGTCATGCGCGCCGCCGTGCTCGCACACCTCGGCCCGCAACGCGCCCGCGAGGAAATCGTCACGCGCGACGAACTTCTCGCCGCCGACGAAGTCTTCGTGACCAACGCCCTCATGGGCGTGATGCCCGTCGTCCGCATCGACGCGCACGAGTTCGACCAAAACGCCCCCGTCATCACCGCCCTGCGCGCAGCGGGATTGTAGTTCGCTTAATTTCTCCACACTTCCGATCCTGTCACCATCGCAATGTCCCACGCCAACGACCCACTCTCTCGATTCACCGAACTACTGAGCAAATCCATCACTGACGGCACGCTCGTGAAACTCACACTCGGCAAACCGCTCCCCGCGCCCGGCTCCGACGCCCCCGCCGACCCCGCGCTGCGCAACCTCTTCGTCCGCCCCGTCACGCTCAAAAGCGGCCCCCATCTGTCATTCGTCTGGCGATACGACACGCGCGACATCACCAAAAACCACCCGCCCGCCGCCGCGCTCGACGAACTCAGCGCTCTCCTCGGCGCCACCTTTGGCGACGCCCATCTCTTCACACCCGCTCAAAACGCGCAGCTCCAAACCCTCCCCGGCGGACGCCGCAAACTCTCCATCAAAACCGCCTGCGAAGCCCCGCCGCCCGCCGCCACTGAGCATGACCGTACAAAAACCCGCGCACACGCCGCCGACGCCCCCTGGCTCCGCGCCCTCGGAGTCACCAACGACCACGGCCAGCCCCGCGAAGGCATGACCGGCAAGTTCCGCCAGATCCAGAAATTCACCGAACTGCTCACCCACCTCCTGGCCGACGCCGGACTCGTTGAGCCCGCCACCCCCACCTCGCCCATTCGCATCGCCGACATGGGTTGCGGCAAGGGCTACCTGACCTTTGCCCTCGCCGCGCTTCTCGGACCACGCGCCGCCATCACCGGCATCGAACGCCGCGCCGACCTCGTTCTCGCGTGCAACCAGATCGCGCAACAACACGGCTTCACGCCCGGACTCCAGTTTGCCGAGGGCGAGATCGCCGCGACAGTTCCGGACGCATCCGTATCCGAGATTCCGTTACACCCGTCCGCCACCACGCCCGCGGCATCCGCCGCCGGCGGTTCGCTCGACGTGCTCATCGCTCTCCACGCCTGCAACACCGCGACCGACGACGCCCTTGCCGCCGGCATCGCAGCCGGCGCCCGGCTCCTCGTCGTGTCGCCCTGCTGCCATCAGGAACTGCGCCCGCAACTCACCCCCCCCCCCCCCCTCGCCGGGATGCTCTCCCACGGCATCCTGCATGAACGCGAAGCCGAAATCGTGACCGACGGCCTCCGTGCCGAACTCCTCGAATGGGCCGGTTACCGGACGAAAATTTTCGAATTCATTTCACCCGAGCACACCGCGAAAAACCTCATGATTGCCGCCATCAAGACCCGCGCCCCCGGTCACCCGCAGGCCGCGGCCCGCGTGCGTGCGCTCGCCAGCTTTTACGGTATCCACGACCAACGCCTCGCCCGCCACCTCGGCCTCACCTTGTAAATTTCCCTCTGGCAAGAAGAATTTCACGCAACGGCGCAACGGTCGCCACATTGAGAAGCAACAACAGGCTGATGGCGTTGCGTCCGTTGCGCCGCTGCGTGAAATTTCGATCTCGGTTTTGGCGCAGCCAATCCGTGTATTTCGTGGCCCTCTCTTTTTTTACAATTATCCCCGTCGCGCCACCGTCGGACCATCCACCCACGTTCCCTCGATCATCGTGACCGTAGGGGTTTGGGGGATACCGATCTCGTTGCGGAAAAGCTGGCTTGCCAGCAAGTCCATCGCCGCCGCGCCTACGCCGCGGTGATCCTGTTGCATCCCGGCGATCTGCCCCACGCGGTCGCCTACATCGAGCGTTGCGTAACTCACATCCTCCGGCACCCGCACGCCGTCCTCCCGCATCCACGTCAACGGCAGGTCCAGCCAAATGCCAATGACGGCATCCGGTTTTCTGCGCGCAAACCATCGGTGAAATGCCGTCGGGTCCGTGTAGTCCGTAAATAACAATGGCTCGATGCGCTCTCCACCATGCACGCGCTGCGCGCCGAGAAATCCGGTCAACCAAAAATGCCACACCCGTTCATTGTCTTGCTTCAGCATCGCCATGCCGATGCGCCGGCAACCCATCTTGCGCAAGTGGGCATAACACGAAAAAACCAGACTGATGTTGTGGTTGGCCGAACGATGCAGCGGGACTTGCCGAAACGAGTATCCCGTCGCCACCACCGCATGTCTCGCCCAATCTAGTTCCAGCGTCCGGTGATCGACTCCGATGGGCGCCAGCACCGAACCGCGCATCCCCCGCGCATTAAGCACACGCGCAGTTTGCCGTGATTGTTCCCCACGCGGGCCAAGCCACATGGGTTGCAAATCAAACCCAAGTTGCCGCGCCCGCTCCAGCGCCCCATCGAATTGCTGCACATGCGACGGATGCCGCCGCCAATCCTCCTCCGTGTCATGCGAAGTCAAATACGCCACCACTTCGCCTGTTGGTTTCAGCCGGTGCCTCTGGCGCACTTGTGACATGAGAGCATTGACCAGCGGATTTTTCTGATATCCCGCCGCCTGCGCCGCCGCCTGCACACGATCACGCGTCGCCGCCGCCACGCTCGGATGCCGGCGCAATGCCAGCGCCACGGTTGTCCGGCTGATTCCCAATTGCGCCGCCAGTTCGCGCACCGTCGGCGGCGTAGCGCGGGCGGCATGGACGGGAGAGGCGGACGATGCGGCAGATGCTTTGGACGAGAAACTTGCGGTTACGGACTTCGGGGGCACGCGCAGTTTGTTGAACAAAACCACTCGTTAACGCAACTCACAGAAACGGCTCGCGTCGGTGCGAATGCCAGAAACGCAGAATCTCAACAACTGACTCATCCTCCCTGAAATGATAAAGAATGCGGTAGGTGCGCCTAAAAACCGGGAGTTCCTGCGCCTCCGGATATGCCGTATTCACAAGGTAACGACCACGTCTGGCCGTATCCGGATCACCCAGCAAAAGCATGGCGGCGCCCGGCAAATCGTGGGCATACTGAACCCCTCGTTCCGGTTCGCCGCGCTCCGCCCAGTAAGCGACGATCTGTTCAAGATCATCCCATGCGCTTTGCGTGAAAATCAGGCGGAGGTTTTGCGAGGCCATTGCTTCCGCACTTTTTCGAGAAAAACGTCCGCATCATAAGTGCGCCCTCGTTTCACATCATCGAATCCCTCTTCCAATGCACGGCTCATGCGCAAGGACTCGCTCAAACCGGCGAGTTGAGGCGAGTCGTCCGGCAAGGCGTCAACGAGGGTGTGAACTTCCTGTTTCAAAGTCATTGGCATTATGGAGGACACGCTAAGCGCTCTAATCTTTTTGGCAATCCCTGCGATATTCTGCCTTTTCCGCCTGCTCGCCGAAAACCTCTGCGAAGACACCTCGCAATCTGACGTGTCAGATAACGCCCGCGTTGTTCGCCAGACTGACGTCCTCCTTATTACGCGAGCAACGATTGTCCGGCTCCACCCGCGACACCTTTCACCCGCAGAAAACAGAAACACATCCTCACCACCCACGCACATGAAAAGCCGCGCTCAAACCCTGCTCCACAAAACCACCATCCAGCGTCCGGTCACCACGCTCACCGCGCTTGCCGGTTTCCTCTCGCTAACCCTGCTCGCATTGAGCACCGCCGCCACGAGTCACGCGCAAGTATTGCTCTACGAATTCAACCCCGCCACTCCCGGCACCAGTGCCGCCAGCACCGGCACTGTCACTTCGGCCACCGGCACGCTTTACAAAGCAGCCAGCACCGCAGCCAATCTCTATGGAGCAGACGGATCGGGCGTATCCGGATTGCCGGGCGACAAAGCTTTTAATAACACCGCAACGACCCATTCCACCAGCAACGTGACCAGCGGACTCTTTTCCGTAGGAGGCGGGGTAGTCGGCCCCACGCTCGCTGGCCTGACCCAGTTCACCTTGGCGGGCTGGTTCAAGACCGACTCCAACCCCATCGCGGGTGGTGCCCGCCTGTTTGAATATACCTCCGGCAACAACGGATTTTTATTTTATTCCTCCTCCAACGGTTCGCTGTCTCTTTCCATTAACGGCGCAAACATCGCGACATCGAACACCACCAGTTATACCGCAGTCGGAAGCTGGGTATTCTTTGCCGTCAGCATCGACCTCGCTGACAGCACCAAAACCGTGACCTTCTATCAAGGCACCGACACGACCCTCGCAACACCCACAGCAGACACCACCATCAACGCGACCAACCTCAACAAAACGACATCCGTGGCCGCCACAACCGCCAACCTCAACATCGGCAATTCCGGTAACTTCGCCCGGGCCATGGACGGCTACCTCGACAACATGGCCATCTTCACCACTGCCCTCACCGAGGCCGAAGTTCGCGCCTTTCAAATCCGTGGCGCCCCGCAACTCGTCCCCGAACCCGCGACGAACGCCCTCGCGCTTGCCGCCGCTGCCGCCACTCTCGGATGCTTTGCCGCCCTGCGCCGCCGTCATCACGATAAACGCTAACGGCATCGCTCCCTCCTCGCTCCCCTCGTCGCAACATTCTGCATCCCGCTCATTCCCCCCGTTCTACATTTTCCATTCCACATTATGAAACCGCTCGCTCTCGCCGCCACGCTCGTCCTTCTAACGACGGCTACCCTTGCCGCTGCCGAAGCCACCGAAGCCCGCGTTATTGCCGACCTTCATAAAGAATGGGGAACCGCGCTCCCGACGAGGAGCCAGCCCCTTGGAAGCTGGCTCCTCCTGCGCGGCGCGCCCAATGCCACGCTCGGCGAACTCACACCTCTCGACCGCTTCGAACAAAAAGTCGGCGGCAACCCCGACGTCTCTATCTGGAGCTACGGCGGCAGCATTTTTAACCAACCCGGTTTTTCCCGGCGGCATGACGCCGAAAAACGTCCCATCATCCTCGTCTCTCCGCAAAAAAGCGCCGCTCACAACGACAACAAAGGCTCCGCCTACATCCAGTGGACGAGCCCCGTCGCAAGCGCCCTCACCCTCGTGCTCACGCTCCAGAACATCGGCACCGACATCAAAGGCGGCGCGGGCATGACGCTCACCATCCGACAGTATCCAATTTCGGATACAAAAAATGCAACCGCAACAACCGTGAGGGAGATTCCTCGCATCCAAACAATCAAAATTCCCAACGCCGCCAACTCCCCCGCTCCCCTCACGCACAAAATCCCGCTCAAGACTGCGGAAGGCGACCGCATCCTCATCGAAATGTCCCCTGTCGTTGACGGCTACGGCAACCGCCTCACCCTCCAAGCCCAAGTCCTCGTGACCGACTAAAATTCACGCCCCACCCATCCCTTTCTCCCCCGCCCCCCTTCCCCCTGCACACACAACCCACCGCCGCCGTCATGAAAGCCCTCCCCGCCTGCCGCGCCTTTACACTTATCGAACTACTCACCGTCATTGCGATCATTGGCATCCTCGCCGCCATCATCATCCCCACCGTCGGAGCCGTGCGCAGCAGTGCCGACCGCGCAAAAGCGCTCTCCAATCTCCGCCAAGTCACCATGAGCCTCCTCCTCTATGCTGAGGACAACCGAGGATTGGTCCCGGCCGTTGACGGAAAAAACCTGACCCCCGCAAAACCCGGATGGATATATGTCCTCGTCGAAGAAGGCTACTTGGCCGACACCATTTCGAGCGCCACCATCACCCCTCCCACGCGCAAACGTTGCCTCCAGCAACTTTATAATCCCGTCACGCGAAAACTGTATCCGGATGAGACAATTTGGAACACCGGCGGCTGGGGCTTGCTTGATTTCGGGCAGATGTTCCGACGTCACACCATTCGAGAATTTAGCGCACCGAGCCATCAGGTGATGATTGCGGACGGGAAAATGGGGGCGACAGGCAATTGTGACTGGAGCTTGTCGCGGGTGTCCAAACTGTGGCCCAACACAAAAACAAAGGGCGGTGCGAACTATGGCTTTTGCGATGGGCACGTGAAGTGGCTGAAAGCACAGGATCCCTCACAACTCAACAGCCCCCCTGATGGTGAGAACGAAACCGTGTTTTTTCACAACAGCGCCAGCGCCCCGCTGTGAAAATCTGCAAGGGGCAGCGGTCTGAAAATCGCCACTCCGTCGCAATACAGGCACTGCGTATTCACTTTCCCATTATCCGATTTCGCGACCTGACGCTCCATGCGCTACGCATGACATTTCCACGATCATGAATCTCCTCCGAACCGTTCATCTCCTTGCAACACCCCTCCACGCCCTCGCGTTTGCACTCGCCCCTACTCCCATCGTGGCTGCCGCCGCGCTCGACAATTCTCCCGCCGACCCCCGCCGCCGTCCTCCGCCCAGCCCCTCCCCCCCCCCCCTCCTCCGACGCGGACGCCAAACCACGCGGTGCGCCCCTCCGTCCCGGACTCTTCTGGCTCGGCGTTGACGGCCACTGGGCCAACTCCCAATACGCCGACGAAACCATCCGCCTCATCCACGGCATCATCCCCGACCTTGCCGTCGTCATGATCGCCAACAAACCCGAACGCTTCAAACAACCCCCCGTCTATAACCAACTCAACATCCCCACCATCATCCAAACCTGGGGCTCCGGCTACGAACCCTGGTTCCGCTCACAAAACGCCTTTGAAATCAACTGGGCCGGCGCGGACCTCTCGATCAAAACCCCACATTACGCCCTATCTGGAAAAGCGCACGCCGCCGCGCTCCCGCACCCCGCCACGCGCCAGGCATTCCTCCAACTCGGACAGTCCGCCATTCGCAGCGGCTACAGCGGACACGGTTTTTGCGACATGGTCTGGATGTGGGGCGGCGGACGCGGAGCCACCGGCCACAACCCCGCCACCATTGCCGCCTTTCGCAGCGACCTCCTTGGCACCGACGACGGCCTCCGCGCCTCGCTCGACGGCGGCCCCGCCCGCACCATCAAACTCCGTGACTACGCCGAATACTACCTCGGCGGCCTCCCTGCGCCCCAAACCCTCGGACTCCAAACCTGGGCCGACTACACCCCGCCCCGCAAACCCGGCGACGGCCAGCCCCGCCCGCCGTCATATTCACCCGAATACATCCTCTTCGACATCCTCGTTCACTACGAATGGCTGAAATTCGCCCGCCTCCTTGGCGACAACGCCGAACGCGAAGGCGGCTTTTTTCAATGCATGCCCAACCCCGAGGACATGGCCAACGGCTGCGACCTCCTCTTCCTCAACGCCCTCGATTCCGTTCGCGTCACCAGCGAGGAATTTTTTCAAAACGTCTCCCATGCCGACGGTGCCTATTACCGTCAACCCTACCTCACCAGCCCCCAACGCGCCCCGCGACAAAACGGCCTCGTTCTCGAATCCGGCGGCGGCGGCAATCAATGGCCCTACTACGCGCACGAAATCGCCTGGCTTGACGCCTACGAACTCACCGCCGCCACCGCCGCCGCGCACCTCGAAGGCGACTTCTGGCCCGGCGCCCGCCGTCCCCTTGACGAAGTTCTCAAAAATCCCGCACACGCCGAACGCGCCCGCCTGATCCTCCACTACGGACTCGGTTTCATCCATGCCCGCGAAGACCAGCCCCGGCGCCCCGCGCCCGACTTCGTATCCATAACCTCACGACGCATATTCCGCCCCTGGGGCGACGAATGGCGACCCTGGAACTGGCGGCTCGACACCCCGCTCTCACCCGACCTCGTCCTCGCGCAAAACGGCTTTCTTTTCACCGGCATGGGCGAGGAAGCCCTCCAAAACCTCAACCAAACCGGCGACCCCATTCTCACTACTACCGGCCCCATTCTTTACAGCCCCACCACCGCAACCGAGAAAGGCTGGCTCCAACTCCTTCGACATCTCGAAACCGGAGCCATCCCCGGAGCCATTGCCGTTGCCCAAGGCATTGATAACATCATCCGCACCGACTTCACCCGCCAGTCCCTCGCCACCCTCACGCCCGCCCACGCAGTCAAACCCCGCCTCGCCGGACTCTGGAGCGGCCCCCTGCGCGCCGGCCCGGCCACCCTGCTTGCCGAAGCCAGCCTCGCCGGCCCGCTCTACGCCGCTGCCGTTGCCAATAACACCCCCGCGCCACGAACTGTCATTACGCTAGGCGGACAACCGCTCGTCATCCAAACCACAGTCGGCACGCGCCCCCTTTACACCCTCCTCTTCGATCCCGGTCTTCCTGAAAACGCGCCGGTCACCGCCGCCGTTTACCAACACCTTTTAGTGACCTTTCACATCGCCCCTCGCTGGAAAACCGCCCCCGGCGCCTTTGCCCGCGTGTATCGGGTAAACAACGACACACTCATCATCGGCGTGCAAAGCCCCGAAGTCCGCGATTGGTCGCGCCAGACTAAAGGCCGCCCTTCGACCGCCGGCAAAATCGCCTATGCCAATCCCGACAAAACCCTCCGCGTTCAAATAATGACTCCCGGTGCCTTGTCGCCCGCGCTCACCCCCGGAACCACCGCCCTCTGGCTCGCCCTGCCCTCCGGGCAGCGAGGCGAAATCACCATCGCCCCCGACGGTACGCTCGCCCTGCAAATCGCCGACGTCGCATGGCAGATATTCCATGTCCTTCCGAAAACTGCCGGGAATGCCTCCCTCCTCGACAATCTCGCCTCCGCCCGGCGCCAAGCCCTCACCGAAGCACTCACCCTCAAAGGCCGCGCCCCGTTTCCCGTCGCACCATGACCGAGGCCCGCCGCCAGCAACTCCTGCACGCCATTGTCGATGTCTGGGATCGCCAGTTCGATCCGAGCACCGGCCTGCTTCCGCCGCCCGCGACTTTGTCATGTAATCTCCATTACGCCTTCGCCCTCCTCGAAACCGCCGAACGCCCCCGCATGGGACGTGCCGAGGCGCTGATCTCCCGCATCACCCACGCCATCCTCCTCCCCCCCCCCCCCCCCTCTGCCACCGGATTCCCCCTCGCCCTTATCTGGCACCGGCATCGCATGAGGCTCGTCCCCGCACTTCAGGAACTCATCAGCAGCACGCTTCAGCACTTCGCCTCGACACTCCGGCAACGCAGTTCCCGAGACCTCGATGCGCTTGATGTCTTCGTCATGCTTTCCGTCGCCGAGTTCACGTTTGACAGCGTCATGCTCGCCCAGGCGCTCGACCAATTTGACCAACTCGGCCGCCTCATCGCCGCGCCCGCATCGCCCCTGACGTCCGACGGCACGCGGACCCGTCATGCACACATTGCTGCCGGCGATCACTGGACGCCCATTCTTATCGCCCTCCATCTGATGGAAAACCATGTGCGACACCCCGCGGTGCTGGAGCGAATCGAAGCGTTGCACAACTCCGCGTGGAAACAACTTCGCTCGCTTCCACCAGACAATGCCGGCCTGCACGAATTTCGATCCGCGAAACTGGCCACGTTAATCGAGCGAATTACCTCAACAAGCTCCGCCCATCATGATGATTCAGTTCCATGCGTGAACGATGACCTCGCGGGCGTGCTGCAAGTTCTGGTGCTGAATATCGGAATGCCTCGCGCAACAACCGCCATGCTAACGGCGGCGTGACTCAGTCGCCAAACCGCCCCCTCTTCAAAAACGCGACCACCGCGTCGATCGTCTCTTTCCGGCGCATGATCCACGTGTGCGAATACGGAAGCACCCGATGTGCACGCTCGCCCTCCAAGTGCGTGCTCGCCACCGACACCTTGCCATCGTCGTCACCGGCAATCATCGACGAATAAAACGGATTCCACGAAAAATCCCCCGCAATCACCCCAAGCTCCGCCATCCCCGGCTTCGCCGACGGCCACGCTCCGAGCGATGCCACCAGCCCATCCGCCGCCGTGCCCAGTTGCCCGCCCGCCGGACCGTTGACCGCCGCGAACAACCGCCACCCGCCCAGCTTGTCCACGATCTCGCTGCCGTGGTTGGGCGGCGCCAGCATGACCACCCGCCCAAGCCGCTCCGGCACGCCGTGCGCTGCGATGTACTGGCGCAGCAAAATCCCGCCCATCGAATGCGTCACCACATGCACCCGCCCGCCTGCCGCACCCCAGCCTGCCGCGTCTTCGCCGAACACCGGCCCCAGCACCTGCTCCGCCAGCACCTCGACCCTCGCCTCGCGCGACGGGTAACCGATATTGCGCACCTCATATCCCTCGGCGCGCAACCGACGCTCCATCCGCGCCATCGAACCGGGTTTGCGCGCCAGACCATGCAACAAGATCACCGTCCCCCCTCCATCCACCGTCGCCGCTGTTGCCATTGACAAATTCATCAGGACGAACATCGCCCCCCAAACCCCCGTGACGCCAGCCGCGAACCGCCGGAGTAACCTCCCGCCCCTCCCGAGCGACCCACGCCGGACAAGTGAAAAGAAGTCACCATCAAGAGCCTTCATTAACCTCTCTTCATCCATCTTCTGGATTGGACGTCGCAAGCCTGATGTTCAACGTAAGCCCCGCATGAAATCCTTTTTCGCGTCCCTGCTCGGCACGCTTGTCGCCCTGATCCTCTTCGCCGCCGGCTCCATTGCCGTGGCCGTCATGTTCATCGTCGGCCTCAGCATGATTGAGAAAGAAACCATCCGCATCGAACCCGGTTCCTACCTCGTCTTCAACCTCTCCGGCACCAACCTCACCGACTCCCCCCCCTCCTTTGACGCCACCTCCCTTGGCGGCCTCCTCACCAGCGACAAACCCGAATCCATCTCCCTGCGCCTCCTCACCAAAGCCATCCGCACCGCCGCCACCGACAAACGCATCCGCGGCCTCTACCTCACCGGCCACTTCGCGCCCGACGGCTACGGCACCGGCTTCGCCTCCCTGCGCGAAGTCCGCGCCGCCCTCGCCGAATTTCGCGCCGCCAACAAACCCATCCGCGCCTGGTTCGACTCTCCCGGCACCCTTGAATACTACCTCGGCTCCACCGCCACCGAACTCGCCCTCGACCCCTTCGGCCTCATCGAAATGCCCGGCCTCGCCTCGCAACCCATGTTCTTCGCCGGAGCCCTCGAAAAATACGGCGTCGGCGTCCAGGTCACCCGCTCCGGCAAATACAAGTCCGCAGTCGAACCCTTTACCCGCGCCGATCTCAGCCCCGAAAGCCGCGAACAACTCCAAAAACTCCTCGACGACCTCTGGACCACCATCGTTGCCGAAGTCACCGACACCCGCCAACTCCCCGCCCCCGACACCCTTCAGAAACTCGTGGACAAGGAAGGCCTCATCACCCCGCAAGCCGCCCTCGACGCCGGCCTCATCCACCGCATCGCCTACCGCGACGAAATCCTCGCCGAACTCCAGGACGCCACCGGTGAAGACGCCCTCACACCCTTCACCCAAATCGACATCCGCGACTACACCAAAACCCTCGCCAACCCCAAACTCCACCCACAGAAAAAACAAAAACGAAAATCCAACAACGGCGCCCGCCTCGCCATCGTTTATGCCGAAGGCGAAATCGTGGACGGCGAAGGCGAAATCGGCGTCGTTGGCGGAGACGCCTTCTCGCGCGAAATCCGCGCCCTGCGCCTCGACGACGACATCGCCGCCATCGTCCTGCGCGTCAACAGCCCCGGCGGCTCCGCCAGCGCCTCCGAACACATCCTGCGCGAACTCCAACTCGCCGCCGAAGTGAAACCCGTCGTTGTATCCATGGGCAACTACGCCGCGTCCGGCGGCTACTGGATTGCCCTCTCCGGCGGACGCATCTTTGCCGAACCCACCACCATCACCGGCTCCATCGGCGTCTTCGGACTCCAGTTTGACGTGCAAAAACTCGCCAACACCCACGGCGTCACCTGGGACGGCGTGAAGACCGGACGCTATGCCGGCGCCTTCACCCTCACCCGTCCCAAGACCCCTGCCGAGATGGCCATCTTCCAGCGCCTCGTGGACTGGACCTACGCCGAGTTCATCAAACGCGTTTCCACCGCCCGCTCCCTCGAACCCGCCCGCGTGCAGGAAATCGCGCAAGGCCGCGTCTGGTCCGGCCTCGACGCCCACCGCCTCGGCCTCGTGGACGAACTCGGCGGCCTCACCGACGCCCTCGCCTACGCCGCCCGCGAAGCCGGCCTCGGTGACCGTTACACAATCGAGGAAATCCCCGCCACCATCCCCTTCTCGCAACTCCTGGCCGACCTGTTCAGCAGCCACCGCTATCCCGAATCGCGCCTTGCCACCCTGCTCCGCCCCGCCGTCTCCACCACTGCGCGCGGCCCCTTCACACGCCTCCTCGCCGAGACCCAAACCAGCCTCCGCACCCTCGATCATTACAACGACCCGCGCGGCGTGTATTCCCGTCTCGAATACGACATCCGCCCCCGCTGACAATGCGCCCTGCCATGTCCCGCCTCACCCTCGTCGTCCTCGCCGCTGGAATGGGCTCCCGCTACGGGGGCCTCAAACAAGTCGATCCCATGGGTCCCTCCGGGGAAACCGTGCTCGACTACTCCGTTTACGACGCCCTCCGCGCCGGATTCACGCGCGTGCTCTTTGTCATCCGCCACGATTTTGAGGAGGCCTTTCGCGCCACCATCGGCTCGCGCTTCGCCGACCGCGTGCAGGTGGACTACGTTTTCCAATCACTCGACAAGCTCCCCATCCACT
>NZ_ABEA03000112.1 GCF_000171235.2 Geminisphaera colitermitum TAV2 | reverse complement strand
GACGCAACATCCGCTTCGGCATCCGCGAACACGCCATGGCCGCCATTGCCAACGGCCTCGCCTACGACGGCATTTTCCGTCCCTCCGTGGCGACCTTCCTCGTGTTTGCCGACTACTCCCGCCCCTCGATGCGCCTCGCCGCGCTCGCCAAGCTCCCCGTTCTCTACATCTACACGCACGACTCCGTCGGCGTCGGCGAAGACGGCCCCACACACCAGCCTGTCGAAACCGTGTCCGGCCTGCGTGTCATTCCCAACCTCGACGTCATTCGCCCCGGCGACCCTGAGGAAACCGCCGGAGCCTACGCCGCCGCGCTCTCGCGCACCGACGGCCCCACGCTTCTCGCGCTCTCGCGTCAGGCCATGCCGATCCTCAACGAAGTCGCACTCATCACCCGCCGTCAGGGCGTGGAACGCGGCGGCTACATTCTCATTCAGGAAAAAGAACCTCTCACGCACATCCTCCTGGCCAGCGGCAGCGAACTCCAACACGCCGTGGCTGCGGCCAAGATCCTCGGTGGCGGCGTGCGCGTGGTCTCCGTGCCCTGCTTCGAACGCTTCAACCGTCAGACTCCGGAATACCGCGAAAGCGTCCTTCCGAGTTCCTGCCGCAAGCGCATCGCCATTGAGGCGGGCGTGACCGGCCTCTGGCATCAGTACGTCGGACTCGACGGCAAGGTCATCGGCATCGACCGTTTCGGCATCAGCGCTCCCGGCGGCACCGTGATGAAGGAACTCGGCATCACCGCCGATTCCGTCATCGCCGCCGCCAAAGCCCTGTAACGAAGCCGCGATCAACAACAGCGCCAAGGAGCAACGGTATTCAAAAAACCGTTGCAGATATCTCCCTCCCCCGCCGCTCTAAATTCGCACCGGCATGACGAGCGGACGGTGGAGGTACCAAGCCACCAAGGCCGGCTCCATCAAAAGCACCACCATGGCGGGCACATAAATACTGCGGCCCAACATCAAGTAGCCAACCACCAGCATCGTGCCTGCGGCCAACGCGCAGGCCGTTGCCCAATGGTGAAACGCCAGCAGTCCGACGATCCCCATCAAAATCACCGCCACCACCAAGATCGGCACCGACACCCCAAACAGCCCCACCATCATCCCGATCATAAAAAATAACGGAGCATTCAGCGACTTGCGCGTGCGAACGACACCCGTCCGATCAAGTTCCGAGCTGCTGCTTTTGTAGCTGGTATAACTGGTTGTCTTTGCCTCGCTGGCGTCACTGGAGGGAGCATCACCGGCATTTCCATAGCTGCCTTCGTCAGTCCGGCGACGGCCCAAGATTTTTTTCCGCCGCCCCATCACTTGTAAAAGGATGGAAAGGCCAAGCGCCGCCAAAACAATGACAGTCGGCAACTGGCCTTGCAGTCCGCAGGTATCGGGAGCGCGAGTGACACCTTCCTTCAATGCCCAAACTCCGATGGCCCCGCGAACCGGCTCGATCCAGACATGGCGACCCTTCCACCAACGCCGTCGCCGCCGGTTCTTGTCGATGTGCATTGCCCTGAGTTGCAAAAACTCAAGATGTCGGCAGTCAGCCGACGTCAACCAGCGAGCCGGAAGAAAAAGCGCGGCCAAACCAACGACAAGAAGGTACCAATTAACAATCATCCGAATGAAGTGAAGAAGGAGCCCTGATCCATTGCCGACCAAACGCCGCCTGTCGATATGTAAAAGGTTTTCATTCGCATAAGCATATCATCTGTTTCCTTAACTCTCTAACCTGCAATGATACTGATGGCGGGGGCATTCACTTTCACTCGCTCCCACTCCCTCTGCGCCAATCGGCCGGATGACACACGAAGCCCGGCCAAATTCGCCTAACAAATAATCTTGAACGCCCTCCCCCACGCCGCTCCCTTGGCGGACGTGTCTGCTCAAGCTCCACTCCTAATGCTCGGCCTGCCCAAAGGCAGCCTCGAGGAATCCACCAAAGCGCTCTTCGCCAAGGCCGGTTGGAAGATAACCACCAGTTCGCGCTCCTACAAACCCAGCATCGACGATCCCGAGTTGGACGGCCGGTTCATTCGTGCGCAGGAAGTCAGCCGCTACGTCGAACACGGCTTTTTTGACTGCGGCCTCACCGGATGGGACTGGGTGCAGGAAAACGAATCCGACGTCATTGAAGTCTGCGACCTCGTTTACAGCCGCGCCTCCACGCTCAAATCCCGCTGGGTTCTCTGCGTCCCCGAATCCTCCTTGATTCAGAAACCCGAGGACCTTGCCGGCAAACGCGTGGCCACCGAACTCGTCGGCACCGTGAAGCGCTACTTCGCCGCCAAAAACATTCCCGTAACCGTCGAGTTTTCCTGGGGTGCGACCGAGGTGAAAGTACCCGACCTCGTCGATGCCATCGTGGACATCACCGAGACCGGCTCGTCGCTGCGCGCCAACAAACTGCGCATCATCGACACCCTGCTCACCACCAACACCAAACTCATCGCCAACAAGTCCTCGTGGGCCAACCCCGCCAAGCGCAAGAAGATCGAGACCATCGCCCTCCTCCTGCGCGGCGCGCTCGAAGCCGGCAGCAAAGTCGGCCTCAAACTCAACCTCCCCAAAGCCGCGCTCGACGACATGATCCGGCAACTCCCCTCGCTGCGCAACCCGACGATCTCCCCGCTCAGCAGCCCCGACTGGGTCGCCCTCGAGACGATCATCGACGAAAGCGTCGTCCGCGAAATCATCCCGCAACTCAAGGCCCTCGGCGGCGAAGGCATCGTCGAGTATCCGCTCAACAAAGTCGTTTACTGAAAAATTAAGAATTAAGAGTTAAGGGAGGTTCTAAAAATTGGAAAAACAGCGAAGACGCAAAGGCGCAAAGATCAGAGCAAAGAATTGTGAATTTTTGCATCTCATTTATTTTTAGTTAACTACAAAACAATCAAAGGAGTTTCTTCCTTTGCGCCTTAGCGACTTTGCTGTTCAAAAATGTAGTTTTAGAATCTCTCTTAAGAATTAAGAAAACAATCCGCCCGCTTGTCCGATCCGCTCCCCCCTCCCTCCCCTTGTTTTCAATTCTTAATTCCTAATTCCTAGTTCCTAATTTCCACATGCTCACACTCGGCCTCCTCCAACACGCCTGCGGTGCCGACCCGAAGGCCAACCTTAAAAAAACGCTCGCCCTCACCGAGCAGGCCGCCCGCAAGGGAGCGAAAATCATCTGCACGCAGGAACTCTTCCGCTCGCAGTATTTCTGCCAAAGCGAAGACCACGCCCATTTCGCCCTCGCCGAACCCATCCCCGGCCCCAGCACGCAGGCGTTCCAGAAAATCGCCAAAAAACACCAGGTCGTCATCGTCGCCTCGCTCTTCGAAAAACGCGCCAGCGGCCTCTACCACAACACCGCCGTCATCATCGACGCGGACGGCTCGCTCCTCGGCATCTACCGCAAGATGCACATCCCCGACGACCCCCTCTTTTACGAAAAATTCTATTTCACCCCCGGCGACACCGGCTTCCGCGCCTGGCAAACCCGCCACGGCAAAATCGGCGTCCTCATCTGCTGGGACCAATGGTATCCCGAAGGCGCGCGCCTCACCGCCCTCCAAGGCGCCGAAATCCTCTTCTACCCGACCGCCATCGGCTGGCATCCGTCAGAAAAATCTGAATACGGCGTCAACCAGCACGGCGCCTGGGAGACCATCCAGCGCTCGCACGCCGTCGCCAACGGCTGCTACGTCGCCTCGATCAACCGCATCGGCCACGAAAAAATCGCCGGAGTCGGCGGCGACGGCATCGAATTCTGGGGCCAGAGCTTCGTCGCCGGCACCAGTGGACAAATCCTCGCCAAGGCCAGCGTGGACCGGGAGGAAATCCTCCTCGTCCCCGTCGAACTTGGAAAAGTGGATACAACCCGCACCCACTGGCCCTTCTTCCGCGACCGCCGCATCGACGCCTATGGCGACCTCACCCGCCGCTTCATTGATTAGCATGGAATGCGGCGATTTATCGCCGCTTTTGAGAGGCCGTTTTAACGGCCTCCCCCCAATCGAGAATCCAAAATCGAAAATCCCTCCATTCGCATGACCGCTCCCGCCACCGAAACCATTCCCCCCCCCCCCCCCCTCCACTCCTTCCGCCCTTGGCTTCCGCATGCCGGCCGAATGGGCACCCCAGTCCGCCGTCTGGTTGTCATGGCCGCACAACTACCACTCGTGGCCCGGCAAATTCCGCCCCATCCCCTACCTGTTCAGCCGGATCGTCACCGAAATCAGCCGCCGCCAGCCCGTGCGCATCAACTGCGACCGCTACCGCCAGCCCCGCGCCATCAAGCTCTGCGAAAAAAACGGCGCCGACATGAGCCGGGTGACATTTTACGATCACCCCACCAACGACGCCTGGTGCCGCGACCACGGCCCCATCTTCGTCAAACACACGCAGACCGGCGAAGTCGCCCTCACCGACTGGGCCTACAACGCCTGGGGCGACAAATACCCGCCCTACGACCTCGACAACCAAATCCCCCCCGGCATCGCCCGCGCTCTCGGCCTGCGCCGCTTTGAGAACGACATGGTGCTCGAAGGCGGCTCCATTGACGTCAACGGCGACGGCCTGCTCCTCACCAGCGAGCAATGCCTGCTCAACAAAAACCGCAACCCCCGCCTCAGCCGGGAGCAAATCGAGCAAAACCTCCGCGATTACCTCGGCGTCACCGACATCCTCTGGCTTGGCGAAGGTATCATCGGCGACGATACAGACGGCCACATCGACGACATGACGCGGTTCTACAAACCCGACGGCTTCATCACCTGCGTCGAGCCCAACACCTACGACAAAAACCACGCCCTCCTCGCCGCCAATCTGGAGCGCCTGCGCGGCTTCCGCACACCCGCCGGAGGCAAATTCGACATCGTCGAGCTGCCCATGCCCAAGCCCTTCGGCTTCCAGCGCCAGCGTGTGCCCGCCAGCTACGCGAATTTTCTCATCATCAACGACGCCGTCCTCGTCCCCACCTTCCGCCAGAACAAACGCGACCGCGAAGCCTGCGCCATCATTGCCACCTGCTTCCCCAACCGCGAAATCGTCCCCATCGATTGCTACCACCTCATCTGGGGACTCGGCACCCTCCACTGCATCTCCCAACAACAACCGGCGTAGCACCATCCATGACCATCTATCCAGCCATCGACATCAAAGGCGGCCGTTGTGTGCGCCTCACCCAAGGCCGTGCCGATCAGGAAACCGTTTATTTCGAAAACCCGGCCGACATCGCCACCCAATTCAAGGCCGCCGGCAGCCCTTGGGTTCACGTCGTTGACCTCGACGGCGCCTTTGCTGGCGAACCACAAAACCTCACCCAAGTGCAGGCCATTGCCGCGCTCGGCATGAAGGTGCAACTCGGCGGCGGACTCCGCACCCGCGCCGCCGTCGAACGCGCGCTCGGCTTTGGCGTCAGCCGCGTGGTCATCGGCACCCGCGCCGCCGAAAGCGAGTCCTTTGTCGGCGAACTCGTGCAAACCTTCGGTGACAAAATCGCCGTCGGCATCGACGCCAAAAACGGCCAGGTTGCCGTCAAAGGCTGGGTCAGCACCACCGGCACCGGCGCTCTCGACCTCGCCCGCCGCATGAGCGCCCTTGGCGTGCGCACCATTATCTACACCGACATCGGCACTGACGGCATGCTCACCGGCCCCAACTTTGTCGCGCAGGAGGCAATGTGCGAAGCCGTCGCCCCCGGCGTCGCCAGCCAGACCGGGACAAACATCATTGCCTCCGGTGGTGTCAGCCGGCGCGAGGACGTCATCGGCCTCGCCGACCTTGCCCGCCGCCGCGCCAACCTCGACGGCGTCATCGTCGGCAAAGCGATCTACGAAAAGCGCGTCAATCTCCCCGACCTGCTGCAAATCGCCGCCGCCTGACAAAAGTGGCGCGGGCTTTTTCTGCCAAACGCCCGCCGTAGGGGCGTCGCTTGCGACGCCCGCATTCCGATGTAGCGCAGGCGTCCCGCCTGCAATCCAGCCTGCTGCGCGAAGCGCCGCACTCCATAAAAGTCACCGCGCTTCGCGCTATAGACAAGATGGCAGGCGTCCCGCCTGCGCTACGTCAGCATGCGGGCGTCTCGCCCGTTCTCCGAAAGCCGCGACGAAAGGCCGCGTCTCAATTTTTCCACCAATCTCCGCTATGTTTCTTCTCAGCTTCGCTGCCTGCGCCCACGAACACACCTTCGCTTTCGGCCTTGGCCTCTTCGTCGGGAAGCTCTTCGAGCGGCGCGAATCGTTCGGACGTAAACCCGAGTTCCCGTTGACCGCCAAAAAACGGATCGGGCGGATTGACCAATTCCTGAAGCAGCAGTCCCACGGTCGCGCTGTCGCCGCCCTTGACGATCTTTTCGCGGCCCAGAAACACCTCCCGGATGGTGTATGTTTTCCCCTTCGTTGGGAGGGCGGTGTACATGGCACGGATCATTTCCGAGAAAGTATCATTAATGCAGACGACTCGCTGTCCTTTGGTCATGCCGCACAAGAAAACAACCGGAGACCGTTCGTCAAAGCCACTGTTTGGAGTCTTGATCCTAAGTCCCCGGCGTCGCTCATGAACATTGAACGACCGCGCCCCTTGGGGCCGCCCTCCCCCCCCCCCGCCCCCCCTACTCGATCCTTCCCTCGTCGAAGTCGATCAAGTCGGGCACGCTGATGATTTCGTCCACGCGGTCGGCGCAGCCCATGTTGGTCAGCGCCTCTTTTAGAAAATCGCGCCCGGCGGGCGTCATTCCTTTTTGCACCAGTTCGCGGTTCCATTTCGCCGCGCGCACGTCGGCGGGCAGGAGTGCGCGCAGGCGCGTCTCAATCTCCTCGTTGGTCGCGGACTCGAACACGATCTTCTCCACCGCTGCCGGATCGATGCCGAGGTGCAGGCAGAGAAAACGATCCATGCCACGCTTGTAATTTTTGGCGTAACTAGCGGGAAGCGCACCGTGGGTTTTCACGTAACGGCACTTGGCCAGAAAGCGCGGCAGATACAACAACCCGGTGCCCGGATGCGGCAGGTAAGGCGAGGGCAGGCAGGTGAGCACTTCGCCCGTGGAACCAGGAATGGGTTTGGATCGCATCAGGAAAACGAATCAGAAAAAATAATGAGATCAAGGAACTCACGCAGAGCCGCGGAGGCGCAAAGAAAACCGATTTTTTCTTCTCCGCGCCTCCGCGGCTCTGCGTGAGATATTTATTCCAATTCAGGCGTTCATTCCCACCGCAGCAGGAACTTCGTGTAATACGTGGTATCCATGCGCTCGGTATTGTCGGCGGGCTTGCTGTTGTAGTCGTTGCTCACGCCGATGCGCAAACGCCAGTGGGTTTTGCCAAGAGGGAACTCCAGATTGGAGTCATGCAGGAGGCGGTAGTTGGAGAATTCGTTGAACGCCGGCACATAGGTGATCTGATTGTTCATCACCGCGAAATTGCCAAAACGGTAGGTGTTGATGAGTCCGAGATCGAGACCAGCCGAGCTCACGTCGTCAGTCGCGGGATTGCCGTAGTCCTCATACCGATACGAAATACCCGCGCGCCCGGTGAGTTTCCACTCGTCGCGTTTCACGAAATCGTAACCGAGACCGACCGCCGCGATGTTATAGAAATCGATGTCCTTCTCATTGTCGTAGCCCCCCTCATCGCGCGCATACCAGGAGACGCGGTCGGTGAAATTGTGCGAGTAATCCACGCCCGCCAGAAAACGGTCATCGGAAACGTCACCATCTGTCTTCTCATAAAAATACTGCGTGTAGAACAGCAACGTGTCGGTTGGGCCGGTGAGCTTGGCGCGGAAACCCATGCCAATGCCAAACTTGTCGGTGTTGCCCTCCTTGCCGACGAGGTCGAAACTGGCCTCGTAGCTCCACTTGCGGCGCAGGGCAAGGATGGCCGGATCGGTCTCTCCGATGGCCCAGGAAGCGGCCAGCTTGTCAACGTTGGTGGAGACGGAAGCATCGTCACTGCGGATCGTCACTGCGCCATCGCCGCCGGTCGAAAGCGTGCCCGCGATGGTCGTGCCATTGTCGAGGCGGAGCACCTGCGGAGCCTCCGTCTGGATGCGCACGATCTCGGATTGCTTGATCGTGAGCGTGCCCGCGTAAGACGTTTCGAGCGTCACGGAGCCGCCGCCGATCTTGGAAACGGTGCCGGTAAGTTTGGAGCCGTCCTTGGTCTCAATGGTGTCGGCGGAGAGGCCGGCAAAACCCAACAGGATGCCCGTGAGGAACAGGGTGTGATGAATGATTCTTTGCATGAGCCGGCGGAACGTAAAAAAACCGTAAGCCGCGTCAAACCCAACTATGACAACCCCGTCGTTTTGGATTCGGTTTGCAGCCCGTTCACGACACCCGTTGCCTCCTCCCCCATGCGTGCGACCCAGATCGACATCCAACGCTCAACCCTCGCCACCGCCGATGCCTGGCGTGACTACCGTCTGCTCGACTGCGGCGACGGCATGAAAATGGAACGCTGGGGCGCGCACACCCTTGTCCGTCCCGACCCGCAGATCATCTGGCCCCGTTCCAACGGATCGGCCACAAAACCCTGGAGCGACTGGGACGCCATGTATCACCGCAACGACCGCGGCGGCGGACGCTGGGAATTTCGCAAACCCCTGCCCGATCAATGGACGATCCGCTACCATCCCCTCGACCTCACCCTGCGCATCCACCCGACGAGCTTCAAACACACCGGCCTCTTCCCCGAACAAGCCGTCAACTGGGAATGGTTTTCTAAAAAAATCCGCGCCGCCCACGCCGAATCCGGGCGCGAAATCAACGTGCTCAATCTTTTTGGATACACCGGCGCCGCCACCTGCGCCGCCGCCAAGGCCGGCGCCAGCGTGTGCCACGTCGATGCCGCCGAAGGCATGGTCAAATGGTGCAAGGAAAACGCCGCCCTCTCCGGCCTCGGCACCGCGCCCATCCGCTACATTGTGGACGACTGCCTCAAATTCGTCCGCCGCGAAGCCAAGCGCGGACGCAAATACGACGCCATCATCATGGACCCGCCGACCTACGGACGCGGCGCAGGGGGCGAGATGTGGAAACTCGAAGACCACCTCTGGCAACTCCTCACCGAATGCCGCGCGGTGCTCAGCGAACGCCCGCTCTTTTTCCTCATCAACGCCTACACCGCCCGCCTCTCCCCCACCGTCGTTGTCAATCTCCTCGCCGAACTCATGCGTCCCTACGGCGGCACCATCACCGGCGGCGAAGTCGGCCTCCCTATTGAAGCCGACGGCAAAGTTCTCCCCTGCGGCATCTATGGGCGCTGGGAAGCACTAGGAGATTCATCGTGAAAATGATTAACAACCTGGCCATCGGAGCCGAACATGAGCACGTCTAACTTCCGAACCCCCAGCCTCCGATACTTCTGATTCCGAATCGTGGTCAAACCCCAGCCCCTGTCCGCTGAGTTCTCGAATTGGTTTACGTGGATGCAGCAATTTTTGCTGTCGTATCCAATTATCAACGTCGTATCCGCCAGTTTGTGCAAAGCTTTCAGCCCTGCCGCTTTTGCCTGACAACGGCATGGGCCGGCGCGGGAAACAGGAACGAGATTCACAAGGCGAGGACGAGGTTCTCGTTTCTTCATTATTTTGTATTAATTGATGGTGTAGTGAGTCGAATACCCAGAGGCATGAATGTGATCTGGGTGCTCCGAAATCGGAGCAAATCCATCTATTTTTTCTTTCATGATCAAGCTCCGATTTTGGAGCAGAAAAACATCCATCAAAACATCATCGGCCGTCAGGTCGGCCGCATCCGCAGCAACCTCGCGCTCACTCAGGAGATGCTTGCGGCTCGGTGTGGCGTGGCCGGATGGGACATTTCCCGAGGGACGCTGGCCAAGATCGAGGCCGGCGTTCGATGCGTCACCGACATCGAAGCCGCGACTCTGGCGCTCGCCCTCAAGGTGCCGCTCCACGAACTCTATCCCGCCGACATCGCCGTTCGCTTGAAAAAATTGTCCGCGACCAGAACCTGAACGTATTCAGCTTTCCATCCCTGTTCAGTCTTTTAGCACTCCGTCCATGTCTCTTTCCGACGCCTACTACGCCACTGCCGCCGACATGCTCGCCCGCGCCCGCGAGAAAAATGCCGCCACCCTCGCCACCCTCGTGCCCATCATCGGACGCTCCATTGCCGACGGTGGCGTGCTCCACACCTTCGGCAGCGGACACAGCGAGATGATCGCCCGCGAGATCATCGGACGCGCCGGCGGTCTCATGCCTGTCACCGGCCTCTTCGATCCCGGCTACGGATTCTCGGAAAACATCGTCGGCTACGGCACCCGCCTCGCCCAACGCCACGACCACCACTACGGCCTGCGCCCTGGCGAAGCCATTATCGTCATCTCCAACTCCGGCAAAAACGCCTCGCCCATCGAAGTCGCCCTCTACGCCAAACAAAAGGGTCTCACCGTCATCGGCCTCACCTCGCTCGCCATGAGCACCACCGCCGCCACCGTTCACCCCGGCGGACAAAACCTCCACGCCATCGCCGACCACACGCTCGACAACCTCGGCGTCCCCGGCGACGCCATCGTCGAAGTCACGCCCGGCCTGCACGCCGGTCCCACTTCCACCCTCATCGGCTGCACCCTCCTCAACCTCCTCATGCTCGACGTCCTCGGCTGGCTCCGCGACCACGGCCACGACCTGCCCCTCGTCCGCAGCCAGAACCTGCCCGGCGGCATGGAGGCCAACATCGCCCTCTCCGAACGCTATCGCACCCGCCTTAGCAAACTCATCGGCTGAAACTCCACGCTCACCCACACCCAACATCCGTGAAAAACAAAAAAGCCGACGACGCCAAATCCCGCGTTCTCACCGACGCCACCGCCCCGGCGCGCACCGTCTATTTTGGCGGCGAACTCTTCAGCCTCAAACACATCCTCGGCAACGCCTACCTCGCCGAGGAAATTTACGAACGCTCGCACGGCCGCTTCCTCTGCCGCCTCCCGCAGGACATCGAATTTCGCAACAAACGTCCCAAGACCATCCGCGACAAAGACCTCCTCGCTCTCATCGAAAGCGACCTCGCCCTCTTCAACTTCGACGGCACCGAACTCGACGGCGGCACCCTCGTCGAATTCATGTTCGCCAAGTTCGCCGACATTCCCGCCGTCATCCTCCGCAGCGATATTCGCGCCTCTGGCGACCAGCCCGGCGGCGCCCCTTGGAACCTCATGGCCAGCTTCTGGCCCCGCACCGTGTCCGTCGTCATCCCCAGCCTTGCCCTTTACAAAACCGCGCAAAAACAACGTTCCCACCGCACCGCCGTCCGCCCTCCCCCCGCCTCATCCGCCACCGATGACATTGTGGTCCGCCTCGCCGGCCTGCACAGCTCCGCCACCGCGCAGCGCATGTGCGAAGTCATCGCCGACAAGATCGTCACCGCTCTCGACAAGGCCACCCGGCTCTCCCCCACCATGCCCAAGCACCTGCGCGAAGAGGTTTACCAATGGCTCGCCCGCATGCCCGGACTCGACGGCAAAGAGAAAGTCCTGCGCAAACACTTCGAGTCGATCCTCGCCCAGAAAGTCCGCCGCGACCTCCTCTGACCTCTCAGTCGGAGGGCGGGTCTCCTGACCCGCCAGACGCGGCGCAGCCGCGCCCATCCGGAATAGCGAGCCTCATCGGCGGGTCAGGAGGACCCGCCCTCCAGTGTCTGACATCACTTGGAGCTGCTCACGAAAACACCCATTCGATCGCAAACTCGTGACGGCCTTTTGTCAGGATGCGGTATTCGTCATGCACCGGCTCGCCCCAACTCGTATCGCCGCCAACACCCATCATCCAGCCATCGATGTTGACGGTGAAAAAATCACGCCGCGGCAACAGGTGGTCATGCGTCGCACCTTCGAGATCGTTCTGCGTGCAAGGCCACACGCTGGCGCTGAAATGACGAGGCGGCAGGGCATGGATGCGAAGGCTGGGGCCGGCATTTTTCCCCGCTGAAAACTCCAGCCATCGGATGTCAGTGCGCGTGGCGTTTTCCTGCGGACGCACGTAGTGAGTCATCCAGTCAGCGGCGGGCAATTCGTGCAGACCGACAGCGGCGCCGGTGCAACGGTCGATATAGTTTTCATGCGGGCCGCGTCCAAACCAGCGCGTGTGCGCAAGGCGCGATGGAATCGCAAATTGAAGCCCCATACGCGGAGGCTCGTGAGCGTCGGCAGACAGATCGGCCCGGAAAGTGAGACGGAGCCGTCCGTCATTGAAAATCGAATACGCAAGAGTGAGCGTCGTTCCGGCCAGCGCGGGGTGTGTGAACTCGTAGGTGGTCGTTGTGTGAGTCCCGGCGTCGTCCGTGCGGGAGTCGAAGTGAGCCAACCGGGCGGTGTGAGCGGCGTTTTTCCAAGCGCCCATTTTCGCCGGGACTTTCCAACCGTTGTCGCTGTCGGTGGGCACACGCCAGAAATTGGGGACAAGCGGTGCGGCAAGGTATTCGTTTCCGGATACGAGCAGCGAGGTCAGAAAACCGGTGGACGGATCGAAACGGGCGGTGAGGCGAGGTCGGGCGGGGGGAGGGGGGGGGGAGGCGAAGGTCGAGGATGAGAGTGGAAATTGCGCCCACGCCACGACATGTCCGGCGGACGCCCACCAGACGTCGCAACGAAGGCGGAAGGTGACGGTGAGAAAATATTCTCCGGACGTCACGGGCAGTTGGGGCAACGACAGCGCAACCACTCTCGACTCGCCGGGCGCAATGCCGGCCAGACGTGACGCCTCGATTTCACCGCTGGCAATGGCGCGTCCGTCTTCCTCGACTGTCCAGACAGCGTCAAAAGAAGCGAGCGAGACAAACGCATGGTCGTTGCGGATGCGAATCCTGCCGCAGGCGAGATCGTCGGGAGTCGCCGTGACCTTGATATATTGGAACACTTTTTTCGCCTCCCAGTAGTGGGGCTGCGGATACCGTTCGGCGTTGACCAGTCCGTTGAAACAAAAAACTCCGTCATTGGGCTGGTCGCCAAAGTCTCCGCCATAGGCGTGAAAGCGGAGGCCGGTGGCAGGGTCGGTTTTGTAGAGCGTGTGGTTGGCCCACTCCCAAATAAAGCCACCCCACAACTGGGGATGTGCCTCAAAAATATCCCAATAATCCTGCAAGTTGCCGAGCGCGTTGGAATGGGCGTGCGCGTATTCGTTGAGCAAAAAAGGCCGCCCTGATGGATACGCGCCGTGTTGTTCGGGAGAGCCGATTTCGCCATGCTCGCCTTTGCGCACGGCCTTGCCGGCAAGATGCTGGAGGAGCCAGGTGGTGGTCGGGTATGTCTGGCTGTCCATGTCGGCGGCAAGGTTCATGTCGGCATATTGGATGGGCCTTCGCTCGGGATCGGCGGCGTGCGCGGCTTCGCGCATGGCAAGGAAGGCGTTGCCATAACCGGCTTCGTTGCCGAGCGACCAGAGCACGACACTGGGATGCTGACGGTCGCGGATCACCATGCGACGCATGCGTTCGACGACATTGGGCTGCCACTCGGGGAGATCGCCGGGGAGGACGCGCTTGTGGTAGCTGAGGCCGTGGGATTCGACGTTGGCCTCGTCCATGAGGAGCAGGCCGTGGCGGTTGCAAAGGGCATACCAGCGCGGGTCGTCGGGATAGTGGGCGGTGCGGACAAAATTGAGATTCGCCTGCTTGATGAGGCGAAGGTCGCGTTCCATGTCAGCCTGCGTGACAACGTATCCGTTAAGCGGATGCGATTCGTGACGGTTGACGCCTTTGACTTTGAGCGGGCGGTTGTTGAGGCAGAGTTGGAGGTCGCGGATTTCGACGCGGCGGAATCCGAGGTCGGCGCGCCGGGTCTCGATGATGCCTCCGGTGGCTGCGTCAACGAGTTCGACAAGGGCGTCGTAAAGGTGCGGCGTTTCGTGGGTCCAGAGTTGCGGAGCGTCGAAGCGAACAGTGCTCGTGGTGCCTTGCGGGGAGCTCACCGGCTCATCGAGCAGGAGTTGCTGCTGTCCATCGGGAGCGCGAAGGCGAAGGCGGAGACGAAGTGCCGCCGATATCCCGGCGGAGCAGCGCAGCACATAATGGAGCGTGATGTCGGCAGAGCGGAGGTCGGGCGAGAGTGGGTTGTGCAGGTAAAAATCCCACACGGTGACGGCGGGCGTCCGGTAGAGAAACACGTCGCGGAAAATACCGCTGAGTCGCCACATGTCCTGATCTTCCAAATACGAACCGGAACAGAATCGATAAACCTCGACAGCGAGAAGATTGGGCGTCGCGGAGGACGCAGGATGGAGGGCGTCGGTGATGTCAAACTCAGCGGGAGAACGGGAGTCCTGACTGTAACCGATTTTGCAGCCGTTGACCCACACGTACATCGCCGACGAGACGCCGGCGAAATGCAGGATGACACGGTCTCCATCGTCGGCGTTGGAAGGCCAGGCGGCCGGGAGCGTGAAGGTGCGGCGGTAACTGCCAACGGGATTGCGCTGCGTGCGGGTGGTGTAGTGCGCCGGGGGTTCATCCATCACGCGGGGAGGATTGGGCTGGAAGGGATAATTGTAATTTGAATACACGGGAACGCCGTGTCCGCGGAGTTCCCAGCAGGCCGGGACGGCGAGCGTGGTCCAGCCGGTGGCGGCGTCGGGCGTGTAATCGGGACGGTAAAAATCAACGGGGCGCGAGGCGGGGTCGGGCGACCAGTGGAAGGACCAGGCATCCTCACTGTTGAGGGAGGCGAGCCAGGGAGAATGGTCGTAGTCGGACGCGAATCCACTGGCGGCATCGGGGCAGGGCCAGGAGGAGTTGCGCGGGGGGAGTTTGTTGATGCCGAGGACGAGCGGTTTTTGCCAGTCTTCGGCGTTTTGAGGGACACCGGCAGCCGGGGAGGGGGCAATGTTGAGGGATGCGTTCATGGTTTTTGAAATCAGGATCTACTGGCGAATCCAATTATCCACTACACCAGCAGGCGGGCCAGCGTTTGCAAAAGGACATCGATGCCGCAAGGTTTTGCCAAGAACGCACGTGCTCCGGCTTCGCGGGCGGCGGTTTCCTGCGAGCCCAGCCCGCTCATCGCGAGCACGACCGCGCCGGGGACGATGCGGCGCAATTCGCGGATGGTGGTCATGCCGTCCACTCGCGGCATCAGGAGATCCACCAAGGTGGCGGCGATTTCTTTATGGCGTTTCTCAAACAATTCGATGCCCGCCCGGCCATCCTCCGCCGTGATCACCTGGTAGCCAAACGACTCCAGCGTTTGCTGCATTACGTCGCGCAGCGACGGCTCATCCTCGATCACGAGCAGCAATTGCCCGCGTCCCGAGGGGAAACGCGACGGCGATTCACAACGCGCAGGAGGCCGCAACGCGGGGTCCGCCGGCAGCCGGATCGTGAACGTGGCGCCCTGCCCCGGCTCGCTCTCAAACGTGATGACGCCGCCATGCGCATTGACGATCGTGCGCGCCGTGGCGAGCCCCATCCCCAGTCCCCGGCCACCGGGCTTGGTCGTGAAAAACGGGTCAAACAAACGCTCGCGCACCTCGGGCGCGATGCCCGTGCCGGTGTCTCGAACCGTGATCTCGATGACCGGACCACACGGCATGCCCGAAGCGCCGGCGGCATCGGCAGCCGGCAGGGGCGGGAGGTTGCGAGCCGTAAAAGTCAGCGAACCACCGGCAGGCATGGCGTCGCGGGCGTTGATGGCGAGGTTGAGCAACACTTGGTGGAGTTGCGTGGGATCAGCCATGACCGGCCAGAGTTGCGGGTCGATCGAGGCGGTGGTCGCAATGCCGGCGGGAAACGTCTCGCTGGCGACGAGCGCCACATCCTTGATGAGTTGCGCGGCGTGAAGCGGGACGGGCGCGCCTTCGAGTCCGCGGGCATAGACAAGGACTTGTTTCACGAGGTCGGCGCCGCGCCGCGCGCTGGTCTCCACGGCCTGAAGCAGGCGTTCGCAACTGGCATTGTCCACGCGGAGCCGGAGCAGGTCGATGGACATGAGCACGGGGGCGAGCGCGTTGTTGAGATCGTGCGCGATGCCGATGGTAAGCTCCCCCAGGTTCTCCATGTGGCGGGCGCGCAAATGCCGGGTCTGACCGCGCTGGTGAAGATCAAGCTGCGCCTCGAGTTCTCGAATCCGCGCACGCAATCCATCTGGTGTATCTAAATGGCTGATACGGTCGTCATCGGACCCGGATTCGGACGGCGAATTGGCGGCGGTGTTCATGAGGAAGGCGGATGGGCGGGAAGCGAATGGGTGAATGATTTTTTCCAAAAAAGCCGCCGGGCTGGAATGCGCGGCGGCTGACTATGTTGAGAGGGCGGGCGGGCTGAGCCTGGTGGCGATTGCGGCGGCACACCGTCAGCCGTGGTGCTCGGCCAGCCAGCGCTCGGCTTCGATGGCGGCCTGGCATCCCATGCCGGCGGCAGTGATGGCCTGGCGGTAGATGTGGTCGGCACAATCGCCGGCGACATAAATGCCCGGGACGCTCGTGCGGACCTGCGAGCCGGAAGCCGGCACAAAGTAACCGTTGGCGTCCACCTCCAGCGCGGAGGCGAAGGGACCGGTGTTGGGCTGGTGGCCGATGGCAACGAAGACACCCTTGACCGGCAGCGTGCGCTCCGCACCGGTCGTCACATGGCGTACCGTGAGACCGGATACAGAGCCCGCCTCCACGCCCTGCACGGCGGTCGGAATGCTGTCCCACACGGCCTCGATCTTGGGATGCGCCACGACACGGTCGGCCATGATCTTGGAGGCGCGCAAGGCGTTGCGGCGGTGAACGAGGTAAACCTTGCTCGCAAAACGTGTCAGGAACAACGCTTCCTCCGCCGCGCTGTCGCCGCCGCCGATGACGGCGACCTCCATGTTGCGATAAAACGCGCCGTCGCAGGTGGCGCAGGTCGTCACGCCCTTGCCGCCGTAGAGTTCCTTTTCGCCCGGGATGCCGGTGAGGCGGGGCGAGGCGCCCGTGGCGATGATGACGCTGCGGGCCAGAATGGTGCGGTCGCCGCAGTTGAGTTGAAACGGGCGCGACGCAAAATCGACGGACTCGACCTGCGCCTGCTCGAAACGCGTGCCGAAACGCTGGGCCTGTTCGCGCAGGTTTTGCATGAGCTGGAAACCGTCGATGCCGGTCGGGAAGCCGGGGAAGTTTTCCACCTCGCTGGTGGTCGTGAGCTGGCCGCCCGGAAGCGTGCCCTCGATGACGAGCGGATTGAGATTGGCCCGCCCGGTGTAAATGGCGGCGGTAAGGCCGGCGCAACCTGTGCCGACTATGACGATGTTTTCAACGGGAGTGTGGGACATTTGAATTGGATTGGGAAAAAAAGATACACCAAGCGTCAAAGACGCCCGCGCGACAAGGCAGAAGGTCGCTTCGCCAGGGTAAAGTTAAACTCGGCGGTTGAAGTTCTCCCGGATCAGAGGCTGGATTGCGTGGCATGAAAATCGCATTTCTCAGCGGCACCAGCATCCTGCGTTCCCCGTTGTTTGCGACCTGGGAGGAACGCACCGTGGACACTCCGCACGGCCCCGCCACGCTGCGCCTGCGCGGTGAGCACGCCGTGCTCAACCGTCATGGCGTCGCCGCCGCTCCCGTGCCCCCACACCACATCAACCACCGCGCCAACATCGCCGCGCTTCATAAATTGGGTTTTTGCGACGTGGTGGCGTTGAGCTCCGTTGGTTCCCTGCGCGCCGACCTGCCGCCGGGCAGCCTCATCTCGTGCTCCGACTACGTGGCGCTCCAGCAGGGGCCGGCCACCTACCACGACAATGACATGGACGGCGGCGCGCCCGGCATCGCCAACAATTTGCTGCCATTCATCTGCGACCGCCTGCGCAACGAATTCTACATCGAAACCGGCCAGGTTTACGTGCAGATGCGCGGCCCGCGCTTTGAGACCAAAGCCGAAATTCGCGTCATCCGCGATTGGGGCGACGTCGTCGGCATGACGCTCGCGCACGAAGCCGACCTGTGCACCGAACTCGGCCTGCGTTACAACTCCCTCGCCATGGTGGACAACCTCGCCAACGGCATCGAAGGCGCGGACATCGGCTACGCGCAATTCCACGAACTCGTGCGCGACAACCAGACAACCGTGGACCGCCTGCTCACGCGGTTGCTGGAAATCTTTGCGTAGCCCC